>NZ_JBXAQA010000004.1:0-458874 GCF_058806755.1 Sphingopyxis sp. GW821-FHT12F08
AGCGCTGACGGAGGGGGCGACGCCCTCAGGCGTCGGTGCAAGTTTTCAACCCCTCCACCACCGCCTGCGGCGGCGGTCCCCCTCCCCAACGCTGCGCGATGGGGAGGATCTTCATCCCTGCGGCCCCAACCCCTCGACCTTCTCGGTCAGCGCATCGATCTTGTGGTGCAGCCGCATGATTTCCAGCTCGGCGCGCAAATTGATCTCGTAGTCGAGGCTCGCCGCCAGCCGGTCCTTCGCCGAGGCGCGGTTCTGGCTCATCATGATGATCGGCGCCTGCACCGCCGCCAGCGTCGAGAGCATCAGGTTCAAAAAAATGAACGGATAGGGGTCGAAGGCGAGTCCCCAGCGCTCGAGTATCTCCGAATTGAGCAGCATCCACCCGAACAGCACGAGCGTGAAGACGAGGATGAAGCCCCACGATCCGCCCACCGCCGCGACGCGGTCGGCGAGGCGGTCGCCGACGCTCGCCTGCGCATCGTCGAGGTCGGCGGCGTCGCGGCTCGTCGGCGCGCGCTTGGCGATCGCCTCCAGAACGCGGCCCTCCTCGGGGTCGAGATCGGCGAAGGGCCGCCCGAGCAGCCGCAGCGCCAGGTCCGACAGATGCGCCTCGTCGTTCATCCGACCCAGCGCCAGACGCCCGCAACCATATAGCCGAGCGCGCCATGCGCCCAGGTCGCCGCAACCCACAGCACGATCCCGCCGAGCAGTGCATGCGGCCGCGGAATGGCGTCGATCCACGATCCGCGGCCGCTGAGCTGCCGCACGAACGGCACGAAACTCGTCCGCGCCGCCCAGTGGCGCCAGGCATCGCCCATCAGCCGCGCCTTCTTGACGTCCTGCCCCGCCGACCCGGCGAGCGCGAGGAAGGCGATGATCGCCGACAGCATGATCTGCCCGGGCGTCGGCACCACCAGCGCATGCGCGAGCGCCCACAGCGCGAAGCCCCACATCATCGGGTGGCGCGTGATCGCATAGACGCCGCGCGGCGCACCCTGCGCCGCCGCCGCGGCGTTCGGCGCGGGCAGCGCGGGGTTGCCGACCAGCGATCCCATGAACAGGATGCTCGCGAGCAGCACGACGACCGTCGCGAAAATCCACAGGCCGTCACCGACCGCCCAGAGCGGCGGCTCGGGCGGCATGCCGCGCCACGCCTGGACGAGCATGATGAAGGTCGCGATCGCGACGATCGAATAGACGATCTGGAACGCGCGCTCGCCCATCCGCTCTGCGAGCGGCGCGCGCAGCGGATGCGACAGCGCGAAATGCGTGCCGACGAACAAGGCGCCCGTGACGATCAACAGCGACATCGGTTGCATGGAGCCACTCCCTCTCCTTCTCCCCGGTCCGCCGCTTGGTCGTCAGGTGCGGGCGCTTACCTGTCGTACGCTTTTGGTAGCACACCTTCCTGCGGCGTCGCATAGCGATCGCGCAGGCGATCCTGCCGCGTGACCAGCGACTGGCGCTTGCCGTCGATCCACAGCATCGCCGGGCGGCTGCCCAGTTCGAGCGGATCATTGTCCCAGATCACGACGTCGCCGACGCGGCCCGGGCGCAGCGAACCGATCGTCGCGTCCATGCCGACAGCACGCGCCGGGGCGCTGCTGATCGAGGCGAAGGCCTGGTCCCAGCTCAATCCGCTCGCGCCCGGCATCCTGGTCAGCGCCACCAGATTGCCGGCATATTGCGTCGCATAGCCCATCTTGTGCGCATCGTCGTCGTCGAACACCCCGACCGACACCGCCACCCCCGCGGCGGCGAGGCGCCCGGCGTTCGATTGCGTCGCGCCCAGTTGCTCGAAGCTCGACGGCAGGTCGGTCAGCGGCGACACGAGCACCGGCACGCGCGCCACAGCGATGTCGCCGGCCACCAGCCAGCCCTCGGTCGCGCCGACCAGCACCAGCTTCAGCGCCGGGAACTCGGTCTTGAGCTTCAACACGTTGAGGATGTCGGTCGCGCGGTCGACGCGCACGAACAGCGGCGTCGTCCCGTCGATCACGCGCGCCAGCGCATCGGCGTCGGCGCGCTGGATCAGCGCGTCGCTGCCCCATTCGGCGAGCGTCGCGGGGTTGCGCGCATAACTGCGCGCTGCGAGCAGTTGCTCGCGGAACAGCAGGAACAGCGCGGCGCGGCTGCCGCCCGCCTTTGCCGAGCCGTCCTCGCCGAACGCCACGAACTGCAGCGCGCGGGGCTTGGTCACCATGTCGTTGTCGTCGGCCAGGTCGACCACCGCGCCTTGGCCCGCGAACAGGCTGCCGCTTGACCCCGGCGCGACGATCGCGCGCGTGACGCCATCGGCGCGGTTCACCGCGACGGGCGAGCCCATCGGGTTGAGCGCTGGCGCGATGTCGAGCCCCGCCGAAAAGCGCGACTTGCTCGCCGACCGGTCGTTGGTGCCCGAAACGGCGTCGACCTCGGTCAGCCCGACGCGGCTGAACGCCGCGACGATCCCCGGGGTGACCCAGCGACCGCCCGCGTCGACGCGTTCGACGCCTGCCGGGATTGCCACACCCGCGCCCGCCGCGACGACCTTGCCGCCGCGCACGACGACGGTGCCGCCGTCGACCGGCGCGCTGCCGTCGCCGATGACGAGCTTCGCATTGACGATCGCGACGTCCTGCGCCGCTGCGGGGAGCGCGATCAACGCGGCGGCGGAAAGGAGGAGCGCGCGGATCATTTCACGTCTCCTTCACCCGGCTGGCCCAGCTCGAAATCGCTCACCGGCCGCCGTTCGGGGTCCATCGCGTCGTACAGCATCGCGCCGTCGATCCACACTTTCTCGGGCCGCGAATAGACGCTGAACGGATTGCCGTTCCACAGCACGACATCGGCCATCTTGCCGGGCTTCAGGCTGCCGGTCTTGTCGGCAATGCCCAGCGCCTTGGCGGGGTTGTACGACAGCCAGGTCCATGCCTGCTCGTCGCTGACCTCGATCCCCATGCGGTGTCCCGCGGCGCGCGCCTTCGCCGCCTCCTGGTTGAGCCGCTGGATCTGGTTGGCGTCGTCCGAATGGACGATCGTGCACGCGCCGGCCTTGTACACCAGCGGGATATTTTCCTTGACCGAGTCATAGGCTTCCATCTTGAAGCCCCACCAGTCGGCCCACATCGCCGAGCAGATGCCCTCCTTGGCGAGCAGGTCGGCGATCTTGTAGCTTTCGACCGCGTGGTGGAAGGTCGAGACCTTGTAACCGAACTCCTTCGACATATCGATGACGAACGCCATTTCGTCGGCACGGTAGCAATGATTGTGGATGAGGATCTCGCCCGCCAGCACCCCCGCGAGCGTCTCCATCGCGAGGTCGCGGTCGACCGCCTTTCCGTCGTCCATCTTCTTCTTGTACGCCGCCGCCTTCGCCCAGGTCTGCCGGTTGACCGCGAAATTGCCCATGCGGGTCGAGGGCATGCGCCCCTTGCCGCCATAGACGCGCTTCGGATTCTCGCCGCACGCCATTTTGAGGCCATAGCGCGCGCCGGGGAATTTCATCCCCTGCACCGTGCGCGACGGGACGTTCTTGAGCGTGATCGAGCGACCGCCCATCAGGTTGGCGCTGCCCGGCAGGATCTGGAGCGAGGTCACGCCGCCATTGGCAAGCGCGCGGCTGAACCCCGGGTCCTGCGGCCAGACGCTATGCTCGGACCAGACTTCGGGGGTCGTCGGCGACGTCGCTTCGTTGCCGTCCGAATGCGCCTCGACGCTGGGCGACGGATAGTCGCCGAGGTGGCTGTGGATGTCGATCACCCCGGGGGTGAGGAACTTGCCGGTGCCGTCGATGACGTCGGCGTCGGTCGGCAGCTCCATGTCGGGGCCGCCGATCCGATCGACCTTGCCGCTCGACATGACGATCGCACCATTGTCGATCCGCCCGCCCTCGCCGTCGAAGATGGTGACGCCCTTCACGACGGTCAGCCGCGTGGGGTAACCCTTGTAGGTCGACGGATAGGGATCCTTGTCGAACTTCACCGGCTTTTCGGCCTTTTCGGCCGCCGGCTTGCTGCTCGCCGTTTCCACCTCGCCGCTATTCGCGGTGCAACCCGCGAACGCCAGCGATGCCGCGGCCAGCAGGCCGGCCTTCACGCCCCGGATCATCGATCAGCCTTTCGTCAGGTCGGGATGGACGCCCGCGGCCTGCGGCTCGGCCTCGCCGACGCCCGCCAGCCCGTCGTCGCGGTCGCGCAGCGTGTCGAGGTGCATCCAGCGCTTCACGATCGGGCTGACCGCCAGCACCGCCACCGCGGCGCCGATCGCGATCCAGCCGAACATCTCGTAAATCTCGAGCAGCTTATCCTTGCTCATCTCGCCGCCATGCCCGCCGGTCGCTTCGCCGATCTTGCCCGCGACGAAATTGCCGACCGCGGTCATATAGAACCACGCGCCCATGATGAGCGACGCGACGAAGGATGGCGCGAGCCGGTTCATCGCCGAAAGGCCGACGGGGCTGAGGCACAGCTCGCCGGTGGTGGCGAGGAGATAGTAGAGGAAGACGAAGATGACCGGGGTCATCGCCGCGATGCCGAAGGCCTGCGCGCCCCACACGAGGATGAGGTTGGCAAGCCCCATCTGCGCCAGCGCCAGCCCGAACTTGGCCGGGGCCGACGGTTCCTTGCCGTTTTTGCCGAGCCATTGCCACAGCGCGGCGAACAGCGGCGCGAGCAGGATGATGTAGATCGGGTTGATCGACTGGAAGATCGAGGCGGGCACGGCGCCGCGATCGACATAGCGGTCGGTGAACAGGTTCATCGATCCGCCCGCCTGTTCGAACAGGCCCCAGAACAGCGGGTTCAGGGCAATCAGGAACAGGATCGCGAACATCCGGTCGCGCGCGTGGTCTTCGCGGCTCGTCTTTTCGATCACCATCACGGCGAGCAGAAGAAGGAAGCCGAACAGTGCCACCCAGGCCGCGGGCGCGAGCCCGAGCACGACGGGTCCGCTGGCGATGCCCAGCTCGAGAATCAGCGCAAGCGGCAGGAACAGCATCAGGGCCAAGCCCGCGAGCGCGATGTTGACCCGGCCGCGCGGACCGGCGCCGATCGATCCGTACGGCAGCTGGAACGTCGCGACCAGAACGACATAGCCGAGCAGGAGGATGCCCGAGACGAGCAGCAGGTTCTGGATGACGTCCTGATACTGGACGAGCGCCCAGATCACCGCGACCGCCGCGAAACCGACGGCATAAAGCGTCCATTCGCGCGCCCGCGGCAGCGGCGCAGGCGCCTCGCCCGCGCCCTTGAGCGCGCTCTTGCCGAGAACGAAGACGACGAGGCCGGCGAGCATGCCAATGCCCGCGAGCCCGAAGCCATAGCCCCAGCCGATCCGCTGGCCGAGATAGCCGACAAGGATCGTGCCGAGCGCGGCGCCGACGTTGATGCCCATATAGAAGATCGTATAGGCGCCATCGCGGCGGATGTCGGTGAGCCGGTAGAGTTGGCCGACCATCACCGAGATATTCGCCTTGAGGAAGCCCGAACCGACGATGATGAAGGCGAGCGCGGCCCAGAAGACGTTGATCGTCGGATCGTCCTGCCCGCCGACACCTTCGACCGCCATCAGACTGTGTCCCGCCGCGAGCAGCACACCGCCAAAAAACACTGCCTTGCGCTGTCCGAGATAACGGTCGGCGAGATAGCCGCCGAGCACCGGGGTGATATAGACGAGGCTGGTGTAGGCGCCGTAGATCAGGTTCGACTTGCTGTCGTTGAACAGCCAGTGCTGGGTCAGGTAGAAGATCAGGATCGCACGCATGCCGTAGTAGGAGAAGCGCTCCCACATCTCGGCGAAGAAGAGCATATAGAGGCCCTTGGGGTGGCCTGCGAATTCGGGTTTCTTGCTGCCGGCGATCAGCGCACCGATGCTCAGGAAGACGCCCAGGACGACCAGCGCGATCACCGCAATCCAGTCGCCTTCGTCCCAAAGGCTCATGTCTTTCATCAAAGCGTCCCTTTTATCGATTATGATAAACGCGGCTCCCCGCCGCGCGAATGGGGCAACCTAGCGCGAAAATTGCGTATGGGAAGAATCTAATTGCGCGTGAAACCATAGCGATCGGGCCAAATCTTGTTGCGAACCGTTCGCAACACTTGCGCTGGCGCGGCGAAAGCGCCACATGGCGCGCATGTTCAACGACACCTCCTCGCTCCACGCCCACCTCGCCACCCGCCGCTCGGGCAAGGCGCGCGACATGATCGCGCCCGGCCCCGACGCGGGCCAGCTGCACGACATCATCGCGCTCGCGTTGCGCACCCCCGACCATGGCAAGCTCGCCCCCTGGCGCATCGTCACCGTCGCGGCCGACCAGCGCGAGGCCCTTGCGGCGCTGCTCAAAGAGGCGTGGGTGAAAGAGAATCCCGGCGCCGCCGGGCTCGACCTCTCGGCGCTCGACCAATTCGCGCATCAGGCGCCGACCCTGCTCGTCCTGCTTTCGACCCCGGCCGAGGGCGCGAAAATCCCGCTGTGGGAGCAACAGATGTCGGCGGGCGCAGTCGGCATGAACCTGCTCCACGCCGCGCATGCTTATGGCTTCGTCGGCAGCTGGCTCACCGGCTGGGCGGCCTATTCGCCCGACGTCGCCGCCGCCTTCGGCGCGCGCACCGGCGACACGATCGTCGGCTATTTCTTCCTCGGCACGCCGGGCGCCGACCTCTCCGAACGGCCGCGCCCCGATTATGACGAAGTGGTTCGCGCGTGGGACATTTAGTTACAAACGAAAGCTTACATCGCTAACTTTGTGATTTGACTGTGCTGCTGTCTTATGGCATTAAGGCGGCATGCTCGATCAGTCCAAACCCGTGTACCAGCGTCTGCGCGACGTGATCGCCAACGCCATCCTCGATGGCACTTTCGCGGACGGGGACATGCTCCCGTCGGTGCGCAGCCTCGCCGCCGAAGAGGGCGCCAATCCGCTCACCGTCGCCAAGGCCTATCAGACCTTTCAGGACGAGGGGCTGGTGACGGTCAAGCGCGGCGTCGGCATGTTCGTCGCCGAGGGTGCGACCGAGCGCCTGCGCACCCTGATGCGCGAGGATTTCCTGGCGAATGTCTGGCCCCCCGTCGCCGACCAGATGCGCCGCATCGGCCTCGACGCGCGGACGCTGCTGGATCTGACCGAGGCTTAACCTAATACCCGCCCTACCCTTTAGGGGAGGGCAGTGAGACTTGGCAGCTTGCCGCCTAGTCGCAGCGGGTGGGGGCCAAAGGCCTTACGCTGCGCCGCGAGCTCCCACCCCAACCCCTCCCCTGAAGGGGATGGGCTTATCATCGCCCTACCTGCTCCATCTTCTCGCGCAGATCCGCCGCCGCCTGGGCATCGCCACCCTGCGCCAGAAGTTCGGCGTAGAGCCGCATGATTTCGCCGTTCAGCGGCTGCAGCCGGTACGCCAAGGCGATCATGCCCGTCGCGCGCGCGCGGTCGCCTTTCGCGGCATAGGCCTTCGACAGTTCACGCAGCACCACGACGTCGCGGTTGCCGATGCGCTGGCGCACGCGCTCGAAAGTGGCGATCGCATCGTCCCAATGCTCGATGTCCATCGCCAGCGAGCCGGCGAGGCGGTCGGCGGCGAGGCTCGACGGCTGGCTGTCGCGCAGCGCCATGATCGTCGCTCCCGACCCCGCGGCATCGCCCGCGCGGAACAGCGCATTGGCGAGCCGCAGCGTCGTGCGCTCGCTCGCGTCGAGGTCGCGCGCGGCGCGGAAACTCTGCACCGCCAGCGCATAATCTCCCGCCGCCATCGCCGCATCGCCGTGCAGGATATGCGCATCGGCGACCCCGCGGTTGGCGTCGCGCAGCCGCGTCGCGCGCGCCAGCGCCTGCGCGCTATTGCCGCCCGCCATCTCGGCCTCCATCGCCGGGATCACCAACGCGGGGTTGAGCGGCTGCGCATCGGCGTCGGCCGCCAGGCCATAGCCGTCGGGCGCGAAGGCCGCCGCCTCGCCCGGCGCCAGCGCCGCCGCGCGCGCGAGATAATCGGCCGAATCGCCCGCCAGCCCAAGCTCGGCGGCGACGCGCGCCGCCATCAGCAGCGACCAGCTGTCGGCGTCGGCGCGCGCGACGATCGGCGCGAGCGCGTCGGCCGCGCCGTCGGGATCGCCCCCCGCCCATTCGGCCGCCGCCAGGATGCGCCGGGCCACCAGATTGTGCGGCTGTTCCTCGATCAGCCGGTCGGCCCAGGTCGCCGCGACCGCTTCGCCGCCGAGTTCGAGCTCGACCACCGCGCTCAGCAGCATGAAGCCCGGCTCGCCGTCCATCCGCCCGCGCGTGCGCTGGAGCAGGCTGCGCGCGAGCCGGTAATTGCCCGCGCGCGCCGCGACGACGGCCTGCAGATAATAGATTTGCGCATTGCCCGGCACCAGCGCCGCGGCATGGCGCAGCGACACCAGCATCTCCTTGTAGCGCCCGAGGTCGCCGAGCGTCGCGGCGCGGTCGATCAGCGCCCCCGCATTGTCGGGATCGGCCGCCAGCGCCTTGTCATACCATTCGAGCGAGGCGGCCAGCCCCAGCTGCGCGCGCACGAGGTTCGCCTTATAGGCCAGCGCCGCGCTATTATCCTTGTCGAGTTCGATCGCGTAATCGATCGCGTCGCGCGCGCCGAGCGCGTCGGCGTTGGCGTCGCGAAAGCGCGCGACGTCGATCCACAGATCGGCGTCGCGCGGCAATTCGCGCACCGCGCGGTCGAAGGCGTCGCGCGCTGCGCCGAAATCACCGTTGTCGAGGTGGACATTGCCCGCGACCCACGCCGCCTCGCCGATCATCTCGGGCGCGATCGGCCCCGCGTCGAGGATGCGAAAGGCGCGGTCGCCGTCGCCCTGCATCGCCGCGGCCTTCGCCGCCAGCGGGCGCAACGCTTCCTCGGTACCGCCGGCGGCCAGTGCGGCATGCACCGCCGCCTCGGCGCCGACCCCGTCGCCCAGCTTGAACAGGATGCGCGCCAGCTCGACCTGCCCGGCGAGCTGCTTCGGATCCTCGGCGAGCGCTTCCTGCAATTCGACGCGCCGCTCCTCGAGCGCCGCGCGCGGGCTCTCGGGCCGCGTCTCGCCGCATCCTGCGAGCAGCGCCGCGCCCGCCAGCGCGGCGATCCAGGCGCGAAAGCGGCGCAACTCAGGCCGCCTGCATCCGATATTGCTTGAGCAGGTCGTAGAGCGTCGGGCGGCTGATCCCGAGCAGCTTGGCCGCCGCCGAGATATTGCCCTCGCTCTGCATCATCGCGCGGCGGATCGCGACGCGGTCGGCCGCTTCGCGCGCGCTGCGCAGGTTGAGCCAGGTTTCCTCGCCCTCGGTATCGCTGGCCCCGGCGATATCGAGGTCGTCCTTCGCGACCAGCTTGCCGTCAGCCATGATCACCGCGCGCTTGATGCGGTTTTCGAGCTCGCGGACATTGCCCGGCCAGCGCGCCTCGTCGATCGCCTGCAGCGCGTCGGGCGCGAAGCCGCGCACCCCGGGGTTCATCGCGGGCGCATATTGGTGGAGGAAATGCCGCGCGAGCAGCGCGGCATCGCCCGGCCGCTCGGCGAGCGAGGGGATCTTCACCACCATCTCGGCGAGCCGGTAGTAGAGGTCGTCGCGGAAGCTCTGCGCCGCGATCATCGCATCGAGGTTGCGGTGCGTCGCGCAGACGATGCGCGTATCGACCGCGATCGGCTTGCGCCCGCCGATCCGCTCGATCGTCCGCTCCTGCAGGAAGCGCAGCAATTTGACCTGCAGCGGCAGCGGAATGTCGCCGACCTCGTCGAGGAACAGCGTGCCGCCATGCGCCAGTTCGATCTTGCCCTCGGTCGTCTTCACCGCCCCTGTGAACGCGCCCTTCTCGTGCCCGAACAATTCGCTTTCGAGCAGATTCTCGGGGATCGCGGCGCAGTTGATCGCGACGAAGGCGCCGTCGCGCCGCGCGCTCGCCTCGTGCAGCCCGCGCGCCAGCAATTCCTTGCCGGTCCCGCTCGCACCGAGCAGCATCACCGACACGTCGAGGTTCGCGACGCGCTCGATCGTGCGCGCGACCTTGAGCATCTCGGGCGCCCCGGTGATCATCCCGCCGAGCACGCGATTGTCGTTCGCGCCCTGGCTCGCCAGCCGCGCATTCTCGACCTCGAGCTCGCGCACATGGAAGGCGCGCCGCACGATCAGCCCCAGCTCGTCGATGTCGATCGGCTTCTGGTAGAAATCCCACGCCCCGCTCGCGATGGCGCCCAGCGCGCTCGCGCGTTCGCCGTGCCCCGACACGACGATCACCTTGGTATCGGGTTTCATCTCGAGGATCGCCTGCAGCGTCCGGAACCCCTCGCGCGTACCGTCGGGGTCGGGCGGCAGCCCGAGGTCGAGCGTCACCACATCGGGCTCTTCGGCGCGCAACAGCTCGATCGCGGCGGCGTGGTCGCCCGCGATCAGCACCTGATAATCGTCATAGGCCCATTTGAGCTGCGCCTGCAGCCCCGGGTCGTCCTCGACCACCAGCAGCTTGCGCAGGCTTTCACTCCCCTCGCTCTTCATCATGCCACCCTCATCCAGTCGTCGCCCGCGGCGCCCGCCTCACGCGCGGCGGGCAGCCACAAAGTGAAGCGGCTGCCGCGGCCCGGCTCGCTCGCGACGTCGATCGCCCCGCCCATCGCCTGCGCCAATTGCAAAGCCTCATAGGCGCCGAGCCCGAAGCCGCCGTCCTTGGTCGAGACGAAGGGCTTGAACAGCTCGCCCTCGATGAAGGCCCGGCTCATGCCCGTGCCCTGGTCGAGCACGTCGATGCGCACCCGCCCGGCCTCGCGCGCGGCGATCAACTGCACCGGCGCGCCGTCGGGCGAGGCGTCGATCGCATTGGCCGCGAGATGCTCGACGATCTGGCGCACCGACCCGGCGTCGGCCCAGGCGGCCAGCCCCGGCTCACAGCCGACCGACAGCGCGCGCCGCGACCGCATCTGCGCCGCGACGGTGGCGAGCAGCGGCTCGACCGGGGTGCGCGCAGCCTCCGCTGCGCGGCCGCGCTCGCGCGGCGACAGGCGGACGAGCAGGTCGGACAGTCGCCCCGCCGAAATCTTCAGCGTCTCGACCATGTCGGCGCGGAACTCTGGCTTTTCGGCGTGGCGCTCGGCGTTGCGTGCGAGCAAGGCGAGCTGGCTCGCGAGATTCTTGATGTCGTGCATGATGAAGGCGAAGCGGCGGTTGAACTCGTCGAAGCGCCTGGCTTCGGACAGCGCCGCCTGGCTTTGCGATTCGGCGAGGTAGCTCGCCGCCTGCCGCCCAGCGATGCGCAGCACGTCGAGATCCTCCCAGTCGAGCGCACGCGACACCGGCGGGCGGTGCAGCACGACCACCGCGATCATCCGCTGGAAATGCAGCACCGGCACCACCACCCAGGCGCGCGGGTCGGCGATCAGCCAGTCGGGGATCGCCAGATCCTGCCCGCCCGCCGCGGTCGTGGCGCCGCGGCGGACCGCGTCGAGATCGACGATATGCCCGGTGTCCTGCAGCATGAAGGCCGAGCGGAGCGACAATTCGCCCTCAGCCGCATCCCCGGCATCCCAGTGCCAGCGGTCGGCGACGCGATAGCTGCCCTGCGCGCCCGGCAGCATCAGCAGCGCGCCCGGACTGCCGGTCAGCTCGGCGAGCGCTTTCGCGACACGGCGGTAGAGATCGCCTTCATCGCCGCGCGCGAGCGTCGCGGTAAAGCGCATCCATTCGGCGCGATAATCGTAGCGATGCTCGAAGAAATGCTTCGAGATCATCACGACCAGCCAGGCGCGGGCGCGCGGCGAGGCAAGCAAAAGCCCGCCCGCGCCGAGGCCAACGACGAGCGACAGGCTCTGCGCGACCTCGCTGTAATTGCCGCCGAACAGCCGCGCAGCCGCGCCCGCGAGCCCGATCAGGATCAGGTAGCCCGCGGCGACGATCAGCAGGATCGTGCGCGTCGCGGCGGTGCGCGACAGCTGCATCCGCTCGCGCCCGACGTCCATCGCCGCGAGGACGAAGGTCGGCAGCGTGAGCAGCGCGACCGCGGGAAGCAGCAGCATCAGCGTCAACGGCACCGTGCCGGTGAGCGCACCGATCAGCTGGAAATTGAGCTCATAGGCCCAGAGCATCGCAAAGCCGCCCGCGACCGCGAGGATCGGCATGCGCAGCCCCGCGCTGCCGTGGCGCACCCCGCTGTCGACGAGTAGCAGGCCGCCCGACGCGACGATCATCGCGACCAGCGCGAGTCCAGGTCCGGCCCAGTCGCCGGGTACCCCGCCCTCGCGCAGCCAGACGAACGTCCCGAACGCCAGCGCGACGAGGCAGAAGGTGATCAGCATGCGCTGGATCAGCCGCAGCGGCCGCGACATCGGCGCGCGTACGTTCCAGAAGGTCGCGCCGAGCCAGAAGAGCATCACCGCGTTGCGCAGCGCGCGCGCGACGAGCGCCTCGGGCGAGGCGGGCTGATAGGCCCAGGTCGCCGCGCTCCACAGCGCCATCGCCGCCGCCGCGGCGAGCAGCCAACCGAAGCTCGGCATCAGCGCCGCCATGCGCGCGCGGGGCCGCAGCGCGAGCCACAACGTCACCCCCGCGAAACCCGCGAAGGCGAGTGCGGAGAGGATTTCGGAGAGGCCCGCGAGCGCCCCCATGCTCAGCGCGCGCCCTCGGGCCACAATACGACGCGCACCGTCTGGAGCAAGATCAGCAAGTCGAGGAAGGGCGAATAATTTTTAGCGTAATAAAGGTCGTATTCGAGCTTCACCCGCGCATCCTCGACCGACGCGCCATAGGGATAGTTGATCTGTGCCCAGCCGGTCAGCCCCGGCTTCACCATGTGCCGCTCGGCATAATAGGGCAGCGCCTCGGTCAGCTCCTCGACGAAGCTCGGCCGCTCGGGGCGCGGGCCGACGAAGCTCATCTCGCCTTTCAAGACGCACCACAATTGCGGCAGCTCGTCGATGCGCAGCTTGCGGATGATATGGCCGACGCGCGTGATGCGCGGGTCGTTCTCGCTCGCCCACACCGCGATCCCCGCAGCCTCGGCATCGGTGCGCATCGAGCGGATCTTGACGATATTATAGGCCTCGCCGAACAGCCCGACGCGCGGCTGGCGATAGAAGAGCGGCCCCTTGCTGTCGAGCTTGACCGCGATCCCGGCGATGACGATCAGCGGCAGCCCGACGACGAGCACGAGCAGGCTGGCGAGGATGTCGAAGACGCGCTTGCTCGCCTTCGCGATCCGCTGCCCTGCCGAGAAGCCGTCGGAAAAGATCAGGAAGCTGGGGTTGGTGGTCGCAAGATCGACGCGCCCCGTCTCGCGCTCGAGGAAGCTCGCGATGTCGTTGACGTGCACGCCGGTCGTCTTGACGCGCAGCAGGTCGGCGAGCGGCAGCGCGCCGCGCCGCTCCTCCATCGCCAGCACCACCTCGCCCGCGCCGAGCGCGACGGCATGATCGGCAAGGTTCGCGACATCGGCGCGCGGAACCGCCCCGGTGACCGCCTTTTCGTTCGCCGACATCGCGACGTAACCCGCCATCTGGAAGCCGCGCCCGGGTTCCTCGGACAGCGCCTTCAGCCGCGCCGCGCGCGGCCCCGCGCCGAGCACGAGGATGCGCCGCCGGAAGGCGTCAGCCCCCGCGCTCTGCGTCAGGATCAGCCGGATCGCGAGCAGCAGCAGGATCGCAATGACCATCGCATAGACGCTGTTCGCGCGCCAAAGCGTCGCCGTCGGCAGCAGGAAGCCCAGCACCGACAGGAAGATCACCCCGAGGGAGATTGCCGCGAGCAGCCGCGCGGTCGCGAACCCCATCGCGCGCAGCGCCTCGGTCCCGTACATGCCGACCGCCATCATCGCGAGCATGTTCGACACCGCAAAGGTCAGGATCGGCAGCCAGCGGTCCATGAACGCGCCCGCGTCGAACCCAGCCTGGTGCGCATAAAGATGCCACGCCCCCTCGGCCGAGCCGAGCAGCGCGAAAAACTCGATCAGCGCGAGCCAGACGACCGCGTGCGGGACATAATGTTTGAACAGCCGGAACATCGGATAAGCGCGCGCCCTTTCGGGCAGTTACCTTAATGCACAGGCGTCAACTGTCGGTTAATTTTACACACACCCTGTCGTCGACCGTGGAACGGCCACGAATGCCGACTCCGCGTAAAGCGACACTTTCCGCTTGACCTTATTTCGACGGAAAGCTATGCTTTACATCAATGGAGATCGAGAGCATCTCTCACAAGGCATTGCGACGGTTCGTCGAGACCGGAAAACCCAAGGGGCTTCCCGGCGATTTAGTCGACCGGCTGCGCAAGATGATCGCCTTCATGGTCGATGCGGAGACGATGGACGAATTGGGAACCCCTCCTAATTACGGGCTGCACCCGCTCACGGGCGACCGTATCGGCACCTGGTCGATGACGGTAACGCGCAACTGGCGCATGACATTCGCGCTGAACGAAGGCGGCGCGATTATCGATCTGAATTTAGAGGATTATCATTGATGGCTGTCAAAATTCACGCTTCTTTCGCAGTTCACGCCGGCGAATGGCTCAAGACCGAAATCGTCGAAGCGCACGGCATCGCGGTCAACGAACTGGCCGAGGCTTTCGGCGTCAGCCGCCAGTCGATCAGCGCCCTCCTGAATGGCCGCGCGGCGCTTTCCGCCGACATGGCCATTCGCTTCGAGCATGGCTTCGGCGTGAAGGCGGAAACGCTGATGCGGATGCAATCGCGCTATGATCTCGCCAAGGCGCGGGAACATGAGGACAGGCTTGTGGTCAGGCGATTGGCGGCGTGAAGCAGTTCCTGTCCGCGCCTCGGCGCGAAAATGCGCACGCCCGCGGCATGAGGGGATGACCCCCGCCCTTCAACGGGTTAAACCCCGCCCATGACCCTCCAGATCCAACCCGTCATCCTGTGCGGCGGCGCCGGGACGCGCCTGTGGCCCGAATCGCGCGGCACGCGCGCGAAGCAGTTCCTGCCGATCACCGGCGGCGACAGCCTGTTCCGCCAGACCGTCGCCCGCACCCCCGCGGGCCAGCATTTCCTGCCTCCCGTCATCCTCTGCGGCGACGCGCATCTCGCGACCGCGCGCGAGCAGATGGGCACGCTTGAAGCGCAATTGCTCGTCGAGCCGATGCCGCGCAACACCGCCGCGGCGATCGCGCTCGCGGTCGCGCGGGCCGACGCCGACACGCTGCTGCTGGTGATGCCCAGCGACCATGTCATCGCCGACGTCCCCGCCTTCCACGCCGCGATCGCCCGCGCGGCCCGGCTGGCGCAGCAGGACTGGCTGGTCACCTTCGGCATCACCCCCGAGCATCCCGAGACCGGCTTCGGCTATATCGCCAGCGGCGATCCGCTCGGCGACGACGGCTTCGCCGTCGCGCGCTTCGTCGAAAAACCGCCGCTCGAAGAGGCCGAGGCAATGCTCGCCGCGGGCGGCTACAGCTGGAACGCGGGCATCTTCCTCTTCCGCGCCGGGCGGATGCGCGACGCGATGCTCACCCATTGCCGCGCGATCTTCGAGGCCGCGGACAAGGCGGTCGCCGCGGGCATGCGCGACGGCGACGCGCTTCACGCCGATGCGATCGAATTCGAAAAGGCGCCATCGGACTCGATCGATTACGCCGTGATGGAAAAGGACGACCGTGTCGCGGTCGTTCCCGTCGCGATGGGCTGGTCCGACCTCGGCAGCTGGCAGGCGGTGCACGCGCTCGCCGCCTGCGACGAGATCGGCAACGCCGTCCATGGCGACGTCTTCCTCCACGACAGCCACGGCAACCTCATCCGCGCCGGCGGCAAGCGCGTGTCGGTGATCGGCATGGAGGGGGTCGCGGTGATCGTCGACGGCGACGACATCCTCGTGATGCCGCTGAAGCGCTGCCAGGACGTCCGCGCTGCCGCCAAGGCACGCGAATAGGATACCGATTTTGAGCCGCCGTCGTTCCCTTACCGTAGCCCTAAGCCTGTCGAAGGGCGCCTATCCGAGAAGCGCCCTTCGACAGGCCCAGGGCTACGGTGCCGGAGCAAAAGGCGTCCCCCTAGTGTGACCGTGCATCGCCACTTCGCCGAAGCCCCGCTCGGGCTGCTGCGCCACGACCCGCACGAATTGCGCGACCGCCATTGCCACGACCTTGCCTTCGTCGCGGTGGTGCTCGAGGGCGGTTATCAGGAGGCGGGCGACGAGGGCCGCTTCGACGTCCGCCCCGGCGACGCGCTGATCCACCACGCCTTCGAATCGCATCTCGACCGCGTCGAAGCGAGAGGCGCGCATGTGCTCGTGCTCGATCTGCCGCCAGCGCTCGCCGCCACGCCGCACGTCCGCGGCCGCGTCGCCGATCCCGACGCGCTCGTCCGCCTCGCCGCGCGCGACCCGCGCGCCGCCTCTGCGCTGTTCGCCGAAAGCTTCATCGCCGCCCCCGCCGCGGCGCTCGACTGGCCCGACCTGCTCGCGCACGACCTGCGCGGCGACCAGGGCTTCGCGCTCGCCGACTGGGCCGAGCGCACCGGCGTCCGCCCCGAAACGCTAAGCCGCGGCTTCCGCCTCGCCTATGGTTGCACGCCCAAGGCCTATCGCGCCGCCGTCCGCGCCCGCGCCGCGCTGACCGCGGTGCGCACGACGCGCGACCCGCTGACCGCGATCGCGCACCGCCTGCACTTCGCCGACCAGGCGCATATGACCCACGCGGTCGCGCGGCTCACCGGCGCCGCGCCGGGCTGGTGGCGACGTCAAATCGATACAAGACGCGCCTGAGTCCACGGTGTAGGATCGCGGCAACACACTTTGCCGGAGACCTCCCCATGCTCGACCGCCGCACCATCCTCACCACCCTCGCCGCGACTTCGGCACTGGCCGGCGTCCGCTCGCCCGCCAACGCACTGATTGCCGAACCGACGACCGAAGGCGAAAAGCTCACCGCGCTCTACGAGCGCCTCTACGACCGGATGATCGACGAAAGCCCCGAGTTCGCAACTGCGCTCGGACTCGACAAGGACGGGCGCACCACGCTCAAGGCCAAGCTCGACGACCGCTCGCCCGCGGGGATCAAGAAGGGCCACCAGCTCTACCGCGACGGCCTCTCCGAACTCAAAAAGATCGATACCTCAATGCTTTCGGGCATGGACCTCGTAAATTACGAAACCTTCCGCGGCCCGTGGGAGGGCTATGTGAAGGCCTATGATACCTTCGGCTACGGCCTTCACAGCTGGCCCGAACCGCATCCGGTGACCCAGCTCTCGGGCAGCTATCGCTCGATCCCCGATTTCCTGATCAACCAGCATGCCATCGCGGGTTCGGCCGATGCCGAGGCTTATCTCGCGCGCTGCGCCGACTTCGCCGCGCAAATGGACAATGAGACCGGCCGCATCGCCGAAGACCACAAAAATGGCGTGATCCCGCCCGACTTCGTGATCGACCGCACCCTCGGCCAGTTCGACCGCATCTGGGCCCCCGCCGCCGACGCCCATGGCCTCACCACCAATCTCGTGGCCAAGACTAAGGGCATTCCCGGCGACTGGGCGAAGCGCTGCGCCGCGATCGTGGAAGGCCGGATCTACCCCGCGATGAAGCGCCAGGCCGCCGAACTGCGCGCAGCGCGGCCCAGGGCGACGCACGACGCCGGCGTCTGGCGCCTGCCGCATGGCGAGGAATATTACGCTTATGCGCTGCGCTTCGCGACGACGACCGGCATGTCGGCCGAGGCGGTACATCAGCTCGGCCTCGACCGCGTCGCCGACCTCTCGGCCCAGGCCGACGCGATCTTCAAGGCGCAGGGCATGACCAAGGGCAGCGTCGCCGAACGCATGCGCGCGCTCGGCAGTGACCCGCGCTTCCTCTATCCCAACACCGATGCGGGCAAGGCGAAGCTGATCGCCGAACTCAACGCGCAGATGCAGGCGATCCAGGCGCGCCTGCCCGAGGCTTTCGGCCGCCTGCCCAAGGCCAAGGCCGAAATCCGCCGCGTCCCCGCCGATATCGAGGATGGCGCGACCGGCGGCTATTATCAGGTCCCCGCGCTCGACGGCTCGCGCCCCGGCGCCTATTATATCAACCTCCGCGATACCGCCGAAAACCCGTCGTGGACGCTGCCCACCCTCACCTATCACGAGGCGTCGCCCGGCCATCACCACCAGATCGCGCTCGCACAGGAAGCAACCGGCATCCCGCGCCTCCGCCGCCTGCCGGCCTACTCGGTCTACACCGAAGGCTGGGGCCTTTATGCCGAGCAGCTCGCCGACGAGATGGGGGTGTACGAGAACGACCCCTGGGGCCGCCTCGGCTACCTGCAAAGCTATATGTTCCGCGCCGCGCGCCTCGTCGCCGACACCGGGCTCCACCATTATAAATGGACCCGCGAGCAGGGCATCAAATATTATAACGAGACGCTCGGCACCCCCGAACCGTCGAACGTCACCGAGATCGAGCGCTACTGCGTCTGGCCCGGCCAGGCGACGAGCTATATGGTCGGCCAGACGCGCTGGGTAGCGATCCGCGAAAAGGCGAAGGCCGCGCTCGGCGCCAAATTCGACCTCCGCGCCTTCCACGACACCGCGCTGTCGGCGGGCGCGATGCCGATCGAGGTGCTCGCGGGGCTGATCGAGCGCTGGACGGCCGAGCAGCTGGCCTAGGCGAAATCGCGCTTGACCCTGTAGTCGCTACAGGGTGTAGGAGTCCCGGCATCGTTCCTCTTTCCGGGAGTCTGTCGATGCTCGCCTTCGTTCCGCTGCTGCTCTTCGCGCTCGTCATTATCGCCACGCTGATCCGCGGGCGCGCGGTGCGGGCGCGCTCGGGCGTCGGCGCCTGGGCCTTTTTCGAGGCGCGCGGCGTCCAGCGCGCCGCGGGTCTCGCTTTCGCGTTGGCGATCGCGGTGCTGGTCGCCGCCGCGGCGCTTCTTGCACTGGGGCGGATCGCCGTCCCCCTGCCGCTGCTCGTCGCCGGCAGCGCGGTGATGGCGCTCGGCGCGCTGATCGTCGTCTCGGCGCAGCTGCAGATGGGCGCCGCGTGGCGCGTCGGCGTGCGCAACGGCGACGCGCCGCTCTTCGTCACCGCGGGGCTGTTCCGCTTCAGCCGCAACCCGATCTTCGTCGGCATGATCGCGATGGCGGCCGGCGCCGCGCTCGCCGTCCCCGCCTGGTGGACGGCCGCGGCAGCGTTTGCCTTCGCGCTCGCCTGCCGCGTCCAGGTCGGGATCGAGGAGGCGCATCTGGCGCGCGCCTTCGGCCCCGCCTATGACGATTTTCGCCGCCGCGTGCCGCGCTGGCTGATCGGCTGATCCGTCCGCCAATCCCCGATTGCCGCGCCGCGCGTCCTGTGAAACATAGCGCGCTCTGCAGAGGGGAATTTCGTGACAGATATCGCGCGCAAACCGGGCAGCGACCGGCGACTCTGGGCCTTCCTGCTCGGCGTCGCCGCGGTCACGATCGGCGTGCTGCTCCACATCCCCATGTTCTGGATGGGCCGCGACATCGGCTTCCGCATGGTCGGCATGCCGATGGACGACGGCATGATCGCGGGCATGTATCTGATCATCGCGGGGGTCGGCGTCGCCGCCTACGGCCTGTTGCCGCGCAACCTGTCGCAGCAGATGGCGGCGTCGAGCGAACTCGCGGTCAGCGCGCCCGAGGACGCGCCGCTGTCGTGGGCGCATTGGCGGCTGATGGGGGTGCTGGTGATCGCGCTGGTCATCGACATCATGAAACCCGCGAGCCTCGGCTTTACCATTCCGGGGATGATCGACGAATATGGGGTGCCGCGCGAAACCGTGTCGCTCGTCCCCTTCGTGGCGCTGGTCGGCACCGTGCTCGGCTCGTTCGTCTGGGGCTGGGTCGCCGACATCTATGGCCGCAAGGCGTCGATCCTGCTGTCGGCGGTGATGTTCGTCGGCACCTCGATCTGCGGCGCGATGCCCTCGCTCGCGTGGAATATCGGCATGTGCTTCATGATGGGCGCCGCCGCGGGCGGCATGCTCCCCGTCACCTATGCGCTGCTCGCCGAAATGATGCCGAGCCGCCATCGCGGCTGGAGCCTCGTGCTCGTCGGCGGATTGGGCGCGGTCGGCGGCTATGCCGCGGCCAGCCTGATCGCCGCCTGGCTCGAACCGATCTTCAGCTGGCGCATCCTGTGGCTCGCCAACCTGCCGAGCGGCCTCATGCTCGTGATCCTCGGCGCCTTCATCCCCGAATCGGCTAAATTCCTCGTTGCGCGCGGCCGCCATGCCGAGGCCGCGAAGGTGATGGCGCGCTTCGGGTCGGGCGTGCACCGCATCGCCCCCGCCGAGGCCGCCGCGCACGGACCCGCGAGCGCGCCGATGGGGCGCGCCTTCGCCGGCAAGCTCGCGGCGCTCAGCCTCACCGCGATATGCTGGGGCCTCGTCAATTTCGGCCTGCTGCTCTGGCTCCCGGTCGAGCTGATCGCGCGCGGCTACAGCATGGAGGTGTCGAGCCGGCTGCTCGCCGCCTCGGCGCTGATCGCGCTGCCCACCGTGTTCCTCGTCGCGTGGATCTATCATGCGTGGAGCACCAAGAAGTCGCTGCTCGCCGCGATCGCGGTGACCCTGCTCGGCCTCGCCGGGGTGCTCTGGCTCGCGCTCAGCGACGGCGCCTCGCCGATCCTGCCCGTCGCGCTGCTGATCGTCGGCAGCAACGGTATCATCGCAATGCTGCTTCCTTATACCGCCGAAAGCTTCCCGCTGCGCATCCGCGGCCGCGCAACCGGCTGGGTCGCCGCGTGCAGCAAGCTGGGCGGCGTGCTCGCGCAGGCGCTCGCAATCATGGCGATCATTCCGACGCTGGCGGTCAGCGCGCTGATGATCGCAGTGCCGATGACGCTGTCGCTGCTCCTCGCCGCGCGCTTCGGGCGCGAGACGCGCGGCGCCGACCTGCGCGACCTCGATCCCGAGGGGCATGTGTTCGACAAATCGGGGCTTTAAGCCCAACCCTTCCGAACCCGGATAATGGCGAGTAAACCAACAATAACCTTCCCAATGACGGCAAACTATAATAGGCTTGCACAATTATCGCGTGACGTGCCTTTTTCAGGGGGAGGTAGCCGTGATTACCCATAATCGTGACAAAAGCCGCCGCATTATTCTGGCGCTGTCGGTGTCGATCTTCGTCGCATCGGCCGCAGTCCAGGCGTTCGAGACGCCGGCGGCGGGACCCGAGAACCAGAATTGGAGCGAGGCCGACCGCTACCGGTGGTATTGGGGGTCGCAAGGGTCGCGGCTGATCCCCGAATCCTGGCTGATGGCGCTCGAGGCGTCGACCTCGACGACGCTGTTCATGGACCCCGCGAATTTCGACCGCTTCAACTATCTGCCGAACAGCTGGTCGCCGCCCGCGCCCGGCGGTTCGAAACGCCCCTGCCCCGCCGCGGGCCCCGATGGCGCCAAGCTGCCGATCGGTTTCGCGCGCGACTGCCAGTCGGACACCGCGCTCAAGGACACCAAGCTGCGCTGGTACACGGGGCAGAAGGACAAGGAAGCCTGGATCGGGCTGAACTGCGCCGCGTGCCACACCACGCGGATCACCTATCAGGGCCAATCCTATATGGTCGATGGCGCGCCGACACTCGCCGATTTCCAGGGCTTCACCGACAGCCTGCTCGCCGCGATGCAGAAGACCGCCGCCGACCCCGCCAAATGGCAGCGCTTCGAGGGTCGCGTCGTCGCGCCGCGCCGCGCGAAGGAAAAGGACGACACGCGCGTGCAGGCCGACCGCGCGATGCTCAAGACCGCTTTCGCCTCGCTGCTCGACGACCAGAACCGCCTCGCATCCTTCAACCGCACGCGCAGCGTCTATGGCTATGCGCGGCTCGATGCGGTCGGGCACATCCTCAACAAGGTCGCCTATCTCAACGACGATTTCGCGCCGATCCGCGGCGAACCCAATGCGCCGGTCAGCTATCCCTTCATCTGGAACGCGCCGCAGCACGACTTCGTCCAGTGGAACGGGCTGGTCCCGAACAAGAAAGTCAAGGTCGGCCTCGGCATCACCGACGGCGGCGCGCTGGTCCGCAACACCAGCGAGGTGATCGGCGTGTTCGCCGACGTCGTGACGCGGCCGAAGGCGGGGCTCAAGGGCTATAGCTCGAGCGTCGACGTCGCCAATCTGGTGGCGATGGAGGACCAGCTCGGCCGGCTGATGTCGCCCAAATGGCCCGCGGCTTTCGGCACCCCCGACCCGGTCGAAGCCGAATATGGCAAAAGATTGTTCAAGGAAGCCTGCGCCGGCTGCCACCTCTCGCTCGACCGCACCGACCTCAAGACCCCGGTCATCGCGCAGATGACGCCGATCTGGAACCCCGCAGGGGTCAACACCGACCCGTGGATGGCGTGCAACACCTTCGCCTATGTCGCCAAGGGCGGTGTGCTGACGGGCACCAAGGATAGCATCTTCGGCGGCGAGCCGCTCCCCGCGCAGGGGCCGACGGCCGAATATCTGAAGACCCAGGCGATCGGGACCTTGCTCAACCAGAAGTTCAAGATCATCTGGATCGTCGCCAAGCGTGCGATCGGGAGCGAGGGCAAGATCGAAGTGTTCGAGGAAGAAGCCGGCGTCCAGCGCCAGCTGCCCGCCGACCAGCCGCTCAACGACGACCAGCGGCTCAAACAATGTATCGACGCCGCCAAGAATGCGGCGCCGGGTTCGGACACCGCGCGGACCCTGGCCTATAAGGCCCGGCCGCTGAACGGCATCTGGGCCACCGGACCCTATCTCCACAACGGCTCGGTGCGCTCGCTCTACGACCTGCTGCTGACCCCCGCGAAGCGCCCGACGCGCTTCTGGGTCGGCAACCGCGAGTTCGACCCCAGGCATGTCGGCTATGTCAGCAAGGCCGAAGGCTATGGCTCGTGGTTCGACGTCAGGGACAATGGCGGCTTCGGCAATTCGAACGCGGGGCATGATTATGGCAATGCGCGCTTCGACGAAAAGGACCGGATGGCGCTGGTGGCGTATATGAAGACGCTTTGACGCGAAGCGATCCTCCCCCAACGGGGGAGGGGGAGCGAGTGGGAAAAGGAACGCGCGGGGCGCGTTGCTTCCCGCGAGGCCGAAGGGTGGTGGAGGGCCACGCGAGGTTTACGCCGCGCCAAGCAAATATGCCGCTCATTTCTAGCAACATAGCCGGAACGCGTCACCTCGCCGTCAAGGCAAGCCGCCTGTGCCCCTCCACCAGCTTCGCTGGTCCCCCTCCCCGTGCCGGGGAGGATCGGCACCATTCGCCGCCAACGCCAAAATCCGCTCCCCTACCCCGCCGCAAACCGCGCCAGCGTCGCATAAAGCCCCCGGTCGATCCGCCGCGCCCGGTTCGCGCGGTCGTTGCCCGAGGTGTGGATGCCCACCACGATCCGCTGCTCGCCGAACAGCCCGAAAATCGGCGATCCGCTCATCCCGCCCACCGTGTCGAAGGTATAGCGCAGGAACTTGCCCGCGACATCCTCGACGCGCCCGCCGTTATAATGCTGGGTGCGGTTGCCGCGATCGACCGGATAACCGCTGACGTTGAGCAGCAGCCGGTCGAGCTGGCGGTCGGTATAGACCGCGAAGCCGAACCAGCCGAGCCGCTGCCCGACCCCGTCCTCGCCGAGCACCAGCACCCCGAAATCGAGCGTCGGATCGTTGTTGC
The DNA here is from genome assembly GCF_058806755.1 of Sphingopyxis sp. GW821-FHT12F08. NCBI lineage: Bacteria > Pseudomonadati > Pseudomonadota > Alphaproteobacteria > Sphingomonadales > Sphingopyxidaceae > Sphingopyxis > Sphingopyxis sp. GW821-FHT12F08. The sequence goes on from NZ_JBXAQA010000004.1 coordinate 23,554, forward strand.
CGCCGAGCCACGCAGGATCGCAATAGGTCTGCTGCACGCGGTAGGTGCCGAAAGGCGCGGCGACGCCGTCGAACGCCGGCGAGACGAGGATCTCGGTCGCGCTGCCGTGGCGCTGATGATGGATATTATGCCCCGCGGTGCCGAGCGCCTTCGGCCCCATGAACCACGCCGTGCCCGTCGCCTTCGCGCCGTCGGCATAGGTGATCGTCAGCATCGCGATGCAGCGCCAGGGCAGCGCGGTGGTGTCGGGGATCGGGACGAGGTTGTCGACGTCGCCGATAATATTCTCGGTGACGAAACCCTCGGCGTCGACCTGCGGCGCCAGTCGGGTGCGCACCAGCGGGAACAGCCCCGCGTTGCGTGCGCGCATCGCGTCGAACCCCGCCACCTTCTCGAGCGCCCCGCCGCCATTGGTCTCGGCCATGCGTGCATGCGACAGATGGCGCGAGCCGGGGACGGCTTCGGCGCGCACCGTATCGCTCAGCGCAAAAATCTCGCCCGGCGCCGGCAGCGTCCTGAGCCCGTCGTCGCCGTGGCCGCTGCCACTATCCGCGCGTCGTCGCCGCGCGGCCGGTTTCGCTGTGCTGCCGGAAACACCCTTCGCCATGCTCAAGCCCCCCTCGCGGCGGCGACCCGTCGACCCGTGGCGGGCGTGTGGACGCCGAAGGGCGATCTTACCACGTCAGGGCTTTGAAATGAACGGCTCAATCCCCCGCAAAACCAAATGTCACCGCCCCGCCAACATTTCGTGACGAAGCGCGATAGAGATTTTAGGAGATGGTATGCCCTACACCTGTCGCCAACAGCCTTTGATTATGGACCAAGGAATAGAAACCCCGGCTTCTTGATGCTCGAAAGCCTTTCGGTTATCGATTTTGATAAAAGGGACCAGAATGTCAGAACTGACGCTTGCAGATCTGTTGTTGAAGCTGCTCACTGAATGGCGGTCCATCACTCGCCCTCGTCAACGCGACCTGCTGCGCCTTTGCAATCAGAAATATGCAGAACTGGAAGCCACGCATACCACTTTCATGAGTATGCTACGGGATTCTTGGGAGTTGATCGACAAAGCGACGCGCGACGGTGGCAGAAGCAATGAAGACATTGGCGTATTGTTCAGGCAGCTTGAGAACCGGCGTTATGATGGCCGGCAAATCCGGCGGGCGCAATACGAACAAGCGCGGCACTACGCCGAGGAAGCCTTCGCCAACCGGACCTCTATCGTGAAGGCGGTTCCACAACCGGTGATCAGCGCCGTCAAGGAGATGATGGAATCTTATGTTGCCTATTTCCGTACGGATGGCGACTATGCCCACATGCTCGGCCACATTTTCGGCGCGATCGAAAATCTTCTCCGCCGCGATAAATTGACCCCTGAAGAATTCAAAACAATTGGGGAAAGAGTTCTTTGGTCCAATAGGAAAGCCCAGAAAAATCTAGAACTCAATTGGGTTAGATTCTCGCGAGACTATTATCGGGCCTATTCAATTTTTGCGGATTACGGTATTTTTTCTGCAGAGATCGAAAAGAACTGAGCAAGGCATTTTTTCGTATACTCTCGCCTTCCGAACCCGCGCATTGATCCGGGGCGGCGCTTGCGGATATCTCAATCCCCCGCGAAATCGAACGCCGACACCCCCCGCTCGCCCTCGCGGAAACGCAGCGGACGCCCCAGCGGCGGCATCGATCGCTGGACGCAGCCGGTTCGCGTACAGCGGCGGCAGCCGAGGCCGACCGGTGTCGCGGGCGAGCGCATCAGGTCGATCCCGCGCGCGGCGATCAGCGGCGCGGCGACCTTCGCGTCGACACCGACGCAGACCGCGAAGCGCGCGGGCGTGCCGCTCCCCGTCGCGCCGGGCGCCGCGACGCTGCGGCTCTGGGTGAACCAGCGCGTCCCGTCCTCCAGCTCGACCAGGTCGGCGATCACTTCGCCGGGCCGCGCAAACGCTTCATGCACGCCCCACAAGGGACAGCGCGCATCGCCGTCGACCAGCGGCGACTGGCTCGCCCCGGCGTAACGCTTCGACCCCTGCCCCGCGCGGTCGATGCGCAGCATGAAGAAGGGCAGCCCGCGCGCGCCGACGCGCTGGAGCGTCGTCAACCGGTGCGCGACCTGCTCATAACCCGCGCCGAAACGCCGCTGGAGCAGCAGCAGGTCGTAGCCCGTCGCGTCGCAGGCGCGCAGGAAGCGGCCATAGGGCATCATCAGCGCCGCCGCGAAATAATGCATCAGGTGGCGCTCGAACAGGCGCGCCGCGGCGGGCTCGGCGAATTCGGCGCCCGCGACCAGCGCGGCGATCTCGCCCTTCGCCTCGACCTGCGCCAGCGTCGCCGCCGCCTGGAAGGTCCGCGACGCGGGGCGCAGCAGCTCGCTCAGCATCAACTGCCGCGCATGCCAGTCGAGCCAGCGCAGCCGGTCGGGCATCACGTCGCTCGGCAAGATGCGGATGCCCAGCTGGTGCCGCGTGCGCAAACGCTCGGAAATCGTGCCGTAGAGGTCCCCGCCGACCAGCCGCAGCTCATCGGCCAGTTCCTCGGCCTTGGCGTCGAGGTCGGCGAAATGGTTGCGCCATTTCTCGATCGCGCGCCGCACCGCGGCGACCTCGGGCGCCTCCTCCTGCGCCTCGCCGCGCGCCTCGGGCGCCGCGTCGAACAGCCGCGCAAAGGCCGCAGCGGTCGCAGGCGCGGCCTGCAACCACTCCTCGGCCTCCTGCGCGCCGATGCCGAGGTCGGCGAAGCGCGGGTCGGCGAGCCGCCGCCGCAGCCCCGCGAGCCCGCCCGGCACCTCCTCGCCGCCCAGCTTCGCCGCGTCGAAATCGAACCGTTCGGCCAGCCGCACGATCACGGTGGCCGACAAGGGCCGCTGGCCATGCTCGATCAGGTTGAGATAGCTCGGCGAGATATCGAGCGCCTCGGCCATCGCCGCCTGCGTGATCCCGGCATCGCGCCGCGCCCGCCGCACCGCCGCCCCCGCAAACACTCGCCGCTCTGCCATCGCTTGTAACTTTCTTTACTGATTTACACGCACATTACCACGAAACCGGCATATTTCACAAAACTTATTGACAAAGCTTTTCACTTTTGGCGCCCGCGGCGGCACATCTTGCCCATCACCCGGCCACTCTCCCCGAACGGCCGCACCGAAAGGACAGACACATGGGCTATCAGGAAGACATGGCGCAGACCGGCCGCCTCATCCGCGATTTTGACGGCACCTGGGACGGCATCAGCAGTGAAAGCATCGCCCGCATGCGCGCCCAGAACAAGTTCCGCACCGGCCTCGACGTCGCCCGCTACACCGCGCGCATCATGCGGGCCGACATGGCCGCCTATGACGCCGATCCCGCGAATTACACCCAGTCGCTCGGCTGCTGGCACGGCTTCATCGCGCAGCAGAAGATGATCTCGATCAAGAAGCATTTCGGCACCACCAAGGGCCGTTACATCTATCTCTCGGGCTGGATGATCGCCGCGCTGCGCAGCGAATTCGGTCCGCTGCCCGACCAGTCGATGCACGAAAAGACCAGCGTCCCCGCGCTGATCGAGGAAATCTACACCTTCCTCCGCCAGGCCGACGCCCGCGAGCTCGGCATGCTGTTCCGCGACCTCGACGCCGCACGCGCCGAGGGCGACGAGCTCAAGGCCAAGCAGATCCAGGCGAGCATCGACAATCACGAAACGCACGTCGTGCCGATCATCGCCGACATCGACGCCGGCTTCGGCAACGCCGAGGCGACCTATCTGCTCGCCAAGAAGATGATCGAAGCCGGCGCCTGCGCACTGCAGATCGAAAATCAGGTCTCGGACGAAAAGCAGTGCGGCCACCAGGACGGCAAGGTCACCGTGCCGCACGAGGATTTCATCGCCAAGATCCGCGCCTGCCGCTACGCCTTCATGGAACTCGGCGTCGAGGACGGCATCATCGTGACCCGCACCGACAGCCTCGGCGCGGGCCTGACCAAGCAGATCGCCTTCTCGAAGGAAGCCGGCGACCTTGGCGACCAGTATAACAGCTTCCTCGATTGCGAAGAGGTCGACGGCGCGGGCAACCCCGGCGACGTCCTGATCAACCGCGACGGCAAGCTGATGCGCCCCATCCGCCTGCCCTCGAACCTCTACCAGTTCCGCGCCGGAACCGGCGAGGACCGCTGCGTCATGGACTGCATCGCTTCGCTGCAGAACGGCGCCGACCTGCTCTGGATCGAGACCGAAAAGCCGCACATCGAACAGATCGCGGGCATGGTCGACCGCATCCGCGAAGTCGTCCCCAACGCGAAGCTCGCGTACAATAATTCGCCGAGCTTCAACTGGACGCTGAACTTCCGCCAGCAAGTCTATGATGCCTGGGCAGAAGAAGGCCGCGACCTCGGCGCCTACGACCGCGCGAGGCTGATGAGCGTCGATTATGACGGCACCGAACTCGGCGACGAAGCCGACAACCGCATCCGCACCTTCCAGCGCGACGCGGCGAAGCGGGCGGGCATCTTCCACCACCTGATCACCCTGCCGACCTATCACACCGCGGCGCTGTCGACCGACAATCTCGCCAGGGAATATTTCGGCGACGAGGCAATGCTCGGCTACGTCAAGGGCGTCCAGCGCGCCGAAATCCGCCAGGGCATCGCCTGCGTGAAGCACCAGAATATGAGCGGCAGCGACATCGGCGACGATCATAAGGAATATTTCGCCGGCGAAGCGGCCCTGAAAGCGGCCGGTAAGGACAATACAATGAACCAGTTTGCGGCCTGATGGCCGCGGGGAACCAGTTCGCCGCCTAAGACGAGTTTGGCGCGGGGCTCGCGACCCAGCCCCGCGCCTCCCGAGCTTTCCTGGGGAGGAAAGCCTGTCCGCCGGAAGCCCTCGGGCTTCCGGCGGGCATTTTTTGCGGGGACGCGGCACCTTGTCAAAGGTCCGGCGCGCCCCTATCCCCGCGCCTGTCGCGCCGGGCACCCTGACCCGCGGCGGCCGCCACCGAAGATTGCTCCCGCTGACCCCTGCTCCAGCCACGCCCTATATCGAACAGCTCAACATCGGGGTGGGCCGCCGCACGCTGGCCATCGCGCTCGCGGTCCTGATCCCCGCGACCCTGCTGTTCCTGCTGCTCTATTTCAGCGGGGAACCGCCGGTCGACTTTCGCGAGGAACGCGTCAGCGTCGTGAACCTCGAGGTCAGCGAGATTGCGGAAGAAGCCCCCGCGCCCGACAGCCGCGAGCAGGAACGAAGCGAAGCGCAGCCCGTGCCGCCGCAGCCGACGCCCGAGCAGCCGGCCCCGCCAACCCCGACCGAACCGCTGCCGCCGCAACTCCCGCCGCCGCCGGTTGCGACGCCCAATGCGGCGGCGCCTCCGCCGGCGCCGCCGCGAATCGGCGTGCGTCCCCCGAACGGCAAGACCTATGGCCCGCCCGACAAGGGCGGCTCCTCCGCCTCGCGCGATACCGAGCGCGTCGGCACGGCGCCCAACGGCGAGCCGCTCTACGCCGCCGCCTGGTATCGCGAGCCGACCGATGGCGAACTCCGCGGCTATCTCTCCACCGCCGGCGGGCCCGGCTGGGGGCTGATCGCGTGCCGCACCGCGCCCGACTACCGCGTCGAGGATTGCGTCGGGCTCGACGAATATCCGAACGGGGCGCAGATCAACCGCGCCGTGCTCGCCGCCGCATGGCAGTTCCGCGTCCGCCCCCCGCGCGTCGGCGGAAAGTCGATGGTCGGCAGCTGGGTCCGGATCCGGATCGATTACCGCACCAAGCGGGGTTAGAACTCGTTCCGTAAGAATTGAACCGTAGCCCTGAGCCTGTCGAAGGAGCTTCTCAGCAAGGCGCCCTTCGACAGGCTCAGGGCTACGGTGATGAACGAGCCAATCCGAGCAGGGCGTATTCGGCCCACAATGCGTCGGCCGCCACCAATAGCGCATCTATTCGCACCCACCGCCAGTCATGCTACGCTCCCCTCGGGCGCGTAGAACAGGAGGCATAAGATGCGGGGTTCCGGGCCATTGTGGGGGCTGCTCAACGCGGCGCGGCGTGCCAATCTGGCCGACGAAGGCGCCGAACCGCCAGTCGCCATGCCCGAGGGCGTCACCCGCCGCCGCATGCTCGCCGCGCTCGGCGCCACCGCCGCGCTGCCGCTGGCCGGCTGCTTTTCGCCATCGTCGAACAAGTCCGGCACCCGCGTCGCGATCATCGGCGGCGGCCTCGCCGGGCTGACCGCGCTCGACGCGCTGACCGCGGCCGGCGTCGAGGCGCATCTCTACGAGGCGCGCGGCCGGCTCGGCGGGCGCGTGCTGACCGCGAACAACCTGCCCGAACCGGGGCTTAATATCGAGGATGGCGGCAACCTCATTAACACCGATCACGAAGACATGCTCGTGCTGGCGAAGCGCTTCGGCATTCCGCTGATCGACCGCAAGCCGATGGCCGCGCACAGCCGCTATGTCGCCGACGGCCGCCTGCTTGGCGACGCCGAACTGATCGACGATCTCCGCGCCATCGCGGCGCAGATCGCCAAGGACGCCGCCGCGCTCGACGCCGATTATGAAAAGGTCGCGCCCGCGCTCGATGCCATGTCGGTGACCGCCTATCTCGACCGCCACGCCAAGCTGATGAAGCCGCACGTCCGCGCGCTGCTCGAAGCGACGATCCGTACCGAATTCGGCGCCGAACCCGGCGACGCTTCGGCGATCGAACTGCTGTTCAACCTGCCCGTCGTCGACGGCAAGCAGGCCGAGCTGATCTCGCTCAGCGACGAGCGCTTCATCCTGACCGGGGGTTCGTCGAGCGTGGTGCGGGCGCTGTCCGAGCCGCTGCTGGCGAAGATTTCCACCGGCCATGCGCTGGTCTCGATCGCGAAGAAGGACGACGCGCTCGAACTGCGCTTCGCCAACGGCAAGGTCGATCTGGTCGACCGCGTGGTCGTCACCGTGCCCGCGCCGCTGATGCGCACGATCGATTATGGCGGGCTCTTGCCCAAGGAATGGGCCGCGCTGGCCGCAGAGATAGACTCCGGCCGCAATGAAAAGATCAACGCCGGCTATGCGTCGCGCGTCTGGGAGGAAAAAACCGGCCCCGCGGGCGCCGCCTGGGCGGTCGATACCAAGGGCCCCGGCATCTTCTCCGAATTCTGGGACGCCAGCTCGGGCCAGCCGGGCGCGGCGGGCGTGCTCACCTGGTTCTTCGGCGGCGATCAGGTCGATGCGCTGATGGCGGCCCAGCCCGAAACCACGCTACGCGCTGCCGAAGCGGCGGTCGCGCCGGCGGTGCCCGGGCTCGCGGCGCGCACATGGCGGCGCACCGCCTGGGGCAAGGATCCCTTCGCCCGCGGCGCCTATTCGACCTTCAAGCCCGGCCAGCTCACCCGCTTCGCGCCGCATTTGTGGCTCGAGGAAGACGGCAAGACCACGCAGCAGGCGGTCGCCGGGCCGATCGTCTTTGCCGGCGAGCATCTGTCCGACGCCTTCCCAGGCTATATGAACGGCGGCGCGCAGACGGGCCGGCTGGCGGCCGAAGCGGTGCTTGCCGGATTGAAGGTCGAGGCCTGACACGAGAGCAGCCGGCCCTCGCGCAGACCTATTCATCAAGCTTTTTGTCGATTCTGACCTTGAACGTTCACACGGCGCGTGCATTATGGTGCAATGCACAACAAGAATCGCCTTTCTCCCCGGGGCGCGTCACGATGAACGACACCCGCCTCCAGCTCATGGAAGCCATCGCGCGCCGTCGTATGGTCACCGCCCACTATAATGGCAACGTCATGCGCCTCGCCCCGCACCAGATGTTCGAGCGCCGCGGCGACCTGTTCATCAGCGCGCTCAATCTCAGCAAGAACTGGCGCTCGCCCGACGACTGGAAGCTCGGCCACTACAAGCTCGACGGCTTGGCGGTGACCGAATTGCAGGACGAGGAATTCGAGCCGCTCGCGTCGTTCGAAGCCGCGGCGCCGCACGAGGACGACACGCTGCTTCTGGCGGTTTGACGGCGACGAAGGCCTAATTGCTTGTCCGCTTTGGGTGGATAGCGAACCTAAAACCCCTCCTCTGAAGAGGAGGGGCTGGGCATGTCTACTTCCCCCTAACCCACCAGTTGCCACTCCCCGCCCCAACGCGGCATAGTCCCCACCATGCCCGCCTCCATCCCCTCCCCCGTCGACCCATTGCTCGGCGACAGCCACGACGCGCTGCTCGCGGCGCTCGCGCGCTGGGTCGGCGACGATAGCGAGACGAGACCGCGCGAGGCGCGCCTGCCCGCGGCGATGTTCGGCACCGCCTTCGCCGTCGGCGGGCTCATCGCCGCAGCACAATGGACCGGCGCCGATCCGCTGCTCACCGCCACCCCCGCACTCACCGAAGCGCTCCACCATGGCGAGATCGCCACCCCGCCCGACCATGCCGCGATCAGCTTCGTCGCGCAGGACGACGCCCCGCCGCTCGTTGTGCTGACCGTCCCGCTCGCGCTCGTCGATCGCTGGCCGCCCGCCGCCGACTGGCGCAGCCGCCATCCCAATGCCGCCGCAAACCATATCCTGCTCGCCCATCGCGCGATGCTGCCCGGCAGCGACGGGCTGGTCCGCGCGGGCCGCATGCTCGCGCTGACGCCGCGCGAGAGCCGCCTGCTCGCCGCGCTCGCGCGGCTTGGCGACCTCCGCGCCGCCGCCGCCGCCGAAGCCATCGGCTACGAAACCGCGCGCGGCGCGATCAAGGCGGCGCTGGCGAAGAGCGGCTTTGCCCGGCAGGGCGCGCTCGTCGCAACCGCGCTCCAGCTCGACGCGATCGACGACCCCAGCCCGATCCACCTCGGCGGCCATCTGCAACAGGCGATCGGGCTCAGCGACCGGCAGGTGGCGCTCGCGCGGCTGATCGCTTTGGGCTCGACCCGCGACGAGGCCGCGCGCCAGCTCGGCCTTGGGCGCGAGACCGCCAAGGCCGAGCTCAAGATCCTCTTCCAGCTCGTCGGCGTCACCTCGTCGGTGGGCCTGTCGGTGGTCGCGGCGCAGCTCGGCATCGCCGCGCGGCTGCTCGCGGCGTCGGATATCGGCGCCACCGACCTCGCCGCGGCCAGCGAACCCTTGCGCCTCATATCGCGCTCGGGCGGTCGCGCCGGGCGTATCGCCTTCGCTGATTACGGCCCGAAAAGCAGAATCCCCGCGCTCCATTTCCACACTGCGACCACCAGCCGCTATTATCCGCGCTCCTATATCGCACGGCTGCAGGAACTGGGCCTGCGCCCGGTGATGATCGACCGCCCCGGCTATGGCTTCACCGACATGATCGGCGGCGATTACACGCCGCAGGCCGCCCTCGACGCGCTCGACGTTGCCGACCATCTCGGCGCCGAAACCTTCCACGTGATCGCGCGCGGCGGCACGATGCTGCTCGCCGAGCTCGCCGCGTATCATCGCCATCGCATCGCCCGTGCGGTGGTGCTCAACCCCGAGCCTGCGCCCGACGACGACGCGCGCATGGCGGGCATCCAGGGCAGCTACAAGCGCATCTTCTACACGCTGCCGCGCAAGATCCGCCCGCTGACGCGCTACCTCACGGCGCATCTTTCCGACAGCGTGATCGAGCGGATCGCCAGCCGCATGTTCGGGGGCAGCGCCGCCGACCAGCGCATCTTCGCCGACCCCGAGGTCCGCCGCGCCTATGTCTATGCCACCCGCCTCGCCGCGATCCAGGGCGGGGTCGGGCTTGAGGCGCTGAGCATCGCCGAATTGCGGGGACAGCCGCCGCCGATCGCCGACGGCAGCTTCATCACCATATTGTCGGGCGAGGAGGATGCGATGTACCGGCCCGAGGACAGCTGGCCGCGGCTGCTCGCCGCCTGGCCGGGCGCTCGCGCCGAACGGATCGCGGGCGCGGGGCGGCTGCTCCATATCCAGCATCCGGACCTGGTCGCCGCGGCCCTCGACGAAGGGTCGCAGAAATCGCGAAAGCCGCGGCAACCAGGGCGCTAAGGAAGCGTTCCCCCTCCCCCAACGCCAGCTCGGTGACCCCACAGGGCCTATGCCGCTGCTTTTACGGCGCGAATCGGCGCTCCCACATCCCCATTTGGGGGTGTCGGCGCGCCGTCCTCGCTATTTCTCGATCCCCAGCGGTTCGCCCCTGGTCTTGACCAGCGACCAGACTACGCCGCCCGCGATCAACGCCACGGTGACGCCCAGGCTCACCAGCGGCGGGAATTTGTCGCCGCCGAGGATGAAGTCCGCGACGAAGATCTTCGACCCGATGAACACGAGCACCAGCGCGAGCGCATATTTGAGGCAATGGAAGCGGTGCACCATCGCCGACAGCGCGAAGTGGAGCGCGCGCAGGCCCAGGATCGCCATGATATTCGAGGTATAGACGATGAAGGTGTCGGTGGTGATCGCGAAGATCGCCGGCACGCTGTCGACCGCGAATATCAGGTCGGCGAGGTTGATCACGACCAGCGCCAGGAACAAGGGCGTCGCCGCGCGCACCAGCTTGCCCGTCTTGTCGTCGGGGACCTTCACGAAGAATTTCTCGCCGTGCAGTTCGTGCGTCAGCGGGATATGGCGCGACAGCCACTTCACCGCGGGATTGCCCTTCACGTCGATCGGCGCATCGTCCTTCGCGAACAGCATCTTCACGCCGGTGAAGATCAGGAAGGCCGCGAAGATGTAGAGGATCCAGCCATATTCGGTGACCAGCGCCGCGCCGCCCGCGATCATGATGCCGCGCAGCACGATCACCGCGACGATGCCCCACAGCAAGGCGCGATACTGGTAACGCGGCGGGATCGCGAAGCTGCTGAAGATCAGCGAGATCACGAAGATATTGTCGATCGACAGCGCCTTCTCGATGAAGAAGCCGGTGTAATATTGCAGGCCCGCCTCGCCGCCCTTCGCGGCCCACACCCACGCACCGAACGCGAGCGCGATGCTGATGTAGAAAGCGGACAGTTTGAGGCTCTCGCCGATCCCCATCTCCTTGTCCTCCTTGTTCAGGAAGCCGAGGTCGAAGGCGGTCAGCACAATGACCAGCCCGATGAAGGCCAGCCAGAACCAGGCCGGGGTGCCCAGCCAGTCTGCGGTCAGAAATTCCATTTTCTATTCCCTGGTACGGGTCACGCGCGGCGCCTCCCGGACGCGGCGCGTGCCCTCTGTTATCACTGGCTCAGGCGAGCGCGGGGCGGTGCATCAGCGCGGCGAGGCGGCGCTTCACCGCCAGCTTCAGCGCGCGCAGCCGCAGCAGGCGCAGCGGGTCGCGCCCGCGCTCGCGCCGCATCGCCTCGTCGAGCCGGCGGTGCAGCAGCGACAGGCTGTAAAAGCGGGTATTCAAAGACATAAAACCTCCTGATCGAGCGAACTCAAGCAGGTGACGCCTATGCTGGGATTTCCGGTTTGGGTGCGGAAGGGCCAGGCATCGGGGGTCACCCGATGCGGTCCGACATCACGTGGGCGGAATGAGATTCCGCCGACGCCAGAGGGGCCCGGCCCGCACAGGAGCGATTTAGGGTGCAGGGGACTCGCTTTCAAGGGGCGGCCGCGTCATGCTGGCGCAAAAGCGCAACCACTTGGCCCGGAGAGCAAGAATGTCCGTCCTGATCGCCCGCGACGGCCCGGTTTTTATCGTCACCATCGACCGCCCCGCGAAGCGCAACGCCGTCGATCCCGCGACCGCCGAGGCGCTGCGCGCCGCCTTCGGCACCTTCGCCGCCGACGAGGCTGCGCGCGTCGCGATCCTTACCGGCAGCGGCGGGCATTTCTGCGCGGGTTTCGACCTGACCGCGGTCGGCGCGAGCTGCTACGACCCCGACGGTCCCGGCCCGATGGGGCCGACGCGGATGCTGCTGGACAAGCCCGTGATCGCCGCGGTCGAGGGCCATGCCGTCGCGGGCGGGCTCGAGCTCGCCTTGTGGTGCGACCTCCGCGTCGCCGCGCAGAGCGCCATCTTCGGCGTCTATTGCCGCCGCTGGGGCGTGCCGCTGATCGACGGCGGCACGGTGCGCCTGCCGCGGATCGTCGGCCAGGGCCGCGCGCTCGACATGATCCTCACCGGCCGCCCGGTCGATGCCGACGAAGCCCAGCGCATCGGCCTCGCCGACCGCGTCGTGCCCGACGGCGAAGCGCTTCCCGCGGCGATCACGTTCGCCCGGCAGATCGCCGCCTTCCCGCAGCTCTGCATGACGAGCGACCGGATGAGCGCCTATCGCCAATGGGACCTCGACCTCGAGGCCGCGCTCGCGCACGAAGCCCATGCCGGCGTCGCGCCGCTGCGCGAAGGTGCCGCCGCGGGGGCCCGGCGCTTCACCGAAGGCGAAGGCCGCAGCGGCAGCTTCGCGGCGTTCAAGGGAGACTGACATGAACCGCAAACTCGCCATCGCCGCCACGCTGCTCGCCCTGCCCCTCCCCGCTTTCGCGCAGCCGGCCGAACTCCCCGCCGCCATCTATACCGACCCGCCCGCCGACAAGGACCACCCCGCCGCGATGGAGGTGATCCACATCCCCAGCGGCGGCGCCCTAATCAACGGCATCGCCTATGTCGCGGCGGGCGCCGGGCCGCATCCGACGGTGATCCTGTGCCACGGCCTGCCCGGCAACGAAAAGAGCCTCGACTTGGCACAAGCGATGCGCCGCGCGGGCTGGACTGTCATCGCGTTCAACTACCGCGGCTCGTGGGGCAGCCCCGGTGCCTATCGCTTCGCACAGAATCTGGAGGATGCCGAAGCCGTCCTCGCCTTCGCACGCGACCCCGCCAATGCCGCGAAGCTGCGCATCGACCCCGCGCGGCTCGTGATCATGGGGCACAGCATGGGCGGCTGGGTCACCGCGCTCACCGCCGCGAAGGACAGGAAGCTGCTCGGCGCCGCGATGATCTCCGCCGCCAATCTGGGCGCCTTCGGCAAGGCCCCGCGCGAGCAGCTCGCCGCGGGCATGAAGGCCAACGGCCAGGAAGCCCTCGCCGGCACCTCGCCCGAGACCATGGCCGACGAGCTGATCGCGAAGGCCGACGCCTTCGACTTCCTCAAGGCCGCGCCCGCGCTGGCGGCGACCAACCTTTTCATCCTCTCCTCCGACGACGGCCTCGCGCCGGGCACCGACGCGCTGGCGAAGGCGATCCGCGATGGCGGCGGGGCGAAGGTGAAGACGCTGCATGTGGCGACAGACCATAGCTGGTCGGACTCGCGGGTGCGGTTGCAGGCGGAGGTTTTGGGGTGGTTGGCTGGGATAAACGTCCCCTGATTTTCCCAAAGTTCAGCAAAGTTCAGCCCAATGGCGCTGTCGTGTAGTGGCGGTGCGGGAAGGTCGGGACCCATGGGCTACGCGCTGTTCCGCGGGGGCGGAACCGGGTGCCGGGATGGGTGTGGGAATGCTCATCTCGAAGTATGAACCACAGCGAAATATATTAGGAAAGCGGTTTTTCGGTTGCGAAGAGCGAAATAGGATCGGCCGGGGAGCGAGGCCTGACGAACGGAGGGCGTAGCCGTCCACACAATCGTCATCCCGGACTTGATGCGGTACCGGTATCGGCACCTACGCGCCAGCCGAGGCGATCCGCGATGGCGGCGGGGTGAAGGTGCAGACGCTGCATGTCGCGACCGACCGTAGCTGGTCGGATGCGCGGGTGCAGTTGCAGGCGGAGGTTTTGGAGTGGTTGGGGACGCTGAAATACGCCGATTAGATCGATGATTGCTCTCGATTGTAGAGGATTGCCATGAGCGCGCGATGAGCGGAGATGATCACTGCCACGAACAATGAGGGGGTTACAGCCCTTGCCATAGATCGGCAGCGGGAGTCGTCGGAAACCCGCGGTAGAGGGAGTAGAGGGAGGAGACAGATGGGCGCAAGCGGTTCGAAGGCATGGAAGCAGCTCAGCGGCGATCTGCTCGCAGCCGTGGAACGCGACTTTGAGCGTGCAACGCTCCCATTGCTCCGCATCTTCTGGCCCCAAATGATACAGCCTCGGGGTCTCGCCGCTTATGACAAAGCGGGTGTAGACCTCGTCACTTTCAATGATGAAGATCGGATAGAATGCGCAGTTCAGTGTAAGGGCTTTTTCAAGGTCGAGGGTCTCGCCGACGACCAATTCAGCCAAATCGCCAAATCGATCACCAAATTTCGGCGGTCGGGTCTCGTCGCCGAAACCTTTGTTCTGCTGCACAATCAGGACGGTCGCAACAAAGCAGTCGCGGCAAAGATCGACGAGGCGCTCGAAGCTCTCGTTGACGACGGGATAGTCACCAAAGTCGTGCATTGGGACAGGTCCGCGTTTTTGAAAGCGCTCGAGGCGAAACTCGCCGAGATGGTGAGCGAGCGCATCTCAGAGCAATCGACGCTCATGTTGACGCAAATGGACGCCCAATTTCGATATGGCCGAACTTATATTCCCGATGTTCCGGTTAGTCATGAGAGATTAACCTTGGTGCGCGGGAACGCCCCCCTGATCGGCAAGGTTCGCAACAAACATAAGATTAGCCGCGTCGCTGATGCTCTGATAACCGCGAAAGGGCGTTGGACTTTGCTGCTTGGCCTTTTTGGGGCGGGCAAAACGGCTGCGGCGCTCCACGCGGCTCGTTCCTCTCCCCGCAACATCCTCTATGTCCATGCAGGCAGCCTTGGCGACGCCATCTACCACGGTACCAACGCCATGATGGCGCGCATTCTGGATGCTCTGGCAATATTCGGAGATTTCGACGACGACGAACGTGCAATCTTCGGCCGCCTCGCATCGCCTACACTACGCCAGATGTTGAGCCGCAGCGATGGTGGAACCGTGCTGATCATCGACGCGCTAGACGAGAATCACTTCCTCGGCTCTCCCGCGTCAGTGACCAAATTGGCGAACGCGCTGTCCGAGCTGACTTGCCCAGTTGTGCTCGTTACGCGGATCGAACATTTCCGTTCGACATTCGGAAATTTCGACCATCTGTTCGACGAGTTATCGACAAAGAATGGCGGCATGGATGCTATCCCGTTGCTTACGCTCGATCCTTGGGAAGAAGAACAGGTCAAGCATCTTGTCGTAGCCTGCGCAGCTGAGGAACCAGACAATCCGGCGCTGGCTGCCTTCGCCAGCGAAATTGTCGAAGGACGAAATGGGGGGTGGCCGGCCGAGTTACTTGGCCATCCCCTATTCCTGCGCATGATTATCGACCTTGCCGCCGAAGGAGTGGCGCCCTCGATCAATCCATCCGAGTTGGTGGGCAACTGGATTTGGCGAAAATTGACCCGCGATCTCAAATCCAATCGTGCGCTGCCAATACATGTGGTCGATCGCAACGACTTTATCGAGAAGATGGAAGAGGCGATGAAGCGCGTCGCAGCGGCAATGTTGGTCAACGACAACGGAACGCATGAACTCGCCGAAACTCTCCCATCTGACCAAGTGACCGCAATTATTGAAGGCGTGCTTGGTGTGACTGGCCTCGACCTCTCGCGGGCGATTGCGGTGTCGCTTCTAGTGCCGACCGACGCCCGCTTCCGCAAGGCGGTACCAGTGCGTTTTTCGCATCGCGCGTTCCAAGAATACTACGTTGCGCGCCATGTTGTCGATGCGGCTTTGAATCCCGCACTTTTCCCCGCTACAGTTCAAGCACTGCTGCTAGATTTGAGCCAATAGAACGATTGGGAACTGCCCCAAATTTGACCGCCAAGCATGGCTATTTGCAACTTCACACCCCCTCACTTCCCCATCAACTTCATCGCCATCCCCGTCAGCGCCTCGGTTGCGGTTTCGATCACCGTGTTCGCCTCGGGCGCCCAGAAGGGCGAGTGGAGGCTCGGCAGGGTCTTGCCCGCCTTCTTCGCCGCGTCATATTCCGCCCGCGGGACACCGCCGACCCAGATGATCAGGCTCTTCACATCTTTGTTCGCGTCGCGCGAGTAGCGGCTGAAATCCTCGCCGCCCATCACCGGGGGCATCTGCGTCACGCGCGCCTCGCCGAAGCGCGTCTTGAGGAACGCCGCCATTTCCTCGGTGAAATCGACGGTGTTGAAGGTTGCGGGGGTATATTCGTCCTTCTGCACGCTCACCACGGGCATGCGGTCGTCAGGCATGCCTGCGGCGATCGCCTCGCCTTTCGCGATGCGCTCGATCCCGCTCAGCAGGTGCGCGCGCACCTCGTCGGTGTAGCTGCGCACGGTCAGTTGCAGCCGCGCCTCGTCCGAGATGATGTTGTGCTTGGCGCCCGCGTGGAAGCTGCCGACGGTCACCACCGCGCTGTCGAGCGGGCTGATCTCGCGCGACACCAATGTCTGCAGCGCGCCGACGATGCGGCTCGCGAGCACGATCGGGTCCTTGGTCGTCTGCGGATAGGCGCCGTGGCCGCCGACCCCCTTCACGAGGATATCGACGCTGTCGACATTGGCGAGCGCATAGCCCGGCGTATAGCCGATCTGCCCCGCGGGAAACTGCGCCGCGTCGTGGAACGCCAATGCATATTGCGGCTTGGGAAAGCGCGTGTAGAGCCCGTCATCGAGCATCATGCGCGCGCCCGCGCCGCGTTCCTCGGCGGGCTGGCCGATCATCACCAGCGTGCCCGACCATTTGTCCTTGTTCGCCGCCATGCGCCGCGCGACGCCGACCCAGGCGGTCATATGCGTGTCGTGGCCGCACGCGTGCATCACGCCGGTCTCGACGCCTTCCTTGGTCGTGACGCGTATCTTCGACGCGCCGGGGAGGCCCGTCTGCTCGATCACCGGCAGCCCGTCCATGTCGGCGCGCAGCAGCACCACCGGGCCGGGGCCGTTCTCCATCACCGCGACGATGCCGGTGCCGCCGACCTTTTCGGTGACCTTGAAGCCCAGCTTGCGCGCCTCGGCGGCGAGGATGCCCGCCGAGCGCACCTCCATGAAGCTGAGTTCGGGGTTGGCGTGCAGATCGGCATAGATCGCCATCAGCGACGGCATGTCCTTCGCGATCTCGGCCTTGATCGCCGGGCCGGCATCCTGCGCCGCCGCGGGCGCCGCAAATGCCAGCGCCGCGACGCCTGCCCACAAAATCCGCATCTTATTCCCCTGTCTCAAAGCGTTATAGGCCCAACCCAATCCGTTCGTGTCGAGCGAAGTCGAGACACGCTTGGGGAGCGCATGCCTTCGCGTATCTCGACTTCGCTCGATACGAACGGGTATTGGGGGGCTGGTTTTCAGAATAATTGTCAGCCCTCCGGCACCAGTTCGATCACGTCGACCAGCGATTCATAGGCCGGCGCGGGCAGCACCAACCGCCAGCGATGGTCGCCGATCCGCTCGACCAGCCCCGCCATGTCGCGCATCCGGTCGCTGCCGTAACTCACCGCCAGCTTCTCGTCGCCGAGCTCGAGTGTGCCGAGGAACACCTGCCGGTTCAGATTGTCGGGAAAGATCAGCCCCACGGGCCGCTGCGAGCCCGTCAGCTTGACCAGGCTATACAGCCCCTGCTCGGCCGACACGCGGCAGCGGAACCAGCCATAGGCGACATAGCCCAAAGTGCCGCCACGCTGCGATCCGACCTTGATCGTGCGGCATTTGTAATCGCCCGCGGGCAGATGCGGGTTGGGCAGCGCCGCGGTGGGGTGCAGCAATATGCCCTCGCGGTCGATCTGCGGCCCGAAACCCTTGGCGCGCGCATCGGCGAGCGCGGCTTCCCAGCTCGAATACCAGTTCCGGATGCGCGTCTTGTCCTGCTCGGTCGCGGTCGCGCGCCAGCTGCCGTCCGACGCGGGCGGCGACGGCGGTCCGTCGGCGACCGAGCGCGGCACCGGCGGCACCGTGTTGCACGCGGCGAGCAGCGGTGCCGCCAGCGCGGCGAGGATGAACTTGTTGCGACCCCACATATCCGTCTCTCCAGTCCGGTTCGTGGTTAACCTTAGGGGGCGAAAGGAAATTGCTCAAGGCCGTCACTCCCTCCCCCTTGACGGGGGAGGGATGCGAAGACCTGGCGGCTCGCCGCCCAGTCGAAGCTGGGAGAGGGTGCGCGGTCGCTATGCGACCGCAAGAGTCCTTGTCCGAAGACCCCTCATCCAACTGCGGCTAGCTCGCTTCGCTCGCAAGCCTCCGTATCCTTCTCCCGCAAGGGGAGAAGAAGGCAGTCTGCCTATGCCGCAGTCCACCCCCCATCGACGCTCAAATTCGCGCCCGTGATATTCGCCGCCTCGTCGCGCGTCAGGAACGCGGCCAGCGCCGCGACCTGGTCGATCGTCACGAACTGCTTGGTCGGCTGTCCCGCGAGCAGCACGTCGTTGATCACCTGCTCGCGCGTCATGCCCCGCGCCTTCATCGTGTCGGGGATCTGGTTCTCTACCAGCGGCGTCCAGACATAGCCGGGGCTGATGCAGTTCACCGTGATCCCCGCATCGGCAACCTCGAGCGCGACGGTCTTGGTCAGCCCCGCCAGTCCGTGCTTCGCGGTGACATAGGCCGATTTGAACGGCGAGGCGACGAGCGAGTGCGCCGACGCCGTCCCGATGATCCGACCCCAGCCCTTTTTGCGCATCCCCGGCACCGCGTGGCGGATCGTGTGGAACGCCGCGGTCAGGTTGAGCGCGATGATCATGTCCCATTTCTCGACCGGGAAGGTCTCGACCGGCGAGACGAACTGCATGCCGGCGTTGTTCACCAGGATATCGACCCCGCCGAAATCCGCGTCGGCGCGCGCGAACATCGCCTCGATGGCGTCGGGCTTGGTCAGGTCGGCGCCGTCATAGGCCGCCTTGCCGCCGTTGAGCACTTCGAGCGCCGCACGCTCGGCCTCGATCGCCGCGGCCTCGCCGAAGCCGTTGATGATGATGTTCGCGCCCGCCGCCGCAAAGGCCTTGGCGATGCCGAGCCCGATGCCCGAGGTCGAGCCGGTGATGAGGGCGGTTTTGCCTTTCAGGTGCATAAGTTGTCCTTCGTATCCTGGGGGAGATAATCGTCAATTTTCAGGGAGTTGTTTCGGTTTCAAACCGTCAGGCTGCACCGCGAAGCTGTTGGAACGCCCCTCGGCGATACTTTCCGCGAGCAGATGGCCGTCCTTCATCGCCGCCTCGACCGCTGCGCGCCCCTGCGCCCAATTGGCCTCGACCGCCGCGCGCGAGAATTCGAAATCGCGCGCGCCCGTCTGCCATTTCAAGGGATTATGCACCAGCTGCACGACATTCAGCGCCTTGCAGTCGACCATCTTGCGCACCGCCTTGACCTCGGCCAGGTCGAGCACGTTGGGCGGCAGTTTCGCCAACATCCGGTCGATCAACCGATGCTCCTTCCGCCGCCGCACCAGCCCGTCCGAAATCCGCCGCGTGCGGCTCGAATAGCGGATGTCCTTCTCGCGCGACCAGGCTTCCTCCAGATCATGCGGCCGTGATCCACGCGCCGGGAACAGGTCGACCTGGAACACCAGCATATCCTCGGCCGCGGCCTCGACGACATATTCGAGCGGGGTGTTCGACACGAGCCCGCCGTCCCAATACCAGGTGCCGTCGATCTCGACCGGTGGCAGCCCGGGCGGCAGCGCCCCCGAGGCGAGGATATGCCGCGCGTCGATGCGCTCGCACCGCGTGTCGAAATAGCGGAAATTGCCCGTCTCGACCGCGACCGCGCCGACCGACAGCCGCACCTTGCCGTCATTGAGCCGGTCCCAGTCGACCAGCCGGTCGAGCGTTTCGACCAGCGGCGCGGTGTCGTAGAAGCTCACCGCGCCCGGCGTCTGCCGCTCGGCGAGCGCGGGCGGCGGCCAGCGCGGGGTGAAGAAGCCCGGCACCCCGAACGCCATCACCTGCCCCGCCGCGGCGAGGTGGCTCCACTCGCGCGCCGCATCATTGTCGGGGATCGGCCACGACGGCAGCGCCGAGGACACGCCGTCCCAGAAGGTGCGGAGCTTGCCCACCGCCTCGTCGCGCTTGTTGCCCGCGACGATCGCGGCGTTAACCGCGCCGATCGAAATCCCCGCGACCCAGTCGAGCTCGATCCCCAGCTCGATCAGCGCCTCGTAAACCCCCGCCTGATAGGCGCCGAGCGCGCCGCCGCCCTGCAACACCAGCACCACGAGGTCGGGCAAGGGCAAGGCGGCTCGGGCGGCGCGGCGCGGCATGGACTCGGGTCATCCTTCGGTTGGGGGGCGGCCCGATTGGTGCACCGCAACAGAGCGCAATGCAAGGCGCAGGATCGAAGCCTCTTCCAATTGCGCCATGCTGCTGCCACAACCGGGCCAGACAAATTTTGCGCTGGAGACCCCCATATGCGCCTCGACGATTATGATCCCGGCGACGATATCCGCGACCTCGGCCGTGGCGGCGGGGGTTTCGGCGGCGGCGGGGGCGGCGGCATGGGCGGGCTGCTCATCGGCCTGCTGCCGATGCTGCTCGGGCGCAAGATGGGCTGCGGCACGCTCCTGCTGCTCGGCGTGCTCGCCTTCCTCTTCTTCGGCGGCGGCATGAACCTGCTGTCGGACGGCGGCGGCACCGCCGATCCGCAGGCGGGCAGCCAGAGCGGCGCCAATGTCGCCTGCGACACCGCGGCGGAGAAATTCGCCTGCAACGTTTTCGGGTCGACGCACCAGGTGTGGGGCGAGCTGATCAACGGCTACCGGCGCCCGACGCTCAACTTCTTCACCGACAGCAACCGCTCGGGCTGCGGCGCGGCGCAGGCGGCGATGGGGCCCTTCTATTGCCCTGCAGATCAGGGCGTCTATCTCGACACCGCCTTCTTCAACGAGCTCGCGAGCCGCTTCGGCGCCGCGGGCGACGCGGCGCAGGCCTATGTGGTCGCGCACGAGGTCGGCCACCATATCCAGACGATCAGCGGCACCTCCGACGAGGTACGCCGCGCACAGCAGCGCGCCTCGCAGGCCGAGGGCAACGCGCTGCAGGTGCGCATGGAGCTGCAGGCCGACTGCTACGCCGGCGTGTGGGCTGCCAAGGCGCGCAACGCCTCGGGCCAGCCGGTGGTCGAGCCCGGCGATATCGAGGAGGCGATGCGCGCCGCCAATGCGATCGGCGACGACACGCTGATGCGCTCGGCAGGCCAGCGTCCGGTCCCCGAAAGCTTTACCCACGGCACCAGCGAGCAGCGCATGACCTGGCTGCGCCGCGGGCTGCAGACGGGGGATCCGCGCCAGTGCAATACGTTCGACGCCGCCATCTGATCGCCACACTCGCGGCGACCCTTTTGGCATCGGCGCCGGTCTCGGCCGAAACCGTCTATATCGAGGCGGGGCGGCTGATCGACGGCATCTCGAACGAGGTGCGCACGGGCCAGTGCATCACGGTCGAGGGTGAGCATATCAAGGCGGTCGCACCCTGTGGCAAGGCGCCCGATGGCGCGACGATCATCGACTGGTCGGGCTATACCGTGCTGCCCGGGCTGATCGACCTCCACACGCATCTCGCCGATCTCGGCCAGAGCGCCGACCTCGCCGCGCCGATCAAGGCCTCGCCCGCCGAGACAGCGCTGGTCGGCGCGCGCAACGCGCGCGTCACGCTCGACGCGGGCTTCACCAGCGTGCGCGACGTCGGCGCCTATCGCGGGCTGACCGACGTGACCTTGCGCAACGCGATCGACCGCGGCGACGTGCCGGGCCCGCGCATGTGGGTCGCGGGTGCTTACCTCACCATCCCCAAGGGTGGCGGCGAGCTCAACGGCGTCGTTCCCAATGAGCAATTGCCGCCCGACATGCGGCTCGGCGTCGCCGCGACGCCCGAAGAGGCCGCTGCGAAGACCGCCTGGCTGCTCGATCATGGCGCCGATTTCATCAAGGCGATCGCGACCGGTGCGGTGCTCGCGATCGGCACCGAGCCCGGCGCGCCCGAGCTCACCCCCGAGCAGCTCAGCGCGATCGTCAAGGTCGCGCATGCCCGCGGAAAGCGCGTCACCGCGCACGCCCACGGCGC
The DNA here is from genome assembly GCF_058806755.1 of Sphingopyxis sp. GW821-FHT12F08. Classification (NCBI taxonomy): domain Bacteria; kingdom Pseudomonadati; phylum Pseudomonadota; class Alphaproteobacteria; order Sphingomonadales; family Sphingopyxidaceae; genus Sphingopyxis; species Sphingopyxis sp. GW821-FHT12F08. Next base: position 45,351 of record NZ_JBXAQA010000004.1, read on the forward strand.
GATCGGCATCCGGAATGCGATTCTCGCCGGGGTCGACAGCATCGAACATGCCAGCCTCGCCGACGAAGCGACGCTCCAGCTCGCGAAGAAGCACGGCACCTGGCTCGCGATGGATATCTACAACGGCGACTATATCGAGGATGTCGGCACCAAGGAGGGCTGGCCCGCCGAATATCTGCGCAAGAACCGCGAGACCACCGACGCGCAGCGCGCAGCGTTCCGGCGCGCGGTCGAGCTGGGCGTGAACATCGGCTATGCGACCGACGCCGGCGTTTACCCGCACGGGCTCAACGCGCGGCAGTTCCAGGGCATGGTCAAATATGGGATGACCCCGATGCAGGCGATCCGGTCGGCGACAGGCCGCGCCGCCGAGGAAATGGGCCGCGCCGACGTCGGCGCGATCGTACCCGGCCGTTATGCCGACATGGTCGCGGTCAAGGCCGACCCGCTCGCCGACATCGGCGTGCTCGAAAGGATCGACCATGTGATGAAGGGCGGAGCGCTGGTGCGATGATCCGCGCGCTGGCCGCCGCGGCGCTGCTCACGGCCCCGATCCCCGCGATGGCGCAATATGACGGCGACTGGGTGTGCAGCGCGAGCGTCAAAGGAAGCCGCGGCGCGCAGGTCGATGTGGTCGCGCAGGTCGACAGCGAGGGCGAGATATGGTCGCGCTCGGTGAGCTGGACGCCGCCGATGCTCGACGCCAGCAAGCCGCAATATCGCGATCTCGACAGGCCGGGGCTCAGCCTTATCTACGACGATGCAGAGGCGGATGCGATCGGCGAACTGACGAGCGCGATCGGCGATGTGTCGAGCGTCGGCGGCCCCGTCGGCGCGCTCCGCGACCTGACTTTGCTCGTGATGATCGACGGCGGCGCCAGCTGGACGACCGAACTCGAACCCTTCGGCGTCGCGCAGCAGATTGGCGGAAGCCCATACCGCTACGCCTCAGCGGAGATCGACGACACCGACTGGGACGGCAATCCCTATGAGTTGTTCGAAGCCGGCGGCATCGTGACCCTGTCGCTGCAGGACGCGGTCGGCCGCCCGGTGGCGCAGGCGCGCTACGACGTCGGCGCAAAGGCCGAGCGCGACCGCCTGTTCCGCAGCGCGTGGCGCAAGGCCGAGCGGATGGCGAAGAGCCGCAAGGGGTGCGACAAGGCGAGCGAGTAGGGCCGAGCTTTCAGAAGGACCGCTTTCGGGCAGGAGGGGACGTTTAGCTCCCCTCCCTGAAAGGGAGGGGCTGGGGGTGGGTTTGCCGCCGAAGGCGGTGCTCTTCCTTCTTGCTCGCTGCGCTCGCTGCGCTCGCTACCCACCCCTAACCCCTCCCTAGAAGGGAGGGGAATGGCGTAGATCCACCCAAAACCGCCATGACCGCAACGGCGACTCTACCCCTTGCCCACCCGCGCTGCCGCATGCACCTCGGCGCGCTCGAGCAGCAGCGCCAGATCCTCGCGGCTGATATCGAAGGTTTCGCCGAGATCTTCGAGCGCGGCGTCGATATCGGCCATCTGCACGCCGACCGGCGCAGGGACCGGCGGCTTGCCCTCGACCGGACGCGCGCGATGCGGATAGCTGTGCCCCGAAAAGCGGTGGAAGAAGATGCCGATGCCGACGAGCACGGCCGAATTGATCAGCACCGGCACGAAGAAATCGACGATATGGCTCCCGATCGCGGACCAACCGAGCACTGCGCTCAGCGCCACCGCGCCGCCCGGCGGATGAAGACAGCGCAGCAGCGACATCACCAGGATCGCGGTCGCAACGGCGAGCGCCGCCGCGAGCGCGGGCGTGGAAACGGCATTGGCGACGAAGATGCCGACGATCGCCGCGATGCTATTGCCGCCGATAATCGACCAGGGCTGCGCGAGCGGGCTCGACGGCACGGCGAACAAAAGCACCGCCGACGCCCCCATCGGCGCGATCAGCCAGGGCATCGACGCCGGAAACAAAGCTCCGCAGATTAGCCCGGCAAGGCCGATCCCCAGCAGAGCGCCCGCGCTGCCGATCATCCGGTCGCGCAGGCTCGCGCCGGCGAGCAGCGGTTTGAACAGGCGACTCGGCCCCGATTGGGTCACAGGCTTCTCCTTCGGTCGCGGGCCGATGCCGTGAAGCCGGCCGATTTGCCAGACAAGATTGATTGGCCGGTCGGCAGGGCTTCTTTCTTCGCCGCGCGGCAGCGACACCGGTTCGACCTTGAACCCGCCCGCCGCATCGCTAAAGCCGTTGCATGCGTAACTTCATCCTGCCCAGCGCGATCGCGCTCGCCGCCGCCCTTTCCACCCCCGCCGCCGCCCGGCCGATGACCGAGGTCGATTTGGCGACGCTGGGGCGCATTGCCGCGCCGACCGCCTCGCCCGACGGACGCTGGGTGGTCTATCAGCTGACCGAGACCGCGCCCGAGAGCTACAAGCGGGCGACCGGGCTGTGGCTCGTCGACCGCAACGCCAAGGATGCGGCACCGGTGCGCGTCGCCGATACCGCCGACAAGAATGAGAGCGCCCCCGCCTTCCACCCCGACGGCAGCCTCTATTTCCTCTCGAACGCCTCGGGCAAGAGCCAGATCTGGCGCGCCGACCCCAAGGCCGGCGGCGCTGCGACGCAGGTGACCGACACCAAGGCCGACATCGAAGGCTTCAAGATTTCGCCCGACGGCGGCAAGCTGCTCGCCTGGGGCGACATTCCCCGCGAATGCACCGATTTCGGCTGCGACGCCAAGGACAAGGGCGAGCTTCCCGGCCCCGGCACCGGCCGCCTCTACAAGGATGAAAGCGGCTTCGTGCGCCACTGGGACAGCTGGGAAACCCCCGGCACCTACAGCCGCCCCTTCGTCTTCAATCTCGAAGGCGGCAAGGCGACGGTCGCGCGCCCGGTCGATGCCGGCCTCACCGGCGACAGCCCGTCGAAGCCGTTCGGCGGCGGCGAGGAACTGGCGTGGGGGCCCGACAGCCGCACGATCTTCTTCACCTTGCGCAAGGCCGACAAGGACGAGCCGACCTCGACCAATCTCGACATCTACAGCTGGCTGGTCGACAGCCGGATGATGCCGGTCAATTTGACCGCCGACAACCAGGCGACCGACACCCTGCCCGCCCCCTCGCCCGACGGCAAATGGCTCGCCTACGCCGCCATGGCGCGCCCGGGCTACGAGGCCGACCGGCAGATGCTGATGCTCCGCGACCTTGCGACCGGCGAGACGCGAAAGCTCACCGACGCTTGGGACCGCTCGGTCGCCTCGATCGCCTGGGCGGCGGACGGCAAGGCGCTCTACGTCACCGCGCAGGACGTGCTCGACCATCCGGTCTTCAAAATCGACGCGAAAAGCGGCAAGGTCGAGAAGCTGAAGGCGACGAGCGAGGAGTTTGAGGGCAATATCGGCGACGTCACCCCGCTTGCCGGCGGAGCGCTCCTCTATTCGCGCAACAGCGTCGCGGTGCCGACCGACCTCTGGACACGCGATGCCAAGGGTAAGGTCATGCGCCTCACCGACGTCAACCGCGCCCAGATGGCCGAGATCGATCCCGTCGATGCCAGGCGCTTCAGCTTCAAGGGCGCGAACGGCGACACCGTCTGGGGGCAGATCGTCAAGCCCGCCGATAGCAAGGGCAAGATCCCGGTCGCCTTCCTCGTCCACGGCGGCCCGCAGTCGAGCTTCGGCAACGGCTGGTCGACGCGCTGGAACCCGCGACTTTTCTCGGCGCCGGGCTATGCCGCGGTGACGATCGATTTCCACGGCTCGACGGGTTACGGACAGGCCTTCACCGACAGCATCAAGCAGGATTGGGGCGGCAAGCCGCTCGAAGATCTGAAGCTCGGCCTCGCCGCGGCGGGCGCGACCGACGCCAATGTCGATACGGCGAACGCCTGCGCGCTCGGCGGCTCCTATGGCGGCTATATGATGAACTGGATCGCGGGCAACTGGCCCGACGGCTTCAAATGCCTCGTCACCCACGCCGGCGTCTTCGACCTGCGCGCGATGGCGTTCGAGACCGAGGAGCTGTGGTTCGACGAATGGGATCATGGCGGCCCCTGGTGGCAGCGCACGGACCCCGAGAAATGGAACCCGGTCAATCACGTCACCAAGTGGAAGATCCCGACGCTGGTCATCCACGGCGAAAAGGATTTCCGCATCCCCTATAGCCAGAGCCTCGCGGCGTATAATGCGCTGCAACGCCAGGGCGTCGAGGGCGAATTGCTGGTCTTCCCCGACGAGAACCACTGGATCCTGAAGGGCCAGAACAGCGTGCAATGGTATCAGACGGTGTTCAACTGGATGGGCAAGCACCTCAAAAAGTAACGAACCGAGGGGGCGCGGTGGTCCGCGCCCCCTTGCCGCCTCGCGCCGCGGCTGGCAAAGGCGCGCGGCTATGCCGATGGAAAAAACCTTCGATCCCGCCGCTATCGAGGCGAAATGGGCCCATGAGTGGGAAAGCCGCGGGCTGTTTCGCCCCGCGCGTCCCGATGCAACGCCGTTCACGATCGTCAACCCGCCGCCGAACGTCACCGGCGCGCTGCACATCGGCCATGCGCTCGACAACACGCTCCAGGACGTGCTGGTCCGCTACGAACGGCTGCGCGGCAAGGATGCACTCTGGGTCGTCGGCATGGACCATGCCGGTATCGCAACGCAGATGGTCGTCGAACGCCAGATGGAAGAGCGGCAGGACAAGCGCACCAACTATTCGCGCGAGGAATTCGTCGAAAAGGTGTGGCAGTGGAAGGGCGAAAGCGGCGGGCAGATCACCGGCCAGCTCCGCCGCCTCGGCTGCTCGATGGACTGGAGCCGCGAGCAGTTCACAATGGACCCGCATTTCACTGCCGCGGTGGTCAAGGTCTTCGTCGACCTCCACAAAAAGGGTCTGATCTACCGCGACAAGCGCCTTGTGAACTGGGATCCGAAGCTCAAGACCGCGATCTCGGACCTCGAGGTCGAGACGCACGAGGTCCAGGGCGGCTTCTGGCACTTCAAATATCCGCTCGCCGACGGCGTCACCCTCGACGACGGGCGCGATTATATCGAGGTCGCGACGACGCGCCCCGAAACGATGCTCGCCGATATGGCGGTCGCGGTGCACCCCGACGATGCGCGCTACAAGAGCGTGATCGGCAAGGACATCCTCCAGCCGATCACCGGCCGCCGCTTCAAGATCGTCGCCGACGAACATGCCGATCCCGAACTGGGCAGCGGCGCGGTAAAGATCACGCCGGGGCATGATTTCAACGACTTCGACGTCGGCAAGCGCGCGGGCTTCAAGCCCGGCGAGATGCTCAACATGCTCGACGGCGACGCGAACGTCATCCAGACCGCCGACGGCCTGATCCCCGCCGAATATCTCGGCCTCCACCGCTTCAAGCGCGACGGCAAGGATGGCGCGCGCGAGCTCGTCGTAAAGCGGATGAAGGAAGGCGGCTTCCTGATCCCGCATGTCGACAAGGACGGCGGCGAGCATGACGCCGAGCCGCGCACGATCCAGACGCCGTTCGGCGATCGCGGCGGTGTGGTGATCGAGCCCTGGCTGACCGACCAATGGTATGTCGACGCCGAAACGCTGGCGCAGCCGCCGATGGCGGCGGTGCGCGACGGGCGGATCAATATCGTGCCCAAGACATGGGAAAAGACCTTCTTCAACTGGATGGAGAATATCCAGCCGTGGTGCGTCTCGCGCCAGCTCTGGTGGGGACACCGGATTCCGGCTTGGTATTGTGCCAGCAAGGAAACTACCGAGGCTGAGATAGAGCGGTTAAAGAGTGCTGCTCCGGGCGATGACGTAAACCTCGACTTTTTCTGGAGCGTTTTCGATCGAGAACACACCATCGTTGCGTTGGACGACGACGCGGCGCGGAAAGCGGCTGCGGAGTATTATGGCGTAAGCGAGAGCGAAATCAGTTTTGCATCGGATTCATACGGGCTCGAACCGATCAAGCCTTACACTCTCGAGCGCGACCCCGACGTCCTCGACACCTGGTTCTCCTCCGCGCTCTGGCCCTTTGCGACGCTCGGCTGGCCCGAGAGTACCGACCTTCTGAAGCGCCACTACCCCAACGACGTCCTGATCTCGGGCTTCGACATCCTCTTCTTCTGGGATGCGCGCATGGCGATGCAGGGGATGGAGTTCATGGGCGACGTGCCGTGGAAGACGCTCTATCTCCACGGCCTCGTCCGCGCGCCCGACGGCGCGAAGATGTCGAAGTCGAAGGGCAATGTCGTCGATCCGCTCGGGCTGATCGACCAATACGGCGCCGACGCGCTGCGTTTCTTCATGTCGGCGATGGAAAGCCAGGGCCGCGACATCAAGATGGATGACGCGCGCCTCGCGGGTTATCGCAATTTTGCGACCAAGCTGTGGAACGCCGCGCGCTTCTGCGAAGCGAACGGCATTTCGGCCTCGACCAGCTTCGAGGCGCCCGCCGCGACGCTGCCCGTCAACCGCTGGATCATCGGCGAGGTCGCGGACACCGTTGCGGCGATGGAGACGGCCTTCGCCGCCTATCGCTTCGACGAGGCCGCCAACGCGATCTACAGCTTCGCTTGGGACCGCTTCTGCGACTGGTATCTCGAGCTGATCAAGGGCAGCATCGACGACGAGACCAAGGCGGTCGCCGGCTGGGTGCTCGACCAGATTCTCGTCATGCTCCACCCCTTCATGCCCTTCATCACCGAAGAGTTGTGGACCGGTCTCGGCGACCGCGCCGATTATCCGCTGATCACAGCCAAATGGCCGAAGCCCGGGGCGCGTGTGGATGTGGAGGCCAAGGCTCAAATTGAGCGAGTTATCAATTTGATCTCCGCGATACGAGCCGGGCGTGGAGAATTGAACGTCCCTCCAGCAGCCAAATTGCGGCTCTCTGTTCAAGGCCCCGAGCATCAAGTTTTACCGGAGTGGATTGAACGAAATAAGCCAATGATAGAACGTCTTGGTAGAATATCTGAAATTACTGCATCGCAACCAATCGAAATCACGATTGGCCTAGGTACAGATAACTACGAAGCTAGACTGCTTGCGCAGCGCGGCGCGATGCAGATCGTTTCAGATGGCTTGACGTATGTCATCCCGCTCGAAGGCGTCATCGACATCGCCGCCGAGCGCGACCGGCTGAGCAAGGCGCTCGCCGCCGCGGTCAAGGAACGCGACGGTCTCGCCGGGCGGCTGAACAACCCGTCGTTCGTCGAGCGCGCCAAGCCCGAAGCGGTGGAAAAGGCGCGCGCCGACCATGCCGCGAAGGAGGCCGAGGCCGACCGCCTGACCGCCGCGCTGGCAAGGCTGGGGTGAGCGACACCGCAAATTCCTCCCCGCTTGCGGGGAGGTGGCAGCGCGAAGCGCTGACGGAGGGGGCTGGCGTCCTCACGCAACCTCGCTTGAGGACGCGAACCCCCTCCACCACGCTTCGCGTGGTCCCCCTCCCCGCGAGCGGGGAGGATATTGTATGACCGACAGCGATCCCGTCACGCCGACGCCCGTCGCGGCAGCGGCGGACCCCGCCGCCAGCCCGGTGCCGCCGCGCCAGACGGCGCGCGGCGGCGGGCGGATGGACCTCACCAGCGGGCCGATCACGAAAACGCTGATCCTCTTCGCGCTGCCCACGCTCGCGTCGAACATCCTGCAGACGCTCTCGGGCTCGGTGAATTCGATCTGGGTCGGCCAGTTCCTGGGCAACAGCGCGCTCGCCGCGACCGCCAATGCGAATATCATCATGTTCCTGATGTTCGGCGCCTTTTTCGGTTTCGGCATGGCCGCAACGGTGCTGATCGGCCAGTCGATGGGGCGCGGCGACATCGACGCCGCGCGCCGCGCGACCGGCGGGGTGATCGGGCTCGCGCTGATCTTCTCGGTGGTGATCGCGATTATCGGCTGGTTCGCGTCGGACCAGATATTGCGCTGGCTCGAAACCCCGCCCGAAGCCTTTGCGCTCGCGCACGACTATCTGCGCGTCACCTTCCTCGCCGTCCCCGCCTCGATGCTCTCGGTGACCCTGATGATGGCCTCGCGCGGCGCCGGCGACGCGGTGACCCCGCTGCGCTTCATGATCCTCGCGGTGGTGCTCGACATCCTATTCAACCCCGTGCTGATCCTCGGCCTCGGCCCCTTCCCGCGCCTCGGCATCGCGGGCAGCGCGCTGGCGACCGCGCTCGCGGGCACGATCAGCCTCGCCGGGATGATCGGCTGGTTCTATGCCAAGAACCATGTGCTGCGGCTGCGCGGGCACGAGTTGTCCTACCTCGTCCCCAAATGGTCGGAGCTACGCTTCATCGTCGGGCGCGGCCTGCCGATGGGCGCGCAGATGCTCGTCCTGTCGGGTGCCGGGCTCGTCATGGTCGGACTTGTCAACCGCGAGGGGCTGGTCACGTCCGCCGCCTATGGCGCAACGCTGCAACTGTGGAATTATATCCAGATGCCCGCGCTCGCGGTCGGCGCCGCGGTCAGTTCGATGGCGGCGCAGAATGTCGGCGCCGGGCGCTGGGACCGCGTATCGACCGTGACGAACAGCGGGATCGCGATCAACCTCGTCATGACCGGCGTACTGATCGTCCTGCTCCTGGCTTTCGACCGCGCCGCGCTCGCGCTCTTCCTCGGCAGCGAAAGCCCCGCGATCGACGTCGCGCGAAATATCCAGCTGATCGCGACCTGGACCTTCCTGCCCTTCGGCACCACGATCGTCCTCATCAGCACGATGCGCGCCAACGGCTCGGTCGTGCCGCCGCTCGTCATCCTGTTCCTGTCGATGTTCCCGATCCGGTTCGGCATTTACCATTTCGGTTATCCGGAGATCGGAAGCGACATCATATGGTGGAGCTTCCCCCTCTCCTCGCTCGTCTCGCTGGCGCTGGCGTGGGCGGTCTACCGGCAAGGCGGCTGGCGTGGCGCGATGCCCGAACGCACCGCCTGAACCACACCGTTCATCTGCGCTTCATCTTTCGACCAACTCCCCGCCATGTTCGACTGGCGGCCCGGTGCCGACTCGCATGGCGCGCCGGCTTGGTCTAGGAGGGCGACAATGAATATGTCCGACCGCAAACTGGCCCAGAGCGATCGCCGCGCCAGATTCCTCGCCGCCGCGCCCGACTGGCGCGCCTCCGACGCCCGCGTCAATCCGCGCGTCGCCATCGGCTCGATCATCGCGATGTGGATGCTCTATTTCCTCATCACCACCGGGCTCGCGATGCTCACCGGCGCGCCCGACCAGATGGAGTTCGTCGGACGCCGCGCGATCGTCGTCGTCGCGGGCATCCTCTGCACCTTCGTGCTCTATCAATTGCTCCAGCGCGTCCAGCCGCAGAGCTTCGGCGCGCGGCTCGCGGCGGCGCTCGGCACCGCGATCCCGCTCGTCATCCTCTACGCCTCGATCAACCTGCTCGTCTTCTTTTACTGGTTCCCCGCCGCCGACACGCAGAAGATCATCGCCGAGGTGCAGGAAAAATTCCCCGTCGCGTGGGAGCTGGTGCTGATCCTCGACAGCTCGATCCGCTGGTATTTCTTCTTCGCGGTGTGGGCGGCGCTCTATGTCGCCTTCGGCTATGCGAACGAGATGCACGCGGTCGAGCGCCGCGCCGACAGCTACCGGCTCGAGGCGCAGACGGCGCAGTTGCGCGCGCTCCATTACCAGGTCAATCCGCACTTCCTGTTCAACACGCTCAACTCGCTTTCGACGCTCGTGATGCGCGGATCGAAGGCCGAGGCCGAGACGATGATCATGAACCTCGCCTCCTTCCTGCGCTCCAGCCTTGCGATCGACCCCGAACAGCTCGTCAGCCTCGACGAGGAGATCGCGCTGCAGCGGCTCTACCTCGACATCGAGCAGACGCGCTTCCCCGACCGGCTCCACGTCGAGGTGTCGATGCCGCAGGAGCTCGACCACGCCTGCGTACCCGTGCTGATCCTGCAGCCGATCATCGAAAATGCGATCAAATATGGCGTCGCGCCGAGCAAGGGCACGATTGCGATCCGGCTGACCGCCAGCGCCGAATATGGCCTGCTGGTGCTGCGGATCGAGAATGACATCGACCCCAAGGCGCCGGTGCCCCCGCCGGGCACGGGCCTCGGCCTCGGCAATGTCCGCGAGCGCCTGCTGACGCGCTATGGCCCGGCCGCGGGCTGCGAATGGGGTCCATCCGACGACGGCGGCTTCGTCGTGTCGCTGTGGCTGCCGCTCGCGCAGCAGGGGTGCTGAGAGCATGATCCACACTTTGCGAACGCTGATCGTCGACGACGAACCGCTGGCGATCGAGCGGCTGCAAATCCTCGCGGGCCAGCAGGACGGCGTCTCGCTCGTCGGTACCGCGACCGACGGCGCCTCGGCGTTGCGGCTGGTCGAGGCGATGGCGCCCGACCTGGTGCTCTGCGATATCGCGATGCCTGGCTTAAGCGGACTCGACGTCGCGGCCGCGATCGACAAACTCGACAATCCGCCCGCGGTGATCTTCGTGACCGCCTTCGACCAATATGCGGTCGCCGCCTTCGACGTCGCGGCGGTCGATTATCTGCTCAAGCCCGTCTCGCCCGACCGGCTCGGCCGCGCGCTGTCGCGCGTGCGCGAATGGCGCGCGACCGACCGCACGCGGTCGCCCAAGAGCAGGTGGATCGGCGAATTCTGGGTCCAGAACCGCGGCGAGATGCTGCGCATCGACGCCGGCCAGGTCGATCTGATCGAGGCCGAGCGCGACTATATGCGGCTCCACGTCGGCGCGCGCAGCTGGCTGATCCACCAGACGATCAAATCCCTGGAAGCGCGCATGGATCCCGACCAGTTCATGCGCATCCACCGGTCGAAAATGGTGCGCCGCGACGGCATCGCCGGGCTCAAGCATCATGGCGACGGCGCGTGGAGCGTCGACCTGGGCGAAGGCGGCGTCCACCGCATCGGCCGCACCTATCTCCACGACGTCAAGGCGATCATGCAGGGCTAAAAAAAGGCGGCCATGCCGGAGCATGACCGCCCTCTTTCCGGCCAAAGGCCGTGGGACATCGTCAGGGCGCCGCGACGATCACCGGGCCGCGCTCGGCCAGCGCGGTGCCGTTGCCGTTGAACAGGCCGGCGAGCTTCACGTCGGCGTCCTTCATCGCGATATTTTCGCACTGGCGCGCCTTCTGCTCGGCGCGAAGGCCCTGCGCGAGGCGCGTGTTGCAGACGTCGCGCACCGCCATCTTGACGCGCGTGGTCAGCCGGTCGCGGCCCGTCGCGCTGGAAAGGTTGAGATCGTCGTAGCGGACGACGACGGTCTTCTTCTCCTGCGCGGCGGCAGGAACGGAAAGACTGGTGAGCGCTAGCGGCACCGCCAGCAGGATCAGGGTAAGTTTCGCCATGGGGGAGTCCTCTCGTTGGGGGATGCGGGATACGAGGACCCGGACCGGGGAAGGCCGCCGCCCCCGTATCCCGCATTTGAAGAGATACGCCGGGCCGCGGCGCGGCGCATTCGGGGTTCGACCGGACGGAACGAGCGGTCGATTTCCGGACGAAGGGCGGTCGGGCATCGACGAATGGACGGGGGATGGTCCCGAAATCGTCATGCAACCACGCCCGCGGCCCCGCGTTAACCGTCCATGCGAGGCAAAGGGGCACTTCCGAACAGCCTGATCTGGGCCGGAGTCGCGGGGATCGGCGCGATCGGCGGGCTGTTGCTCGGCGATTTCGTGGTCGGCAACCATGCGGCCGCCGGCAACGACCCTGCCTCTTACGCGGACGTCACCGGCAACCCCGAAGCGCTTGGCGTCGCGAGCGCCTATGGCCAACCCTGCTATGACTGCGGCGTCGGCTATGGCGCATCGATGCGGCGAGCATCAAGCGACGCGCGAATGACCGACGCGTTCAGGGAATTGGGCGCGGTCGAAGTCGACCATTCATCGCCGGCGACCGACGATTATGCCTATGGCGGAAGCTTCGACGATCCCGCCGCAGCGCGGACTATCGTCATGCAGGCACCGGTGCCGATCGACGCCGCGGTAACCGCACCCGACCCGCCGCCGGCTGCCGCGACCTTGGCGGTTACCCCGGCGAGCGAGCCTGTCGCCGAACCGCCGGGGCAATAGCGGAGGCTCAGGGCTGCGGCGGCACCGCCGGCGCGGCGCAGCGCGTCGTATCGCCGGCCTTGCACGCCGCGACATCGGCTTCCCACTTGATCCGCTCTTCGGCCGACATGGCTGCGACACGTGCCTTTTCGGCCTCATAGGCGGCGGTTTCCTCGGCGAAGGTCGCCTGCGAGTTCGCCTCCGCCTGCGCAGCCGCGGCGACCTGCTGCTGATAGGCCGCGGTCTCAGCGTCGGCCCGCGCCTTCTGCTCGGCGTTCAGCCGCGCGGTGTTGGCGCGTTCCTCGGTCGTCGTGCCGTCGGGCAGCGGTTCGAGGGCATGCGCCGGCGCGGCGATCAGCGCCAGCGCGCTTGCCGCCATGAACAATGTCTTCGTCATCGAAGCTCTCCTTATAAGGATGATCCTGCGACCAGAACGCGCATCCGCCCCGGGCGTTCCGCGACATTTGACCGCGGCCGCGCGCCCCGCCATGCTGGTACGACCAGCACCCTTGCCGATGGAAAATCGCTTGCCCGCATCGCCTCCGCGCCGCCTCAACCGCCCGGTCTTCTTCGTGCCGCTCGCCGTGCTGGCGGCGGCGGTGCTGTCGAGCCTGTGGCAGCGCGAGGCCTTTGTCGCGGCGGAGATTGCGATCAACGACTGGGTGCTCGCATGGTTCGGCCCGGCCTTTGCCGTCGCGGGGGTCGCCTTCCTCGTCCTGCTCGCCGCGGTGGCGCTGTCGCCGCTCGGCAAGACGATCATCGGCGGTCCCGACGCCAAGCCGCTGCTCGGCCACTGGCGCTGGTTCGCGGTGATGCTCTGCACCACCATCGCCACCGGCATATTGTTCTGGGGCGCCGCCGAGCCGCTGTTCCACCTCAATACCCCGCCGCCGATGCTGGGGCTCGAACCCGGCAGCGACGGCGCCGCGGCCTTCGCGATGTCGACGATGTTCCTCCACTGGACGCTGACGCCTTACGGCATCTACACCGTCGCGGCACTCACCTTCGCGCTCGTCTATTACAACCGTCGCGAGCCGTTCAGCCTGTCGTCGCTGTTCGTCCCGCTGCTCGGCCAGCGCGCGCATGGCCCGGTCGGATCGGGCATCGACATCATCTGCCTCTATGCGCTGGTCGCGGGCATGGCGGCGTCGATGGGCGCAGGCATCCTGGCGCTGGCGGGCGGGATCGAGGGGCTCGGCGGTTTCGCGGGCGGCGCGGGACTGCGCTGGGCGATCATGATCGCGATCGTCGCGAGCTTCCTGATCTCGGCGGCGACCGGGCTGCAGAAGGGCATCGCCGGGCTGTCGGTGCTCAACACCTGGATCTTCTTCGCGATCATCGCTTTCGTGGCTGTAGCCGGGCCGACCGCCGAGATGCTCGGCCTGTCGCTGCGCGGCGGCGCCGATTATGTCGCCACCTTCGTGCCGCGCAACCTGGGGCTCGACGTCGATCGCGACTGGCACCGGCAATGGACGATCTTCAACTGGGCGAACTGGATGGCCTGGGCGCCGGTCACCGCACTGTTCCTCGGCCGCCTTGCGGTCGGCTACAGCGTCCGCGCCTTCATCCTGTTCAACCTGATCCTGCCCGCGCTGTTCGGCGCGGTGTGGATGACCGCGATCGCGGGCGCGACGATCATCCTCGACCAGCAGAGCGGCGCCAGCCTCTTCGCCATCCTGTCGAGCCAGGGTCCCGACCCGGTGCTGTTCCGCCTGTTCGACGCGCTCGGCGGCGGATCGGTGGTCACCGCGATCGTGCTGTTCGCGATCTTCCTCTCTTATGTCGCGGGCGCCGACGCCAATGTCTCGGCGATGAGCGCGCTGTCGACGCACGGCATCAGCCCCGAACGCCCCGAGGCCGCGCTGTGGATCCAGATCGTCTGGGGCGTGACCGTCGGGCTGGTCGCGATGGTGCTCGTCGCCGCCGCGGGGCTCGACGGCATCCGCATGATGTCGGTGCTCGGCGGCTTTCCCGCGCTGTTCGTGATCGTCGGCGCCGCGCTGTCGCTCGGCGTGATGGCGTGGCGGGGGCGACCGACCGCCGCCCCCGCCCTGCCTGAATAGGCTCTTACCAGATCTTGGTGCGGTCCTCGGGCTTCAGATAATATTTGGCGTCGGCGCCGACGCCGAACGCCTGATACCAGGCGTCGACGTTGCGCACCGGGCCGATGATCCGCCAGCGCGCCGGGCTGTGCGGGTCGCTCGCCACCTGCTGCTTGATCGAATCCTCGCGCGCCTTGTCGCGCCACGCCTGCGCGAAAGCGAGGAAGAAGCGCTGGTCGCCGGTCAGCCCGTCGATCACCGGCGCGGGCTTGCCGCCCAGCGAGCGGTGGTAGGCGTCATAAGCGACCTCCAGCCCCGCGAGGTCGGCGATATTCTCGCCCATCGTCAGGTCGGGGTTGATGAAGGCGCCGGGCGCCGCCTCATAGGTCGCATATTGCGCGCCGAACGCCTTGGCCGCGGCGTCGAACTTTGCCGCATCCTCGGGGGTCCACCAGTCGCGCACCGCGCCATTGGCGTCGATCTTGCGCCCCTGGTCGTCGAAGCCATGAATGATCTCGTGCCCGATGACCGCGCCGATCGCGCCATAATTGACCGCATCGTCGACGCTCTCGCTGAAATAGGGCGCCTGGAGGATGCCCGCGGGAAACACGATCTTGTTCTCGAGCCCGCCATTATAGGCGTTCACCTCCTGCGGGTTCATCGACCATTTCTTGCGGTCGACGGGCTTGCCGAGCTCGCCCAGCTGATAGGCATATTCGAACTTCCCGCTGCGCTGGACATTGCCATAGAGGTCGGCCGGATCGATCTTCAGCCCCGAATAGTCGCGCCACTTGTCGGGATAGCCGACCATCACGTCCATCTTCTGGAGCTTCGCCAGCGCCGCCTCTTTCGTCGGCGCCGCCATCCAGCTGTTCGCGCGGATGCGGTCGCCCATCGCCAGCTTCAGATTGGCGACCAGCGCCTCCATCTTCGCCTTGGCGCTCGCGGGGAAATATTGGTGCGAATAGGTTTCGCCAACCAACTCGCCGAGGCTGCCATCGACAAGCGTCAGCCCACGTTTCCAGCGCGGGCGCAGCTCGCTCACCCCGCTCAGCACCTTGGTATAGTCGAAGCGGCTGTCGACGAAGGCCTTCGACAGATAGGGCGAGGCCTGGTTGGCGACATGGAATTGCTGCCACAGCTTCAGCGTGTCGAGCGGCGCCTTGGCATAGAGCGCCGAAATGTCGCGGATCGCGGTGGTCTCGTTGACGATCATCCGCTTCTGCGGACCGATCCCCGCGCCGGCGAACCAGGCGTTCCAGTCGAGCCCGGGCGCATAGGCGGCGAGCTCGGCCGACGACATCGGGTTGTTGATCTTGCCGATGTCGCGGCGGTCGGCGATCTTCCAGCTGACCTTGGCGATCTCGGTCTCCAGCGCCATGATCGCGTCGGCTCCGGCCTCGGCGTTTTTCGCCCCGGTCAGCCCCAGCGTGCGCACGATATAGGCGCGATAGGCGTCGCGCTGCGGCTTGAACTGGTCGTCGAGATAATATTCGCGCTCGGGCAGGCCCAGCCCGCCCTGCCCCAGCCACAGCACGTTGATCGTCGGATCGTCGGTGTCCGCGTAAGGACCGCCGCCGACGATCGTCATCCCGAACGCACCCTGCGACGCGCCCATGAAGCGCGCCATTTCGCTCTTGCCCTTGATCGCCGCGACCTTCGCGAGGTCGGCCATCAGCGGCTTGGCGCCCAGCGCCTCGACTCGCGCCTCGTCGGCGAAGCTCTGGTAGAGGCCGCCGACCTGGCTCGTCGCCGGCGCCCCGGTCACGACCTGGCGCAGCTGGCGCTGGGTCAGATTATAGACGTCGTAATCGACCCCCGCCGACGCCTGGTCGGCCGGGATTTCGGTCTTGGCGAACCAGCCGCCATTGGCGAAGCGGTCGAAATCGTCGCCCGGCCGCACGCTGGTGTCGCGCGCGCCGAGATCGACACCCCAGCTGCCGAAGGTCAGCGCATTCAGCGAGGCATCGTCCTTCGCCGATGCCTCGCCCGCCCCATCGGCCTTGAGTAACGCGAAGGGCGCCATGTCGTTCGCCAGCACCGGCACCGCGACCAGGGCCGCGGCCATTGCGAGGCCCGCGGCCCCCGTCAAAAATTTCTTCATTCCCCAGCTCCTTTCGTGCGCCGGCCCCGTTCCCGACGGGCGGCGGACATGCCAAGTCTTGTCCGCCTCGCGCGAAAATGCGTCAAGCCGACGGGGGCGCATTGGTCGAAGCCATTGGGGAGTTGGTGGAAAGCCGGCACGGAGCGCGGCGTTGCAGCATGGCTCCCGACTTCCTATCTAGACCATGACCCGGCGCAAAACGCCCCCTTGCGCGCCAAGAACAAATCTGGAACACAGCCCTCCCATGAGTCTCACCCATATTTCGGTGCGCGGTGCGCGCGAGCATAATCTGAAGGGCGTGAACGTCGACCTGCCGCGCGATGCGCTGGTCGTCATCACCGGCCTGTCGGGCAGCGGCAAGTCGAGCCTCGCCTTCGACACCATCTATGCCGAGGGCCAGCGGCGCTATGTGGAGTCGCTCTCCGCCTATGCGCGCCAGTTCCTCGAGATGATGCAGAAGCCCGACGTCGAGCATATCGACGGCCTGTCGCCGGCGATCAGCATCGAGCAGAAGACGACGTCGCGAAACCCGCGCTCGACGGTCGCGACGGTCACCGAAATCTACGACTATATGCGCCTGCTGTGGGCGCGCGTCGGCATCCCCTATTCGCCCGAAACCGGCGAGCCGATCAGTGCGCAGACGGTCAGCCAGATGGTCGACCGCGTGATGGAACTGCCCGAGGGTACGCGCGCCTATCTGCTCGCCCCCGTCGTGCGCGGCCGCAAGGGCGAGTATAAGAAGGAGCTCGCGCAGTGGCAGAAGGACGGCTTCACGCGCGTCCGCATCGACGGCGAGTTTTACGAGATCGGCGAGGCGCCCGCGCTCGACAAGAAATACAAGCATGACATCGAGGTCGTCGTCGACCGTATCGCGGTGCGCGAGGGCCTCGGCACGCGGCTCGCCGACAGTTTCGAAACCGCGCTGAAGCTCGCCGAGGGGCTCGCCTATGTCGACCTCGCCGACGGCCCGGTGCCGGGGCGCGAGGAGGAAGACACCGGGGGGGCGATGAAGGGCGCGGGCATCCCCGCGAACCGGCTGATCTTCTCCGAGAAATTCGCCTGCCCCGTTTCGGGCTTCACCATCGCCGAGATCGAGCCGCGACTGTTCAGCTTCAACGCCCCGCAGGGCGCCTGCCCCGCGTGCGACGGGCTCGGCGAACGGCAGGAGTTCGACCCCGACCTCGTCGTGCCCAATCATGCGCTGAGCCTCAAGAAGGGCGCGGTCGTGCCCTGGGCGAAATCGAACCCGCCCTCGCCTTATTATATGCAGGTGCTCGAAAGCCTCGGCAAAGCCTATGGCTTCGACCTGACCACACCGTGGCAGGACCTGCCCGGCGAGGTCCAACTCGTCATCCTCTACGGCACCGGCGGCAAGCCCGTCGAGCTGACCTTCAAGGACGGCAAGCGCAGCTACACGACGCACAAGGCGTTCGAGGGCGTGATCGGCAACCTCAACCGCCGCATGCTCCAGACCGAAAGCGCGTGGATGCGCGAGGAGCTGTCGAAATATCAGACGCCGCAGCCGTGCGAGACCTGCCACGGCGCGCGGCTGCGCCCCGAACCGCTCGCGGTGAAGATCGCGGGCGAGAATATCAGCCTGTCGGCACAGCGCTCGGTGGCGGACGCGCTCGAATGGTTCGGCACGCTTGATGCGAAGCTGAACGACACGCAGCGCCAGATCGCGAAAGCGATCCTCAAGGAAATCAACGAGCGGCTCGGTTTCCTCAACAATGTCGGGCTCGACTATCTCAACCTCAACCGCACGAGCGGCACACTCAGCGGCGGCGAGAGCCAGCGCATCCGCCTCGCGTCGCAGATCGGCAGCGGCCTCAGCGGCGTGCTCTACGTCCTCGACGAACCGAGCATCGGGCTCCACCAGCGCGACAACGACCGGCTGCTCGCGACATTGAAGCGCCTCCGCGACCTCGGCAACACGGTGATCGTCGTCGAGCATGACGAGGATGCGATCCGCCACGCCGATTATGTCGTCGACATGGGCCCCGGCGCGGGGCTGCACGGCGGCGAGATCGTCGCCGAAGGGACGCTCGAACAGGTGCTCCAGAGCGACAAGAGCCTGACCGCGGCCTATCTCAACGGCACCAAGCGCATCGAGATTCCCAAGCACCGCCGCAAGGGCAATGGCTTCGACCTGGTGCTGAAGGGCGCGCGCGCGAACAATCTCGACAATGTCACGGTCAAGATCCCGCTCGGCACCTTCACCTGCGTCACCGGCCTGTCGGGCAGCGGCAAGTCGAGCCTGATCATCGACACGCTCTATGCCAGCGCGGCGCGCGTGCTCAACGGCGCGCGCATGGTCGCGGGGCCGCACGACAGCCTGAAGGGGCTGGAGCATTGCGACAAGGTGATCGACATCGACCAGTCGCCGATCGGCCGCACCCCGCGGTCGAACCCCGCGACGTACACCGGCGCCTTCACGATCATCCGCGACTGGTTCGCGGGGCTGCCCGAAAGCCAGGCGCGCGGCTACAAGCCCGGGCGCTTCAGCTTCAACGTCAAGGGCGGGCGGTGCGAGACCTGCACCGGCGACGGCCTCATCAAGATCGAGATGCACTTCCTGCCCGACGTCTATGTGACGTGCGAGACGTGCCACGGTAAACGCTACAACCGCGAAACGCTCGAGGTGAAGTTCAAGGGCCACAGCATCGCCGACGTGCTCGACATGACGGTCGAGGACGCCGCGGAATTCTTCAAGGCGGTGCCGTCGATCCGCGAGAAGATGGCGATGCTCGTCCGCGTCGGGCTCGGCTATATCAAGGTCGGGCAGCAGGCGACGACGCTGTCGGGCGGCGAGGCGCAGCGCGTCAAGCTCGCCAAGGAACTGTCGCGCCGTTCGACCGGGCAGACGCTCTACATCCTCGACGAGCCGACCACCGGGCTGCATTTCGAGGATGTCCGCAAATTGCTCGAAGTGCTGCAGGCGCTGGTCGAGCAGGGCAACAGCGTGATCGTGATCGAGCATAATCTCGACGTCATCAAGACCGCCGACCATATCGTCGACATGGGCCCCGAAGGCGGGGTCAAGGGCGGCGAGGTCGTCGCGAGCGGCACGCCGGAGCAGGTCGCGAAAAACCCGCGGAGCTACACCGGCCAATATCTGGCGCCGATGCTGGTGAAGGAGGCCGCGACGGGGTAAGAGGCCCGCGTCCCATGCGGCGGGAGTTTCACGCCATGCCCCTCGATCCCGGGCGCATTGCCCTTCGCCTCGCCCTCCCCTGCGCCTTCGTGCTGCCGGCCGCCGGTCACGCGGAAGCGACGACTGGCGCAGCCACCCCCGAACAGGCGCTCGAAGCCTATGTCGGGGGTTTGCGGGCGGGGCGCGTCGAGCTGCTCGAAGCCCTGTTCCTGCCCGACGGCCAATTCTGTACGCTGACCGAGGGCGCGGCGGCGCCGATCGGCTGCAAGCGCTTTGCCGAGGTGCTGGGCGGCTGGGCCGCGCATCCCGACCCCGCGGCCGGCGGGCGTGTCCTCGACCGCCGCGACGCGACGCCGGCGATGACCGCGGTCACCTATGAGCTGCATTTCGGCGGCGATATCTATGTCGACCAGCTGCTGCTCTATCGCACCGGCGCCGGATGGCGCGTCGTCGCCAAGACCACCGCGGTCCGCTGAGCTAGTGCCACACCGCCGACAGCGGGTAGACCGCGATCAGCCATAAAAGGCAGCCGACGACCACCCGCCGGTCCTTCGTCGCGATCGCCAGCGCCGACACGGGGAAGAAGCTCCACGTCACCACCGCGTTGCGCAGGTCGAACGCGGGCCAGGTCGCGAGCCAGGCGACCGTGCCCAGCAGCGCGATGTTGCACAGCAGCACCGCGCCGATCACCCGGCGCCGCTGCTTGTCGAAATGGGCGTTCAGGTCGTCCCACGCCTCGGCATCGTCGGGGAAGACGAGGCTGGCGGCGACATAATAGAGCGCGGTGACGAGGAAGCCGCCGAACAGCACGGGCCAGCTGATCGGGATCAGCGCGCGCACCGCCCAGCCGTACATCCAGAAGGTCACGACGTCGCACGACACGAACAGCCCGAGCAATGCGGTCGGCCAGCCGATGCGCACGCGGTGGCTGGCCTTGAGCGCGCGCGCCAGCCCGCCCAGCCCCTCGGCGAGCGCGAGGCCGAGGATCAGCCCGAACAGCGAAAAGACGAACTCGAACCCGCTCATAGGCCCCCGCGATTCGCGCCGCCGCCGCGGTCCGTGCGGGCGCGCAACAATATTCCAAAGGTCATAAAGGTCACGCTACGCTCTGGTAAAATGATACCCGCGGCAAAGCGCTGCCCGCGGTCGCGCCGCGCAAGTCCGTCCCGGGGACGGCCGTCTTTTCGTCGATGAAATGCCCCAGCCACGCATCACGCTGGCACAGCGAAATAATGTAGGAAAGCGTTATTTGCGGGGGCCTTATCCTATTTTCTCGCCGCGGGTCCTTGGCCCGGCTCAGGACGGGCTTTGCCCCAGGTTCCGGCTCGAGGACGCCGGGGCGGTTCGGGAAAAGATTATCTCACGCAAAGGCGCAAAGGCGCGAAAAAGAAAAAGAAGAGATATCTCACACAAAGACACGAAGAGGGCTGCGTCCCACCGCTACCGGTTGATTGCCCAACGACGGCCGCGTCGATCACAGCCGGACAAAGTCCGGCCATATTCCTCCAACGCCCGACCGACACGCAGCGTCCGAACCGCCAACTGCCCTCTTCGTGTCTTTGTGTGAGACTTGACACCGTTAGCGGCCGAACCCGCCGCCAAGCGCCTCACGCAACCTCTTCCGCGCCTTTGCGCCTTTGCGCCTTTGCGTGAGATAATTCTTCTTAAGCCCCCATCAGCGCCGCGGTGACATCGTCGGTGGTGTAGATGCGGATCGCCGGCGGCTCGGGCGACAGCGCGCGCATTTCGGCGACGAAGGCGCGCGACGCTGGTACCGCGAAATGGGCGCGGACCGCGTCGATGCTCTCCCATTCCTCGACGAAGACGAGGCGGTCGGGGTTTTCGACATCGATATGGCAATTATGCGCCACACACCCCGCCTCGCCCCGCGACCGCGCGCTATGCAGGGCGCCGAGCGCGATCATGCGCTCGCGATGCTCGGGAGTGAGGATGACGTGGCCGGTGATGAGGATCATAACGTAATTTACCTATTGCAATATCAAAGCAACGCGTTCTCCAAATCCTTCAGCTTGTCTATTATCCGGAACACTAATTCCTTATCATCTTGAGGATTAGGAATATTAACCACCGTACCGAGCGCGTTGTGCGCAACGTCTCCTCGGCGGCTCGCCAACGCGTCGAGATCTATGAAAAGCTGCTCGGGAATCTTCGTCTCGTCGATGCCTATCGGAACGAGCATTTTCAATACGTTGTGAGATTTGAAACCCTGATTGGAATCCACAAACCGATTATGAGCATGAATGCAGGCCACTTCTGCGGAAATTGCAAAGCGCGCCGCATCAATCTCGCCAAACTGCCCGGGAATCCCTCCCATTTTTTCTGCCTTGTAGAGGGCCATCAAGCAGCCGAACAATGGGCTATTCCGAGATTGGGTAGTTACCGCGAGCGCGTCGGCGAGCGCGTCCTTGGCAATGCTCTCGAAATATGTTTCTAGTTCCGCTCCAACCAGAATTCGAAAAATTGCCGCTCCCATAATCTGTTCATCTGAGTAACTACCTGTCGCAGAAAATCGCCGCGGCAAAAACCTTACTCGCAGGGCTTTGATGCGGCGATCTAAGCTAACCAGCCTACTCGAACGGGCCATAACACTAGCTCACCGGCGGGACATCAAGCGGCAAACCGATAACCCCAGACAAGGTTGATGCCCAAAGCGTATAGCGATCCCTCACCGCCCCTAAACTTTTGGTTGTCCCACTCACCGCCATGTCGAACTCGTAGCTGTCAGTTGATAACCTTTTAAAGGCTTCGACAACCTCTTCCTTCTTTTCATAACACTTATCGACAACCACCCTGTCTGAAAAATAGTGAGCGATGACGTCAAATACCGCTCTATTTATCCGAGTTTCAAATGAACTTCCGTTCCATTTCCTAAAAGCTTGACGGCGTCCAAATATATTCTGAGTAGCCGTTATCGATCTCTCCAAATCATCGAAGCACTTTACGATGTACGATGAAGATCCATCCCATGTCTTATTGAGTCTATTCGTTGTTAAATCTAAGATCTCTTTCAAACTACCCCTATACTCGCTAATATATAGCTTGAACGCTAAATACCGTATGACAAGCTCGTTGTCCCTCATGCGAAAGTCTGGCCGCTTTATATTAAGTGCGCTCCTCAGAACTTCACTTTGAATTACAAAATCATTGAGCGCTTTTGTGAATGGTCCGGGATGCAGCGCCTGACGAAGCTCTTGGGGCGAAAGTTGAACGCTGCCGCTATTTATTCTCAAAAACACTTCATAAAGATAGTCTTCGTCCGGCCAAGCCCGGATGACGACCGTTCTCACAGTCGCATTTTCGAAATCAGCAGATGAACCTCCTAGGAGATCTCCTTCGAAATCAGAGAATGTTCGAAGATTTAAATCTTTCCGAACATCCAATCCCTTTAAAGCGAAAGACTTATATTCCTTATCGTTTAACCTTGCTGAAAACTGCCTCAGAGAAAGAAGTCTTTGCTTTCCATCTATGACAATGTACGAGCCTCTTCTATCCTCTCTTTCTGCTAGGATTATCTGAGGGGTAGGAATACCGATTATTAGACTTTCAATATATTTACTTTTTCGATCAATAGTCCATGCATCACGCCGCTGATACTCAGGATCCAGAAATATGTTTCCCTTTCGAAGTTGGCTGATGACTGTTTCAACAGTCCAATCCGTAGCTGATATTGCAGCATTATATCTTAGCGGTTTAGCCGAGGCGACAAGATCAGACTCATCCTCTTGAGGAAATAGCGGCGCAAACTCGACGTCTTCCATTTCGGTTTCGTCAGATCTCGGCACGAAAAATCTCCTATGGTCGGCGGATGGCTGATAACTTATTCACTGCAAACTGGAAATGCGAAACGTAAATCTCACAGGGGAAACGATGACACTTCCATGACAGTTCCTGTCACAAACGCGTCACACAACTCCCCCATTGGCGGCTCAGCGAGTCGCCGCGGGGGTGGTGGTTCGCTCCGTTAGCGACCCCCGACAGGATCATTTTCATGCTGCAGAAATTCGCCCTTATCGCCGGCGCCGCGACGTGCGTGCTGGCGCTTTCCGCGTGCCAGGACCAGGCCTCCTCGGGCGGCGCGGCGCGCGATTATATCAGCGCGGTCGGCTCGTCGACCGTCTATCCCTTCGCCACCACCGTCGGCGAGCGCTTCGCCGAAGCCACCGGCAACAAGAAGCCCAAGATCGACAGCACCGGCACCGGCGGCGGCTTCGAGCGCTTCTGTTCGGGCGTCGGCGGCGACACCCCCGACATCGCCAACGCCTCGCGCCGCATCAAGAAGAAGGAATTCGACACCTGCGCCAAGAATGGCGTGACCGAGATCGTCGAAATCCAGGTCGGCATCGACGGCATCGCGCTGGGCGAAGCCGCGCGCGGCCCCGGCTTCAAGCTGTCGGAAGAGGATGTGTATAAGGCGCTTGCCGCCAACCCCTATGGCAAGGCGAACACCGCCAAGACCTGGAAGGACGTCAATCCGGCGCTGCCCGCGGTCGCGATCTCCGTCTTTGGCCCGCCGTCGACCAGCGGCACTTACGATGCGTTCAAGGAGCTGATCCTGGGCAAGGGCTGTGACGCCAATGCGGGCATGAAGGCGCTGAAGGACAGCAACAAGGACAAGCATGACGAAGTCTGCACGACCTTGCGTGGCGCGCCTTATTATGTCGAGCAGGGCGAGAACGACAACCTGATCATCTCGAAGCTCGACAAGAACCCGACCAGCCTCGGCATCTTCGGCTTCAGCTACCTCGACGCCAACAAGGACAAGATCAAGGCGGTGCCGGTGCAGGGCGTCGCCCCGACCTATGCCGCGATCGCCGACGGCAGCTATCCCGGCTCGCGCCCGCTTTTCATCTATGTGAAGAAGAAGCATGTCGGCGTGATCCCCGGCCTGGCCGAATATGTCGCCGAGTTCCTGAAGGGCGCGGGCGAAGGCGGCTATCTGGGCGCCAAGGGTCTGATCGTGTCGCCCAAGGCGATTACGGACACCGCCGCGGCCAATGCCAAGGGCATGACCCCGCTGAACGGCGCCGAGCTGAAATAAGGTCCTCCCGCAGGCGGCCGGAACGGGGCCTCATTCCCGAGCCGGCCGCCGCTTTTTTAAAAGCCGTCGGGCATTTCCTTCTCCGTTCGCATCGAGCGAAGTCGAGATGCCCATCGGTTCGGCGATCGCCCTCGGGGTGTCTCGACTTCGCTCGACACGAACGGAAATATAGTCGTGACACAAACGGAAAACGGATCGTGCCGCGAACGGATATGGATCGTGACACGAACGGGGATGTGGGCGAGAAATATGACCGCGAGTCACGAAACTGCCATGCGCGCCCGCTTTGGGTCGGCACGGGCATGATGATAACGGGGATATAGTGACCTTCAACGCCGCCGCCTTGTTGCTCCTGATCGCGGGGCTCGCGCTGATCGGCTGGATCGCCGGGCGCGCGCGGTCGACCCTGCTCGCGGGACGCGCGCAGGCCAAGCTGCACTCGCGCCCGCAATATCACGGCTGGTACGTCGCGCTGTGGCTCTTCGCCCCCGCGGCGCTGTTCCTCGCGGTGTGGAGCGCGGTGTCGCCGGGGCTGATCACCAACGACGTGCTGGCGAGCGACGCGGCGAAGCAGCTTCCCGCCTTCGGGTTCGAGCGCGGCGCGATCCTCTCCGACGCGCGCAACGTCGCGCAGGGCAGCCAGGCCGCGGTGCGCATCCCCGCCGCGGCGCCGCTGGTTGCGCCCTATGCGGAGGCGACGCACCGCTATGCCTGGATCGGCATCGGCGCGATGCTCGCGCTGGCGCTGGCGGGCGGGCTTTACGCCTTCACGCGCATCAAACCCGATTTCCGCGCCCGCACGCGGGTCGAGAAGATCGTGATGCTGGTGCTGCTGCTCGCGTCGCTCGTCGCGATCCTGACGACCTTCGGCATCGTGCTGTCGCTGCTCTTCGAATCGATCCGCTTCTTCCGCCTCGTCTCACCCGCCGAATTGCTGTTCGGCACCCACTGGGCGCCGACGAGCGGCGCGCCGGTCGACGACACCTTCGGCGGCATCCCGCTCTTCTGGGGCACCATCCTGATCGGCGCGATCATCGCGATGATCGTCGCCATTCCCATCGGGATGATGACCGCGGTCTATCTCACCCAATATGCCGCGCCGCGCGTGCGCCGCTGGGTCAAGCCTTTGCTCGAGATCCTCGCGGGCGTGCCGACCGTGGTCTATGGCTATTTCGCCGCGCTGACCGTCGCGCCGGCCTTGCGCGAATTCGCGGTGATGCTCGGCATTCCCAACGCCTCGACCGAAAGCGCGCTCGCCGCGGGTATCGTGATGGGCGTGATGATCATCCCCTTCGTCTCGTCGATGGCCGACGACAGCATCAACGCGGTGCCGCAGGCGATGCGCGACGGCTCGCTGGCCTTGGGCGCGACGCCGAACGAGACGATCCGCCAGGTGCTGATCCCCGCCGCGCTGCCCGGCGTGATGGGCGGCATATTGCTCGCGGTCAGCCGCGCGATCGGCGAGACGATGATCGTGGTGATGGCCGCGGGCCTCTCCGCCAACATGACCGCCAACCCCTTCGCCAGCGTCACCACGGTGACCGCGCAGATCGTCAAGCTGCTGACCGGCGACCAGGAGTTCGACAGCGCCAAGACGCTCGCAGCTTTCGCGCTCGGCCTCGTGCTGTTCATCGTGACGCTGCTCCTCAACATCGTCGCGCTGCGCATCGTCAAAAAGTATCGCGAAGCTTATGAATAAGATCACCTCCCCCACCGACTGGAAGGGCGGCACGATGCAGGCCCGCATCGCGAGGCGCTACGCCGCCGAGCGCCGCTTCAGGCTGCTCGGGCTGGCCGCGGTGTTGCTGTCGGGCGCCTTCCTCGCCTTCCTGCTGTTCGTGATGGTCGGCAACGGGCTGCGCGGCTTCACCTACACCAATGTCGCGGTGCCGGTCGATTTCAGGGCGATGCCGCTGACCGTCGATGCGGCGCGGCTGGGCGATGCCGACGCCGATCAGGTGATCGCAGGTGCCGGGCTCGCCGACATCGTCGCCTTTGCCGCCGACGAGGCGCTGGGCGACGGCGGGTCGGCGATGATCAGCGAAAATGCATGGAAGGAAGTGCGATCGGCGATCAAGGCCGACCCCGAATTGCTTCAGG
This sequence comes from Sphingopyxis sp. GW821-FHT12F08, assembly GCF_058806755.1. Classification (NCBI taxonomy): domain Bacteria; kingdom Pseudomonadati; phylum Pseudomonadota; class Alphaproteobacteria; order Sphingomonadales; family Sphingopyxidaceae; genus Sphingopyxis; species Sphingopyxis sp. GW821-FHT12F08. Next base: position 71,812 of record NZ_JBXAQA010000004.1, read on the forward strand.
CCTCAACGGTCTTCCATCTCCCCGCCTCGTCCGAGGTCGACATCGCCGCCAAGGACGGCGGCAAGGGCGCGATGGGGGCGAAGGTCGACGCGCTGACACGCGACGGCAAGCTGTCGACCGGCATCCACTGGCCCTTCTTCCGCAACGCCGACGCCACCGACCCCGCGGTCGCGGGCATCTGGGGGGCGCTCAAGGGATCGGTGCTGACGATTCTCATCGCCTTCCTGATCGCCTTCCCGACCGGGGTGCTCGCCGCGCTCTACCTCGAGGAATATGCGCCGAAGAACCGCTGGACCGACCTGATCGAGGTGTCGATCAACAATCTCGCGGCGGTGCCCTCGATCATCTTCGGCCTGCTCGCGCTCGCGGTGTTCATCAACTGGTTCGGCCTCTGCCAGGCAAGCGCGCTCGTCGGCGGCTTGACGCTCGCGCTGATGACGATGCCGGTGATCGTCATCGCCAGCCGCAACGCGATCAAGGCGGTGCCGCCGTCGATCCGCGACGCCGCGCTCGGCGTCGGCGCCAGCCCGGTGCAGGTGGTGTTCCACCATGTCCTGCCGCTCGCTTTGCCCGGCATCCTGACCGGCACGATCATCGGCATGGCGCGCGCGCTGGGCGAGACAGCGCCGCTGCTGCTGATCGGCATGCGCGCCTTCATCGGCGACGTCCCCGGCGGCATCTGCTCGCCCGCGACGGTGCTGCCGATGCAGATCTTCCTCTGGTCGGACGAGGTCGACCGCGGCTTCGTCGAAAAGACCTCCGCCGCGATCATCGTGCTGCTCATCGTGCTATTGTCGATGAACGCGCTCGCAATCTATCTTCGCAACAAGTTCGAAAAACGTTGGTGATCATGACCCAAGACGACCTGACCATTACCGACCCCAAGATGACGGCGCACCATGTCGACGTCTTCTATGGCGAGAAGCAGGCGATCAACGACGTGTCGATCGACGTCGGCACCGAGTTGGTGACCGCCTTCATCGGCCCCTCGGGCTGCGGCAAATCGACCTTCCTGCGCTCGCTGAACCGGATGAACGACACCGTCGCCGGCGCGAAGGTGACGGGCAAGATCGCGCTCGACGGCGAAGACATCTACGCGCCGTCGATGGACGTGGTGCAGCTGCGCGCGCGCGTCGGCATGGTGTTCCAGAAACCGAACCCCTTCCCCAAGTCGATCTACGACAATGTCGCCTATGGCCCGCGCATCCACGGCCTCGCGCCGAACAGGAGCGACCTCGACGGCATCGTCGAAAAGGCGCTGCACCGCGCCGGCCTGTGGGACGAGGTCAAGGACCGCCTCCAGGAAAGCGGCACCGCGCTGTCGGGCGGCCAGCAGCAGCGCCTGTGCATCGCCCGCGCGATCGCGGTCGACCCCGAAGTCGTGCTGATGGACGAGCCCTGCTCGGCGCTCGACCCGATCGCGACCGCAAAGATCGAGGAGTTGATCCACGAACTGCGCGGCAAGTTCGCGATCGTGATCGTCACGCACAATATGCAGCAGGCGGCCCGCGTGTCGCAGCGCACCGCTTTCTTCCACCTCGGGACGCTCGTCGAATATGGTAAGACGACGGACATCTTCACCAACCCGAAGCAGGAACGCACCAAGGATTATATCACCGGCCGCTACGGTTAAGCCCCGGTACTCAAGGACGGAACGATGGCAATTGTGAATGATCATACGGTCAAGGCCTTCGACGAAGACCTCAACCGCCTCCGCGGCCTGATCAGCGAGATGGGCGGCCGCGCCGAACAGGCGCTGCTCCAAGCGATGAGTGCGCTCAACAACGGCGACCTCGACCTCGCGGCGCAGGTCGTGCGCGACGACAAGAAGATCGATGCGCTCGAAAGCGAGGTCGAGCAGCTCGCGGTCCAGACGATCGCGCTGCGCGCCCCAATGGCCGACGACCTGCGCGAGATGATCGCGGCGCTGAAGATCGTCTCGGTCGTCGAGCGCATCGGCGACTATGCCAAGAATATCGCCAAGCGCGTCGCGCTGATGGACCAGACGCGGTCGATCGAGGCGATCCCGCTCCTCATGTCGATGTCGAACATCGTCGCCGAGTTGATCCACGACGCGCTCGACAGTTTCGCCGCGCGCGACGCCGAGCTCGCGGTGCGGGTGACCGTCCGCGACAAGAATGTCGACGATTTCTACAACAGCATCTTTCGCACCCTCGTGACCTTTATGATGGAAAATCCGAAATATATTTCGGAAAGCGCACACCTGCTGTTCGTTGCCAAGAACCTCGAGCGCATGGGCGACCATGCGACCAACATCGCCGAGATGGTCTATTATGTCGTCACGGGCGAGCGGATGGAGGAACGCGAGCGCGGCGAACAGCCCGAAGATGGCGCCGCGGAGCAGGAGCAAGGCTGATGCCGCAGCCCGACCTGCTGCTGATCGAGGATGACGAGGCGATCGCCGAGCTCATCGTCTGGCATTTCGCGCGCGAAGGCTTTTCGGTGCGCCAGACGCCCGACGGCGAACAGGCGCTGATCCTCGTCGAGGAACGCGTCCCCGACATCGTCCTGCTCGACTGGATGATCGAAAGCCTGCCCGGCATCGAGGTCTGCCGCCGCCTGCGCCGCAACCCCAAGTCGGCGAATGTCCCGATCATCATGCTCACCGCGCGCGGCGAGGAAGAGGATCGCATCCGCGGGCTCGAGACCGGCGCCGACGACTATGTCACCAAGCCGTTCAGCCCGCGCGAGCTGGTCGCGCGCGTCTCGGCAGTGCTCCGCCGCCTGCGCCCCGCGCTCGCCGGCGAACTGCTCGCCTATGCCGACATCGAGCTCGATTCGGTCGCGCACAAGGTCGTGCGCGGCGGGCAGATCGTGAACATGGGCCCGACCGAATTCCGCCTGCTGCGCCATTTCATGGAGCATCCGGGCCGCGTCTTTTCGCGCGGGCAATTGCTCGACAGCGTCTGGGGCCAGGACAGCGACATCGAATTGCGGACGGTCGACGTGCATATCCGGCGGCTCAGGAAAGCGATCAACCTGCCGGGCACCGCGGACATCATCCGCACCGTGCGTTCGGCGGGGTATGCGCTGGATTCGGGCAAGGGTTGAGCTGGCCGGTTTGGGGCGTTTGTTGCCATTCCCAACCCCTCCTCTTCAGAGGAGGGGGTGCGAGACTTACGAACTTGTTCGTTAGTCGCAGCGGGGTGGTGCTCTCGGCTGGGCGTGCTCCTTCGGCCACCACCCCGTTCGACTAAGGCCCGGCTGCGCCGGACCAAGTCTCTCTGCCCCTCCTCTGAAGAGGAGGGGTTTAGGTCCGCTCACCACCCCAAAACCGGACCCCTCTATCAAAAGTCGATCTGCGTCCGCAGCCCGAAGCTATCCGCCGAATAATCGCGATCGCCCCCCGTCGCCGCGATGCGCGCGTCGTTGATGCGCAGGCGGCCGTAGCTCGCGGTCAGGCGGATATATTCGATCGGCACCCACACCAGCGACAGCAAAGCCGCGCGCTGGCGCCCGCCGACGATGCCGGCGTCGTTGAGGTCGAGATGGTCGTAGCGCGCATTGACCTCGACCGCGCCGATCCCGCCTTCGGTGATCGGGTTCGACGGCTTCAGCCGGTCGAAGGCGCCGTCCTTATACCCGCGCTTGTCGCCCTTGGTCAGCACCATGCCGACCTCGGCATAGCCGCCGAAATAGGTCGGATTCGCTGCGCCGTCGCGCTTCGCGGTCTGCCAATAGCCCTCGCCCGCCGCGTGGAACGGTCCGGCGAGTAGCGCCGCCTCCAGCCCCATGCCGCGCTCGCCGCTGACGTCGATCTCGCCGGTGTCGACGAGGCGCACGTCGGTGGTGTGCACGAAGGGCCGCGCGCGATAGCGCACCGTGCCCGCGGGATTGTTGAGATCGCGGAGATGGATCGAGCCCCCGAAGTGCAACTGAGCATCGCCGAGCTTGGGCATGAACACCGCGCGCGCGTCGAATCCGATGCTGTGGTTGCTGTCGGTGAGGTCGGCGGCATTGTCGCCGAACACCCCGCCCTGGAGCAGCACGGCCTTGCCCTTATATTGCGCCGACAGGCCGACGCGGCGCTCGAAACCGAAGGCCGAGACGAAAGCGGCGCGTTCGAGATGGCTGGTGAACAGGTCGCTCGTCATGTCGTCGAGCCCCCAGAAGGGCTTGATCTGCCCAACCGTTACCGACAGCGGCCCGGGGCCATAGGTGAAATAGACGTCGGTCAACTCGACCGAGCTGTTCGCGACATCGGCTTCGACGCGGTAGGAAAAACCGCCCGGGATCTTGCCGTCGACGCCCAGATAGACGCGGCGGAACTCGGTCGCGGTGCCGCCGCGGTTGCCGAGCACGCCGCCCGGCGCGTCGATCCCCGCGACGTCGAGCTGGACACGCCCGCGCGGCTTGAAGCTCCAGCCGTCGGCGGTCTTGATCTCGGGGGCGCCCTTCCAGGCGATCTCGGTCGCAGGCTTGGCGGTCACCGGCGGCGCGCTCGGCGCCGGCGCGGGCGTCGGAGCGAGCGCCGGCTGCGCGGTCGCGGCGTCGAGCCGCGTCTCGAGCGTCTGCACCTGCGCTTTCAGCGCCGCGAGCTCGGCGCGCAGCGCCGCCGCCTCTTCGGCGGTCATCGCCTGCTGCGCGTGGGCGGTGGCGGGCATCGTCAGCATCGACGATACGAGGAAGGCGGCAATCAGGGTGGGACGCATGGATCGGGCTCCGGCTCGTGCGGTTGCGGGTCTGGGCGCGCTGCTATGGCGCATTGATGACAATTCCGCGACTCCATCGTGACATTAATGTTGCACTGCACGCTTCGTCGCACACATCGCTTGCCTCGCCGCGATCTCGGGCTAAGGACGGGGCCAAATCTTCTCGGGAGACCATCATGACGATCAAATTTGACGGGCGCGTTGCCATCGTTACCGGCGCCGGCGGCGGGCTCGGCCGCGCCTATGCGCTCGAACTCGCGCGGCGCGGCGCGAAGGTCGTGGTCAACGACCTCGGCGGATCGCGCGACGGCACCGGCCATTCGGACGCCGCGCTACAGGTCGTCGAGGAAATCCGCGCAGCAGGCGGCACCGCGATCTCGAACGGCGGCAGCGTCACCGAATATGAGCAGATGGTCGAAATGGTCGCACGCGCGAAGGAAGAATGGGGCGGCGTCCACGTCCTGATCAACAACGCCGGCATCCTGCGCGACAAGAGCTTCGCCAAGATGGAGCCCGAAGATTTCGACCTGGTGCTGAAGGTGCATGTCAGCGGCAGCGCCAATGTCACCAAGGCGTGCTGGGACCTGATGCGCGAGCAGGCCTATGGCCGCATCCTGATGACCGCCTCGTCGACCGGCCTCTACGGCAATTTCGGCCAGGCCAATTATGGCGCCGCCAAGCTCGGCCTCGCCGGGCTGACCAAGACGCTCCACCTCGAAGGCGCGAAGTACAACATCCGCTGCAACACGATCGCGCCGGTCGCGGGCACGCGAATGACCGAGGACATCTTCCCCGCCGAGCTGTTCGAGAAATTCACCCCCGAGAATGTCGTTCCCGCCGCGCTTTATCTCGTGAGCGAGGATGCGCCGACCAACATGATCGTCGGCGCGGGCGCGGGCGCCTTCCACGCCGCCTATGTCACCATGACCCCCGGCGTCGCGCTCCCCGAGGACGAGCGCACCCCCGAGGGCGTCGCCGCGGCGTGGGAGAAGATCATCGACCGCAATGGCGAGACCGTGCCCCAGTCGGGCAGCGAACAGTCGATGGCGGTGATGCGCGCCTTGCAGGCGCTGGGCTGAGGCTGCTACGCCCCCTCCGATCGCGAACGCCGCACGGGCGTCGCCGATCGCGGGGGCGCCGATGATCGACATGACCCTGGGCGAAGGCATCGCCCTCCTCCAGCGGCGCGGCAGGCTCGTCAAGGGCCTGCTCGTCGCGGGATTCATTTCCACTTTATTGGTATTGACCGGCGAGATCGCGGAGCTGAACGGACTGGTGTCGCTCGAAGAGCAGGCGCCGGTGGCCGGTCTCAACGCGATCTACATCGGTATCATCCTCGGCGATATAGCGCTGGCGCTTGTCACCTATGTCCTATTTTGCATGTGGACCTATCGCGCAGCTGCGAACGTAAAGGCGGCGCGCGTTCCCGGTTTCACTTTCACACCCGCATGGGCGGTAGGCTGGCATTTCGTCCCGATCGCCAATTTCTTCAAACCGTTCCGGGCGATGCGCCAGATCTGGAACGCCAGCAATGGCGCCGCCGATGGCGATCTCTATCGCGGCGATGTGCTGTTGACCTGCTGGTGGGGCGTCTGGACCTTCTCGAATATCGTTGCGACGATTGCATTTCGCGCAGGAATGGATGCCCATTCCCCCGAGGCGATCCGCGAAGAGCAGATGATCTCGATACTCTATTCGGCCCTCAACCTGGTGCTCTACCCGCTCGCCTTACGCCTCGTCGATCGCGTTACTGCCGCGCAGCGCGACCACCTGACCGCCGCGCATATCTTCGCCTGATTTATCGTATTGCATCACTAACACAGCTGTGTCATAAGCGCCGCGGGGCAAGGGGATCGGACAGAAGGACGACCCCAAATGTATAGCGAAAGCGACCTGCAAGCAGCGGTCGACGCAAAGGTCATGACGCCGGAGGCCGTAGCCGCCTTCCGGGCGCATATCGCGTCGGTGCGCGCCGCCCCCGGGGCGGACGAGGAATCATTCCGCCTCATCACCGGTTTCAACGACATCTTCGTCAGCATCGCCGCGGTGATCCTGCTCGTCGCGGTCGCGTGGATCGGCCAGTCGATCCACACCGCGCTCGCGGGCATCTTCGTCGCCGCCTCGGCCTGGTTCCTCGCCGAATATTTCACGCGCAAACGCCGCATGGCGCTGCCCAGCATCGTGCTCGTCCTCGCCTTCGCGGGCGGCGTCTTCGCCTCGATGGTCGGCTTCCTCGTCGAGCATGGCGAGGCGATCTTCGGCAACCGCCCCGACGAGACCGTCGGCGCCGTCATCGTCGGCGCGATGGCGCTGATCACCGCGGGCGCGACCTGGTTCCACTGGCGCCGCTTCATGGTGCCGATCACCGTCGCCGCCGGCACCGCCGCGCTCGCCGCCACCGCGGTCGCGCTGGTGCTGTCGATCACCGGCGTGCCGCAGAACGGCGGCGAAATGCTCGTCATGTCGCTGGTGCTCGTCGCGGGCCTCGGCGTCTTCGCGCTCGCCATGTGGTGGGACCGCAGCGACCGGGTGCGCCAGACGCGCCGCAGCGACGTCGCCTTCTGGCTCCACCTGCTCGCCGCGCCGATGATCGCGCATCCGATCTTCCACCTGCTCGGCGTCACCGACGGCAGCAATATCGGCAGCGGCGCCGCGGTGCTGGTGGTCGGCGTCTATATCCTGTTCGGGCTGATCGCGCTGGCGATCGACCGCCGCGCGCTGCTCGTCTCGGCCCTCGCCTATGTGCTGTTCGCGCTGACCGAGCTGTTCCGCACCTTCGGCGCGGTCGAGCTCAACGTCGCGCTGACCGCCTTCGTGATCGGCTCGGCGCTGCTCCTGCTCTCGGCCTTCTGGCAGAATGCGCGCAGCGTGGTGGTGGGCTTCCTGCCCGCGAACCTCGCGAACCAGCTGCCCGCCACGATAGCGCCTACTCCGATACCAGCTTCATAAGCTTGCGTTCGACGGGGGCGAGCACATTCGAAAGCTCGTCCCCGCGTTTCAGGACCGCCCCGGCTTCGGAGACAAGGGCCCACATGCCCTGCCGGCTCCGCAGCGCGGGGCGTTTCTCTATGCGATATTCGGGGCGCTCGGCGGCGCGGCGGAAGCAGGAAAAGACCGCGACGTCGCGCTGGAAATCCATCGCATAGTCGCGCCACTTCCCCGCCGCGACCATGCGGCCGTAGAGGTCGAGGATGCGCGTCAGTTCGTGGCGGTCGAACGCCGTCTGCTGGGGCAGCGAGCGGTTATGCGGCCAGGGGGTGACGATCCCCATCAGGCGCGGCTACGCCCCTTGCGCGGTGCGGGTTCGCCGGCGACGACGGCCTCGCGCTCGGCCGCCAGCGCCGCGAGCTGCTTCTGCAATTGCTCGAGCTGGCACTGGAGCAGCTCGACCTTTTGCGTCGCGGGGTCGAAACTCTCGTTGCACGTACCATAGGGGATGAACTCGCGGGCATATTCGCTGGCGTCGACCAGGGTCGAGCGCGCGGGGATGCCGACCATCACCGCCCCCTCGGGCACATCCTTGGTCACCACCGCATTGGCGCCGATGCGCGCGCGGGCATTGACCGTCACCGGGCCCAGAATCTGTGCGCCCGACCCGACGATCACGTCGTGCGCCAGCGTCGGGTGGCGCTTGCCGCCGATGCCGTTGGCGGGGTCGGTGCCGCCCAAGGTCACGCCCTGGTAGATCGAGACATTGTCGCCGATCTCGGCGGTCTCGCCGATCACCACGCCGAAGCCATGGTCGATGAACAGATGCCGCCCGATCTTCGCACCCGGGTGGATGTCGATCGCGGTCAGGAAGCGCGCGAAATGATTGACGAAGCGCGCGAGGAAGAAGAGGTCGGCCTCGAACAGCCAGTGCGCGATGCGGTGCATGCCGACCGCGAGCAGGCCCGGGTAGAGCATGATTTCCCAGCGCGAGCGCGGCGCGGGGTCGCGCGCCTTGATCGAATCGAGATAGGCGACCAGCCCGTTGAACATCAAACGTCCCCTGCGACCCTATTATGTACCGCAGTAAATAGATGTTCGGCGCCGCCTTTTCCAGCCCCGGTGCATTTTATTCGTCAGCGCCCCAGCAATCCGACGCGAAACAGCAACACTCCCTCGCTTCGCCAGCGCCGCTCGCCGTCGCGCTTCGCGATCGCCGCCGCCCAGCGGTCGAGCATCAGCAAGGCGCGGTCGCCCGCGAACGAACGCCGCGCCGCCAGCGGCGCGCGCGCCGCCGCGAACAGCGCCCGCGCCGCCGCCGGCTCCTCCTGCTGCACCGCGCCCCACAACAGGCCCCAGCGCCGCCCGCGCGGATCGTCGCCGCCCTGCGCCGAAGACAGCGCGAACAGCCGCGCCCCAAAGCGCTCGGCGGCGTCGCGGCGCCCGTGGTCATCCTCGGCGAGCAGCATCGCCTCGGCGGCATCGACCAGCGCGTCCAGCCCCGCCTGCCCGCCCCAGGTCGTGCCGAGCACGGCGAGCAAAGGCTCGCCCTTCGGCAGCGCCGCGGGATCACTCGCCAGCATCGCCATCATGTCGCGCCACCAGGCGAGCTTGATCTGTCCGATCAGCGGTTCGCGCGCCTCGCGCAGCAGCCGCGTCAGCCGTGCCGCGAGCGCCCACAGGCTGTCCGCCGCCGGGCGCCAGCCGCGCGCCACCGCGACCATCACGCGCGGATCGCGCAGGTCGGGATAGAGCGCGTCGTCGGCGCCGTCGGAGGGGGCGGTCGTCATGCGCCGCACCGCTAGCACCGCGCGCGCGGCGACCCAAGCGCTTCCTCGCCGGCTTCGTACCGTCCCGCCCTGGGACAGGCGAAGGCGAAGAATCCCGGCTTATTGGGCGATTCGGCCGCGGATTAACCATCTGCCTTAGCCCCGCCCTTACGACGCGCGCCCTAGTTGAGGGACGGTGGAAAGCGGCGGGGGCGCCGCGCGACAGGGGACACAGGGACCGTCATGGCGTCACAGCCTGCCCTTTGGCGCCGCTTGCGGCGCGACCAGCGTGGCAACACGCTGATCATGGTCGCGGGCATGCTGCTGCCGCTCGTCGCCTTCGTCGGGTCGGGGATCGACGTCAGCCGCGCCTATATGGCCAAGACCCGGCTGCAGGCCGCCTGCGACGCCGGCGTGCTCGCGGCACGCAAGGTGTCGGGCACCGGGCTGACCGACGATGGCCGCAAGGTCGGCGACGAATATTTCAACGCCAATTTCGGCCAGAGCAGCTTTGGCAGCCGCGACGTCGAATTCGCGCTGACGCAGAACGGCTCCGAAATCATCGGCGCCGCCTCGGCCAAGCTCGATACCGCGGTGATGCGCGTCTTCGGCCAGCATGTGATGGCGCTCGGCGCCAATTGCCGCGCGATGCAGGAAATCACCAACACCGACGTGATGTTCGTGCTCGATACGACGGGGTCGATGAAGGACGTCAATCCGGGGGACAGCGTCTCGCGCTTCGACGCGATGAAGGACGCGGTCACCCGCTTCCACGGCGAGCTCGAGGCGGTGAAGCCAAGCGGCGCCATCATCCGCTACGGCTTCATGCCCTATACCTCGACGGTCAACGTCGGCTATTCGCTCGATCACGACTGGATGGTCGACAACGCGACCTACCAGTCGCGGCGGATCGTCTCCAACAACTCCAAGGACGGGTTGACGCAATACGCCCGCAACGACGTCAGGAATGGCGGCACCGCCAGCGAGCAGCTCGAATCCACCTATCCCGCGGTCTATAATGACGGCGGCGAGAGCGGATTGTCCTATTACAGCTGCCCGAGCAAGCCGGCGGGCGACGCGACCTACAAGAAAACACTGATTTCGACGCGCACCGAGCCGGTGACGACGCCGGCCCCGGGAACCCGAACGATCGAGACGTTCAACGAGGTGATCAACGGCACCACCTATCGCGCCGTGCTCAACGGCACGACCTGCGAGGTTCGCGCGACCGACAACGATAATTACGACCATAGTTTCGAGTGGGTGACCGAGCCCGTCGGCCTGACCGAGATCATCTGGGAATATGCCCCGATCACCTACGACGTGAAGAAGCTGCGCGGGCTGACCGAGGGCGGGTCGGTCAAGGCGAAGATCAACAACGACGGCACCAACCGCGAAATCCTCTGGGGCGGCTGCATCGAGGAGCGGCGCACCATCGCGGCCGAAAGCTACGACCCGCTCCCCGCCGAAGCGCTCGACCTCCAGATCGACCTCGTCCCCGACCCCGGCGACCCCGACACGCAATGGAAGCCGTCGCTGCCCGGGCTCGTCTTCATGCGCCCCAATGTCGATCCGGTCACCACCACCGCCAAATATGCCAATCTGGTCGACCATTGGTCGGGCCAGCGCTTCTGCCCCGCGCCCGCGCAGAAACTGCAGCCGATGGACGGCGCGATGCTCGAGGATTATCTCGAAACGCTCGTCGCGACCGGCGCGACGCACCACGACATCGGGCTGCTCTGGGGCGCGCGCTTCCTGTCGCCGACCGGCATTTTCCGCGCCGACAACAAGGGCGATCAGGTGCGCCACCTGATCTTCATGACCGACGGCTATATCTCGGTCGGGGTCAAGGAATATGACGCCTATGGACATCCCTGGCTCGACCGGCGGCGGCAGGCGAACCCCGCGGCAACGCCGACCGCGGCGATGCTCAACCAGGAGGTCGAGAACCGCTTCCTCGCGCTGTGCAAGGCGACGCGCGCGCGCGGCATGACGATCTGGATCGTCGCCTTCGGCACCGAACTCACCCCCGCGCTCGCGCAATGCTCGGGCGGCGACAAGGCGTTCCAGGCGGCGAATTCGGTCGAGCTGCAGGCGGCGTTCCGCAAGATCGCGGGCAAGATTTCGAAGCTGCGGCTCACCAAATGACCCGGCGCGGCCCCTTCCCCGCGCTGCGGCGTCTCATCCGCGACCGGCGCGGCGTCGCGGCGGTCGAGTTCGCCTTCATGGCACCGCTGTTCCTGCTCGCGACGATGGGCATCTTCGACCTCGCGTGGCAATATTATATGAAGGCGACCTTGTCGGGGATCGTCGAGGAAGCGGGCCGTTCGGCGACGCTCCAGGCCTTTGCGAGCAACCAGGATGCGCTTGACGAAGCCGTGCGCGCGCAGGTCCGGAACGTCTATCGCGGCATCCATGTCGATATCGAGCGCCGCGCCTATGCCGGCTATGGCGATGTCCGCACCCCCGAGCGTTTCACCGACGCCGACGGCAACGGCCGCTTCGACGACGGCGAATGCTTCTTCGACAGCAACGGCAATGGCCGCTGGGACGCCGACCCGTCGGCCGACGGCAACGGCCGCGCGAACCAGGTGGTCGAGTTCACGGCCAGCGTCGATTTCGTCCGCATCTTCCCGCTGTGGCGCATGCTCGGCCAGCCGCAGGTGACGAAAATCTCGGCCAGCACGCTGCTGCGCAACCAGCCGTACAGCGATGGCGAAGGCGGCCCGGAATCGATATGCTGACCCGCCTGAAAGCCCTCGCGCGCGACACAAGCGCGGGCGCGGTGATCGAGACCGCGATCCTGCTGCCGACGGTGCTGTTCCTCGGCCTCGGCGGGATCGAGCTCACCAACCTCGCGCTCGCGCATATGCGCGTCAGCCAGGCCGCTTCGGCGCTCGCCGATGCCGCCTCGCGCGTCAGCATCGACACCGGCGCCGCGATGCCGCAAATGCGCGAGGCCGACGTCAACGAACTGCTGCATTCGATGCTCGAACGCCACGCGAGCCTGGAGCTCGAACGCGACGGGCGCGTGATACTGTCGAGCCTCGAACAAAATGCCGAGGGCGGCCAGTGGATCCACTGGCAGCGCTGCGCCGGGCACAAGGATTTTCCGTCAAGCTACGGCATCGAGGGCACGGGCAAGACGGGCACGCACTTCACCGGCATGGGCGAAGACGGCCAGCGCGTGAAGGCGCCGCGCGGCACCGCGGTGATGTTCGTCGAGATCGCCTACGACTATCAGCCGCTCGCCTATGGCAGCTGGATGGGGCCGCAGGAGATCCGCTACACCTCCTCCTTCCTCGTCCGCGACGAGCGCGACCTCGGGCAGATCCACAATCCGGCGCCCGAGGCGAAGGTGGCGGCGTGTTGAGGGGGCGGTAGTGGCAACCTAAAAGCCCTCTCCCCTTCAGGGGAGAGGATAGCGCAGCTTGCTCCGCCAGGAGCTAGCGAAGCTTGGAGAGGGGCTTGGCCGCTGACGCAGCAAACCCCCTCTCAACTCCGGCTAGCCAGCAGGCTGGCAAGCCTGCGTATCTCTCCCCTGAAGGGGAGGTCGAACTTTCGCTCGAACGAAGCTCTACCGGTTACAGACCGCCTTCACCGCCTTGATCACACGCGGCGTATCGACCAGCGCGGCCTTCTCCAGATTGGCGGCATAAGGCAGCGGCACATCCTCGTTGCACACGCGCATCACCGGCGCGTCGAGGTCGTCGAAGCCATGTTCCATCGCGACCATCGCAAGCTCGCTGGCGATCGAGCAGACCGGCCAGCCTTCCTCGACCACGACGAGGCGGTTGGTCTTCTTGAGGCTGGCGAGCACGGTGACGGTGTCGAGCGGGCGCAAGGTGCGCAGGTCGATCACCTCGGCGTCGATGCCTTCCGCTGCCAGCGCATCGGCGGCTTCGAGCGCGAGCCCGACGCCGATCGAGTAGCTGACGATGGTGACGTCGCTGCCCGCTCGCATGATCCGCGCCTTGCCGATCGGCAGCACGAAATCCTCGACCTCGGGCACGTCGAAGCTGCGACCATAGAGCAGCTCGTTCTCGAGGAAGACCACGGGGTCCTCGCTGCGGATCGCGGCCTTCATCAGCCCCTTGGCGTCGGCGGCGTCATAGGGCGATATCACGATCAGCCCGGGGACGCTGGCGTACCAGGGCGCGTAATTCTGGCTGTGCTGCGCCGCGACGCGCGATGCCGCACCGTTCGGCCCGCGGAAGACGATCGGGCAGCGCATCTGGCCGCCCGACATATAATTGGTCTTCGCCGCCGAGTTGATGATGTGATCGATCGCCTGCATCGCGAAGTTGAAGGTCATGAACTCGATGATCGGCTTCAAACCGCCCATCGCCGCGCCCGCGCCGAGCCCCGCGAAACCATATTCGGTGATCGGGGTATCGACGACGCGCTGCGGGCCGAATTCCTGGAGCAGGCCCTGCGTCACCTTGTACGCGCCCTGATATTCGGCGACTTCCTCGCCCATCACGAAGACGCGGTCGTCCTTGCGCATTTCCTCGGCCATCGCGTCGCGCAGCGCTTCGCGGACGGTGGTCTTGACCATAGCCGTGCCCTCGGGAATCGCGGGGTCGGAAGCGCGTTCGGTCGCTACGGGCTTTTCCGCCGCTGGAGCAGGCGCGGAACTTGCCGTCGCCCCCGCGGAGGCGGGGGCCGCTGGAGTTGGTTCGCTGCTGGTAGCGGCCCCCGCCTCCGCGGGGGCGACGTCCTTAGCGGGCGCCGCTTCTTCGCCCTCGCCCGTGATCGTCGCGATCACGGTGCCGACCTTCACATTGTCGGTGCCCTCGGCGACCAGAATCTGGCCGATTATGCCCTCATCAATGGCTTCGAACTCCATCGTCGCCTTGTCGGTCTCGATCTCGGCCAGGATGTCGCCCGACTTCACCGTGTCGCCTTCCTTGACGAGCCACTTGGCGAGCGTGCCCTCTTCCATCGTCGGCGACAGCGCCGGCATCTTCAATTCGATGGCCATCTCAATATTGCTCCACCAGCACGTCGGTATATAGTTCATGCAATTCGGGTTCGGGCGCGCTTTCGGCGAAGTCCGCGGACTCGGCGACGATCTGGCGGATCTCCTTGTCGATATCCTTGAACTTCTCCTCGGTGATGCCCGCATCGGTCATCAGCTTCTTGAGATGCTCGATCGCGTCCGACTTGTCGCGCACCGCCTGCACTTCCTCGCGGCTGCGATATTTGGCGGGGTCGGACATGGAGTGGCCGCGGTAGCGATAGGTCTTGAGCTCCATCAGCACGGGGCCCTTGCCCGCGCGCACCCATTCGAGCGCCGCCTCGGCCGCGCCGCGCACCGCGAGGACGTCCATGCCGTCGACCTGCATGCCGGGGATGCGGAAGCTTTCGCCGCGGCGATAGAGCTGGTCCTCGGCGCTACTGCGGTTGACCGAGGTGCCCATGGCGTACTGGTTGTTCTCGATCACGAAGATGATCGGCAGCTTCCACAGCTCGGCCATGTTGAAGCTCTCATAGACCTGGCCCTGGTTCGCGGCACCGTCGCCGAAATAGGCCATCGCGATACCGCCGTCGCCGCGGTACTTGTGCCCGAACGCCAGCCCGGTGCCGAGCGACACCTGCGCGCCGACGATGCCGTGGCCGCCGTAAAATTTCTTCTCGACGCTGAACATGTGCATCGACCCGCCCTTGCCGCGCGAAATGCCCGCGGCGCGGCCGGTCAACTCGGCCATGATCACCTTGGGATCGATGCCGTAAGCGAGCATATGGCCATGGTCGCGGTATCCGGTGATGACGCTGTCCTTCTCGCCGTCGAGCGCGGACTGCAGCCCGACCGCGACGGCCTCCTGGCCGATATAGAGGTGGCAGAAACCGCCGATCAGCCCAAGGCCATAGAGCTGCCCCGCCTTCTCCTCGAAGCGGCGGATCAGCAGCATCTCGCGATAGAATTTTTCGAGCTCCTCGGGCGTCGCGTCATAAGGCGCGGGGTCGCGCGGCTTTTCGCGGTTGGCGGTGGGCGCTGGGGTGGAAGCGACTTTTTTCGGCGCGGCAGTCTTACGCGCGGGTGCTTTGGCCAAGGCGGGTTCCTTTTGGGTTAGCCGTTACGGCAGCGCCCCCTATAGGACCGCCCAGCCATGCTTGGCAACGCCCGCTTGGACCGCGAACGGGTGCACCATTACGTATGCAGCAAGGATAAGAAAGCGGCGCCTCAGCGCGCCGCTACGTCGCTCTCGGGCGCCATCGGGATCGCGACCTCGTCGGGGTGCATCACGCCCAGCTTCTCGCGCACATATTCGTCGGCGAGGTCGGGGTCGACGCGGCGCCGGTCGAGCAGGTTGACGCGGTTCTTGAGCTCGTCCTGCTTCTTGGTCAGCGCGGCGAGCACGACGCGCTGCTTCTCGACCGACTGGCTGTAATCGCCCCAGGCATAGAGGCCGGTCGGCCCGAAGATCGCATAACCGATCATCGCCAGCACCGCGAGGACGGCGACGGTGGGACCGATGGCCCGGTTCACCGATTTCCGTACTTTGTGGCGCTGCGTCATCACATCGCTTGAATCACAAGTGATTCGCCGGGTCAAGCGCCTATACTTTGCTTTTCCACACGATAGTCTGTGCATCGGATCAACAGGGGAACCCATCGATGCGCCCGATTCTCGCCGCCCTTCTGCTCGCCACCGCCGAGGTCGACGGGAGGCAGCTTGGTCGGGGCACCGCTGCCTGGCAATAATCGCCGACGATTGACGCCGATCCTCCCCGGAACGGGGAGGGGGACCACCGAAGGTGGTGGAGGGGCACAGGCGCCGCTGCGCCACGTCTTAACAAGACAACCCTGAAAAGTAACTCACAGTCGTGTACAGGCACTCATCTTCGACAAGCGGTCATCCAAAGCTGCGAAAAATCTTGCGACTGGTCGGATAGCACCGCATCGCCTTCGATCGCGCTGACGCCTCCGACAACGACAAATCGCTGCGGCCCCGACATCCCTCCAAAGCTGTTCTTGGCGTTGACTTTGCCGCAATAGCTTCCGTTTTACGTGGCCTCTCGCGCTTTTGCTGCTTTGACATATGCAGAATCTTTGCTGTCGTCGCTCACAGCCTGCGCCCCTCCACCATGCTCCGCATGGTCCCCCTCCCCCGTTGGGGGAGGATCACTACCCGAAAATCGACGCCCCCGGATAGCGCGCCATGTCGCCCAGCTCTTCCTCGATGCGGATCAGCTGGTTGTATTTCGCGAGCCGGTCGGAGCGCGCGAGGCTGCCGGTCTTGATCTGGCCGCAGTTGGTCGCGACCGCGAGGTCGGCGATCGTCGAATCCTCGGTCTCGCCCGAGCGGTGCGACATTACCGCGGTGTAGCGCGCGCGGTGCGCCATATCGACTGCGTCGAGCGTTTCCGACAGCGTGCCGATCTGGTTGACCTTGACCAGCAGCGAGTTGGCGAGGCCGTCCTTGATGCCCTGCCCCAGCCGCGCCGGGTTGGTGACGAACAGGTCGTCGCCGACCAACTGGCACTTGTCGCCGATCAGGTCGGTGAGCGCCTTCCAGCCGGTGAAATCATCCTCGCTCATGCCGTCCTCGATCGACTTGATCGGGTAATCGGCGACCAGCGCAGCGAGATAGTCGGCCATCTGTTCGGGGCTGAGCGACAGGCCTTCGCCGCTGATCTCATACTTGCCGTTCTTGAAGAATTCGGTCGCGGCGCAGTCGAGCGCGAGCACGACGTCGCTGCCGAGCTTGAAGCCCGCCTGCTCGACCGACGCGGCGATGAAGTCCAATGCGTCGCGCGTCGAGGCGAGGTTCGGCGCGAAGCCGCCCTCGTCGCCGACGGCGGTCGCGAGGCCCTTTTGCGACAGGCCCTTTTTCAGCGTGTGGAAAATCTCGCTGCCCCAGCGCACGGCCTCGGCGAGGCTGCCCGCACCGACGGGCATGATCATGAATTCCTGCACGTCGATCGGATTGTCGGCATGCTCGCCGCCGTTGATGATGTTCATCATCGGAACGGGCAGCGTGCGCGCCGAGACGCCGCCGACATAGCGGTAGAGCGGCAGGCCGCGCGCATCGGCCGCGGCCTTGGCGGCGGCGAGGCTGACGCCGAGGATCGCATTGGCGCCGAGGCGGCCCTTGTTGGGGGTGCCGTCGAGGTCGATCATCGCCATGTCGATCTCGCGCTGATCCTCGGCGTCGAGGCCGATCAGCGCGTCGGCGATCTCGCCGTTCACCGCCGCGACCGCCTTGGTCACGCCCTTGCCCAGGTAACGTGCCTTGTCGCCGTCGCGCAGCTCGACGGCTTCGTGCGCGCCGGTCGACGCGCCCGAGGGCACCGCGGCGCGGCCGAAGCTGCCATCCTCCAGCAGCACATCGACTTCGACCGTGGGATTGCCCCGGCTGTCGAGGATTTCGCGGCCGTGGATGTCGATGATGGCGGTCATGGATGGTCGTTCCTGCTGGCGGCCGACACGGCCGAGGTCGAAAGGCGCCCGCCTGTTATCGGCGCCCTGCCCTTAGTGCAACCGCTCGCATTGGTATTTTTGGGGGAATTTTGCGGCGCTATGGAACCATTCACGCTGTGTTGCTATATTATCGCAGAGACAGGGACAGGCGCGGTCCGTTAGGACGCGTCCGGATAAGAGAAGAGGACGAACCATGGCCAAAGCCGCTACTCCCGCCAGCAAGCCCACCCCGAAGGCGCCCGCCAAGCCCGCCGCCACCAAGGCGGCGCCCGCAAGCAAGCCCGTGAAGGCGAAAGCGGCCAAGGAACACCCGATCCGCGACCAACTCGCCGCCACCGGCGCCACGATCAAGAGCGAAGCGTCGAAGAAGGCCGCCTCGCTGAAGGCCGATGCCGCGACGCTGGCCGACCAGGCCTCGACCGAGGCGCGGAAAGCCGCGACCAAGGGCAAGGACAAGGCCGCCAAGGCCGTCGGCAACCTCGCCAAGATGCTCGAGGACAGCGCGGGCACCGTCGACAGCAAATTCGGCAAGCAATATGGCGACTATGCGCGCTCGGCCGCCTCGACCGTCGCCGGGCTCGCCTCGTCGCTCGACAAGAAGGATCTCGACGAACTCGCTGCGGCGACCAAGGATCTGGTCAAGAAGAACCCGGCGGTATCGGTCGGCGCGGCCGCGGTGATCGGCTTCGTGCTCGCCCGGATGCTCAAGGGTTCGAGCAGCGACTGATCCCGACCCAGCGAGATGCCGCCCGTAAAGCCTGAACCCCCTGCCCCCTCGGATGAGGGCACGCTCAACCGCGTGAGCCACGGCTATGCGCCGGGCGGGCGTCCCGTGACGCAGCCGCCGGTGCCGCTCGAAAAGATCGTCGGCGACGTCGTCGACAATCTGCGGGCGACGGCGGAGGCGGAGGTCGCGCTGCTCAAGGCGCGCGGCGCGCTCGCCTATCACGGCGTCGGCTGGACCTCGGCCTGGGGCTTCGTCGCGGGCAGCGCGCTCGTCGTCGCGATGCTCGCGCTCGCCTTCGGGGCGATCCTCGTGCTGGCGCAATATGTCGGTCCGCTGCTCGCAACGCTGATCGTCGTGGCGGCGCTGCTGCTCGTCGCCGCCTTCTGCGGGTGGCGCGCGCGGCTCCATTATGGCGACGTCAAGGCCGCCTTCCGCGACAATTTCCTGCCCGGGGAGGACGACTGATGCGCCCGTCACGCGCCCGCCTGGTCAACGCCGCGCGCCGTGCGATGATCCAGCGCGCCGAACTCGGGCGTAAACTCGGCGTCGCGGGCGATGCGTTCAAGCCCAAGTCACTGGTCAAGCGCGGGAAATATCGCGCCGGCGTCGCCGTCGACGATGCCGCGGACGCGGTGCAGAAACAGTTCAGGGACAACCGCCTGCCGATCGCGATCGCGGCGGCGGCGGGGCTCGCCTGGCTCTTCCGCGAACCGATCAAGGAACACGCCCCGCGCCTCGGCCGCAAGCTGCGCGACCTCGCCGAAGCGGGGCTCGACAAGATCCGTCCCAGCCACGACGTGGACGACGATAGCGACCTTATGGAGGACCATGATGAAGCCGCTCAGTGAAACCGCCCGCGAAACCACCGCGAAAGTAAGTGAAGTTGCGCAGAAAACCGCCGAAAATGCGAAGCAGACCGCCGAGGCGGCGAAGGCGCGCATCCAGGACGGTTACGGCCGCGCCCGCGCTGCGACGAGCGAGTTCGCCGCGAAGGGCGCCGAGCAGGCCGCGGTCGCCCGCGACGCCGCCGGCGAAGCGCTCGCCAAAGGCAAGGTGCAGGCCAAGCGCGCCAATTCGAAGCTCAAGGACGTTGCCGAGAAACAGCCGATCGCGCTCGTCGCGGGCGCCGCGGCGATCGGCGCGCTGCTCGGCGCGCTGCTGCCCAAGGGCGGCGGCGGCGGCAAGAGCGACGATAGCGAGGCTTGAGCCGGCCTTGCCCGAACGGCGCGGCGCTGATAGGGGGCGCGGCTTCTCCCCTCCCCAGCGCTAACCCGCAAGGAAAGCCCCTATGAGCAAATTGCACCTCGTGTTCGGCGGCCGCGTCAGCGACCCGCAGGGCCTCGACTTCGTCGACCTCCACAACCTCGACGTCGTCGGCCTCTATCCCGATTACAAGAGCGCCGAAAAGGCGTGGCGCAGCGCCGCCCAGCGCACCGTCGACGACGCCGAAATGAAATATGTCGTCGTCCATTTGCACAAGCTGCTGCAGCCCGAAGCGGAATAATCGCTAACCGCCGCCATCAACACCCCGTTCGCCCTGAGCTTGTCGAAGGGCCGTTCCTTCTTTGCAACGTCGCCAAGAGAAGGACAGTGCTTCGACACGCTCAGCACGAACGGAGTTGGTTGGTCCGTCGTCCTCAGCGAAAATTGTCGGCGTAGGCCTGGATCTTGAGCTTGCGCTCGGGCGTCGCGATCACCTCGGCATCGATCCCGTTGCGCTCCGCATAAGCGACCGCCTCTTCCTGCGTCGCAAAGCCCAGCCGCAGCTGACGCTGCGTGTCGCCGCTGCCCGCCCAGCCCATCAACGGATCGGCCTTGCGCGCTTCGGCAGGCGCGAACTCGAGCATCCAGCGCTGCGTACCCGCACGCCCCGACTGCATGGCGTTCTTGGGCTTCTGGAAAATGCGCGCCTTCATAATCTCGTCCTTGGATGGAGCCTTTGCCGCGCCTTAGCGCCAAGCTGTGGCTGCGAAAAGAGGAAACCCTGTCGCCCCCGCGGAGGCGGGGGCCGCTAGAGGCTTGGCGCGAGGCTGCCAACGACCCCCGCCTTCGCGGGGGCAACAATCTATTGCCCATCCCTTCGCGCCTGCGCCGCCTTGGTGAGCAAAGTCGGCCGTGCGGTCGCCGGGTCGTCGGGCCAGCTGTGCTTGGGATAGCGCCCGCGCATCTCACGCGCCACCTCGTGCCAGCTGCCGCTCCAGAAACTGGCGATGTCGCGCGTCGTCTGGATCGGGCGATGCGCCGGCGAGGTCAAAGCGAGCACGAGCGGCACCGGCGGTTCGCCGACGGTCGGATGGCGCGCCAGCCCGAACATCTCCTGCACCCGCACCGACACCTGCGGCCCGCCGTCGGCGCCGTAGTCGATCTTGTGCTGGCTGCCCGCGGGCGTCGCATAATCGTCGGGCGCGCGCTTTTCGAGCAATTGCCGCGCCGGCCAGTCGAGCAGCCCCATCAGCGCGTCGGTCAGCCGGCGGTCGCCGATATCACGCAGCCCCCGGCATCCGGGCAGCAACGGCGCGAGCCAGATGTCGATGCTGTCGGCGAGCGCCGCAGTCGACAGCGCGTCGATCCCGGCAAAGGAAGCGCGCAGCCGCAAGGCCTGCGCAGCCGGCGCCCAGCCGATCAGCCCCAGCCCCTTTTCGCGCACCGCCGCGAGGCGCAGCGCGGCATCGTCCCCGGCGCTCTCGTCCCGCGCCGCCTTGCCGCTGGTGAGCGCGATCGCGCCGAGACGCCGTTCGCGGCGATGATCGACGCGGTCGTTCGCCGCGTCATAGCTGCTGCCCGAATGAGCGACGATGCGGTCCGCAAAAATGGCCTCCACCTCGACCTGCGCGATCGGCGCCGCGGCGAGGATGCGCACGCCGGCGGCATGGCCCTGCGCATCGGCGATGGCGAGCCAATCATGGCCCGCGAGCGGATCGACCGGGTCGAGCTTGTAGGCGCGCCCGCCGACGCTGAGATATTCGCCGCGCTGCCCAGCGCGCTGCCGCGCGACACGGTCGGGCCAGGCGGTCGCGATCCAGCCGCCGACCGAGCGCGAGGTCAAGGGGGCGCCATCCTCGACCCGCTTCTCGGCCAGCGCCGCGAGCCGCCGCGCGAGCCGCCATGCGCCCTCGGCGCGGTCGTTCCGTGAGCCTTTCCAGCGCTGGAGCCGCGCCTCGACATCGACCCCGCGCCCGCCGAGCCCCGGTTCGGTGAGCAGCACCGCGAGCCGCGCGGCAAGTTCGGCCTCGCCCGCCGCCGCGGCGTCGAGGATCATATGCGCCAGCGGCACCGGCAGCGGGATCGCGGCGAGCGCATGGCCGTGCGGGGTGATCCGCCCGTCGGCGGCGAGCGCGCCGATCGCCTGCAGCCGCGTCTTGGCCTCGGCAATCGCAGCGGGCGACGGCGGGTCGAGCCAGCCCAATTGGCGCGGGTCGATAATGCCCCAGCTCGCACAGTCGAGCACGACGGGCATCAGGTCGTTCTCGTGGATTTCGGGCGGGTCAAAGGGTGGCATGCCGGCGGTCGCCGCCGCCTCCCACAGACGGTACGCGACCCCCGGCCCTTGCCGCGCCGCGCGCCCCGCGCGCTGCGTCGCCGACGCTTGGCTCGCGCGCTCGGTAACCAGCCGCGCGATGCCCGCCGCCTTGTCGAAGCGCGGGCGCCGCGACAGGCCGGCGTCGATGACGATGCGCACGCCGTCGATGGTCAGGCTGGTTTCGGCGATGCTCGTCGCGAGGATGAGCTTGCGCTTGCCGCCGGGGTCGCGGACGAGCGCCGCGCGCTGCAGCGCCGGGTCGATCTGGCCGTGCAGCCGGTGGACGACGAGCGGCAGCCGCGCCTCCTCGACCGCGGTCGCCGCGCGTTCGATGTCGCCCGCACCGGGCAGGAAGGTCAGCATGTCGCCCTCGGGCTCGTCGGCGAGCGCCTGCCGCACCGCAGCCAGCACGCTCGCCTCGAGCCGCTCCTCGCCGCGGCGGCCTACGTGGCGCAGCTCGAGCGGCCAGCTCTTGCCATCGCTCCGCACCACCGGCGCATTGCCGA
This sequence comes from Sphingopyxis sp. GW821-FHT12F08, assembly GCF_058806755.1. NCBI lineage: Bacteria > Pseudomonadati > Pseudomonadota > Alphaproteobacteria > Sphingomonadales > Sphingopyxidaceae > Sphingopyxis > Sphingopyxis sp. GW821-FHT12F08. Next base: position 94,362 of record NZ_JBXAQA010000004.1, read on the forward strand.
GCAAAGCGCCGAAGCGCGCGCCGTCGAGCGTCGCCGACATGGCGACGAGGCGGAGATCGTCGCGCAGTCCCTGCTGCGCATCGATCGCCAGCGCCAGCGCGAAGTCGCCGTCGAGGCTGCGCTCATGGACTTCGTCGAACAGCACCGCAGCAACCCCCGCCAGTTCGGGATCGTCGAGGATGCGGTTGCGGAACAGGCCCGGCGTCATCACCAACAGCCGCGTGTCCTTCGACTGCTTGCTGTCGAGGCGCGTCGCATAGCCCACGAGGTCGCCGACCTTCGTCCCCGTTTCCTCGGCGATGCGCTCGGCGGCGGCGCGCGCCGCGAGGCGGCGCGGCGATAGCAGCCACACCGCGCCCTTGCACCAAGGCTGCTTCAATATTTCAGGCGCGACGCGCGTGGTCTTGCCCGCGCCCGGCGGCGCGACGACGACGACATTGGGCTTCAGCGTCAGCGCCGCCATGATGTCGGGCAGCACCGCGTCGATCGGCAGGGTCAGGCTCATGTCCGTGTCGACGGATTGCCGAGTTCGAAATTAAGCCGGTACGCCTCCGCCGCGAGCCGTTCGACGAGCGCCGGATCGACGACCGTCTCCTCGGTCATCACCAGATTGCCGAGCTCATATTTGCCGCTCGCCTTGATCCGCGGTTCGATCTCGCGCAGCCTTTTGCCGCGCCAGAAGCCTAGCAGCACGCGATGCTCCTCAGCGCGGATCAAGATGCACGGACCATTCGCCAGGAAGAGGAGATTGGTCCATTTGATCGTCTCTTCAAAGGCGGCCGCGCGCATGACGGCGGCGCGGAGCATCTGACAGCGCTCAAGCTGCCAACCGGAAAGCGCAGCAATATAGGCATCGGGATTTTCCGCCGCCGGGCCCATCATCGCCATTCCACGCTCTCCCCGTCGATCGACGTAAGCCCCTCCCCTTCAGGGGAGGGGTTTGGGGTGGGGTTTCGCTGCCTTGCCCCAGGCCGATGGACCCCACCCGCTACGACTAGGGAACAAGTTCCCAAGTCTCGCTGCCCTCCCCTGAAGGGGAGGGAGGATTAAACTAATAAGCGCGCGCGACCGCGAAGGCGACGGCCTCGGTCAGCGCCGCTTTGGCCTGGCTCGCGCGGAAGCCGCCGATCGCGTCGACCGCGCGCTGGCCATAATGGCGCGCTCTCGCGAGCGTGTCGGCGATCGTGTCATGCTTGTGGAGCAGCGAGGTGGCGTAGGCGAGATCCTCGTCCGACGTCCGGTGCCCGACGATCGCCTGTTTCCAGAAGTCGCGCTCTTCGGCGCTGCCGCGGGCATAGGCGAGGATCACCGGCAGCGTCACCTTGCCGTCGCGGAAGTCGTCGCCGACGCCCTTGCCCATCGTCTCGGCGTCCGAGACATAGTCGATCGCGTCGTCGACGAGCTGGAAGGCGACGCCGAGGTTGCGGCCATAGCTGTCGAGCGCCGCCTCGACCCCGTCGTCGCGTTCGGCGACCACCGCGGCGATCTTGCACGCGGCGGCGAACAGCTCGGCGGTCTTGGCGTTGATGATCGCGAGATACTGGTCCTCGCTCGTCTCGATGCGGCGCTGGGCGGAGAGCTGGTTGACCTCGCCCTCGGCGATCACCGCCGACGCGCGGCTCAAAATCTTGAGCACTTTCAGCGAGCCGTCCTCGACCATCACCTCGAAGGCGCGGCTGAACAGGAAGTCGCCGACCAGCACCGACGCGCTGTTACCCCAGATGATGTTTGCGGTCTTGCGGCCGCGGCGAAGGTCCGATCCGTCGACGACATCGTCGTGGAGCAGCGTCGCGGTGTGGATGAACTCAACCGCAGCGGCGAGCTTGCAGTGGCGGCGGCCCGGATAGTCGAGCAGCTTGCCGCAGGCGAGCGTCAGCATCGGCCGCATCCGCTTGCCGCCGCCCGCGATCAGATGGCCCGCGAGTTCGGGGATCAGCGGCACTTCGGACTGCATGCGGTCGAGGATGACCGCGTTGACCTCGTTCATGTCGGCGGCGACGAGCGCCATCATCGGGTCGAGCGAAGGCGGCTTGTCGCCGTGGAGGCGGTGGATTTCGGCACTCATGACGCGGCGAGCCTTGGCCCCGCAAAGGCCATTTTGCAACGACTTTCGGCTTGCCAGCGCCCCCCGCGCGGTGCCAAGCGTGCCGGGTATAAGAGGAGCCGACCATGGACGACCAGCTGAGCCGTTATCGCCAGAGCATCGACAATATCGACGCGGCGCTCGTCTATATGCTCGCCGAGCGGTTCAAGGTGACCAAGGCGGTCGGCGAACTCAAGGCGCGCGAGGGCCTGCCCCCCGCCGATCCGGGCCGCGAGGAGCGCCAGATCGGGCGGCTGCGCGAACTGGCGCGCGACGCCGACCTCGATCCTGATTTCACCGAGAAATTCCTGCGCTTCATCATCGAGGAAGTGATCCGCCACCACCAGAAGGCCAAGAGGGAGCAGGACGCATGAGCCATCCGATCTTCGCCAAATGGCCCGCGCAGCATCCCGACCGGCTCCAGCTCTTCTCGGCCCCGACGCCCAATGGGGTAAAGGTCGGCATCATGCTCGAGGAAACCGGCTTGGCGTATGAGCCGCACCGTGTCGACATCATGGCGAACGAGAGCCACGACCCGGCCTTCCTCGCGCTCAACCCCAATGGCAAGATTCCGGCGATCCTCGATCCGAACGGGCCCGGCGGCAAGCCGCTGGCGCTGTTCGAATCGGGCGCGATCCTGATCTATCTTGCGGACAAGTCGGGCCAGTTCCTCTCGGTCAATCCCGCGACGCGCTACGAGACGATCCAGTGGCTGATGTGGCAGATGGGCGGCGCCGGGCCGATATTCGGCCAGCTCGGCTTCTTCCACAAATTTGCCGGCAAGGACTATGAGGACAAGCGCCCGCGCGACCGCTACGCGGCGGAATCGGCACGGCTGCTCGAGGTGCTGAACGACCGGCTGGCGACGCGCGAATGGATCATCGACGAAGGCTACAGCATCGCGGACATTTCGCTGCTCGGCTGGGTGCGCAACCTGATCGGCTTCTATGATGCGGCGGAGATCGTCGGATTCGAACGGTTCGGGCATGTGCAGCGCTGGCTCGATGCGGGGCTGGCACGGCCGGGGGTGCAGCGCGGGCTGGTGGTGACGGCGGCGTAAATGGGCGCGGCAGCACAGGCCCTACGAACGATCGCCGCGGCATCGCTGATGCTTATGGCTACGCCCGTAACGGCGCAGGCCGATGTCGAAAGCGAAGAGGAATTCGACGACGCACTCGTCCATTCGGACGTCCCGCTATACGGCTATGAAGACGGCCTCATTCCGGAGCATTTCACCGACAAGGACAGCTTCGGCTGCATGAGCCGGATCGCACTCGGCGATTGGACGTTGAAGCGCAACGACATGCCCGGGGATAGCGACCCCGAATGGCTACGGCTCCGAAATTACGGCGTCTTTCATTGCGCCATCGTAGAGAGCAAAGCCTATTCGCGCGACGACCTTGGAAAGAGCGGATACCGTTATTCCTTCTTCGTCAAGATCGGCGCAACCAGCCGCGACGGCAAGCCCGTCGAACTATGGGTGCTGCAATCGGGAACGCGCCCGGGAAGCGATTATTTGCTGCTGGCGCGGACGGCGGCGGACGGCATCATCAACGCTTTCGACGTGCTGCAATCGCGATGCCCTGACGCGAAGCGTCGCGAAGGGCCCGCGATGGATTTGTGGCCTACCGACTATTGCGCCATCAATTCACAGCGCGAGCTTGTGACTTTGGCAAAGGCGATGGCAGCGCGCCCACCGCTGGCCAAGCTGACTTTCGTCGGCGATGTGAAAGAGGATGACGCCCCGGAGGCGGCCGATGCCGGTGCCGAAGCGGAAGTCGAACCGCCGCTCATTCGCGAGTAAGAACCCCGCCCTACCCCGCCGGCAGCCGCAGCCGCACCAGCAGCCCGCCCAAATCCTCGCTCTCCTCGAGCGCGATGCTGCCGCCGTAAATCTCCGCGACGTCGCGCACGATGGCCAGCCCCAGCCCCGTTCCCGGCTTGCCGCTGTCGAGCCTGACCCCACGGTCGAAGATGCGTACGCGGTCGGCTGGCGAGATGCCCGTGCCGTCGTCCTCGACCAATATCTCGGCCATACCGCCGTCGCGCTGGACGGTGACGAACACGCTGCCGCCGCCATATTTGGCGGCATTTTCGAGCAAATTGCCGATCAGTTCGTCGAGATCCTGGCGCTCGACGCGCGCAATCAGTTCCTTGTCGCCCGCGGCGTCGAGCCGCGCGTCGGGATGGAGCAGCGCCACCGCGCGCGAGACGCTGTCGACGCTGTCGCGCACATTTGCACGCGCCTGTGCCGCGCCGCGGCGCCCGACGGCGCGCGCCCGCGCGAGGTGGTGGTCGACCTGACGCTGCATTGTCGCGGCCTCGCGCCGCACCGTTTCAGCAAGCTCGGAATTGTCGCTGGTCGCACTGTTGACGAGTACGGTCAGCGGGGTCTTGAGCGCATGCGCGAGATTGCCCGCGTGCAGCCGCGCCTCCTCGGCCTGTTTCTCGTTGTGCGCGAGCAGCGCGTTGAGTTCGTCGACCATCGGCTGCACTTCGAGCGGCAGCGGCGCGACGACGCGGCGGTGCTGGCCGCCGCGCATCGCGGCGATCGCGCGGCGGATGTGGCGGAGCGGCCAGAGGCCGTAGAAGGTCTGGAGCGCGGCGAGCAGGATGAGCCCCAGGCCAAGCAGCGCGAGGCTGGGGATCAGGGTCGCGCGCACCGCGCGGATCTGAAGGTCGAGCGCATCGCGCGACTGGGCGATCTGGAAGCGCCAGTTGACCTTGCTGCCCGGCAGGATGACGTTGCGCTCGAGCACGCGGAGCTGCTCCTCGGGGAATTGCGCGCTGTCATAGATATGGAGGGCGTTGTCGACGTGCGGGGTCGGCGCCTTCAGCGTGCGTTCCCACAAGGAACGCGAGCGATAGGGTTCCTGGCTGCCGCCGCTGATCTGCCAATAGAGGCCGCTATAGGGTTCGAGGAAGCGCTGGTCGCCGAGCGGGTCGATCAGCCGCACCTCGCCGTCGGGGCCGATTTCGGACGAGCGGATCATCGCGATGAGCACATATTCGAGGCTCGAATCGAAGTTGCGCGTGATTGCACCGGTGAGCACGCGGTCGAGCGCGAAGCCGCCGCCGAGCAGCAGCACCGAAATCCAGATCGTCGCGATCGCGATCATGCGCCGCGCGAGCGAACCGGTGATCCGGCTCGTCAGCGCGGGGCGCGAAGAGGGGTCCAATCCCTCCGCTTTTTCGTTCTCCGTCATCCCGGCGAAGGCCGGGATCTCACCCTATCGCCATGACGCACTGGCGAGATCCCGGCCTTCGCCGGGATGACGACAAGGGAACAACGACGCCTCACTTTCAGCCCTGCGGGTCGTCGAGCTGGTAGCCGAGACCGCGGATGGTGGTGATGATGTCGGCGCCGAGCTTCTTGCGGATGCGCGTCACGAAGACCTCGATCGTGTTCGAATCGCGGTCGAAATCCTGGTCGTAGATATGCTCGATCAGCTCGGTGCGCGACACGACCTTGCCCTTGTGGTGGAGCAGGTACGAAAGCAATTTATACTCCTGCGCGGTCAGCTTGACGGGTTCGCCGTCGAGGGTGACGCGGCCCGAGCGCGTGTCGAGGCGCACCTTGCCCGCGATCAACTCGCTCGACGCATTGCCCGCGGCGCGGCGGATCAGCGCCCGCAGGCGGGCGATCAGTTCCTCGGTCTGGAAGGGCTTGGCGAGATAATCGTCGGCGCCGGCGTCGAGCCCGGCCACTTTATCGGACCAGCTGTCGCGCGCAGTCAGCACCAGCACGGGGAAATTGCGCTTCTCGCGCCGCCAGCGGTCGAGCACGGTCAACCCGTCGATCTCGGGCAGGCCGAGGTCGAGGATCGCCGCGTCGTAATTTTCGGTCGAGCCGAGGAAATGCCCGTCCTCGCCGTCGGTCGCGAGGTCGACGGCATAACCCGCGCCCTCCAGCGTCGCCTTGAGCTGCGGTCCCAGCGTGGGCTCGTCTTCGACAATCAAGATTCGCATTCAGGCGCCTTTCCTAGCGCGAGCCGGGTCGGCCCGGTCGCTTTGTTCATCTGTACCACTCGGGGCGGTCATCGCAAATGTGTTGCGGATAGATGTCAGGGCTTGCGCCCGACGATGCGGCCCGAGCGCGCGTCGACATAGACGACGACAACCTGGCTGCCGTCCATGAACTTCAGCGTATAGATCATGCGCTGCGGGTCGAACTGCGCGCCGCCGAGGAAGGTCATGTCGCTGTAGGGCGGGCGCGACTTGACGTCGGCGATCAGCTTGCCGAGCGGGACGACCTTGCCCTGCGCCGCAGCATCGCGGAGATGGTCCTGGTCGCGGTCGCCGCGCGCCCCGGCGGGCACGCCGGCGGCAAGCAGCAGGGCCGAGGCCAGTGAGAGAGAGAATATGCGGAACATGGCCGGATTCCTAATGCGAACGCATTGAATAGGCGATGAATGGTCCGGTCATCCATGGTTAGGCTGGCCAACCATGGTGGGCGCGACAGGGATTGAACCTGTGACCCCACCCGTGTGAAGGGTGTGCTCTACCGCTGAGCTACGCGCCCGTCCCGGACTGGAGCGGCGGGCGCCGCGTCCGAAAGCCGGACGTCCATAGCCGCTGCGGCGGCGATTGCAACGGCGATTTTGCCGATCGCAAGGCCATAAACAAATCGGGCCGAGGCTTGCGCCACGACCCGATCGTTTTTCTTCAAAAGGCGCAGGCCAACTTAGTTGACGGCGTCCTTGAGGGCCTTGCCGGCCTTGAACTTCGGCTGGTTCGACGCCGCGATGGTCATCGTTTCGCCGGTGCGCGGGTTGCGGCCGGTCGAGGCCTTGCGCTTGCTGACGGCGAAGGTGCCGAAGCCGACGAGACGGACTTCGCCGCCCTTCTTGAGCGAACCCGTGATCGCGTCGAAAACAGCTTCCACTGCCTTGCTCGCGTCGCCCTTGGTCAGGCCGCTCGAGTCAGCAACGGCGGCGATCAGGTCTTGCTTGTTCATGCCTAAGGAACCCCTGTGATTTGTTGGTTGAATGATTCATGGCCACGGCCATGGGGCGTCACTAACGACCTTTGCCCCCCCCTTGTCAAAGCAAAAAAGGGGCAAAAACCGATGAAAATGACGTTTTTGCGACGAAAAACGCCTTGGCTGAACCACGATTAATGGCGAATCGCATTTTCGGGGTCGGTCGCGGTCGCGATCGGCGGCGATGCCGCCAGATCGTCGGCCTCGGTCCACTCGATCGGTTCGACCGGCGCGACGAGCGCTTCGGCGAGAACCTGGTCGACGTGGCTGACCGGAACGATGCGCAATCCCTCGGTGATATTCTTCGGGATTTCGACCAGATCCTTCTCATTCTCCTCGGGAATCAGGACGGTCTTGATCCCGCCGCGCAGCGCCGCGAGCAGCTTTTCCTTGAGCCCGCCGATCGGGAGCACGCGGCCGCGCAGCGTGACCTCGCCGGTCATCGCGACATCCTTGCGCACCGCGATTCCGGTGAGGGTCGAGATCATCGCGGTGACCATGCCGACGCCCGCCGACGGGCCGTCCTTGGGCACCGCGCCTTCGGGCAGGTGGATGTGGATGTCCTTGCGCGCGAACAGGCTGGGCTTGATGCCATAGCTCGGCGCGCGCGCCTTCACGAAGGACAAAGCCGCCTGCACCGATTCGGTCATCACTTCGCCGAGCTTGCCGGTGGTGCGCACCTGGCCCTTGCCCGAGGCGGTGACCGCCTCGATCGTCAGCAACTCGCCGCCGACCTCGGTCCAGGCGAGGCCGGTGACCGCGCCGATCTGGTCCTCGAGATCGCCCATGCCGTGCTTGAACTTCCGCACGCCCGAAAAGTCCGCAAGGTTTTCGGGCGTGATCGTCACGCTTTCGGCCTTGCCCTCGAGGATGCGGCGCAGCGCCTTGCGCGCGAGCTTGGCGATCTCGCGTTCGAGCGTGCGCACGCCCGCTTCGCGGGTGTAATAGCGGATGAGGTCGCGCAGCCCTTCCTCGGTCAGCTCGAACTCGCCGGCCTTCAGCCCGTGCGCTTCGACCTGCTTGGCGACGAGGTGGCGCTTGGCGATCTCGACCTTCTCGTCCTCGGTATAGCCTTCGAGCCGGATGATCTCCATGCGGTCGAGCAAGGCCTGCGGCAGGTTGAGCGAGTTCGCGGTGGTGACGAACATGATGTCCGAAAGGTCGACGTCGATTTCCAGATAATGGTCCTGGAACTTGCCATTCTGTTCGGGGTCGAGCACTTCGAGCAGCGCCGAGGCCGGGTCGCCGCGGAAATCCTGGCCGAGCTTGTCGATCTCGTCGAGCAGGAACAGCGGGTTCATCGTCCCCGCCTTCTTGAGGTTGGTGACGATCTTGCCCGGCAGCGAGCCAATGTAAGTGCGACGGTGGCCGCGAATCTCGGCCTCGTCGCGCACGCCGCCGAGCGACTGGCGGATGAATTCGCGCCCCGTCGCCTTGGCGATCGACTTGCCGAGGCTGGTCTTGCCGACGCCCGGCGGACCGACGAGGCACAGGATCGGGCCTTTGAGCTTGTTGGTACGCGCTTGCACCGCGAGATATTCGACGATCCGGTCCTTGACCTTTTCGAGCGCATAATGGTCGTCGTCGAGGACCGCCTGCGCCTTGGCGATATCCTTCTTCAGCTTCGACTTCTTGCCCCAGGGCAGGCCGATCAGCGTGTCGAGATAGTTGCGCACGACGGTGGCTTCGGCCGACATCGGCGCCATCGCGCGCAGCTTCTTGAGCTCCGCAGTCGCCTTGGCCTTAGCCTCCTTGGACATTTTCATGCCCTCGATCTTCGCCGCGAGTTCGGCGAGGTCGTCGCCGCCCTCGCCATTGTCGTTGCCGAGTTCGCGCTGGATCGCCTTGAGCTGCTCGTTGAGATAATATTCGCGCTGGCTCTTTTCCATCTGGCGCTTCACGCGGCCGCGGATCTTCTTTTCGACCTGCAGCACGCCGAGTTCGCCCTCCATGAAGGCGAAGACCATTTCGAGCCGCTTGGCGGGCTGGCCCTCGACGAGCAGGGCCTGCTTGTCCGAGACCTTGATGTTGAGATTGCCCGCGACCGAATCGGCGAGGCGCGAGGCGTCCTCGATCTGCGACAGCTGCACCGCGGTTTCGGCGGGCATCTTCTTGTTGAGCTTGGCGTAATTTTCGAACTGGTCGACGACCGAGCGCATCAGCGCCGCGGTATCGACGCTGTCGTCCTCGGCATCGGCGATCGGCGTCACGCGCGCGAGCACCGCCTTGTCGTCGTTCTCGAGCGCGACGAGCTTGGCGCGCTCCTTGCCCTCGACGAGAACGCGGACGGTGCCGTCGGGCAGCTTCAAGAGCTGGAGCACGGTGGCAATCACGCCGACGTCATAGAGGTCGTCGCGCTGCGGATCATCCTCGCCCGGATCGAGCTGGGCGACGAGGAAAATCTCCTTGTCGGCTTCCATCGCGACTTCGAGCGCGGCGACCGAGCGATCGCGGCCGACGAAGAGCGGCACGATCATATGGGGGAAAACAACTATGTCGCGCAGCGGCAACAGGGGAAAAGTCTGGCTCATCATGGCTCCTGGAGCGGCGTCCGCGATCGGCGCGCCGTCCTTACTATAGGCGTGTTTCCGCTAATATGGCGTAACTTGCGCCGCATTCAATGTCGCTACGGTGAACGACGCCGGAGCGCCCGCAAGTCAGAAGGGCAGCTTGAAGCCCGGGGGCAGCGGCAGGCCGCTGGTCATCTTGCCCATTTCCTCATTGCTCACCTGGTCGGCCTTTTCGCGCGCGTCGTTGAACGCCGCGGCGAGCAGATCCTCGAGCATCTGCTTGTCGGCAGGCACCATCAGGCTGTCGTCGATCGCGATCGCCTTGATGCGCCCCTTGGCGCTGGCGCGAATCTTCACGAGCCCACCGCCCGACACGCCTTCGACCTCGACACTGTCGAGCTTCGCCTGCGCCTCCGCCATCTGGGCCTGCACGGTTTCGGCGGCTTGCTGCGCCGCCTTGAGCATTTCTTCCATCGATTTCATGGGTTCGACCTATGGCGATTGTCGTCGTCTTCGACAAGCCTCGCGTCGGGAAAAGCCGCCAGGGCCGCTTTCACCACGGGCAATTCGCGGATGCGCTGGTCGTTGTCGGCGAGGCTCGCGGCGCGGATCTGGCCGAGGCTCGGCCGCCCCTCGCCCTCGCCGCTGCGCACCTGCCAGCGGCTACCGGTGGCGTCCAGCAAGGCGTCGCCGAGGTCGCGCGCAAAATTGGCGTCGATCCCCGATCCCTCGGCGAACAGCAGCAGGCCCGGTTCGAGCGTGACGATCCGCAGATGGTCGTGGACCACGACTGCGAGCCGATGATTGCCGGTGCTTTCGAGCAGTTGATAGATCTGCGCCACCGTGAGCGCCGAGGCCGGGGCATCGCTTTCCGCGGCGACGGGCTCGGGCGCGCTCGCGGTCGCATCCTGCGCCGGCGCGGCGGGCGCGGGCAGCGACGCCATGGGGAAGTTCCCGGTTTCGAGCAGTTTCGCGAGTTCGCCCGGATCGGGCATCGACGCCGCGTAGATCACCCGCAGCAGCAGCATTTCGAGATGCTCGAGCGGATTGTTCGCGCGCAGCACCTCGTCATGCCCCTTGAGCAGCAATTGCCACAGCCGGTTGAGCGGGGCGAAGCCGAGCTTTTGCGCCCAGTCGACAATGCGGGCGCGGTCGGCTTCGGCGAGCGCCGGATCCTCGTGGCGCGACACCTTGGCGAGCGTGATCGCATGCGTCAGGTCCATCAGCCCGCGCACCATCGCGACGGGCTCGATGCCCAGCGCATATTGGCCGCGCGCGAGGTCGATTGCGCCGCCGGCATCGCCCTCGAGGATCGTCGCCATCAGGTTCGCGATCGACGAGCGGTCCGACAGGCCGAGCATCACGCGTACCTGGTCGGCGCTCACCGTGCCGCCGCCATCGAGGTCGGCGTGCGCGATCGCCTGGTCGAGGATCGACAGCCCGTCGCGCACCGACCCCTCGGCGGCATTGGCGATCAGCCAGATCGCCGGCGCCTCGGCCTCGACGCCTTCCTTCTGCAGGATCGCGCTGAAATGCGCGAAGAGCATGTCGGGGGTGATACGCCGCAGGTCGAAGCGCTGGCAGCGCGACAGCACGGTCACCGGCACCTTGTTGACCTCGGTCGTCGCGAAGAGGAATTTGACGTGCGGCGGTGGCTCTTCGAGCGTTTTCAGCAAGGCGTTGAAGGCGTTGCGAGACAACATATGGACTTCGTCGATGATGTAGATCTTGTAGCGCGCCGACACCGCGGCGTAGCGCACCGCCTCGATGATCTCGCGCACGTCGTCGACGCCGGTGTTCGACGCGGCATCCATCTCGATCACGTCGATATGGCGCCCCTCGGTGATCGCGCGGCACGGCTCGCAGACGCCGCACGGATCGATCGTCGGCCCGCCCTGCCCGTCGGGTCCGATGCAATTGAGTGCCTTCGCGATCAGCCGCGCGGTCGAGGTCTTGCCAACCCCGCGCACCCCGGTCATCAAGAACGCGTGCGCCAGCCGGTCGCGGGCGATCGCATTGCCCAGCGTCTTCACCATCGCATCCTGCCCGATCAACTCGGCAAAGGTCTGTGGGCGATATTTGCGCGCGAGGACGCGGTACGGGCCCGATTGAGCCGAAGGCGCGGGCGTCTCCGGCAAATCCATGCCCAGCATCGTCGGTTCGTCGTCGGCGGAATCGCTCATGCGACCCGTCTTAGGGACGGTCGGTGCGCTTGTCGAAGGGGGAAATGGGTGGGAGCCGGAACGACCCGCGGCGAATTCGTTGCGGCTGCTTCCTTCCGGACCTGACCGGGTTGGCGAAGACCACGTCCGCCCGACTCCCGCGGCGCATATGGCGGCGCGATCAGCGAAAATCAAGCGCCGCTATTGGCGCAGGCTTGCGACCTTGGGCAGATCCTCGGCAATCGCGCGCGCAACATCGGCGATGATCGCATTGGCCGCCTCGCCCTCGACGACCGGCCGGTCGAGATATACCGCGACGATGAAGCGCCCGCCGCCCGGCGCTTCGACGAAGGCGACGTCGTTATAGGCGTTGCCGCAGCTGCCGGTCTTGTCGCCCGCCGCCCAACCTGCGGGCAGGCCGGCGCGGATGCGGGTCAGCCCGGTCTTGCTGTCGATCATCCATTGGCGCAACGACTTGCGATAGTCGGGGTTCAGATAGTCGCCATAGACGAGCTTCGCGGCGCTTTTCGCCATCGCCTGCGGGGTGGTGGTGTCGCGCGGGTCGCCCACAGCATTTTCGTTGAGCTCGGTTTCGAAGCGGTCAAGCCGGGTGAATTCGTCGCCCATCGCGCGCATGCGCCTGGTGAACGCCTCGGGGCCGCCGGTCGCCTTGAGGATCAGGTTGGCGGCGGCATTGTCACTAACCTTGACGATCTGCTCGGCCGCGAAGCCGAGGCGGAGTTCGCCGAGCGCGAGATTGGCCTCGGTATAGGGCGAGTGGAAGACGATATCGGCCCTGGTGAAGGGCAGCGGGGTGCGCAGCGACGGGCCCCCGTTGGTAGCGCCGCGCAGCACATGCCCCGCAAGCAGCAGCTTGAAGGTCGAGCACATCGCAAAACGCTGGTCCGCGCGGAGGCCGACAAGCAGCTTTCCATCGGCATCGGTCACCGCGACGCCCAGCCGGCCGCCGCTGCGATATTCGAGCACCGCCAATCGGGCTTCCACGGCCTGTTGCCGTGCAAATTGCGGATCGGCCACCGGGGTCTTGGCGCATGCCCCAACCGCGATCGCCGCCGACATCGCGACAGTCATCAAAGACCTGATCATCAGCGCGGCCCTTGCATGTTGCGGCTTTCGGCGGGGATGTGGACGGTCAGGCCGTCGAGATCGGGGGTCAGCACGATCTGGCACGACAGGCGGCTGGTACGCCGCGCGCCCGCGGCGAGATCGAGCATGTCCTCCTCCATTTCGCTTGCCTCGGGCAGGCGGTCGAAATCGGCTTTCTCGACAATGACGTGACAGGTCGAGCAGGCCATCTGCCCCTCACACGTCCCTTCGAGCGGCATCAGATGGGCCTGGGCGACGTCGAGCAGGATGCTGCCCGGCGCGGCCTCGGCCTCGGTGCGCCCCTTGCCGTCGGCGTGGATGAAGGTGACGCGCATCAATTAACCCCTTGGAGTCTTGCGGCATCCTTGATCGCGTTCAGCCCGTCGCGCAACTCCCGCTCGCTCGTGTAGCGGCCCCAGCCGAGGCGGATCGACGCGCGGGCGTCGGCTTCGCTCACCCCCATCGCGCGCAGCACATGGCTGACCTTGCCCGATCCGCTGCCGCACGCGCTGCCGAGCGAGAAGGCGACATGGCGCGCGTCGGACATCAGCCGCAGCCCGTTCACGCCCTCGCGGCGGATGTTGAGATTGCCGTGGTAGCGGCGTTCCGAAGAACCGTTGATCGTCCATTCGGGGAGCATGTCGAGCGCGAGCGACCAGAGGCGCTCGGCGTGCACCGCATCTTCGTCGAAGCGCTCGGCCGCGAGCGCCGCCGCGGCGCCGAAGCCGGCGCAGAGCGCGGGCGAGACGGTGCCCGAGCGCATCCCCTGTTCCTGTGCGCCGCCGAACATCAGCGGCGGCAGGTCGACGCCGTCCCGGACCCACAGGGCCCCGATCCCCTTGGGCCCATGAATCTTGTGCGCCGAGAGCGCGATCAGGTCGGGGCCGTCGGGGATGGCGACGCGGCCATAGCCCTGCACCGCGTCGCAGAGCAGCAGGCTGCCCTTCGCATGCGCGGCGGCGGCGAAATCGGCGACCGGCTGAATGGTGCCGACCTCGTTGTTCACCAGCATTGTGGCGACGATGCCCTTTTCGGGGATGAGCGCTGCATCGGGGGGCAGCGCCAGCCCCTCAGCGTCGACCGGCAGGATCGCGGCGTCCAGCCGTTCGAGGCATTGCAGCGAGGCGGCATGTTCGATGCTGAGCCCCGCGACTCCGCCCGGCATCGTCTCGGCCCCGCGCAGCAGCGCCCAGTTGAGCGCCTCGGTCGCGCCCGACGTGAAGAAGAGCCGTCCGCCCCGGGGCAGCAGCGCGGCGACCTGGTCGCGCGCGACCTCGACCGCCGCCGCGGCGGCGCGGCCGGCCTTGTGGGTGCTCGACGGGTTGGCATAGCCATCCCCCCCCAAATCGTCGGCGCCCGGCCCTTCGAGCCAGCGCAGCATCGCCTCGCGCGCCTCGGGAGCGAGCGGCGTCGTGGCTTGGTAATCGAGGTAGATCATGGGCGGCATTTGCCCCCTAAACCCGCTCGTGTCGAGCGAAGTCGAGACACACTTCAAGTTCCGCATGCCTTCGCATGTCTCGACTTCGCTCGACACGAACGGAGAAGGGGTTTGCTCGGATTTGGAGCTCTTGTTGCGAACAATTCGCAAAAGTTGCATGTCGAGACCTATTTTCTATATAGGCGCATCTCTTCGCTCCGCCACCCGCCGTCCGGCGAATCGGTGGCAAGCCCCAGAACATGAAAAGGTGCGCCCATGCCCGACGTGATTTTCCCCGGCCCCGAAGGCCGTATCGAAGGCCGTTTCTCGCCGCCGCCGCGCCCGCGCGCGCCGGTCGCGCTGATCCTGCACCCGCATCCGCAGGGCGGCGGCACGATGAACGACCGCATCACGCAGGCGATGTACAAGAGCTTCGTCGCGCGCGGTTTCGCCGTGCTGCGCTTCAACTTCCGCGGCGTCGGCCGCAGCCAGGGCACTTTCGACAACGGCATCGGCGAGCTGAGCGACGCCGCCTCGGCGCTCGACTGGGTGCAGTCGATCCATCCCGAGGCGCAGACGACCTGGATCGCGGGCTTCAGCTTCGGCGCGTGGATCGGCATGCAGCTGTTGATGCGCCGCCCCGAAATCCGCGGCTTCCTGTCGGTCGCGCCGCCGGCGAACATGTACGACTTCAGCTTCCTCGCCCCCTGCCCCTCGTCGGGCATCATCGTCGCAGGCGGACAGGACGAGATCGTGCCGCCCACGGCCGTGCAGAAACTGGTCGACAAATTGCGCACCCAAAAGGGCATCACCATCCATCACGACGAGATCCCGCGCGCGAACCATTTCTTCGAGCATGAGCTCGACCAGCTGATGAAGTCGCTCGATAACTATCTGGATATGCGGCTCGCGCCCGATTCGCCGATCCGCTGACAAACGATCCTCCCCTGTCGGGGGAGGACCCAGGCTATTTCACCGGCACCAGCCAGATCGCGACATTGGCGAACATCACCAGCGCCGCGACGAGCATCAGCAGCGCGCGGCGCCTGTCGCCCATGCGAAACACATAGACGGCACCCCCGGTCAGGACGACCCCGGTAAGCATCAGGATGGACATGATCGTGTCGGACATGGGGCTGCTTTATCGGCGGCGTCACAAATTTGCCACCTCGCTTATGGCCATTGTCGGCGCCTTGGCCTAAAGCGCGCTCATCGATTCCCTGAAGCCCTGCGGGAGCCGCATCATGCGCATCGCCATCGCCGCCGACCACGCCGCTTACGAGCTGAAAGCCCAGCTTGCGGGCTGGCTGCGCGAGCAGGGGCATGAGGTCGAGGATCTCGGCACCGACGGCCCCGACAGCGTCGATTACCCTGACTATGGCTATCGCTTGGCCGAAGCCGTCGCGAGCGGGCGCGCCGAGAAGGGCGTCGTGCTGTGCGGATCCGGAATCGGCATCTCGATTTCGGTCAACCGCAACCCGGCGTGCCGCTGCGCGCTGGTCGGCGAACCGCTGTCGGCGAAGCTCGCGCGCGAGCATAATGATGCGAACGTCATCGCGATGGGCGCGCGGCTGACCGGCATCGACATGGCCAAGGCGTGCCTCGCCGCCTTCCTGACCACCGATTTCGCCGGCGACCGCCACGCGCGCCGCGTCGACAAGCTTTCCCAGCCCCCCTTCAATCAGGCCCAATTGGAGACCAGCCGATGACCACAGAAACGCTCGATAAGCCCATCAAATCGGCCGGCTATTTCACCGACGGCGTCGCCGCCGTCGACCCCGCCGTCGCAGCGGCGATGAAGCATGAGATGGAGCGCGAGCGTTACCAGATCGAGCTGATTGCGTCGGAAAACATCGTCTCCAAGGCGGTGCTCGAGGCACAGGGCAGCGTCTTCACCAACAAATATGCCGAAGGCTATCCCGGCCGCCGCTATTATCAGGGCTGCGCGCCGTCGGACGAAGTCGAGACCCTCGCGATCGACCGCGCCAAGAAATTGTTCGACTGCAATTTCGCCAACGTCCAGCCGCACTCGGGCGCGCAGGCGAACGGCGCGGTGATGCTGGCGCTGACCAAGCCCGGCGCGACGATCCTCGGCATGAGCCTCGATGCCGGCGGCCACCTGACCCACGGCGCGGCGCCCGCGATGTCGGGCAAATGGTTCAACGCCGTGCAGTACGGCGTGCGCCCCGACGACCATCTCGTCGATTTCGACCAGGTCGCGGCGCTGGCCAAGGAACATCGCCCCGCGCTGATCATCGCGGGCGGTTCGGCCTATCCGCGCACGCTCGATTTCGCGCGCTTCCGCGCGATCGCCGACGATGTCGGCGCGCTGCTGATGGTCGACATGGCGCATTTCGCGGGCCTCGTCGCCGGCGGCGCGCATCCCTCGCCGATGGAGCATGCGCATGTCGTCACCACGACGACGCACAAGACGCTGCGCGGCCCGCGCGGCGGCATGATCCTGACCAACGACGAAGCGATCGCGAAGCGCATCAATTCGGCGGTCTTCCCCGGGCTGCAGGGCGGCCCGCTGATGCACGTCATCGCCGCGAAGGCGGTCGCCTTCGGCGAAGCGCTGCGCCCCGAGTTCAAACATTATGCCAAGGCGACGATCGCCAATGCACAGGCGCTGGCGAACCGGCTGAAGGCGCGCGGCGCCGATGTCGTCGCGGGCGGCACCGACACGCACCTCGCGCTGATCGACCTGCGCCCGCTCGGCATCACCGGGCGCGACGCCGACGAGGCGCTCGAGCGCAGCGCGATCACCTGCAACAAGAATGGCGTGCCCTTCGACCCGCTCCCGCCCGTCAAGACCAGCGGCATCCGCGTGGGTTCGCCAGCGGGCACGACGCGCGGCTTCGGCATCGCCGAGTTCGAGGAGATCGGCGACATGGTCGCGGACGTGCTCGAAGCTTTGCGCGGCAAGGGCGAGCATGGCGACGCCGACGTCGAGGCCGATGTGCGGAGGCGCGTCCGCGCGCTCTGCGAAAATTTCCCCATCTATCAGGGATAGTATAAATGGCACGGCAGCACCCCGAGGAACCGACGCTGGTCGAACTGACGATCGAAGAAGTCAAGGCGATGGGCAAGCAGGGCATGGCCCACCCCTCGACGCGGCCGGTGCTGACCGGCGGCGCTGTCGGCGCCGTCGCAGGGCTGGTGCTGCCCGTCGTCAGCTGGCCCGTCGGCCTGTTCGCCGGCGCCGCGATCGCGCTCTATACGCGGGTGAAACGCTGACCGATGCGCTGTCCCTATTGCGGCCATGAAGACAGCCAGGTGAAGGACAGCCGTCCGACCGAGGACGGCGCGGCGATCCGGCGGCGGCGGCAATGCGAGGATTGTGGCGCGCGTTTCACGACCTTCGAGCGCATCCAGCTGCGCGAGGTGGCGGTGCTCAAGGCCGACGGCGGGCGCGAACCCTTCGACCGCGAGAAACTGATGCGCAGCGTCCAGATCGCGTGCCGCAAGCGCCCGATTGACGGCGCGCGCATCGAGCGGCTGGTGTCGGGCATCCAGCGCCAGCTCGAAACATCGGGCGAGAATGAGGTGAAGGCGTCGCAGATCGGCGCAATGGTGATGGAGGCGCTGAAGGGTTTCGACAGCGTCGCCTATATCCGCTTCGCCAGCGTCTATCGCGAGTTCACCGAGGCGAAGGATTTCGAGGAATTCGCCTCGACGATCAACGAGGCGGCGCACAAGGGGTGAGCCAGGACACATCCCTCGAAGCCGCCCCGCCCCCCGTCATCGTCCTCGTCCGCCCGCAACTCGGCGAGAATATCGGCAAGGCGGCGCGCGCGATGCTCAATTTCGGGCTGACCGAATTGCGGCTCGTCAGCCCGCGCGACGGCTGGCCGAACCCCGATGCCGGCCCCGCCGCATCGGGCGCCGATATCGTGCTCGCCGACGCCCAGGTCTTCGGCAGCCTGGCCGAGGCGACCGCCGACTGCACGCACGTCTATGCGACCACGGTGCGCAAGCGCGGGGTGACCAAGCCGGTGCTGACCCCCGAGGCCGCGGCTAGCCAAGTGCACGCCACCGCGGGACGCGCGGCCTATGTCTTCGGTCCCGAGCGGTCGGGGCTGGAAACCGACGACGTCGCGCTGGCGCACAGCATCGTCACCGTGCCGATCAATCCCGAATTCGCTTCGCTGAATCTGGCGCAGGCGGTAATCCTGCTCGCCTATGAATGGTCGAAAGGCGAAGCGCTCGCGAGCCCGCCCGAGGTGCCGCTCGATCCCCCCGCGCCGCACGGCGAGCTCGAAGGACTGATCGATCACCTGGTCCGCGATCTCGATGCGACGGGCTATTTCTTCCCGCCCGACCGCCGGACGATGACCCTGCGCACGCTGCGCACCGCGCTCACCAAGACGGGATGGTCATACAACGATATCAGGATGATGCGCGGCATCATAACGGCTCTTGGCCGGACGGCAAAAAGGCGATAAGCAGCGGGAAATCGTTTCAGGAGCTACTTTCCCATGATGACCCTTATCCTGTCGCTGGCGCTCGCCGCGGCCGCTGCCGAAAACCCGCCTGCCGACGGCTCGACGACCGCTACGCAGCCCGCCAAGCCGGAAAAGCCCAAGAAGATTTGCAAGACGGTAAAGATGACCGGCAGCAATCTTGGTAAGCGCACCTGCAAGACGCAGGCACAGTGGGACGCCGGCCAGGCCGCAAATATCGACGCGATCAACCAAGGCTATAAGCAGAATGTCGGCGTCGGCGATTCGCCGCTCGGCAACTAGGCCAGGTTCGGAAAAGCGCGGCCCGCGGCCAGCCGGTTCGACGACAGTCCCCGAATGAGTCTGCGATAGAGATTGGCGGACTCCTTTCCTTTTCGGTCCGGCGCCGCTCGCTCTATCCGACCAATTCACGGGCGCCATTGCCCTTTCCCACGCCGGCGATCTTTGGCTGGATGATCGCTTGAAGCCTCACGCATGATACCATCTATATGATCGGCTTGGGGAATTGGCCGGCATTTGGAGAGGTCCGGTTGGCCATATTTCCAGGAGTCTGATGTTCCATGATGACGTTATTGCTTTCGCTCGCGCTCGCCGCGGCATCGGGCGACGCTGCCGGCGCGGCTGCGACCGGTACGACCACCACCCAGCCGGCGAAACCCGCCAAGCCCAAGAAGGTCTGTCAGCGGATCGAATCGACCGGCAGCAGCGTGCCCAAGAAGGTCTGCCGCACGATCGAGGCGCCGAAGGTCGAAACCGAGGCCGCCAACGGCGCGACCGAAAAGCCGGCCGGCAACAGCACCAACTGAACGGGGCAGCCTAGGGCCTGAACCCATAAATTACGCGAACGCGTAATTTATGGGTTCAGGCCCTAGGCCGGGTTCGCGCGAATCCGGTCCCAGCGGATCATTTCATAGGCGATCGACTGCTCGACCAGCTCGTTCCAGATCGCGCGCAGCCGGTCGGGCTCGAGTCCGGCGGCGACACCTTCTCGCGCGACATTGTCGAGCACCTGCGCCTTGCGCGCCTCGTCGCGGACGACACCCCGGTCGGTCTTGATGCGCGCCGCGGCGTCCATATAGCCGAAACGGCGGACGAGCAGCGCGACGAGTTCGCGGTCGACTTCGTCGACCCCGGCGCGGACGTCGATCATCGTTTCGCAGGCATCGGGCGATTTGGCAGCGGTCATGCGCGCGGCTTTAGCGGCTTTTTTCCCGCTGTCGAGCCGGGGCGTCGGGAGAGCGCGGCAATGCTTGACTTTGCCGCATCCTGCGTCTAACCGCGCGCCTTCGCAATGGACCCCGCACCCCGGTGAAGCGGCGGTCGCGTACGGCACAGCCCGTACGGTGCGACCCGGGAAACCGCCGAAATCCTTCGGCACACAGCATATTGGAGACGACATATGTCGAAGCGCCAGAGCGCCAAGTATAAACTCGACCGCCGCATGGGCGAGAACATCTGGGGTCGCCCCAAGAGCCCGGTCAACCGCCGCGAATATGGCCCCGGCCAGCACGGCCAGCGCCGCAAGGGCAAGGTGTCGGACTTCGGCATCCAGCTCCGCGCGAAGCAGAAGCTGAAGGGCTATTACGGCGACATCACCGAAAAGCAGTTCAAGAAGAATTATTTCGAAGCATCGCGGATGAAGGGCGACACCGGCCAGAACCTGATCGGCCTGCTCGAGCGCCGCCTCGACGCGGTCGTCTATCGCTCGAAGTTCACCCCGACGATCTTCTCGGCGCGCCAGCTGGTCAGCCACGGCCACGTCTATGTGAACGGCGTGAAGTGCAACATCGCCAGCCGCCTCGTGAAGCCGGGCGACGAAATCACCCTCGGCAAGAAGGCGCAGGAAATGGCGCTGGTCGCCGAAGCACAGAGCCTGCCCGAGCGCGACCTGCCCGAATATCTGGCCGTTGACGGCACCAAGGCGACCTACGTTCGCGTGCCCACGCTCGACGAAGTGCCGTACCCGGTGAAGATGGAACCGAATCTGGTCGTCGAATTCTATTCGCGCTGATCCGGCGGTTCATCGCAGGAAACAAAAGGGGCGGTCCGGCAACGGGCCGCCCTTTTTCGTGGCCGCATCGGCGCGTCGGCGGGGCGAACGCGGGTAGCTGAAAGTCGCAGAAAACTGCGCAACTTCACAGGGGTATCGCACGGGATCACGCAGCCCATGTCCGCGGCGCACCAGCGTGCGATCCGCAGTATTGCATGCGGGGCAAACTCGCGCGGAAGATGCCAACGCCAAAAACGGCGGAAAACTGCCGAACTTCACAGTGGATTCAATGTTCGAGCGGCACCGCCGATAGCCGAAACCGATCCTCCCTGTGGCGTAGCCATGGGGAGGGGGACCGTCCGCGAAGCGGATGGTGGAGGGGCAGCGACGGCAGCCCCCATGCCCCTCCGTCAGCGCTTCGCGCTGCCACCTCCCCATCGCTGCGCGACGGGGAGGATAATCATGGCCAATCCGACCTTTCGGTCCGGCGGCCGCCTGCCGGGACAATGCCCGATCTGGTCGGGAGGCAAAGCCGCGCAAAACTGCGCAACTTCATTCGCGAATTGCGTTTTTCGGGCGGAGGGCGGACCCCAATCACGCAGTGACGCTTTCACACGGCGCGTCGCTTCGCGCGAGCCGGGTGCTTGGGCGAACAGAAAAGATGGACAGGAGAAACGGAGGAGCTTCATCCGCCAGTTTGACGCATAGCGAGATATATTAGGAAAGCATTATTTCGTCCGAGACCGATTGGCGGCGGCACCAATGCGACTTATGCTTGCCTTCCCATGCTGCACGAAGCCCCGCTTCGAGTGACGAAGTAACCAAATCTGGTCGTCAGACTCTATTCGCGCTGATCGAGCGGTCTATTGCGAGAGACCAAAGGACGGCCGGACAACGGCCTGTTTTGTTAGTATAAAAGCCCTAGATATTCGAATCGATGCGGGGCAGCAGCCGATATTTGATTCTCCGGGAAGGACATTCTTGGGCTGTCGCAATATAGCGTATAGAAAGCGGCAACGTAATACGGATGATGTCGCTGTTCGACATCGACCGGGAATCGCCTTGGGGGATGCATGCGGAAATCGGTAAGAGTGGCGCTTAACAAGTTTCCGGCCGTCCCGGCTTCGCTCGAAAATCCAGCAAAGCCGGGAAATCCATTGCCGGAAATCATGGTAGATCTAGCTGATTTGTATCACCATTATTATTTGCAGAGCTACGACAAGGCCCCGCCGAACCCCGACCCCGCCCAGTTCGAGCACGTTCGGTATCTAGAGCCATGCACCGCGTTTCGGTTCCAGCCGAACGGCTTAGGCGCCAACAAAACGAAGAAACAAAACAACTCTAACGAGCTCGGCGAGGCATTCTGTCGCTGGTTTCTGGCCGAGCACCTCGACATCAGGCACGTCGCACGGATCGACGACGTCCGCAATCACGGCGCGCTTTCTTGGGCGTATGGTGCGTCGGTCGAATGCAATCCCGGCGCTGGGGGAGATGCCCCCGACTATTTCTGCGTGGAACCGACAGGCCAGGTGTCGCTTGCTGAGGCGAAGGGGACGATCGAGGCAGTCGGTTTCAAGGCTAAGAAATTTGCGACGTGGCGCAATCAGTTCAACCGAGTGCGCGTTCTTGATCAATCCGGAAACGCGATGAGCGTGAAGGGTTACATTGTAGCGATGCGATGGGCAGTCCACACCCATAGCCCAGCCATCTTCACAACCCTCTCAGCAGAGGATCCGCAGACTCCCGGAGAGCGTCCCTTTTTTGATGAGAATGGCGGGTTCGCGGCCGCGGTCCGCTCCCTTCATTATGCGCCGAGCCTTGCGAAGATCCGCCAGCCCGTCCTCTCGGCCGCGCTTGCGACAGGCACGACGATAGCTGACGACCTAAGCTTCGGGATCGTTCTGTGGGAATGTCTGCTGCCAACTCTTAAAGGACTGCGGTTTGTCGGAGGCTATTTCCCGACCGATCCCGAGGGCGCTCTGCCCTTCAAGTTGGAAGACGGAAAGCTGGTCGCCGGGCCGAACGATCCCTTCAGGCTCGATCGTAGTTCAGGCACGTTTATCGGCATTGAGGAGCAGACCTTTCGACATCTTGTGGACACCGCGCGAAACGGGCCGATGACGATCAATGATCTCCCGCGTATCGATCGGCGGATCACCGGGTTTAGCGGCGCGAGCTATCTTTCGGACGGCCATGTGCTGGGCCCAATCGATCTGTTCCGGCCTGTTGCTGCCGACTTGGTCTGACCGGACGATTGAAAAGCCGCCATCCATCGCGCGACCCTCAGTCCCCTGCCCTTGCATCCCCCCGCCCCCGCTGGCACAAGCCCGCTCGTCGCAAACGAAACTATCCAAGGACATATCATGCTGCGTTCCCCCCGATCCGCCGCGGCCTTCGCGGTTCTCCTGTCGCTTGCCGCGTGTGGTGGCGAGGACAAGGCGACGAGCGATGCCACCGCCGCCGCCGCGATCCCCGACGTCCAGATCCCCGAACTGTCGCTCGCGACGTTGCAGGAGGTGACCAAGGAATTGTCGTCGGACGCCTATGAAGGGCGCGCGCCGGGGACGCCGGGCGAGGAAAAGACCGTCGCCTATATCATCAAGAAATATCAGGAAGCGGGCCTGCAGCCGGGCAACAACGGCCAATGGACGCAGGACGTCCCGCTGGTGGAGATCACCGCGAAGAACGCCACACCGATCAGCTTCACCGGCGGCAAGGCGCCCGTCACCGCGCAATATGCCAAGGATTATGTCGCGTTCAGCTGGCGCGTGCAGCCCAGGACCGAGATCAAGGACAGCGACGTCGTGTTCGTCGGTTACGGCATCAATGCCCCCGAAAAGGGCTGGAACGACTATGCCGGGCTCGACGTGAAGGGCAAGACCGTGGTCGTGCTGGTCAACGACCCCGACTGGCAAACGCCGGAAACCAAGGGCGAATTCAACGGCCGTGCGATGACCTATTACGGCCGCTGGTCGTATAAATATGAGGAAGCCGCGCGCCAGGGCGCCGCGGCAGTGCTGATCGTCCACGACACCGAACCCGCCGCCTATGGCTGGAACGTCGTCGAGAGCAGCAACACCGGCACGCAGTATCTGGCCGAAAGCAAGGACGGCGGCGCGAGCCAGACCGTCGCCAACGGCTGGATCCAGCTGCCCAAGGCGAAGGAGCTCTTCGCGAGCGCGGGGCAGGATTTCGACAAGCTGCGCGATGCCGCAAAGGTCAAGGGCTTCAAGCCCGTGCCGCTGACGGGCGTGAAGGCGAATTTCTCGTTCGACAACGAGATCGCCAAGAAGATGTCGCGCAACGTCATCGGCGTGCTGCCGGGCGCCAAGCGTCCGGACGAATATGTGCTCTACACCGGCCATTGGGACCATCTCGGCCGCTGCACGCCGGTCGCGGGCGACGACATCTGCAACGGCGCGGTCGACAATGCGAGCGGCATCGCGGGCCTCGTGACGCTGGCGCAGGCGTTCAAGGCGGCGGGAGCCCCCGACCGCAGCATCGTGTTCCTCGCGGTCACCGCCGAGGAATCGGGGCTGCTCGGCTCCAAATATTATGCCGAAAACCCGATCTTCCCGCTCGCGCAGACCGTCGGCGGGGTGAATATGGACGCGCTCAACGCGGTCGGCCCGGCGAAGGACATCGTGGTCGTCGGCGGCGGCAAGTCCGAACTCGACGCCTATGTCGCCAAGCTCGCCAAGATGGAGGGCCGCACGGTCAAGCAGGAACCGACGCCCGAGAAGGGCTTCTACTATCGCTCCGACCATTTCAGCTTCGCCAAGCTGGGCGTCCCGATGTTCAACTTCGGCAGCGGCGACGAGCTCGTCGAAGGCGGGGTCGAGGCCGGCAAGAAAGCCTCGGAAGATTATGAAAAGAACCGCTATCACGCGCCGGGCGACGAATATGAGGCGATCACCGACTGGGGCGGCATGATGTCGGACCTGCGCCTCTATTACGCCGCGGGGCGGATGCTCGCGATGACCGACGCGTGGCCGAACTGGGTCGAAGGCGACGAGTTCCGCGCCGCCCGCGACAAGTCGCGCGCCGGGAAGTAAAGACGGCAATCGCTCCTCCGCAGTTGCGGGGAGCACGAGGTTCCGGCAATCCAGAACGGCGCGGGCCGTTCTGGATTGCTGCGTTCTGGACGACACGACCGATGCCATCGGCATCGACGCAAAGGACTAGCACGCGATGACATTGCGCATGCCCGCCGAATGGGCGCCCCACGACGCCGTCTGGATCGGCTTTCCGCATATGGCGGAGGAATGGTCGGGCCGGATCGATGCCGCGCGGCGCGACGTCGCGTCCTTCGCGAACGCCGTCCACGACGGCGGGCGCGGCGAGGAGGTGCGGCTGGTCGTCAACGACGAAGGCCAGGCCGAGATCGCGGCGAAGCTGGTCGATCCGGGGGTGCGCATCCTCGTCCAGCCGCTCGGCGATATCTGGCTGCGCGACACCGGGCCGATCGTCGCGGGGACCGGCGCGGCACGGCGCGCGCGCGATTTCCGCTTCAACTGGTGGGGCGAGAAATTCGTCATGCCCGGCGACCAGGAAGTCGGCGCCGCGCTCGCCGCGACGACGGGTTTCCCGGTCGACGAACAGGATTGGGTGCTCGAGGGCGGCGGCATCGATGTCGACGGCACGGGCCTCTGCGTCACGACCGAGGAATGCCTGCTCAATATCAACCGCAACCCGTCGCTGACGCGCGAGGATATCGCGGTTCGGCTGCACCAGTCGCTGGGCATCGAGCGGCTGCTGTGGCTGGGCAAGGGACTGATCGGCGACCATACCGACGGCCATGTCGACAATCTTGCGCGCTTCGTCGGCGAGGGACGGCTGGCGATCCCGGTTGCCGCGGGGGACGACGATCCCAATGCGGCGATCTATGCCGACGCGCGCGCGCGCACCGCAGCGTTCGGCGGAGTCGAGATCGTCGACCTGCCCTCGCCCGGCCGGGTCGAGCTGGACGGCGAGATTGCGGCGGCGAGCTATATGAACTTCTACATCGGCAACAGCAGCGTGGTCGTGCCGACCTATGGCGCCGCGAATGATGCGGCCGCGGTCGAGGCGCTCACCGCGCTCTTCCCCGGGCGCCGCGCGGTCGGTGTGCCCGCGCTCGGCATCATCGCCGGCGGCGGCAGCTTCCATTGCTCGAGCCAGCAGGTGCCGGCCTAGGTCCGGCACTTTCCAATCGTCATCCTGGCGAAGGCCGGGATCTTAACCCCGCGTCGGGAGCATCCGGCGGGATCCCGGCCTTCGCCGGGATGACAGAGGGGAAAGAATAGCCCCGACGGTGGTTTTTGCGCTGGCAAGACAATCGGCCTACCCTATATCCGCTCCATGACCCGCACTCTCTCCGTCGCCGCGCTCCAGCTTGCCCTGCCTGGCCCCGTCGAGCCCAATATCGAGGCCGTTTCGGCGCTCGTCGAAGCGGCGGCAGCGAAGGGCGCGCAGGTGATCTTGCCGCCCGAGCTGTTCGAGGGGCCTTATTTTTGTCAGGTGGAAGAGGAAAAGCATTTCGCCACCGCTCGGCCCACCGCGGAACATCCGAGCGTGGTCGCGATGCAGGCGCTCGCGGCGAAGCTGAAGGTCGCGATCCCGACGAGCTTTTTCGAACGCGACGGGCATCATTATTACAACACGCTGGCGATGATCGGGCCCGACGGCGGCATCATGGGGACGTACCGCAAATCGCACATCCCCGACGGGCCGGGCTATGAAGAGAAATATTATTTCCGGCCCGGGAATACGGGATTCAAGACGTGGGACCTGTTCGGCGCGCGGATCGGCGTGGGCGTGTGCTGGGACCAATGGTATCCCGAATGCGCGCGCGCGATGGCGCTGATGGGCGCCGAGATACTCTTTTATCCCACCGCGATCGGCAGCGAGCCTTATGATGCCGAGCTCGACACCAGTCGCATGTGGCGCCGTGCGATGCAGGGGCATGCGGTGTCGAATTGCATGCCCGTCGTCGCTGCAAACCGCATCGGAGCAGAAGGCGACGCGAACTTCTATGGCCACAGTTTCATCAGCGACGAATGGGGCGACCTGACGCAGGACTATGGGGCGGGCGAGACCGGGGTGCTGGTCGAGACGATCGATCTCGACCGCGCGGCGAAGCACCGGGCGGGGATGGGCTTTTTTCGCGATCGCCGCCCCCATCTCTATGGCCGGCTGGTCGAGGATATTTAAGGGGCCGTCTCAGGCTTTAGGGGCAAGCTATGGAATTACCCGAAGATATTTTCACCGAGCCCGAGGATGTCGACCCCGAGACGCTGGCCAATCTCGGTCCGCTCGCGCGGCTTGCCGGCATCTGGGAAGGCCAGCGCGGGGTCGATATCAACCCCAAGGCCGACGGCCCCGAGACGCGCCAATATTATGAGCGGATCGAGATGCAGCCAATCGACCCGCAGGCCAACGGCCCGCAGCTTTTCTATGGCCTGCGCTATCACCAGCATGTCAACACGCGCGAGGAGGATATCAGCTTCCACGACCAGGTGGGTTACTGGCTCTACGAACCCGCGACCGGGCTGATCCTGCAGACGCTGGCGATCCCGCGCGGGCAGATCGCGATGGCTTCGGGTCATGCCGAGCCCAATGCCAGACGCCTCGTCGTGAAGGCGGCCCGTGGTGAAACCGAATATGGCATCTGTTCGACGAGCTTTCTCGACCTCGCCTTCCGCACCGACGCCTATCAGCTGACGGTCGACTTTCACGACGACGGATCGTGGAGCTATGTCTCCGACACCATGCTGATCGTGAAGGGCCGCGACGAACCCTTCCTCCACCGCGACCGCAACAAGCTGGTCAAGATCGGCGAACCCGACCTCAACCCCTGGGCGAAGATCGTGCGCGGCGAAGGGCAAGCCGCAGGCAGCTGAAATAGCTATATAAAAAGAAGATTTGGGCTGAAATGGATAGGGGCGGACCCCTGTGGACCCGCCCCATGACCCCAAAAGGGACTCGAACCCTTAACGGCACCAGATCATCCTGCCTTCATTATCAATCAAGGCCATGAAAATGTTGGCCGATTCTTTCCAGAATTGCAAGGAAAATCGCCGTTTTTCACGCAATTTTCAGGGACGATTGTCGCGCTTCAGGAGGAATCGCGGCGCCTTGACCACATTGGCGGGGAAGGACGCCTCCGAAAGATTGTCCGACGCCACCCACAGGCATCGGAACATCTCCTCCTGCCCGATCTCGAGGATGGGCTGCACCGCGATGCCGATGCGCGCGATCGCGATGCGGTTGTCCGAAATCTTGAGGTAGCGGCCGATATCGCCCCACACGCGAATGCCGTGGTTGAACAGGTCGTCGCTGCGCGCGCCCGCCCAGTCGAGGGTGTTGCGCTGGATCCGCAGCGTGTCGACATTGCCGACGAAGAGCCCCATCGGCACATAGATGCCCTCGCCCGGCTTGCGCAGCGAGAGGTGGTTGTCGGCGATGGTGACATTGCCCGCGCGCACGAGCTCGGGATCGGTGCCGCTGGCGCCGACATGGACGCCGCGGACAAAGCCGAACGCCTTGTTGCCGCGGATCTGCACCGTCGTCTGGGTGCGCCCGCCGCAGGTGATCGCCTGCCGCGCGTAGCTGGGCATCTGGCTGGTGAAGCGGTCGAACCAGCCTTTCGCGCTCGGCAGCGTCTCGCGGAATTTTTCCTCGGCGCCCATGCGCGCGCCGACCTTGCGCAGATGCTTGACCAGGTCGGCGGTGCTCGACACGTCGCGCGCGGGCATCAGCTTCATCGCATTGTTCCAGTCGGTCTGGCCGATCGGCGAGTCGAAGGTCACGCCGATCGAGCCGGACCGGACCGTCACGCTGCCGTCAGCCGCGCCCGCCACCTCACGCTCGCCGCGTTCGCTGCGCGCGCTCGGTTCGCCGATCAGCACCAGCGAGCGTTTGACCTCGGCTTCGACATTCGCCATCCGCGCCTCGCCGATGCGCCCGCCCATCGTGCGGATCGCGCGCTTGAAGGTCGGCGAGCGTTCGGGGTCGGCGATCACGACATCGCTCATCCGCTTGATATAATTCTGCACCCCCGCGATCGTGCGCACCTCGTCGGAGCGCGGCGGATCGGCCTCGAACAATTTGTTCCATTCCTCCTGCGGCATCGGCGATTCGAAGGTCGCGGTGATCGAACCCGCACGAAATTCACGGTTGCCGCTCCCCTTGCCCGCCGCCTCGCGCGGCTTGGCGACCAGCAGGTCGGCGATGTTCTTGCGCCAGCGCGCCTCCTCGAGCAGCCGCCCCGGTTTCAGCCCCGCCTTGCCGGGAACCACCGCGAGTTCATTGTCGGCGATCAGGATGTGCACCGCGTCGGTGACGAGGATGCCGTCCTGCGCCAGTCCGATCGACAGCCGGTTGTGCGTCACATGCACCGAATCGAGCGGCTTTTCGGTCGAGCCGCGGATCGCGAGCCCGGTGCGTTCGGCCGCCGCGCCGCCGCCGCAGCGCAGCGACAGCCCCGACACCTCGACCGTCGGGCAGTCGAGGATCGTCACCGGCCCGTGGCGCGACACGAAATCGTCGAGCGCCCCCGACCCGTCGGGCGCCGACACCGCCATGTCGCGGATGGTGACGCTGGCGCATTGCTTGAACAGCAAGGCGCATTCGGCGCGCTTGGCGACGACCTGCGTCCCGTCGCCCGCGCCGTGGATCGTGAGATGCCCCTTGTTCGATATTTCGACCGGAATGTCGGTTTCATAGGTACCGCGCTGGAAACAGACGGCGGCATCCTCGCCGTCCTTGATCGATTTCAAGATTTCCGCCCAGTCGCTGCCCTCGGTGACGATATAGGTCGAGCAGCCGACTTGCGTCTGCCCCGCGAGCTTCTCGATCGCGCCCTGCACCGTGTTCTCACCCGCGAGCAGCGGGGTGTTCGCGGGGTCGAACGAGGTCGCCGCCGCGGTGCTGAGATTGGCGTTGAACTGGATCGGAAGATGCGTCGGCTGGCCCGCCGCGTTGAGCAGCCGCGCAACCACGCGCTGGGTCGGCGTCGCCGCGTCGAGCGACCAGTCGATCCTCGCGACGCCATCGCCGTCGGTCATCGCGATGCGTTTCTTGACATTGTCGGCGACCGGGCCGAGCCGCCCGTCGCCGGCGATGATCTCGAACTCGACGGCGAGCCCCGGCAGCGGCGTCTTGCCGCGGATCACCCCGACGCGCAGCGGTGAGGCGAGCGGGATGCGCGTCGCGGGCGCGAGCGGGTTGGGCATCGCCTCCTGCCCGTCGCCGCCGAGATAGAGGAAGCTGCGCAGCGCGGTAAGCGGCGAAAAGATGTTCCGGCAATCGCTGGCGACGGTCCAGACCCCGTTCGCGGCGCGCGTCACCAGCGCCAGTGCGGCATAATGATGGGCGATGCCTTTGGCGGGCAGCGCGGCGGGTTTGCCGATCGCGTCCTTCGACGGCCACTCGATCGTCGCGGCGAGCGAGCGCGCGGGGATCTGCCAATGGTCGCCGGTCGCCATGCGCCCCGCGCGGAACTCGACCTCGATCCCCTGCTCGACGGGGACCCAGACGTCCGCGACGATATCGATGGGCAGGCCGCCCTCCCAGCGCCGGACGATGCCCTTCGCGGGCAGCACGCTGAGGTCGGGGGCGCTGCCGCTGGTCAGCGCGGCGAGCGTGTCGGGGTGGCGCACCTCGCCGAGGCTCGCGCGCGTGCCGTTGATGTCGGACAGGCGCGCGAAAAAGCCGGGCTGACCCTTCAGCCGCCGCGCCTCGTCGAGGATCTCGACCCAGTCGTCCTTCTTGAGCGCGCTCGGCTCGTCGGGGCCGAGGCTGTCGAGGATCAGCGCGCCATTGTCGATCTCGGCATAGCGCGCCGTGCCGCCGCCATTGTCGCGCGACCATTTCCAGCGGCCACCAACTGCGCCGCCATTGTGGATTTCGACACGGTAGAGATGATTCTCGAGGCTGCGATAACCGCCGGCCGCGGGCAACGCGCAAGGATCGACCGCCGCCGCCGCGGCATTGGCGCGCGCGCGCATCGTGCCAGTGGCGGCGGGACCCAAGGGCGCCCAGCCGGGCGCGAAGCTCGCGCAGCTGACCGGCGCGGTCACCGCGCCCACAGCGACGAGATCGGCGGTGCGCGCGAACTTTACCTGCCAGACCAGCTGGTCGCGGATCGCGGTGTCGGGACCGCCGAACGCCGTCTCGCGGATCAACGGGTCGTCGGCGGCGGTCACCGGCCGCTCCCACAGGTCGAGATAGGCGAGATAGTCGCCCGCGACGGTCGGCAGGTTGTCGCCGGGCAGGAAGGGCTGGCTCTCGGCGCTGCGATAGCGGTCGACCTGCGCGTCGGCGGCGGCCGAGATCGCGGCGGCAGCCTGGAAGGTCTGGCGCCCGTCGACGTCGTCGAGCAGGGTCGCGACGCGCACCGCCTGCGCGGGCGTATTGCCGACCAGCACCAGATAATCGCCGACCGCGACGCGCGTGCCGGCTTCGACGCGCCACCGCGTCGCGGCGCCGGTGCCCGAATGGCGGAGCAAGGCCAGGCGAACGGGCGCTATGTGCGAGATGCCGATGCCGTCGAGATACGCCTGCCCGCCGCCGATCAGCAGCGTCTGCCCACCCGCGCCGGCGAGGATCGCAAAGCCCGGCGCATCCTCGGGAAAGCCGCTCGCGCCGATCACCGAGCGCGTCGTGGTGCGCAGCGCGCTGCGGTGGATGTCGCCCTCCTCATTCCAGTCGGCGTCAGTGAACAGCCGTCCCTGCTGCATCCGCACGGCGCTGTAGCCCTTGTCGGGGCGGAAGGTGTCGCGGGTGAAATCGCCAGTCATCGTCTTCGTCCTCAGGTCTGGAACAGGGGCGCCGCCACCAATCCGAACGGCAGATATTCGTCGAGCATGTCGGTGAGGTTCGCGCGGCGGAACGGCGTGCCCGCCGCGAAGCCCGCGCCCATTTCGGCGCCGCCGAACGCGCCCGCCGCCACGGCGCCGGGACAGGCCAGCGCGAGCTGGCCGAAGGCGCCGGCGGGAAAGGCGCTGGCGGTGAAGATCGGCACCATGCTGCGCGCGATGCGCTGCCGCTCAGCGTCGGCGAGCGGCGCGGGCGCCACGGCCTGCTCGGCCTCGGCGATGGCGAGGTCGGGCTGGCAGCGATAGCGGCGCGGGACGCGCGAAGTCAGCGGTGCATAGCAGAAGCGGACGCAGCCGCGCTGGCGCTGCGCGGCGCGCGTCGTGCCGATGAGCAAGCTGTTCTCGGCCTCGATCGAGCGGATGCTCGCGCGGCCGAAGATCGTGCTGCGCGCGATATCGACGTCGGCGACGGGGGCGTCGAGGACGAGCGGCAGCAGGTCAGGGTCGGCTTGCAGGTCGCGGTCCTCGCCGACGATCGAATCGGCGATGACGAGTCCACCGCCGGCGGTGCCGAGCGCGAGCGGGCCGGTGATGCAATGATCGACCCGCGTCGCGAGCCCGCCATTCTGCGAAATGACGCGCACACCTTTGGTCAGCCCAGCGGCCGAAGCGCCGATCGTGCAGTGGCGGAGCGCGAGGTTGCCGAGCGCGCCGGCCATGATCGCGACCTCGCCCTCGACCAGCAGCCCGTCGAGGATCAGACTGCCCGCCTCCTCCTCGGCGCCGGGCGCGATCGCGCGGACGCGCAGGTCGCCGCGGATGTGCGGGCGGCGGTGCGCGAGCGACAGGGCATCCAGATCGCGCGCAATCACCCCGCCCGCGCGCTGCACGGCGGGCCAGGCCGCCGCGACGATCGCGAGCCGCGCTTCGGTGGGGATGCGCAGGATATGCGCCGCGTCGCTCAGATCCTCGGCATAGCTCGCATTGTCGAGCATCACGATCAGCCCGCGCGTGCCCGTGCCCGCCGCGGCGTTCCAGCGCAGGATCGCCTCGGCGAGCGAGGCGACGACCACCCCGCCCTGCAGCACGTCGTTCGTCTGCTCCTCGGCCCGCGTCGAGACGCCGATCACCCACGGCGCGGGGGCGCCCTCGACGAAGATCGTCTCGCGCCAGGTGGCGAAGCTCGCGGTGCGATCATAGGGCCCGCCGCCGAGCGCGAAGGGCGCGGCGAAGGCGCAGCTCGCCTCGACGGCCTTGCCCTCGTCGCTGGCGTGCAGCGCGAGGCGGCCGAGTTCGGGGTCGAAGAGGATATGCCCCGCCTGCTGCGGCCGGCGCCATGTGGGGTTGCCGCCGACGGTGCGCGTCGCAAGGTTGCAGCTGTGCAGCCGCTCGGGCGGCACTTCGACGCCGCCAAGGCGGAGGCGCAGGACGGGCACCTCGTCGAACCAGCGCCCGCCGCCCGCTTCACCGGCGCGCAGCCGATTGAGGTCGCGGTGGAGCAGCCGGCGGTCGAGCGGCGCGGGCACCATGCGCATGTCGACCCGCCCGGCGATCGAGCGGTCGGCCTTGGGCTGGTTGAACAGCGCGCGATCGGCGCCGAGCGGATCGAAATGGCGGAAGCCCGGCCCGATCGCCGAGGTCCGCGGCACGAGGCCGCCGACATAGCCCGCCGCCTCGTTCGAGAGGAAACCGAGCGGATAGGCGTCGAGCCGCCAGACGAAGAGCCCGACGTGCGGGATGGCGTAGCGTCCCGAGGCGCTGTCGACCGGCCCCGCAGCGGCGCTGTGGCACGCGTCACTGAAGGCGCCCGCCGACAGGCGCGCCGCCTCGGCATCGCGGATCGACGCGGTGCCGAATGCGCCGGGGCGGACATGGTTGACGTGCTGGCTCCAGATCAGCCGCTGGAAGAATTCGACCGCGACGACGGGCCAGCCGGTGACGTCGCGCGCGATCTGTTCGATCGCGGCGGCGGTGCCCTTGGCCTGGCGATAGCCGAGCGTGTTGGCAACATAGCTGCGCAGTCCGACCTCGCCCGCGCCGAAGCTGCGCATCGGGCGGGCGCCGATCAGCGCGCCGATATAGGGGATGACCCAGGGCTCGCAGCTTTCGATGAACCAATTGTCGTAGAGCTGGTCGAGATCGCGTTCGACCACCGCGAGTTCCTCGCCGAGCAGGCCCATCAGCGCCTCGAGCGCCCTGCCCCCTTCGGCATCGCGGTTGCGCAGATGCTGCGGCAGCAGTTCGATCAGCGGGACGGGCGGGCGGTCATGCACGGGCGGCCTCCACGGTCAGCGCGATGCCGGCGTCGAAGATGGTGAGCAGCTCGGCGGCGGCATAATCCTCATCCTCCTCGGGCGGCAGCAGCCGCGCCTGCTCCGCGGGAAGCACGGTGGCGAGGCTCGCCGCGGGATCGGGGGCGCCGCCGTCGTCGATCAGCGCGAGCAGATCGAGGTCGACCCCGACGACGCCCGGCACCGCCTGCAGCGCGGCGATGACCTCGGCGGCGCTCACCACCTGCCCGATGTTGCGGCGCGCGAAGCCGAAGGCATCGAGCAGGTGCGCGCGCGCGGCGAGCTCGACATCCTCCGCACGGTAATCGGGATGGTGGAACAGGCGCGCCGCGAGCTGGAAGAAGCGCCGCGCCGCGGGGAGCACGACCATCAGGTGCGAGCGGTCGCGCGCACCGTCGGCCGACGCCTGGAGATTGGCGATCAGCGGCGCATTGGGTTCGAGAATAGAGTCGCTGGTGCCGGTGATGCTGACGAGCACGATCCGCCGGTCGCCCGACCAGAGCTGCGCCGCGAGCGCCTTGCCCACCCCGGCGAAATTCGAGGCATAGTCGCGATAATCGATCAGCGACACGATCCGCCCGAGCGTCTTGACGTCGCGCGGCGCGGCGACGCGGATATCGGCGAGACTTTCGGGCGGCGCGCTGCCGCTCGCGCGGCTGGGGTTGACCACCGAGCGGATGCCGAGCGGGCGGGTCTTCAATTGGATGATCGCCTCGTCGGCGACCTCGCCCGCGAGGCCGATGCCCGCGCGGTAGCTGGCGATGACGTTGAGCTGGCCGGTCGGCAGCCGGCTGCCGCGCAGGCCGTCGCCGAACTGAACCCAGCTGCTGCCGTCATCCTCGCCGCGCACGGCGTAGACGCGGTCGTCGGGGCCGGCATCATAGAGCGTCGGCACCTCGTGCCACAGCAACCCGTCCACGCGGATGGACAGCGACGAGGCGCGCCCGGTCGGGGTCTCGGCGCTGACATAGGTGAGTGGTGCCTTGGTGAGTTTGAAGCGCTGGAAGATCTGCGCCGCGTCGCCCGAACCGAGCTGCTCCTCATAGGCCTCGCCGTGCGTCGCTGCGGCCATATTGGCGTTCACGGTGACGCTGGGGCGGCGATAGCTGTATTCGGGGCCGCTCTTGAGCAGCAGGCGGGTGAAGCCGCCGATATGCACGACGTCGTTGACGGTCAGCGTCTCGCTCGACGCGAGCCCGTCGGCGTCGCTGCGGTCACCCGCGATCGAGATCGTCTGGCCGTCGACGAGGTCGAGATAGAGCGCGTCGAGGTCGATCGCGTCGGCGCCAGCCTCGATATCCTCGCGGATCGGCGTGCCCGCGAGGGTAAGCGGTACGCTCGCCGCGAAGATATGCGCGGTGCGGAAGCGGAAGTCGTTGAGCGGCGAGGACTCGCTCGGCGTCGGAACGTCGAGGTCGCTGCCGTCGGGCTGGCGGAAGGTTACCCCGCTGGCCTTGCCGGTCAGCGCGAAATCGGCGCGCGACTGGGTCGCGGCGGCGGCGACGCGGAACACCATCGCCTCGCCCTCGGGCGTCTCGATCGCCGCCCAGCCATCGGGGACGATCTCCTTGACCTCGCGTTCGAGGAAGACGTGCGCGCCGGTGAGCTGCGTGTTCTGGCTGTCGGTCCAGATTGCGACGCCGCCGTTGGTGTCCCAGTCGGCGCCATGGCCATGGCCGTCGGGCAAGGCGCCGTGCTTGGGCGCGGCGTTGCCGAAGAAGCCGCAATCGTCGCGGAGAATATAGAGGCCGGGAACGGCTTCCGACGTCTCGGGCGCGTCGATCTGCTTCGGGCGGCGGATGAGGTGCATCAGCTTGACGCGCGACCAGGACTGGCTGCGAACGAGCGCGGTCAGCGCGGGGCCGGTCCACACCGCCTGGCGAACGACATTGTTGATCGTCGCGCTCGTGAAGGCGAGCCGAACGGTCGGCATCGCGATGCGCTTGAACCGCGGCGAGCGGCGCTTGGGCGCACGCTTGACGCTGTCGGGCAGCCCCCCGCCCTTGCGCGCGACAAGGCGCGTGACCCCGAAATCGCGATCGTCGGTCGCGCTGACGACGTGCAGCGTCGAGGCGGCGACCTTGCGCGTGCCGTCGGAAGCGAGAGTCACGCCGATGACGACGATGCGCTGGCCGGGTTTGAGCGCCAGCCCGGTGCCGCGGAGGTAGATTTCGTCGACCGGCAGCGCGCGCAGCACCGGCTCGACCCCGGGGTTGAGCGCGTGCGCAGCAATGCGCTGGTCGAGCGCCTCGGCGAGGTCGGTCTCGGCGTCGAGGACATGGTAGCGCGCGAGCGACGCGACGGTGGTGAAGGAGCGGAGGTCGGGATCGGCGAGCGCCTCCTCGCCGAAACTATTGTCGAGGTCGAAGAGGAAGATCGCGCCATTGTCGGCGTGGTTCGCGTTGGCGGCGTCGTGGAAGAGCGCGAGCGGCTGTTGGTAAAGCGTGCGGGCGGGCATCGCATTCCATTCGGCGCGCGCGGTGATCGGCTGGACCGTCTCGAACACCTGCGGCAGTTCGCCCTTGCGCGTCGGCACCGACATCGCCTGCACGCCGACCGGGATCTCGACCGCGCGATAGGGATCGTCCGACGCCTCGACGGTGAAGGACAGCGCCACCGATGCCGCAACGCCGGGCGCGGGCTCGTAGCCGATCATCCGCGCCATTTCGACGAGCGAGCGCCGCTGCGTCGCGGTGCCGACATAGGCCTCGTTGGCGACGCGCTCGCTGTAGAAGCTCAGCACGTCGAGCGTCGCGGCGAAGCCGTCGAGCAGCGCGATGGTCGGATCGCCGACCTCGCGCGCGCGCAGCGCCGCGAGCGGATGGAGTTCGGCCTTGGTCGCGGGGTCGACCACCATCTGGCGCGGCAGGCGCCACTCCATGCGGTCCATGAATTCGGGATGCGTGCCGATGCGATAGGCGATCGCGGCGAGGCCCGGGCGATTGTCGGGGCGCTTTTCGTCGCGGTCGACCGCGCCGCAGATATTGGCGGGGGGTTTGTGCGCCATGGTCAGCGGCCTCCCGCCATCAGGAAAGCGATACGCCCGAAATCGGGATAGGTCGGATCGTTATCGAGCCGCGCGACCTCGTTGGGGGCGATCGGGATTTCGGCGTCGTCGGCATAGTCGAGGTCGGGCTGGTCAAGCCGCCCGAAGCGGCCCTTGACCGCGCCCGCGCCGTCGCGCGTGCCGATCCACTGCACCCCCGCGACCTGCATCGCGCGCGCGATGATCGGCGAGAGCAGGATATTGTCGCCGAAGCTGAAAAAGTCGGGATGGAAGAAGCCGGGGCGCCCGTCACGCATCGTCTTGGCCGAGAAGATGTCGAGCAGGTCGCGCTCGACGTCGCCGGCATAATGGTCCGAGCAGACGCAGACGAAGAGGTGGATATCGAGCGGGACATAGCGCGGTGCGACGATTTCGAGGTCGTGGCCCGCGAGGCGGTAGGTCGCGAGATGGCCGCGGAGCGCGTTTTCGAACGTCTCGTCGACCGCGCCGCCGCCGCGGCGGTCAATCGCGAGGAAGATGGTGCTCCAGCTGCCGGTCCACCGGCGCTCGGCATAGGCACGCTGGACGTCGCCATAGGCCTCGGCCGCGGTGACATAGTCGGCGGGGGTGACGGCGCGACGAAGGGTGCGAAAGTGCCGCGGGGCCGCCACGCGGATGGCAGCTACCGGCTCGCGGTCGCGGCCGCCGGTGGCGGGCAAAGGGTTACGAAGGCTCGCGATTCCGGCGCCGTCGGAGGTGACCACATGCGCGATCGCGTCGGCGCCGATATTGCCGTGGCGGCCGCCGCCGTGGCGGATGCGCGCGGTGAGCGCGGCGCCGTCGGTCGGGCGGCGCCCCCCCGCCCCGTCGCCGAAGCGGGCGTAGTGGACAGCATCCGACGCCTCGATGCAGAATTCGGTGGTGAAAGGATCGGCGGCGAGCAAGTCGGGCGCGGCGCGCCAGATGTGGCCGTCGCCGTCGATGCGCACCTGCGCGAGCGGCGCTCCGGCGGGGGCGAGCGTAGCGCGCGCGGGTTCGGACGCGGCAGCGGCAGGATCATAAGGCACGGCATGGACCACCGCTTCGCCGCGCAGCCGGAAGCGCTTGAGCGCGCCGGGGCCGTCGTCGGGGAGCAGCCCGGTGCGCAGATTGTCGCCGACCGCGATGGCGTCCTCGCCCGCCTGCGCGGGCGCGAGGCCGTAATCGACACTGCGCCCCTCGTCGGCGAGCAAGATATTGCCGCGCGCCACCGCGCCGCCCGCGGCGAGGTTGAGCGGAAAGGCGAGCGCGTCGTCGCCATGCCATTCGATGCGCACGAGATCCTCGCTCATGACGGCATCGACGACGTCGACGGGGTCGGCCGACAGGCGGACGAGCTGGCGGTGCGCGGGGTCGGGCGGGTCGCCCGCCTCGCCGCCGAAGGGGATGACCTGTTCGAACAGGAGGAGGTCGCCCTTCGCAAGGCCGAGCGCGGCGCGCGTGCCGACGAGGAAGGCAGCGGTCGCCCCCGCGGGCAGGCAGCAGGCGGCGTCGCCCCAGTCGTGGAGCGCCATCGCGTTGCGCGCGACGCGCAGCGAGCGAAGATCGTGCAGCGTTTCGAAGACGATGGCACCCGTTCCGATCAGATCCTCGAAGATTTCGGGATCGCGCGGCTGGACCGTCGCGAGCGGCGCGGTCAGGTCGGGCGGGCGCGTGAGGAGCCTTGCGCCGCGCGGCAGGATCGGGTCGGCGAGCGGACCGCGCTCGACGTCGAGCCCCGCGGCGACCGCGACCGCGACGCGCGCGTTGCAGCCCTCCGAGGCGCTGTAGCCGAGCAGCCGCGCATGACGCAGCACCGACTGGCGGAGCCGCGCGCGGCCGAAAAAGGCCTCGGTCCCCACCGCGTCCTGGAACCAACTGGTGCGGTCGGCGGCGTAAGCGAGCGCCTCGACGAGCGTAACGCCGAGGTCGGCGGGGCTGCGTTCGGTCCAGCCCGGCAGACTGACCGCCATGCGGTCGAGCATCAGCTGGCGGAAGCTGTCGTAATCCTTGGCGAGATAGTCGATCGGCGGGCCGAAGGGGCGCGGGATGCCGGCGCCGTCAGGCGCGGCGCAGTCGAAGGCCGAAGGGCATTCCGCCTTGAAGCTGAAATCGAGCGCGGCGAGCATCGGATCGAGGAAGGGCGGGATGGCGTCGTTGACCGCACCGAGCCGTACCGACAGCCGGTAGGGCGAATAATCGCCCGCGGCGTCGACGGTGAGCGTCAGGCTGTGCGGCACCGGCCCCGCCGCGACGTCGGTGACGCGGATGCCGATGACGCGCGTGCCGCCGTCGATACGGAAATTGTCGGGGTCGAGCAGCGGCACGCCCGCGGCGAGCACGCCATCGTCGCGCAGAAACGCGAGCGTCAGCAGCCGCTGGCGCAGCACCTCGCTCGGCGCGTCGCGGTCGACGACCTCGAGATAGTCGATGCCGTTCAGCAGCACCCCGCCGCCGGTGTCGATCGTCGCCTCGGCGACGCGCTGGCGGCGGCGTTCGGTGCCGCAATATTGCAGCGCCTCGGTCAAAACACGCGCTCCACGGTCACGAGCCGCTCGCGCGCCTCGTCGAGCGGGCGGTAGCGGACGGTGATCGAGAGCAGGCTGTCGACCGCCTTGGTCTCGACGCCGCGCACCTCGATCGCGGCGGAGAGCCACTGCTGGAGCGCGGCCATCACCATATGCTGCGCCGCCGCGGCGAGTTCGGGGGCGTTTTCGGAGAAGACCAGCTCGTTGACCCCGGCGCCGAAATCGGGGCGGTTGACGCGCTCGCCGCGGCGCGTGAACAGCAATTGCTCGATCATCTCCTTTATATGCGCCTCGTGCGCCGCTCCCGCGGTCATGCCGTTGGCGCCGATGCGATAGGGGAAGCCGAAATGGGTCATGTCGCCAGTACCTTGGTCTGGACGCTGGTCCAGGCGACCGGGCCCTGCGGCGCCTGCGTCGCCGCGACGCCGAGGTCGCCGGGGTTCATCTTGAGCACGGGCTTGCCCTCGACGAGCACCTTGCTCGACGCGCCGGTGAGCATCAGCGTGACGCAGGGCGACGGGGTCGGCCCGGCGGGAAGCTGGAACGGGCAGCCCGCGACCATGCCCTTGTCGCCCATCACCATCGGCGGCGCTCCCATGACCAGCACTTTCGACGCCGACGACAGCAGCGTCGCGGGGATTGCGTGAGGGCATTGGGCGAGCGACGCCATGGTGACGATCGGGATCGTCATGGCAGTATCTTCAAATTCGCGCCGTTGATCGACACGCCGTCGATCGCGAGCTTCACGGTGCTGGCGCCGTGGGTGATGGTGAGGCCGGTCGGATCGGCCTCGATCTTGGCAGGGCCCATCGCCGTCGTCAGCTCGAGCGCGAGCGTCGGCGCGCCGGGGATATCGAAGATTTCGAGGCTGAAATTCTCGCCCTTCCATGCCTTGGTCAGGAAACCCACGGGCCCCGGGGGCGCGGGTGTATCGCCGAGGTCCCACCAGCCGCCCGACCAGATCGGATAGTCGGGGTTGCCGCCCTCGAATTCGACCCAGACCTTCGCACCCATCGGCGGGATGGCGTAGAGGCCGACTTTCGGCCCCGCACCCGGCAGGCACGGCATCGCCCAGGCGAGCTTGCTGTCGCCGAGCACCGAGGGGCAGCTGACCTGGATGCGGCCGAGCCCCTGGACGTCGGCCGGGTTTTCGACCGTGCCGCGATATTTGCCGTAGAAGGCGGGGCCGCCGTCGGGGAGCCTGGTCATGGCAGCACCAGCGGGGCCATCGGCCCCCGTTCGCCGCGCGCCAGCTTGAACTGCTGCTGGTAGCTGCCCGGCTTGATCAGGTGGCGCACCTCGGACACCTTGTAGAGCCCGCCGTAGCTGAGCCCGGCGCCGCGCAGGAACACCATGTCGCGCGCCTTGAGCGCAGCGTTGTAGCGCGTCGAGTCGATCGAACCCGAGACGGTGAAGGCTTCCTTCGCGCCCTCGTCGACCTTGGCCTGCGCGCGGCCCATCGCCTGCGCGGCGTTGAGCCCCGAGGTCTCGATCGGCTGCTTGCGCGTGTCGCCGAAGCGCGCGACGGTTTCGGGCACCGCGCCGAGCGGCGGGGTGCTGCCGACGAGCGCGACGACCGGGATTTCCTGGCCGGTGATGCGGTCGATCACCTTGGTCTCGACCGAGGTGAGCACATCGTCATCCTCGGACGTCGTGACGTCATAGGCGTCCGAGCCCGGCCCCATGTCGACGGT
Source organism: Sphingopyxis sp. GW821-FHT12F08 (assembly GCF_058806755.1). Classification (NCBI taxonomy): domain Bacteria; kingdom Pseudomonadati; phylum Pseudomonadota; class Alphaproteobacteria; order Sphingomonadales; family Sphingopyxidaceae; genus Sphingopyxis; species Sphingopyxis sp. GW821-FHT12F08. The sequence continues at coordinate 135,391 of NZ_JBXAQA010000004.1, forward strand.
CAGCGTGCGCTGCGGCACACCGGGCTTGACCGGCGGCCCCCAATAGAGGGTGTTCACCCCGGGCACCGGGCCGGGGTCGATATAGGTCTCGTAGCCGTGGCGCTTCGCCATCTGGTTCAGATATTGCCAGTCGCTGCCGTTCTGGATCGGCACGCGGTCGATCGGGATCGGCGGGTCGATGAACTTGGGCGGCAGCGCCATCGGGATCATCCCGAACTGCGCGTAGGAGACCGCGATCAGCATCGCGATCATCGTCTCGTCCATCGCGGGATGCTCGGTCTGCTTGACCTCCTTGTCGAGCTCCATGGTGAGATCGCGGCCGTAGAGCGTCAGCACCCCCGACGCCGACCCGGTGCCGGGGGTATAGCTGCGCTTGGTGACCAGCCCGTCGAAGATCACATAGGGCATGACGTCGAAGATCATCGTCACGATGACGCGGCAGCCGCGCTGCAATTGCGGGTGCATGATCAGCGGCGATTCGAGGAAATCGAAGGGGCCGGTGCGCCCGGTGTTGATCGACAGCTTGAACCCCGATTGCGCGGTGGCCGACAATTTGACCTCGAGGTCGGCGATCGCGCTCATCACGTCGGCGGGCGCGGGCAGCGCGACCGGGCTGGGCCCGATCAGCAGGTTGAGGCGCACGCCAAGGAGATTGCCGAGCAGGCTCATCCGGTCGTCTTTCCGGTGCCTGGGAGCGGGATCACGAAGCTGTCGCCCGGCCCGCCGGGGAGCGCCATCGGATCGACGATGCGGTTGGCGTCGGCGACCATCCACCAGGCGGTCGGCGCGCCGAGGTGGCGCCAGGCGATGAGGTCGAGCCGGTCGCCGTCGGTGGTGCGGTGCTGCGTCGCGACGACGGTGTCGGCGGGGTCGGGCAGCAGCCGCGGCGCGACATAGCGCACGCTCACCCCGTCGCCGCGGTCGGCCACCAGCTGCGGCTGGTTGACATAACGGCTGGTGAGGGTGAACATCGTCCGCTATCCCTTTCAGAACAAAGCCACATCGCCGCCGGCCATCTTGCCGACATTGTCGACGCTGGCGACGGTCGCGAGCACTTCCTTGACCACCTGATGCGCCATGAAGGCCCAGAAGCCTGGGTGAGTGACCGACAGGTCGTTGTAAGTGAGCACCTTCATCGACACCGACACGTCGGCGCGGATCGGGTTGAGGTCGGGGTCGTGCATCGTCTCGGTGATCGACAGGCTCTCGATCTTCACCGGGACGACACGTTTCCAGCCGTAGATGAAGAGGGTGAGCGGCGCCGCGGGCGGGATCACCTCCATCGTGCCGATCTGCAGCAATATCTGGTTGGCGGCGACCAGCAGCGACTTGGGATAGACGAGCATCTCGAGCGCCGCGAGATAGCCGGTGATCCCCGCGCCGAGCGGCCCCGCGTCGCCGCGCTCCATCTGGTCGATGAGGTCGAGCGTCAGGTTCGCGCTGATCGTCTCGGTCGGCGGACCCGCAAGCCGCAGCGCCTCGGCCTTGCCCCCGCCGGCTTCCGAATATTGCGGCGACAGGCTGCGTGAAATCTGTTCGGGATTATATTGGAAGATCGCGACCGAGGCGAGCGGGTTGAAGATGTCGAGGCCGACGATGGCGCCCTTGATCGTCTTGGGAGAGCCGGTGAAGTTGGTCATGGCTTGGGATCCGGTCGCCGCTGGGCGAGCCAGGCGGTGTAGCGGCGCCCCGCGACGAGGACATAGGTCATCAGAACCTTGCCCTGCTCGTCCTTGACGGTGAGCGTGATGTCTTCCTTGGTCTTGTATCCGATGCGGTTGGGGGTCTTCGGATAGGGCGGCTTGTCGACCTTTTCGATCTTGCACACCTCGATCGCGACGTGGCGTTCGTCGACATGGTAGCCATAGGTGTCGAGGATACTGATCTTGACGTCCTTGCCGTAGCAATAGCCCGCGGTCTTCTCGTCGAAATTGCCCGACTTGTCGGTCGAGAAGCCGGAATCGATGCCGTGGATGAAGCTCGCACGGTAAATCTTGGGCGTCGGGCCGACCTGGTCGACCTTGCGCTTCTCGATGGTGAAGGTCGTCGCCTGGCCCTGCGCGGCGCCCGCCTCGCCCTCGCCGCCCTGCGAGCCGCCGCCCGCGGCCTTGCTGCCCTTGTCGGCGTCGTCGCCGGTCTTCGGCGGCGGCGCAGGAGGCTGCTGGGGCTCGTCGGGCGCCGGGGCGGCCGGCGGCGGCTTGTCGGCCGGCATCGGGTTGAGCTCGCCGTCGCGGCCCTTGGGGATTTCGACCCCCTTCCACGGCAGTTCCTTCGCCGGGACCGGGTTCTGCTCCTTGTAGCGCGGGACGATCTTCTCGTCGTCGGGGATGTCGTATGTGCCGGTCTTGCTCTGGCGGTAAGGGCCGGTGTCGCTGCAGTCGCTTGGTTCGTAGCCCATAGCGGGGAAGCTCGATTCGATCGACGCCGGATCGCAGAAGAGCTCGCTCGCATGCTCGGCGTAGGTCCGGCCCTTCAGCGTCCCGAGATCGCGCAGCGTCTGGTTGTTCTTGAGCAGCGATTTCACTTCCTTGATGATCGCGACGCCGGCGACCTTGGGTAGCGTCTTGACGAAGTTCAGCTTCGCCATCATCCCGCCGATCTTGTTCTGCATCTCGCAGCTGTGGAGCATCGAGGCGACGAGATGCTCGACCGGCGACAGCCCGAACTTGCTGAGGATATAGTCGCCAAGCGCGGCGCCGCAGCCGATCGCGGCGCCCACCCCGACGGTCGCCGGCGCCGAGACGAGCCCCGCGACACACGATCCGATGCGCATCAGCTTGGTGATCTCGGCGATCATATGCGCAACTTCCATCGCGAGCTGCGCCTCGCCGATGAACTTTTCGAACTCGTCGTGGATCGGCCCGATCGTCTTGTTGACGATCTCGGCGAAGAAGGTCTCGACGTCGCTCGCGATATTCTCGACCTTGTCCTTCATCTCCTCGGCGGTCTGGATGACGTCCTCGATCACCGTTCCTTCGATAAGGTCGCGGAACTTGGCTTCGAAGCCCGTTCGGCCGCACTCGATGATCGTGTCGAACATCTTGGCCAGGAAGGGTTTGGCGAGGCGTGGCAGCACCACGGCGGCAACCTTGGCCGCCGCCTTGAGGATCGTCCCCGTGCGACCCTTCAATATCTTGCTTTCGCCGACGCCCTTGAACTTGTCGCGCACGGTCTTGCCGAATTCGCTGACCTTTTGATACGCCTTGACGAAGAAGAGCCCGAACTTCTCGCGCAATATGCCGAACGGCCGCGCCTTCAGGCCCGTCCAGAAATCGGCGCGCTTGATCGTCGCGAGATCGTCGGTGTGCTGCTTATATTCGGGCTTGTCCTCATAGGTCGTGCCGGGGGTCTCGGGCTTGGTCTTCAGCCATTCGGCCATCGCGCCATGCTCGGCGATATCCTCGCGCAGCGTATCGTCGGCGGCGTCGGCATAGTCGGCGAGCAGGCTGTTGTCGGTGGCGCCCTTGGCGAGCCCGGCGCCGGTGCGGTCGGCCTCCCACTTCGCCGCCTTGAAATCGTCCTTGACCTCCTTGCGCACGATACGCGCGGGAAGCGCGCTGGCGGTCGCGGGCGCCGCGGCGGGGGCGACCGGCGCGGTCTGCGCGAGGCGGCGCGGCTTGACCGCCGCGCCCCCGGCCGAGGCCTTGGGCGCAGTGACGAGGTCGCTCTGGATCTTCTTGATCTTGCCCGACAGGTCCTTGAACTTCTGGGTGGTCGAGCGCGGCTTGAGCGCGTCGGCGAGGTCGCCGGGATGCGGCGCGAGGAAATAGACGATCACGCCCTTGTGCGCCTTGTCGGGCGCCATCATCCAGCGGCCGCGGATCGGCTGGGTCTTGGGCCGCCCCTGGTGCGCGGTCTGCGCCTTGGGCTTGGGCTTGCCACCGTGGGTCTTCGCCTTGTCGGGCGAATAGTGGCGGATTTTGAGATCCTTTTCCTTCCACACCGTCTGCGGCTTGCTCGCGTCCCAGCCGGCGGGGATCAGCGTGCCGGTGTCGATGGCCTTCGGATTGGGTTTCCACTCGGCATTCTGGCGCAGCGAACCGGCGACCGCGTTGACCTTGGCAGCGACCATATTGATGCCGCCGATATAATTGGCGACCTGCTTTTCGCCGGACTCGCGATAATCGAGGTCATGGGCGGGTTTCATCTCGCCGATCAGGATATTCTTCGGTGCCGAGGCGACGCCGGTCAGCTGGCCATTGGCGATCTTCGGCGCGCGGCGCGTGTCGTGAACCACCGTGGCGTTCTTGCCGCCGCCCTGCTCCATCGGCACGCCGACCATCACGGGCGAGAAATTGTCGAGATCGGCGATGCTCGCCGGCGGCGTACCCGCGGGCGGGACGCCTGCCGGCTTGGCGTCGGTGCCGCCGGCGGCGGGGGGATCGGCGGCGGGCGGGTCGCCCGCGGCCGGGGGCGGCGCGGCGGGCGCCGCCGCGACGACCTGCTGGACGCCCGGCACCTTGACGTCGGGATCGGCATCGGCGGTGTAGATATCGGCGCGGCCCTGCGCCCTGACATCGACCAGCTTGCGATTGGCATTGGGGATCGGGACCTCGGTCAGGATATCGCCCCTGATCGTCCGGATCGCATCGAGCGCCGCATCGTGCATCGTTTCGTGGAGGCCCTTGGCATTTTTGGTGATGCCCGGCAGCCAGAAGGCGTTTTCCTTACGCTGGACCGCCGCATCGGCGGCGTGCGCATCGTCCCCGCCCTCCGCTTCGCGGCGCTGCGGGCCGATCGGCCCCGGCGCGGTCTGCTGCATCACATGCGCCAGTTCGTGCGCCATGGTGAAGCTGGGTGAGGCGCTCTCGCCCGCCCCCAGCCAGACGTGATTCTTGTAGGTGAAGGCGCGCGCCGCGATGCTCGCGTTCATCGCGCTAGCCTGCCCGCCCTGGTGGACGCGGACCCCGCCGAGGTCGCGGCCCATACGGCCCTCGTAGAAGCTGCGCGTCGATGCCGGCAAGGCCGAGCCGCCGCCGGTGAGCTCTGCGTCGGACGCCGCGAGGGTTTCGGCGCCGCCGTCGCGCCGCGCGCGCACCTCGGCCTCCTTCCCTTCTTCGGGGTCGCCCAAACGCCGCGCGCGCGGTTCGTCGCGCAGCGCCGAGCAAGCGCTGCATGCGCGCTGCACGGAGCCGCCCGCCGACGAGGCGTCGCCGGCGAGCGGCGCGGCGGCGGGATCGGGCATCGCCATCACCCGCGCCGCGATGCTGTCGGCCTCCTGTTCGTAGCGATCACCGACCGGGCCGACCTCGAGCCGCGGCTGGACGGCGCTCTCGTCTTCCTTCTCTTCGCACGCCGCGCAGGCGCGTTGCGGCGATGGCGCGGCGGCGGTCGCAGTCAGTCGCCGCTGGATCGCCGATTCCTTGACCTCCTCCTGCTCGCAGCTCGCGCACTGGCGCTGCACCGTCGCATGCGCCGGGATCGCCGCGAGCGAAGCGAGCGGCGGGACCGCATGACACGGCGGCGGCGCGCTCTTGCGCATCACCGGCGGCGCGGCCTTCGCGGCGCCCTTTTTGGCAGCGGTGGCGTGGAGCGCGCTCATCGCCCGCCCCCCGCCAGCCGCGCGCCGATCGCCTGCCCCGCGGCGTGCCCGAGCGCGGCGGGGCCCTGCGCGGGCGCGATGCTGAGCGACAGGCGTGGATGACTGCCCGCAAGCGCCGCAACGTCGGCGCCGGCGAGCCGCGTCTCGATCGCCATGGTCAGCGCGCGGCGCACCGCCGCGCCATCGCCGGGCGCAACGCCGACGAGCGTCAGCCTGTCGATGGTCAGCCGGATGCGGGCGGGGGTGGTCATTGGACCCACCCCTTCAGTTCGGCGCTGGTCAAAGAGCGCCCGCTTTTTTCATATTCGAGCCGCGCGGCGGCAAGGATATGGCCCATGCCGACGTCCTGCCCGCGGTCGGCGGCGGTGAAGGCGGCGGCCATCGCGACGTTGCGGATCGAGCCGCCCGCGAGGTTGAGCTGCGCCAGCCGCGCGAAGTCGAGATCGTCCTTCGGCGTATCGTCGGGAAAGATGCGCTGCCAGATTTCGGTGCGTTCGGCGACGCCCGGAAAGTCGAAATCGATGATGAAGCGAATGCGGCGCAGAAAGGCAGTGTCGATGTTCGAGCGGAAGTTGGTCGTCAGGATCGACAGCCCGCGATATTCCTCGAGCCGCTGGAGCAGATAGCTGACCTCGATATTGGCGTGGCGGTCGCGGCTCTCGTTGATCTCGCCGCGCTTGCCGAACAGCGCGTCGGCCTCGTCAAACTGGAGGATCGCCGAGCCTTCCTCGGCGGCGTCGAACACGCGGCGGAGGTTCTTCTCGGTCTCGCCGATCCATTTCGACACCATCGACGACAGGTCGATGCGGTAAACGTCGAGCCCGAGCGCCGCGCCGAGCGTTTCGCCCGCGAGCGTCTTGCCCGCGCCCGAGGGCCCCGAGAACAGCGCGCTGACGCCGAGCCCGCGGCCGCCGCTGCGCTTTTCGAAACCCCAGCTTTCGTAAACGGTCGCGCGGTTGCGCACCTGCGCGACGATTGCCTTCAGCACATCCTTCTGGTTCGGTGGCAGCACGAGGTCGTCCCACTGCGCCGTGCCGTCGATGCGCCGCGCCAGATCCTCCATGCGCGGCCGCGCGAAGCGGCGCGCGGCGTCCCAGGCGATCTCGTCGAGCGTCGGCTGGCCCTTCCTGGGTTTCGCCGCCTTGGCGGGATCGGGCGCGAGGATCGCCAGTTCGGCGGCGACGCTGTCGGCGAGTTCGGGCGAGACGGGGAAATGGCCCGCAAGCTTCTCGATCGTGCCGTTCAGCCGCTTCGCATAAGGGCCGAGGCGGTCGCGCCACACGGGCACCTGTTCCTTCGCGGTCATGCGCGGCATGTCGAGGCGAACGGTGGGCGCCTGGCCGAGCAGCACCGCGTCGGGCGCGGCGACGATCAGCGGCAGGCGCAGCAGTTCGGCGAAGAGCGCGAGCGCGGCGGGGTCGCCGCGCACGGCATCGACGAACAGCGCGCCGCCGGTGAGGATCAGGTCACGGCGCCAGAGCTGCGCGAGGCGTGCGATGTCCGACGGCGCGCCGGGCAGCATCGCGGCGCTGATCGCGTAGAGCGGGCGCTTCGAGGGCGCGAGCGCCGCCGCCGCCGCCTGTTCCTTGCCGAGCGGGTCGGCACCGCACAGCTGCAACGTCATGCCGGGCTCGCCCTCGACGCGCAGCCGGATCGCCTGCGCCAGCTTCGCGCGCGAGGGCGAGAGGTCGGCGGGCACTGCGACGGGCCGCGCCTGCAGCGCGAGTTCCTCGGCGAGCGATGGCGCGTCGACGAGCGCGAGCAGCACGGGTTCGGCCAGCGCAAAGGGCGCCGAACCCAGCCCCTCGCCGCCGTCGATGCGGATCAGCCCGTCGGCGCGCAGCGCGTCGTCGGCGCCGAGCGCGGCCCAGTTCGCGCCGGGCAGCCGGACCAGCGCGAGCCCCAGCGACGGCGCGGTACGGCGCGGGTCGCCATGGAGTTCGGCGATGCGCCGCCCCGCGGCCGGATCGAGCGCCGCCCAGGCGCCGAGCAGCAGCAGGTTGCGCCCGAAGGCGTCGAGCGCGAACCGCTCGGCGATATCGTCGGCACGCGTCTTCGGCGGCGCACCCTTCTTGCCGGCGAGCCAGCCGGCGACGGTGGCAAAGGCATCGGCGACCGGCCGCAATTTCGGGGCGGCGCTCATGACAGGTCGACCAGCGGGCCGGTGATGCGGCCGAATTCGGGCTGGGTCGGGTCGGTCCCGACCTCGGGCTGCGAGGCGAAGCCGTCGATGTCGACGCGCGCCAGATAGTCGCCGGCGGGGAGATCGGTGACCGCGAAGTCGAGCTGGCTCGCCGGGAAGGCGGCTGGCGCCTCGGCCTCGATCGCAGCGTTGCCGAGCTGGCCGGCGCCGAAGGCGTTGAGCAACAAGGTCGCCGACTGGCCGGCCTGGAGCGGCGGGTCGATATCGACGGTGACCGTGCCCGAGCGCAGCCCTGCCCCGCTGCCCGCGACCGTCGCCGCGGCGATGTTGGTCATCACCGGCAGGATCGCGAAGGCGGCGACGTTCGAGCCGCGGCGCAGCCGTTCCGGCATCGACGGGTCGGTCGGTGCCGCGACGACCTCGAGCTGGTGCGCCCCCGCCTTGGGCACCGTGCCGCCGAACAGCGCGGCGTCGAGCGTGAGCGCCAGCCCGTCGCCGACGATCGCGTCCTCGGCGAGCGGCAGCGCCTCGCCGTCGATGCGCAGGCTGTTGCCGAAGCGCGCGATGCCGCTGCCGGTCAGGTGCAGCGCGCCGCCCCACGGCGCCGGGCCCCATTGGCCCGGCGCGGGCCCGGCGCTGCGGATCTGCAGCGGGCCCATCGGCGCGGCGTAGATTTCGGGGGTCGCGACCGGGGTCGCCGGGCCGGGATCGTCCTGCGTCTCGATCGACACGCCGCGCACCACATAGGAAGCCGACAGCGCGTAGGGGACCTGGAAGAACACCGACCAGAGCTTCGACCAATCCTCGAGCGTCGGCTGGTCGGGGCCGAGCGCGATCGCCCGCCCCTCGCCCGCGAGGTCGGCGCCGGTCAGCGCGGGCTGGTTTGCCGAATCGCTGCTCGCCGCCTCGATCGCCGCGACCGACAGGCCCGGCGCATGTTCGAGCGCGAGCGCGACGGCGCCGAACAACCGCTCGGGCTCGAACTTGGCGGGGTCGCCGTAGAAGCTCAGCACATAATGGAGATCGAGGTTCAGCTTGGCGCGCGCGCGCTGGACGCCGCTGCCTTCGCGCGTCGGGAAATGGTCGTTGCGGTGCGAGCTGTTGGGCAGCACGCGGAAGAGGAAGAGGTTGACGACGGGCTTGCCCTCGTCGGCGAGCTTGGCGGTCGGCGCGCCGATGCGCACGTCGGTCTGCGCGACCGCCTGGTTCGCCGCATCCTGGAGGATATGTTCGAGCGTCGCGGTGACCACCGCGAGCGAGCGGAAATTGCTCATCGGCCGTTCCCCTGCGCGAGAAAGGCATCGAGCGAGAGCCCCGCCGAGGCGGGCGGCGGCGCCGGCGCGGCGGGCGCGGTGGCGGCGCGGACCTCGATGCTGCCGATGTGGATTTCGACGACCGGCGGCTGCGGCGCGACGGCGGGCGGCGGGGCAGCGGGATGGAGTGGCGGCATGGCAGCGGCGCGCAGCGCGGAGCGGCTGGTTTCGGGTGCGAAGGCGGCGGGCGTTGCCGATGTAGCGGACTGGTGGGTCGAAGCCAGCGGCGGTGCGGACGGGGCTGGATCGGCGCGAGTGGTGCGGGCCGGTTGGGTATCGGGCGCCGCGACCGCGGCAGGGCCGGCCGCCGTATCACGCGCGACGGGCGCGGCGCGCTGGCGTTCGCGGATCGCGTCGGATGGCTGCGGCGACGCGGGATCGAGTCTCGCAGGACCGAGCCGCGCTGCGCCAGCCGGTCGCGGCGGATCGGCGGCGCCGGGTGCGGCGGGGACGTCGATCGGCGGCGGCGTGGCGGAGGTCGCAGCCGCGGCGTGGGCGACCACTGGGGGTGCGGACGGCGGGGTCGCGGTGGCGCCTTCGGCCGCGCGTGGGGCTGCGGACATCGCGCGGCGCTGGACCGCGGCCGCCGGTACTGGCGCGGCAGCGACCGATGCGGCCGCCGCTGGTGGGACGGCGGCGAACGGCGGTGTGGTAACCATCGGAGCGGCTGCGGCTGGCGCGGCGGGGTGCGCCGGGACAGCAGAAGCGGGTGGTATCGGTATGAGCGCGGGTGGAACGGGCATCGGATCGGCAACAATCGGTTGGACGGGCGCCGGCGCTTCGCCCTCGGTCGCCATCGCCGGCTCGGGCAACCCCATTTCCTCGGGCAGCGGTTCGAAGCGCGAGGGGATGCGCGGCGCCGCAACCGGCGTTTCGCCCGCGGCGCGCGCGGCGATGCGGGCGAGCAGCCCGGTCATGCGCCCGCCGCCGCGAGATAGAAGCGCCGCCGCGCGGCGGGCAGCATCAAGATATCACGCTCGGACCAGTGGTTGACGCGCGCGAGGTCGGCGACCTGCTGGAGCAGCCGCGGGATGCGCAGCGCGATCTCGTCCCAGAAGAAGGCGGCGATGTCGAAGGCGATCTCGGCGCCCGCCCCGCATTCGGGGCAGGCGGCGGCGATGGTCAGTTCGGCGTCGGGGTCGAGCTCGGCGAGCAAGGTGCCCAGCGCGTCATCGTCGAGCGCCTCGCCGCCGGGCGCGACGCGGGCGCGGAGCAATGCGCGGGCGGCGGCTTCGCCCTGCCCTTCGATCGCGGCGAGATCGCCCGCATCGATCGCGCGCACCGCGATGCCGTCGACCAGCGCAGGGTCGTGCGTTTCGCCCGCGCCGTCGCGGCCGAGGTCGGCGGCGGTCAGCGCAAACTCATAATCCTCGCCGCACGCGGCGCAGCGCTGCGCGACCTCGATCCGCGCGCCGAACTGCGCGGCGCGCAGCGCGAACAGCTGGCGGTCGCGTTGCCCGACCGGCAGCGCTTCGGCGGCGCCGCGCGGCCAGCCGCCGGCTTCGAGCAGCATAAGTGCCCGGGCGGCGGAGCCCAGCGACGCGCCGCTTTCGCTGATTTCGATCAGCTCGAGGGCGGTCCAGCGCATGGAACGGGCCTAGAGCGTCGGCTCGGTGAAGCTCGGTTCGCTCGGTTCGGCGACGTCATAGTCGCGTTCCCAGCCCTCATTCTCCAGCTTGAGTGTCTGGATCGCGACCGCGCTCGCCGACGCATCGAGGTCGGGAAAAGCGACGAACTCCGACGGCCAGCAGCGGAACAGGCGATAGGCGAGGACGAGCTGTCCGGCCTCGTTGTAGATTTCGAGGACGAGGTCCTTGCGGAAATCCTTGAGCGAGACCTCGGCGCCGAGACCCGAGCCGAAATTCCACACCTTGTTCGCCCATTGCTCGAAGGTCGTGTCGTGGGTGACCCCGCGTTCGAGGGTGATCGCCTCATATTCGGTCTGGCCGGGCGACTTGCGCGAGGTCGAGGGGTCGCCGCCTTCGCGGAACTTGACGACCTCGGTGCTGCGCTTGAGCGCGCTCATCTTGCTGAGCCCCGCGAGATAGGCGCCGTCGGGCAGGCGCAAGCGGAATTTATATGTCTTGTACGGGTCGCGCCGCTCGGGGTTGACGCTGAAAGGTGGTGCCATGATCGCTCTCCCTTAGGGTCAGGCCGCGGTGCGGATCTGCTGGATGGAAATGACGACGAATTCGGCGGGCAGCAGCGGCGCGAAACCGACGACGATGTTGACGATGCCCTGGTTGCGGTCGTCCTGCGTCGTGGTGCTGCCGTCGCATTTGACGAAATAGGCGTCGCGCGGGCTGGCGCCCTGGAAGGCGCCCTGCTTGAACAAGCGCTGCATGAAGGTGCCGACCGACAGGCGGATCTGTGCCCAAAGCGGCTCGTCATTGCCCTCGAACACCACCCACTGCGTGCCGCGGTAAAGGCTTTCCTCGATGAACAAGGCGAGGCGCCGGACGGCGAGATATTTATAATCGTCGGAGAGCTGATCCGACCCCTTGAGCGTGCGCGCGCCCCAGACGGTGAGGCCGGTGCCGGGGAAGCTGCGCAGGCAGTTGACCCCGAGCGGATTGAGCAGGCCATTCTCCTCGTCGGTCATCCTGACCGTCAGCCCCTCGGCGCCGGCGAGCGTCGCCGACATGCCGGCGGGCGATTTCCAGACGCCGCGGGCATTATCCGTGCGGGCGATGATTCCCGCCACCGCACCGCACGGGACGAAACTGTCGAGCTGGCCGCCGCGCTTGGGATCGCGGCGCAGCAGGCGCGGGAAATAGAGGGCGGCGTTATCCGCAAAAGCGAGCGAAAGCACCGACGTCGCGCCATTGAGCTGCTTCGCCTTGACGATCGCCGCGGCTTCGTCGGGCTTGTCGTCCCAGTCGGCGGGCGGATCGACGATCAGCACCGCGCGCTCGGCCTTGCAGAATTGCGCCGCTTTCTCGTTGACCGTGCGCGGCAGCGTGCCGTCGCGCTCGTCGGGCGGGATGCAGAGCAGATTGAACAGGTCGGCTTTCTTGAGCGCATAGATGCCGGTCTTTTTGTCGCTGTCGCCGATGAAGTCGATGTCGAGCAGCGGCGCGCCGTCGTTGCCGTCGATGCCAGTCCCCGTCGCGTTGGTCGCGGGGCGGTTGCCGAGCTTGGGGGTGCCGTCGAGGTTGACCTGGCACTGGACAAGGCTTGATTCGGCGGCAAGCACGCGGTCGAAGCGCCGCGCGCCGCCGGTCGCCTTGACCGTCAGGTTGCGAAAGATTTCGACCGCCCCGGTGGTCTTGTCCTCGATCCGGAGGTCGAAGAGGTCGGCGACCGCGAGATCGTACTTCAGCGCCGCCGCGGCGGCGCCGACGGGGTCGGCGATGTCGGGATGCGTCGCGAGGCCGGTGAGCGCATTGCCCCAGGCCCCGGGGGTCGCCGCGCGCAAGGCGAGCGCGCCGACGTCGAGGATCGCGATGCCGTCGTCGTCGGCGGCAAGCGGCTTGAACAGCCGGACGATCTCCGACTGGCCGCCGCCATTGGCGTAGAAATCGTCGACCGCATAGGACAAAGGCCCCGCCGACCACAGCCCGCCGAAGCGGCGCGTGAACTCGCCATAGTTGAAGCAGGTCGTCGGCTGGTTCACCGGCCCGCGCAGCGCGCGCCCGACGAAGGCGGCGATCGAGGTCGCGACGCCGCTGACGGTGCGCACCCCCGATCCCACTTCCTGAATATAGACACCGGGATAGGTCAGAGTCTCGGGCATGGCGGCACTCCCTTGTTGCCCTTACGCGGGCATGGATCGGTTGGATCAGTCGAGCTTGAAGCCCATCAGGATGGTGATGTCGGCGGCGTCGGTGGCCGAAACATTTTTGAGCGTGAGAGTCTGGAGATCGCCCGCGAACAATTTGATCGCCTCGCCGTAAAGAATCAGTGGTCCGCTGATCTTGGTCCGCGCCGCGGTGTCGGCCTTGACATCGACCGACCCATCGTTGAGCGACGAGGTCAGGATGAAGAATTCGAGCTTTTCGACATCGTCGATCTGCAGGGCGAGTTCGCGATCCGTGGTCATCCCCTTGACGAGGGTCACCCCCGCCGAGGTGATCGCGTCGACCTCGACGCTGCCGCCGTTATTGGCCCCGGCACCCGAAGGCGTGCCGCCGCTGAACGACCATGAAAATTTCTGTGGCATGACTGCACAACCCCCTTTGCTGAGACGCAAGCGACGAAGTTTGTGCGACCGGATGTTCTGATTGAGGCGTCGGGCTAACATGAGTCGGCCCGGACCCGATTGGACGGATACGCCAAATGATACTTCGCCGTGCAAGTACGGCAAAGTAAAGCTGACGATACATCATTATTGTGGTCAAATAGACATTCGGATGTCGACCGGGAGACACTGTGCCCCGGACCTTAAGCAAAGCCTATCGAACAGGGTTAACGGGATAGCGGCGATGTTATCCGGGACCGGGTCGCGAATCGCGGGTGCACGGCAGCCTGGTCCGCGCGGCCAGACCGGCTTCGGCCGCGAGCGAACAGCCAGTTTCATCTTGCAACCCGCCGCGTGGCATGATCAAACACCGCCCGCACAGATAGGGGAGACGGGTCATGGCCACTGCGATCGAACAGGATCTAGCCGGCGAAACCACGCGCATGCACGAGGTGCTCGCGGCGCAGAAGGCGAGCTTCACCGCCGCCATGCCCGAGAGTCTCGCCGTCCGCCGCGACCGCGTCGACCGCGCGATCGCGCTGCTCGTCGACAATGCCGAGGAGTTCGCCAAGGCGGTGAGCGAGGATTTCGGCCATCGCAGCCGCGAACAGACGCTGATGACCGACATCATGCCCTCGGTCAGCGCGCTCAAGCACGCGAAGAAGCACATGGCCGCCTGGTCGAAGGGCGAGAAGCGCAAGCCCACTTTCCCGCTCGGCCTGCTCGGTGCCAAGGCCGAGGTCGTCTACCAGCCCAAGGGCGTCGTCGGCGTCGTCGCGCCGTGGAACTTCCCGGTTGGCATGGTCTTCGTACCGATGGCGGGCATCCTCGCCGCGGGCAACCGCGCGATGATCAAGCCCAGCGAATATACCGAAAATGTCTCGGCGCTGATGGCGCGGCTGATCCCCGATTATTTCGACGAGAGCGAGATCGCGGTGTTCACCGGCGATGCCGAGGTCGGGGTCGCCTTTTCGAAGCTCGCGTTCGACCATATGATCTTCACGGGCGCGACGAGTGTGGGCAAGCATATCATGCGCGCCGCCGCCGATAATCTCGTCCCCGTGACGCTCGAACTCGGCGGCAAGTCGCCGACCTTCATCGGGCGCAGCGCCAACAAGGAACAGGCGGGGCAGCGCGTCGCGCTCGGCAAGCTGATGAACGCGGGGCAGATCTGCCTCGCCCCCGATTATCTGCTCGTCGCCGAGGACCAGGAGGGCGAGGTGATCGACAGCGTCGTCCGCGGCGCGACCGCGCTCTACCCGACGCTGCTCGCCAACGACGACTACACCTCGGTCGTCAACGTCCGCAATTACGACCGGCTGCAAAGCTACCTCGCCGACGCGCGCGAAAAGGGTGCCGAGGTGATCGAGGTCAATCCGGCGGGCGAGGATTTCGCGAGCGCCAACGGCCACAAGATGCCGCTCCACATCGTGCGCAATCCGACCGACGACATGAAGGTGATGCAGGAGGAGATTTTCGGGCCGATCCTGCCGGTCAAGACCTACAAGAGCATCGACGAGGCGATCGATTATGTGAACGCGAACGACCGCCCGCTCGGCCTCTATTATTTCGGGCAGGACAAGAGCGAGGAGGATCGCGTGCTGACGCGCACCATCTCGGGCGGCGTGACGGTCAACGACGTATTGTTCCACAATGCGATGGAGGACCTGCCCTTCGGCGGCGTCGGGCCGTCGGGCATGGGCAATTATCACGGCCTCGACGGTTTCCGCACCTTCAGCCACGCGCGCGCGGTGTACCGCCAGCCCAAGCTCGACGTCGCGGGCCTCGCGGGCTTCAAGCCGCCCTATGGCAAGGCGACCGCGAAGACGCTGGCGAAAGAGCTCAAGAAATAGGTTGAGGCGGAACCCTCGTTTCCGTTCGTGCTGAGCTTGTCGAAGCACCGTCCTTCTTCTTGCGGCGCAGAAGAGAAGAACGGCCCTTCGACAAGCTCAGGGCAAACGGATTTTGTGTTGGTTAGTCCTGCCCGGCGATCCGGATGTCCTTGCCCAGCAGCGTCTTCACATAGATGCGCTGCACCAGCACATAGACCACGACGGTCAGCGGCGCGGCGAGCAGCACGCCGAGGAAACCGAACAATATCCCCGCCGCAACCACCGCGAACAGCAGCACCGCGGGCGGCACATCGACCGCCTGTTTCTGGATCATCGGCTGCAGGAAATTGCCCTGCAACTGCTGGATCAACAGGAACAGCAGCAGCGTCCACAGCGCCGTCGCGGGCGAGACGGTGAAGGCGAGCAGCACCGCGGGCACGCCGGCGATGATCGGCCCGATCATCGGGATGACGTCGAGCAGGCCGGCGATCAGCCCGAGCCCGCCCGCCGCGGGCACGCCCAGCAAAGCAAGCCCCGCCCAGGTCAGCGCCGCGACGACCAGCGACGATACCGCCTGGCCGACCATCCAGCCCTTGAGCCCGCGCCCGGCATCGCCGAGCGCCAGCGCCGCGGTCTCCTCGGCCTTGGCCGGCAGCAACAGCAGCAACCCGCGGCGATAGGTCGCGGGATCGCTGGCGAGGAAGATGGCCGCCACCAGTACGAGCACGAAATCGGCGATGCCGCTGCCCGCGGCGAGCGCATAGCCGCCAGCCTGCGACGCGAGCCGCGAGATATCGTCGCTGCCGACCTCGGCGAGTTCGCGCACGCGCTGGCCGAGCCCATAGCGGTCGAGAAAGGCCTCGACCCCGCGCAACGCTTGCGGGATCTGTTCGCGGATCGTGTCGACCTCGCGCGCCAGCTGCGATCCGAAAAGCATGAAGGCGCCGGCGAAAATCGCGACGATCCCCGCGACCGACAGCGCCAGCGCGATGCCGCGCCCGATGCGGGTCCTGCGGCAAAGCCAGCTCGCGATGGCATCGAAGATCGCGCCGAGCACCACCGCGGCGAAGACGAGCATGAAGAAGCGCGTGAGGGTGACCGTCAGCCACGCAACCCCGACGATCGCGAGCACGATCACCGCCGCGACGGCGATCCGGCCGGGCGACCAGGCGGGCGCGGGCGGCGCCTTGCTGCGCGATCGGGCGGCGGGAGCGGCGGGCGCATCGGCATTTTCGGTCATGCCGCCACCTTATCGGCGCCGCGCGGCGGCGCAACCGTCTGCTTTGTCATCATTCGCGCTGGACGCGGGCGGGGGTTTTGTGGCAACGGCGCTGCTCCACGGGCCCCTGTGGTGAAATTGGTAGACGCGCTCGACTCAAAATCGAGTTCCGCAAGGAGTGCTGGTTCGAGTCCGGCCAGGGGCACCATCGATCCTTTCCCTATGATCGACAAGGACGGTGCAGCATCACCGGTCGCGCTTTGCCTCTCGGCGCATTGCTTCCGATCCGGTAATATTTAACGCGCTGTAGTTGGAAATTATTCATATTCTAAAGGCATTCTGTGCCCAAGCCCTGATGGGTGCGTTGTCTTGTCCTTAACGATCCCGGTGGGCCAGCCGGGGAATCGGGGGCGGGCCGTAGCCGCCGGGACGGAGGTGGGGTAGAAGCCAAGCGGATGAATTTTAGCAGCTTTATGTCTCTTCTGGGCGCTGTTGGAATCAGGAGGAAGGCATGATCGAACCCCGCTTCTCTCCCCCGGGAGACGAACAGGATATGGAAAGCGATCGCCGCGGCGGCGACCGCTTTCGCACCGTGTGGCGCATCGCAAAGGTCACGCGCGATGGCGACGCGGGGCTGTGGCGCGTGCGCAACATGTCCGACGGCGGCATGATGCTGGCGGTCGATGTTCCCGTGACGATCGGCGAGCGGCTCGAAATCGCGCTGTCCGAAACCGTCGTGATCCACGGCCGCGTCGCCTGGTGCGAGGCGGGCAAGTGCGGCGTCGCCTTCGACGCCGCGGTCGACGGCAACGAAGTGCTGCGCCAGCTCGCCGCCGAACAACAGTCGGGCGACTATCGCGCCCCGCGCCTGCCGGTGCACACGCGCGCGCAGTTGATCACCGACGGCGCGGTCAGCGACATCGAACTCGCCGACCTGTCGCAAAGCGGCGCGGGCTTCGTGCACCACCACGGCCAGTTCGAGGTCGGCAAGGCACTCGAACTCGTGCTGCCGGGGGGCATCCGCCGCCAGGCGATCGTCCGCTGGTCGCGCGCCGGGCGCGGCGGCCTGTGGCTGACCGAACCGCTGGGACGCGCCGATCTGGAGAGCATCCGCCACTTTCAGGGGTGAGGGTAGCGGGCCGAACGCGACGTTTATAGCATCGTCATCCTGAACTTGTTTCAGGATCCATGGCCCGTCGTTTCCTTCGGCGCAGCGCTGGACGGGAGTGCAGGCCGTGGATGCTGAAACGAGTTCAGCATGACGAGATTTAAAGGGCAGCTAACCACCCTCAAAGCGATCGCCTGGAAGCCGTTCTCAAGCCGTTCTTTCGCGCGTCCGAGAAAGTCTTGGGCGGACAAACCGCCCCTCCCCCTTTCGCAGTTGCAGCAATTGGGCTAATCGGGCCGCCGATCTGTTTTTCCCTACGGAGTCCCCCGCCATGACCGCCACCGATCCCGTCGTCTTCCTTTCCTATGCCCGCACCCCGATGGGCGGCATGCAGGGTGCGCTCTCGGACGCGAGCGCGACCGACCTCGGCGCGACCGCGGTGAAGGCGGCAGTCGAGCGCGCGGGCGTGTCGGGCGACGATATCGAGCGCATCTATATGGGCTGCGTGCTTCCCGCCGGCCTCGGCCAGGCGCCGGCGCGCCAGGCCGCGATCAAGGCGGGCCTGCCCAAGTCGGTGCAGGCGACCACGGTCAACAAGGTGTGCGGTTCGGGCATGCAAACCGTCATCATGGGTGCCGAAGCGCTCGCTGCGGGCAGCATCGACCTGGTCGTCGCGGGCGGCATGGAATCGATGACCAACGCCCCCTATCTGCTCAAGAAGCATCGGTCGGGCGCGCGCATCGGGCACGACACCGCCTATGACCATATGTTCCTCGACGGGCTGGAAGACGCCTATGAAGCCGGCCGCGCGATGGGGACGTTCGCGCAGGACACCGCCGACGCCTATCAGCTCTCGCGTCAGGCGCAGGACGATTATACGCTGGAATCGCTGAGCCGCGCCAAGGCGGCGATCGCCGACGGCGCCTTTGCCAGCGAGATCGCGCCGGTGACGATCGCGGGCCGCAAGGGCGACGTCGTCGTCGACACCGACGAGGCGCCGGGCAAGGCGATGCCCGACAAGATCCCGACGCTGAAGCCCGCCTTTGCCAAGGACGGCACGATCACCGCCGCGACCAGCAGCTCGATTTCGGACGGCGCCGCCGCGGTGGTGCTGACGCGCCAGTCGGTCGCCGACGCCAAGGGCGCCAAGCCCGTCGCGCGCCTCGTCGCACACAGCGCGCATGCGCAGGAGCCGAAGGATTTCACCGTCGCTCCCGTCGGCGCGATCAACAAATTGCTCGCCAAGACCGGCTGGAGCATCGGCGACGTCGACCTGTTCGAGGTCAATGAGGCCTTTGCCTGCGTCGCGATGTTCGCGATGCACGACCTCGGCATCCCGCGCGAGAAGATCAACGTCCATGGCGGCGCGACCGCGCTCGGCCATCCGATCGGCGCCAGCGGCACGCGCATCATCACGACGCTGATCGCCGCGCTGCAGCGCCACGGCAAGACCCGCGGCATCGCCAGCCTGTGCATCGGCGGCGGCGAAGCCACCGCGGTAGCGATCGAGCTGGTCTGATCCGGCTTTTCGGCGAAAGTTCCGGGGCGTCGTCGCAAGACGGCGCCCTTTCGTCGTTATGGCGCGACAATTTGCGACACTAATGTCCTGAAAATAAACGCGGCATTCCGGCTCCGTTCAAACCGACTCGCCTATTCCCATCCCTGTCATCGGGCAGATCCCCTCCCCCTGACGGATGAACAAGGAATGGCACAATGAAGAGCAAATTTCTCACCGCCGGCCTGATCGCCGCGATGATGGTTCCCGCGACCATGCCCGTCGCCGCGCAGGCGCAGACGCGCGAAATCCGCAAGGATCGTCAGGACGTTCGCGAAGAGCAGCGCGAGCTGCGCGATGCCCAGCGTCGCGGCGACCGCGGCGATATCCGCGAGGAACGCCGTGAATTGCGCGATGCGAAGGGCGATCTGCGCGACAGCCGTCAGGACTGGCGCCAGGACCGCCGCTATTCGAATTATCGCGCCCCCTTCCGCTACCAGCAGTTCCGCGTCGGCGCGACCCTGCGCTCGAGCTATTACGCACCGAGCTATCGTCCGACCTGGGACAGCCGCTGGGGCTTGCCGCGCGCGGGCCGCAACCTGACCTATGTCCGCCACTATAACGACCTGCTGCTCGTCAACGAGCGCAACGGCCGGGTGGTCAAGGTCTATCGCAACCACTTCCGCTGGCGCTAAGCCCGCGGGTCATGGGGAGGGCCGGACGGGAAACCGTCCGGCCCTTTTTCCGTGGGGGAACCGCCCTTCAATTCTCGTCATGCTGAACTTGTTTCAGGATCCATGGCCGGACCTCTCGTCCGGCGCTGCGCCGAAGGAAGCGGCAGACAATGGATCCTGAAACAAGTTCAGGATGACGATGCCATAGAAGTCGGCGATCGCCGAACCTCGCCGTCAATCGCCCCAGATATGGTCGGTTTCGATCCAGCCGCGCCGGCCCTTGACGTCGAGCATGCACCAGCCGTTCGCGCAGTCGGTGATCTTTCCCACGACGCCGGGTTCGGCGCGGTAGAGGACGGGTGACGCGCCGCTCGCCGCCTCGCGGAGCGGGCGGATGTCGCCGACGACGATCGCAGTGCGCGTGCGGCTGAGCAGCCGCGCCGCCATCCAGCCCTGGGTGCCGTCGGGATCCTCTATCTTGCGCCAGGTTTCGTGCCGCGCGACGACCTTTACCGGCAGGTCCTTACGGCGATATTCCCAGATCACCGGGACGTCGGGCGACGGCCCCTTGCGCATCCGCGCCTCGTCGACGCTGATCGAGGCCCAATAGGGAAGTTCGGGGTCGGACTGCGCCGCCGCCGGTCCCACCACGGCAAGGCCAAGCAAAATAACGGCTAAATGTCGGCTGGTCATCGTTGATCCTTGTCGCAATCACTGTGCTTTTTCAACCGTCGACGAAGACATAAGCCTTGGCTTGCCCACAGGTTGCGCGCGAACCGCCCCCTTGACCCTTGGGCGCGCGCGCGCTCTATCGGCGCCATGCCCGATTCATCCCGCCCGCGGCGCCCGCGCGTCATCGTCACCCGCCAGCTGATGCCGCATGTCGAGGCGCGCATGGCCGAATTGTTCGACGTCGCGCTGTCGGCGCACGACCATGTTTTTTCGGCGGCGGAGCTGAAGGCGGCGGTCGCCGATTGCGACGTGTTCGTGCCGACGGTGACCGACGAGATCAATGCCGAGATCATCGCCGCGGCGGGCGAGCGGCTGAAGCTGATCGCCAATTTCGGCGCCGGGGTCGACCATATCGACCTCGCCGCCGCGCGCGCCAAGGGCATCATGGTGTCGAACACCCCGGGGGTGTTCACCGAGGATACCGCCGACATGACGATGGCGCTGATCCTGAGCGTCCCGCGGCGGCTGGCCGAGGGCGAGAAGCTCATGCGCTCGGGCAAATGGGCCGGCTGGGCGCCGAGCGCGATGCTGGGGCACCGCGTCGGCGGCAAATTGCTCGGCATCATCGGCATGGGGCGCATCGGCCTCGCAGTCGCGCGGCGCGCGCGGGCGTTCGGGCTGTCGATCCATTATCACAACCGCCGCCGCCTGCCCGAAGCCATTGAGGAGGAATTGGGCGCGAGCTATCATGCGAGCGTCGACACGCTGCTGCGCATCAGCGACGTGGTGACGATCCACTGCCCGCACACCGGCGAGACGCACGAGATGGTCAATGCCGCACGGATCGCGTCGATGAAGCCGACGGCGTACCTCATCAACACCGCGCGCGGCGAGATCGTCGACGAGGGCGCGCTGATCGCGGCGCTCAAGACCGGGCGCATCGCGGGCGCCGGACTCGACGTCTATACGCACGAGCCCGCGGTCGACCCCGAACTGCTCGCGCTCGACAATGTCGTGCTGCTGCCGCACCTGGGCTCAGCGACGATCGAGGGGCGCGAGGCGTCGGGCGAAAAGGTCATCGCCAATATCCGCGCGTGGAGCGACGGGCATCGGCCGCCGGATCAGGTGCTGGAGGGATGGGCCTGACAAGCGCCCTGAAATTGGCCCGCACAAAGCCACGAAGCCACAAAGCCAAAAGATATTTGAGAGCCGCTCGCCCTGAGCTTGTCGAAGGGCTGTTCTATCTTTGAACGTCGAAGAAGAACGGTGCTTCGACAGGCTCAGCACGAACGGAATAGAGAGTTTCTTTGTGGATTCGTGACTTTGTGCGAGTCTCAAATCACCCAAGCCCGCGGATCAATCCCCCGTCAGAATCCGGTCGACGAGTTGCTTCACCGTCGGGGTGAAATTGTTCGAATAAAAGGGATCGGTCTTGAAGTTGAACGCGGCGTGGCCGGCGAACATCAGATTCTGTTCGGGGTCGCCGCCGTGCGCGATGTCCTGCAGCGTTTTCTGGATGCAGAAGCTGCGCGGGTCGGCGAGGTAGCCGGTGGTGTAATCGTCATGGTCCTTCCACGACGAAAAACCGCAATGCGACAGGCAGCCCATGCAGTCGGTCTGGTCCTTGCGGATGACCGCCTTGTCGCTGTCGGTCACGAAGACGACGGTGTTGTCGGGGGTCTTCAGCGCCTCGGTATAGCCCTCGGCGAACCAGTCGCGCGCGCGGGCGCGGTCGTGGGGGGTGACCCAGAAATTCTTGCCCTTCACCCCGACATCGAGCTGGACGATATGGTCGCCGGCCTCCTGTTTCGAATAAGGAATCTGACGCTCCGAGCGCGCTTCGAGATCGCGCAGGAAGGGCGTGCGCACCGCGCTCGAATAGAAGCCGGTCGGCGAGAAACGGTGGAGGAGCACGTCGCCGTCGTCGAGGGTGCGGAGGCGATCCTTCCACGCCTGCGGGATCGGGCTTTCCTCGGTCAAGAGCGGGCGCGTGCCGTACTGGAAGACGATCTGGCCGAGTTCGGGATTGTCGATCCAATCCTCCCAGTCGCGCAGATACCAGACGCCGCCGGCCATCACGATCGGCACATCGTCCGAAATCCCCTCGGCGCGCATCGTGTCGCGCACCGCCTTGACGCGCGGATAAGGGTCCTGGGGCACCAGCGGATCTTCGGCGTTCGACAGGCCGTTGTGGCCGCCGGCGAGCCAGGGGTCCTCGTACACCACCGCGCCGAGCAGGTGCGGAACCTTGTGATAGGCGCGCTTCCACAGCGCGCGAAAGGCGCGCGCCGAGCTGATGATCGGCAGGTACATCACATTGTGGCGCTCGGCGATTTCGCTGAGCTTGTACGGCATGCCCGCGCCGCAGGTGACCCCGGCGATCATGCCCTTGGTCCGCGACAGCACGCCCTCGAGGATCTGCTGCGCGCCGCCCATTTCCCAGAGCACGTTGATGTTGATCGCGCCGTTGCCGCCCGCCAGTTCATAAGCGCGCTCGACCTGCGCCACCGCGCCGTCGATGCCGTACTGGATCAGTTCCTCGTGGCGCTCGCGCCGGGTCAGCGCGTTATAGACCTGCGGGACGATCTTGCCCTCGGCGTCGTAGCTGTCGGCGTTGACCGCCGACACGGTGCCGATGCCGCCCGCCGCGGCCCAGGCGCCGCTCGACATATGGTTGGTCGCGGACACGCCCTTGCCCCCCTCGACCAGCGGCCACACTTCGCGGCCGCCGTAAAGGATGGGCTTCAAACCTTTGAACACGTGAACCTCTTTCTCTCGCCCGGCTGCGTTTCGCGCTCAGGCCCCCTTTTTTGCCGCTTCCGTAAGCGGAAGGCGGCGATGAAAGTCAATGGGCGCGCGCTACTCCCCGGAGAAAAGGCGGCGACCGTCCAGCGCGCGACCATAGAGATTTTCGTAGGCCGCGACCATGGTTGATTCGTCGAAGCGTTCGGCGGCGGCGTGGCGGTTCGCCTCCCCCACGGCGCGGCGAAGCGCGGCGTCGGCGGCGAGTTCGGCGAGCGCGGCGCGGAAGGCGGCTTCGTCGGCGGCGACATAAGGGCGGTTCTCGGTCGAGACCATTGCCGCGACGTCGCCGACATCGGGGCTCGCGACGGGCAGCCCCGCCGCCATCGCCTCGATGACCGCGATCGGTGCCTGTTCGCTGTGCGACGACAGCGCGAGCAGGTCGAAATGGCCGATCCAGCGCGCGGGCTCGGCCATGAAGCCCGGCATCACGAGCCGGTCGGCCATGCCGCAGGCGGCCGCCTCGGCGAGGATCGCGGCGCGCTCGGGCCCCTCGCCCACGATGACGAGGCGGACGTTGGCGGGCAGCGGCGCGACGGCGCGGACGAGGCGCGGCAGGTCCTTGACCTTGCGCAGCCCCGCGACGGTGCCGATCACCACTTCGCCCGGACGCCGTTCGAAGCCGGGGATGGGCACGTCCGGTCCGCCGGCATAGGCGGCGACGTCGATGCCGTTGCGGATCAGCTGCGTGCGCCGCGCCGCGCCCCATTCGGCGGCGGCGATCCGCTCGAGCAGCCGCGACGGCACGACGAGCGCCTCCGCCGTCGGCAGCGCGAGGCGGCGGAAGGCGTTGCGCTTCCAGTTGCGCCGGGCGCTCTCGTCCTCGTTGAACCCGTCCTCGTGATGGATCAGCGGCGGCAGGCCGCGCGTCTGCGCGAACAGGCGGTGCGCCATAACCCCGTCCATCGCGCCCCAATTATAGCTGAGGATCAGGTCGAAGCCCGCCATATAGCGTGCCAGCGCCCGGTAGCGCGCCGGCCCCGGCTTGCCATGCAGCGCGGGTGCCGCCTCGCCGGGGAAATCGGCCTTGATGCCCGGATCGATCGCGCCGCGCGCGCCGAGCGCGTCGGGCACGGCCGAGAGGATTATGTGCTCGGCGCGGCCGTCCATCAGGTTCATGAGCCGCGTCGCGCGCGCTTCCTTGCCGCCGAGCGAAAAGCTCGAATGGAGGTGCAGGATGCGGACCGGACGCGCCTCGTCGGTCACGCGGCGGGCAGCTCCGCTGCCCAGGCGTCGATCGCGGCGCGGGCTTCGGGTTCGTCCATCGTCGGGGCGTGGCCGACGCCGGGCACCTCGACCAACCGCGCGGCGGGTAGTTCGGCGACCATCTTGTCGGCCGCCGGGCGCGCGAGGATGTCCGATAGCATGCCGCGCAGGATCAGCAGCGGGCCTTCGCCCAGCGCGCGATAGACGGGCCACAGATCGGCCCCGGCCTCGCCGCCGTGCGGCACGCGCAGCGGCGCCGCGATCTGCTTGTCGTAATCGGTGACGATGCGCCCCTCGGGGGTCAACCTGTGCGTGCGCTTGGTCAGGCGCAGCCAGTCGTGGATGCCGTAACCGGGGTAGACCGCGGCGTTGAGCTCGGCGACCGCGCGCGCCGCGTGAATCCACGTCGGCTGGCTGCCGCCGGTGCCGATATAGTCGCGGATGCGCGCGAGGCCGGCCGCCTCGAGCTCAGGGCCGACGTCGTTGAGCACCGCGCCGACGAGCCGCCCGGGCAGGGTCGCGGCGAGGATCATCGACACGAGCCCGCCGAGCGAGGTGCCGATCGTCGCGAAGCGCTGGATTCCGCGATCGTCGAGCAGCGCGACGACGTCCTGCACATAGGAGAGCGGGACATAGGTCATCGGATCCTTGGCGTAGGCGCTTTCGCCGCGGCCGCGAAACTCGACGACGATGACGCGGCGGCGCTCGGCGAGATGCGGCGCGAGCCCCTCGAAATCGCGGGCATTGCGCGCCAACCCGGGCAGGCAGAGGATCGGCGGGAGCGCCTCGACCGGCTCGGGCGGGTCATAGACGCGCGCGTGCAGCCGCACGCCGTCGGGCGACCACCAATAATGGTCCCACCAGCGCTCGCGATGATCCTGCTTGACCGAAATGGCGGGTCCCCTTTTGCGCCGGCTGTCGACGGGATTCGCCGCATCTATCGCCAACCCAGCGCGCGCGCGCAAGCGATGCTTGGGGCGTCGGCTTGCCGGGTCAGGCTTTCGCCGATAAGAGCAGGGGCGATGCTGCGACTGTCCTCCATCATCGCCCGCACCGGGGCGACGTCATGACCGCCGAACTGGTTTCGCACGATCCCGCCACGGGCATGGAAGTCTGGCGCCGCGCGATCAGCGACGTCGATCACGAGGTCGAGATCGGCCGCCGCGCCTGGCCCGAATGGGCGGCCAAGCCCCTCACCTTCCGCACCGAGACGATGCGCCGCTTCGCCGACCGGGTGAAGGCCGAGGCCGAGACGCTGGCGACCCTGATTTCGCGCGAGACCGGCAAGCCGCTCTGGGAAGCGCGCACCGAGGTGGAATCGGTTGCGAACAAGGTCGACATCTCGATCAACGCCTATTCGGAGCGGACGTCGAACCGCCGCATCGAGGGCGCGATGGGGCTGCGCAACGCGGTGCGGCACAAGCCGCACGGGCTGCTCGCAGTGCTGGGACCCTATAATTTCCCGGCGCATCTGCCGAACGGGCATATCGTCCCGGCGCTGATCGCGGGCAATTCGGTGGTGTTCAAGCCGTCGGAAAAGACCCCCGCGACGGGCGCGATGCTCGTCGACCTGTTCCATAGCGCGGGGGTGCCCAAGGAGGTGCTGCGGCTCGTCGTCGGCGGCCCCGACGAGGGCAAGGCGCTCGCGGGGCATCCGGGGATCGACGGGCTGCTGTTCACCGGCTCGGCGCGCACCGGGCTCGCGCTCAACCGCCAGTTCGCCAACCGCCCCGACAAGATCCTCGCGCTCGAAATGGGCGGCAACAACCCCGTCGTCGTGTGGGACACCCCCGACCTCCACACCGCGGCGATTCTGGTGGTGCAGTCGGCGTTCCTCAGCGCCGGGCAGCGCTGCACCAACGCGCGGCGGCTGATCGTGCGCGAGAGCATGGCCGACCGGCTGATCGACGAGGTCCGCCGCCTCGCGAACCGGCTGATCGTCGACGAACCCTTTGCGACCCCGGCGCCCTATATGGGGCCGGTGATCGATAACGAGGCCGCCGACGGGCTGACCGAGAGCTTTCTGATCCTGATGTCGAACGGCGGGCATGTGGTGCGCCACATGACGCGCCCGGTGCGCGACCGGCCGTTCCTGACCCCCGGGATCATCGACGTCACCGACATGGCCGAGCGTCCCGACATCGAGCTGTTCGGCCCGCTGCTGCAGGTGGTGCGCGTCGACAGTTTCGAGGCGGCGATCGCCGAGGCGAACAACACCAGTTTCGGCCTGTCGGCGGCGCTGATCGGCGGCAGCCCGCAGCTCTACGACCAGTTCTGGGCGAATGCGCGCGCGGGGGTGATCAACTGGAACCGCCCGACCAACGGCGCGTCGTCGGCCGCGCCCTTCGGCGGCATCGGCCTGTCGGGCAACCACCGGCCGAGCGCCTTCTATGCCGCCGATTATTGCGCCTATCCGGTCGCCAGCTCCGAATGCGAGTCGACCCGCGCGTCGATCGGCGTCGGGCTGCGCGACATCGACAAGGACAGCGAGCCGCTGCCGTTGATGCGGGATAAGAGGTGATGCCCGACCCCTCCTCTTCAGAGGAGGGGCAGAGAGACTTGGTCCGGCGCAGCCGGGCCTTTAGTCGAACGGGGTGGTGGCCGAAGGCTTGCGCCCAGCCGCGAACACCACCCCGCTGCGACTAACGAACAAGTTCGTAAGTCTCGCAGGCCCCTCCTCTTGAAGAGGAGAGGCTTAAAGGCGCAATTTTACCTTCACCCCCGTCAATAAAGCCTGCTTTGCGCTTTCGGGGCGCGCAAACCATGTTGCCGACCATGGAAAAGAGTCTCCCTCTCGCGGGCAAATTATGGCTCGTCGGCGCCGGTCCGGGCGATCCCGACCTGTTGACCTTGCGCGCCGCGCGGCTGCTCGAAAGCGCCGATCTCGTCGTCCACGACGGGCTCGTCGGCGAAGGCGTGCTCGCGCTGATTCCGCCGCATGTCGAGCGGATCAGCGTCGCGAAGCAGCGCAGCCGCCACACGATGAAGCAGGAGCTGATCAACGAGCTGCTCGTCCGCGAGACGCTCGCCGGCAAGCAGGTCGTGCGGCTGAAGGGTGGCGATCCCTTCATCTTCGGGCGCGGCGGCGAGGAACTCGATGCCGCGCGCGAAGCGGGGGTCGCCTGCGAAGTCGTCCCCGGCATCACCGCGGCCGCGGGCTGCGCCGCGCAGGCCGGTCTCCCCCTCACCCACCGCGAGGATGCGAGCGCGGTCAGCTTCGTCGCAGGCCAGTGCAAGGATCTGACCGACCAGGACTGGTCGGGGCTCGCAGGCCACGGCCGCACGCTCGTCATCTATATGGGCCTCGCGACGGCCAGCGCCATTGCTGACAAGCTGATCGCCGACGGCGTGTCGCCCGAGCTGCCCGTCGCGGTCGTCGAACGCGGCACCACTGCCGACGCGCGCGTCCTGCGCACCCTGCTCACCGATCTCGGCGACCTCGTCGCGCGCGAGAAGGTCGCGAGTCCGGCGCTGATCATCGTCGGCAAGGTCGCAGCACGCGCCGACGCGCTCGACTGCCTCGGCGCGCCCGGCGTTGCTAAAAACATAGAAAATATAAGGGACTTCACATGAAATTGCTCACGGGCAACGACCTGAAAACAGGCTTCGTCACCTGGTGGACTGGCGCCGACTGGTCGCTGCACATCGAGGACGCCGCCGACGTCGGCGAGCAGGGCGAGGCAATCCTCGCTGCCGAGGAAGGCGCGCGCCGCGTCAACGCGCCTTACATTATCGCGGGCGAGCAGACTGCCGACGGCCCGCGCCCCGCGCATATCAAGGACCGCATCCGCGCGCTCGGCCCGACCGTGCGCCCCGACCTGACGTTGAAACCCGCCGATCCCGCGGCCGGCGACTGGGTGATCTGACATGTATAAATATGACGAATATGACCAGCAAATGGTCGATGCCCGCGTGGCCGAGTTCAGCGACCAGGTAAAACGCCGCTTGGCAGGCGAGATCAGCGAGGACCAGTTCAAGCCGCTGCGGCTGATGAACGGCCTCTATCTCCAGCTCCACGCCTATATGCTGCGCGTCGCGGTGCCGTACGGCACGCTCGACGGCCGCCAGATGCGCATGCTGGCGCATATCGCGCGCAAGTACGACCGCGACTACGGCCATTTCACCACGCGCCAGAACATCCAGTATAACTGGATCAAGCTCGAGGATGCGCCCGCGATCCTCGCCGATCTGGCGTCGGTCGAGATGCACGCGATCCAGACGAGCGGCAATTGCATCCGCAACATCAGCTCGGACCAGTGGGCGGGCGCGGCCGCCGACGAGATTACCGATCCGCGCCCCTGGGCCGAACTGCTCCGCCAATGGTCGAGCTTCCACCCCGAATTCAGCTACCTGCCGCGCAAGTTCAAGATCGCGGTGATCGCCGCCGACGAGGATCGCGCCGCGATGCGCCTGCACGACATCGGCATCCAGATCGTCGAGAAGGACGGCGTCCATGGCGCGGCCTTCTATGTCGGCGGCGGCATGGGCCGCACCCCGATGATCGCGCCGCTGATCAAGGATTTCGTGCCGCTCGACGACATGCTGAGCTACGCCGAGGCGTGCCTGCGCGTCTACAATCGCTACGGCCGCCGCGACAATATCTACAAGGCGCGGATCAAGATCCTGATCCACGAATTGGGCGCCGACGAATATCGACGCCAGGTCGAGGAAGAATGGGCGCATGTGAAGTCGCTCGGCATCGACCCGCCCAAGGCCGAGTTCGACCGCATCGCCGCGCAATTCGCGCCGCCGCCGCTCGACGCCTCGGCGCCCGACGCGATCGACCGCAGCGATCCGGACTTTGCGGTGTGGGTCGACCAGAATGTCGCCGCGCACAAGGTGCCGGGCCATGCGATCGTCAACATCAGCCTGAAGCCCGTCGGCGGCATCCCCGGCGACGCCAGCTCGGCGCAGATCGACCTGATGGCCGACCTCGCCGAGACATACAGCCACGACGAGCTGCGCGTCACGCATGCGCAGAACATCGTGCTGCCGCACGTCCGCAAGGCCGATCTCTACACGATCTGGCAGGCGCTCGACGCGGCGGGGCTCGCGACGCCGAACCTCGACCTGATCAGCGATATCATCGCCTGCCCCGGACTCGATTATTGCAGCCTCGCCAATGCGCGCTCGATCCCGGTCGCACAGAAGATCGCGACGCGCTTTTCGGACCTTGGCCGCCAGAAGGAACTCGGCGAGCTGAAGCTCAAGATTTCGGGCTGCATCAACGCCTGCGGGCATCATCACGCCGGCCACATCGGCATCCTCGGCGTCGACCGCAAAGGCACCGAGAATTACCAGCTGCTGCTCGGCGGATCGGGTGCGGAGGACGTCAGCCTCGGCACGATCACCGGCCCCGGTTTCGACGAGGATGGCGTCGTCGATGCGATCGAGCGCGTGACCGACAAATATCTCGCCGAACGGAGCGAGGGCGAGCGCTTCGTCGACACCTTCCGCCGCATCGGCATGGCCCCCTTCAAGGAGGCGATCTATGGTTGAGCATCTGCACAGCGACGGCGAGGAACCCTGCGTCACGCTCGATGCCTTCCTGCAGCAGTCGAACGCGACCGCGGTGCGACTCGAATCCGACGAGGATGCGCGCGCGCTGATCCCTTTCCTCGACCGGCTCAAGCTGATCGAGGTCGCCTTTCCGAAATTCCGCGACGGTCGCGGCTATTCGTCGGGGCGCATCCTGCGCGAAGCCGGTTTCACCGGCGAACTCCGCGCGCAGGGCGACGTGCTGGTCGACCAGATCGCCTATCTGAAGCGCTGCGGCTTCGACAGCTTCGCGCCCGAAAAGGATCTCAATCCGGCGGACGTCGAAGCGGCGCTCGCCCGCTGGCCCGAACATTATCAGGGCGCCGCCGACGGCGCGGTGCCGATCTGGAAGCTGAGGCATGGCTGAGGTGACCGCCTTTTCCCCCAAAGGCAGCGAAGACCGCACGCGCGACCGGATCGACGTCGCGCCGCGCTTCACCCAGGCCGACGTCATCCGTTTGAACAACCTCTTCCGTGGCCAGGACGCCGCGGAGGTGGTGACGAGCGTGATCGGCGCGGGGCTGCTCGGCGAAACCGCGATCGTGTCGAGCTTCGGCGCCGAAAGCGCGGTGCTGCTGCACCTCGTCAGCCGTGTCGCGCCCGACATGCCGGTGCTGTTCCTCGACACCGGCAAGCATTTCCCGGAGACGCTCGCCTATCGCGATGAACTGGCCGCGAAGCTGGGGCTCAATATCGTCAACCTGACCCCCGATCCCGAAGAGCTGGCGAAGAAGGACGCGACCGAACTGCGCTGGTCCTACGACCCCGACGGCTGCTGCGAGATTCGCAAGGTCAAGCCGCTCGAAAAGGCGCTGACCGATTTCGACACCTCGATCACCGGGCGCAAGGGCTTCCAGTCGTCGACGCGCAGCGGCCTGCCGCGCTTCGAACTCGACGGCAGCACCGGCCGGCTGAAGTTCAACCCGCTCGCCAACTGGTCGCGCGCCGATCTCGACGCCTATTTCGAGGCGCACGACCTGCCGCGCCACCCGCTCGAGGCCGAGGGCTATCCCTCGATCGGCTGCTCGCCCTGCACGTCGAAGGTCAAGCCGGGCGAGGATCCGCGCTCGGGCCGCTGGCGCGGCTGGGACAAGACCGAATGCGGCATCCATGAAAGCGTGGTGTCGCCGATCGACGACGACCCGGCGAACGATCCGGCGTTCTGAACCCCAAATCAAACGCCCGTTCGTGCCGAGCTTGTCGAAGCACCGTCCTTGTCTTTGACACCGCAGAAAGAACGAACGGCCCTTCGACAAGCTCAGGGCGAACGGTGTTGAGGGCGCTAGCTACTCATAATCCTCATACGCCATGCTGTCGTCGGCAAGGTCGCTGAACTTGGTGGTCTTCGCCTCGAAATGCATGCGGATCTTGCCGGTCGAGCCGTGGCGCGATTTGGCGACGATGACTTCGGCGAGGCCGAAGACGCGTTCCATTTCGGCCGCCCATTCCTCGTGCTGCGCATGGACCTTGACGTCGTCGCCCTCGATCGGGCGTTTGGGTTCGCGCGCGGCGACGTAATAATCCTCGCGGAACACGAAGAGCACCATGTCGGCGTCCTGCTCGATCGAGCCCGATTCGCGAAGGTCGGAGAGCTGCGGGCGCTTGTCCTCGCGGCTTTCGACCGCGCGGCTGAGCTGCGAGAGGGCCATCACCGGTACGTTCAGCTCCTTCGCCAAGGTCTTCAAACCGCGCGAGATTTCCGAGATTTCCTGCACCCGGTTGTCGCCGCTGCGCGACGAGCCCTGGAGGAGCTGGAGATAGTCGACGATGATCAGGCCGATGTCGTGGCGCCGCTGCAGGCGCCGCGCGCGGGTGCGCAGCCCCGCGATCGTCAGCCCCGCGGTGTCGTCGATGAACAGGGGCAAAGTCTGCAGCGCCTGCGCCGCGCGGCTCAACTGCTGGAACTGGTCCTTGCTGATCTTGCCCATGCGCAGCGCCTCGCCCGACACCCCCGACTGTTCGGCGAGCACGCGCGTCGCAAGCTGGTCGGCGGACATTTCGAGGCTGAAGAAGGCGACCTTGGCACCCATATTCTTCTCGGGCGGAATGCCGTCTTCCTCGTCGCGGCGGAAACGTTCGGCGGCGTTGTAGGCGATGTTGGTCGCGAGCGAAGTCTTGCCCATGCCCGGGCGGCCCGCGAGGATCATCAAGTCCGAATTGTGCATGCCGCCGATCTTGGCGTTCATGCTCGAAATGCCGGTGGTGATCCCCGACAGGTGACCGCCCGAGTTGAGCGCGCGTTCGGCCGCCTGCAGCGCGACGAGGCTCGCCGTGTTGAAGCTCTTGACCGTCCCCATTTCGGCCTCGCCGCCCGCGACGCGGTAGAGTGCGGTCTCGGCCTCCTCGATCTGCGCCTGCGGGTCGACGCTCTCGCTGGTGTCGAGCGCGCTGTCGACGAGGGTGCGGCCGACCCCGACGAGTTCGCGGAGCAGCGCGAGGTCGTAGATCTGCCGCGCGAAGTCGCGCGCGCCGATCAGGCCCGCGCCGCTGCCGGTCAATTGCGCGAGATAGCCGGGGCCGCCGACCGCCTTCATCGCCTCGTCGGCCTCGAAAAAGGGCTTGAGCGTCACGGGAGTCGCGATGCTGTTGCGCTCGATCAGCGCCATCGTCTGCTGGAAGATGCGGCCGTGGAGCGGCTCGAAGAAATGATCGGGGGTGAGCGCGACGGGAAGGTCCTCGACGACTCGGTTGTCGATCAG
This sequence comes from Sphingopyxis sp. GW821-FHT12F08, assembly GCF_058806755.1. Taxonomy (NCBI): domain Bacteria; kingdom Pseudomonadati; phylum Pseudomonadota; class Alphaproteobacteria; order Sphingomonadales; family Sphingopyxidaceae; genus Sphingopyxis; species Sphingopyxis sp. GW821-FHT12F08. Next base: position 167,814 of record NZ_JBXAQA010000004.1, read on the forward strand.
GATCGCGCCGAGGAAGGCCGCTTCCGCCTCGATATTGCGCGGCAGTTGGCGGTCTTCCCCGGCGGGCGCCGGGGTGGGAAAGAGAGCTAGTTCAGCCATGATGAAACCTAATGGAACCGCCTGAAACCATATGCAACGATGATCGTCGGGGTAATTCCCCCCGTCGTGGAGCGTTCTGGGGATAGTTTTGAATGGCCTACGGCTCCCCCATTTTTGTTCGCCCTGAGCTTGTCGAAGGGCCGTTCTTTTCCTTGCGCCGCCGCAAGAAAGAACGGTGCTTCGACAAGCTCAGCACAAACGGCTGAGAGGGGAGCGCAAGTCGCCCCCTTGCCCTTCGCGGCGCGCCAAGTAGAAGCCGAACGATATGACCGACGCCGACCCCGCCCAGCAGCGCATCATTTCGATCGAGCTCGACGAGGGGTCGATCGTCTGGCGCAACGCCGATGTGGAGCAGGAACGGCGTGTCGCGATCTTCGACCTGATCGAGGAAAATAAATTCGTGCCGCAGCGCGGGCACGCCGACGGCTATGCCGGTCCCTACCGGCTCAAGCTGCGCGTCGAGGAAGGTCGGCTGATCTTCGAGATCGGACGCGAGGATCATTCGCCGCTCGAGGCGATCATTCTGGGGCTCGGGCGCTTCCGCCGCCCGATCCGCGACTATTTCGCGATCTGCGACAGCTATTATCAGGCGATCAAGACCTCGACCGCGCAACAGATCGAGACCGTCGACATGGCGCGGCGCGGGCTGCATAACGAGGCCGCCGAGATGCTGATGGACCGGCTCGACGGCAAGATCGCGGTCGATTTCGACACCGCGCGGCGGCTGTTCACGCTGATCTGCGTGCTGCACATCAAGGGCTGACGATGGCGACGGGGGCGGCAGGCACGAAGAAGAAGCCGGCAAAGTCGGGAGCGGGCTGGCGCGCCGCGCTGCTACGCTGGTTGCGACGGCTGGGCGCCGCGCTGCTGCTGGTGCTGCTCGCCGCGGGGCTAGCGCTGTGGTGGGCGGCGCGCTGGGCGCCGGCGCGCGACGAATATCCGTGGCAGGGCGCGACGATCGACGCCAGCAACGGCGAGGTCCATTGGGGATCGGTCAAGGCCGCGGGCGCCGATTTCGCCTATCTGCTCGCGACCGACGGCGCCGACCGCGCCGACGCGATGTTCGCGCGCAACATGCGCGAGGCGCGGCTCGCCGACGTCCAGACCGGGGCGATCCACCGCTACGACCTCTGCCGCCTCGCGACCGACCAGGCGGCGAATTTCATCCGCCACGTGCCGCGCCGCGCCGACATGCTGCCCGCGGCGGTGTGGCTCGATTATGACGACCGCTGCCCCGATCGGCCGACGCGTGCGCTGCTCTACTCCGAACTCGCGACCTTCCTCGCCCAGATCGAGGCGCATATGGGCAAGCCGAGCATGATCGCGCCGAGCCCGACCTTCGACGCCGATTATCAGGTGACCAAGGGTATCGCGCGCACCGCCTGGCTACGCCGCGATTTCTTTGCGCCCGATTATGGCGCGCATCCCTGGGCGATGTGGCAGGCGAACGACTATATGCGCATTTCGGGCGCCGACGGCACGATCGGCTGGAACGTCGTGCGCCCCGACGGAGACATCCAATGAGCGAGACCCGCGACGCGCTGATCGAAGCGGCGCGCGACGCCGCGCGCCGGGCTTACGCGCCCTATTCGGGCTTTCATGTCGGGGCGGCGCTGCTGCTCAAGAATGGCGACGTCGTCACCGGCGCCAATGTCGAGAATGCGAGCTATGGCTTGACGCTCTGCGCCGAAACGGCGGCGGTCGCGAAGATCGCCAACGAAGGCTGGATCGGCGAACTCGCCGAAGTCGCGATCGTCGGCGGGCGGCCCGCGGGCGACGCGCTGCTGGGCAGCGATCCGGTGAACCCGTGCGGCCGCTGCCGCCAGATATTGAACGAGGCCGCCGAGCGGTCAAAGGCCGACATCCTCGTCCACTGCGCTTCGGGCGATGGCCGGGCGGTGAACAGCTATCGGCTGAGCGAGTTGCTGCCCGCGGCCTTCGGGCCCAAGGATCTGGGGCTGATCGACTGATCCCTTCCAATCCTCCCCGCTTGCGGGGAGGGGGACCGCCGCGAAGCAGTGGTGGAGGGGGCGGGAAGCAAAGAGCGGCGTCGCGCAAGGACGCGAGCCCCCTCAGCGCTCCGCGCTGCCACCTCCCCGCAAGCGGGGAGGAATTTTACTATCCGGTCGCCGTGACGTTGTCGCCCGCACCACTGACAGCTTGCGCTTGGCGAGCCGCCCCGACAAGAGACGGACATGGCCATTCTTTCCGACCGCTGGATTCGCGACGCCGCCCGGACGCAGGGCATGATCGAACCGTTCGTCGAGGCGCAGCGCCGCGACGGGTGCATCAGCTATGGCCTCTCCTCCTACGGCTATGACGCGCGCGTCGCGCCCGAGTTCAAGATTTTCACCAATGTCGACAGCACGATCGTCGACCCCAAGAATTTCGACCCCAAGAATTTCGTCGATCGCGAAACCGACGTCTGCATCATCCCGCCGAACAGCTTCGCGCTCGCGCGCACGGTCGAATATTTCCGCATCCCGCGCGACGTGCTGGTGATCTGCCTCGGCAAGTCGACCTATGCGCGCTGCGGGATCATCGTGAACGTCACCCCGCTCGAGCCTGGTTGGGAAGGCCATGTGACGTTGGAGTTTTCGAACACCACCCCTCTGCCCGCCAAGATTTACGCCAATGAGGGCGCGTGCCAGTTTCTTTTCCTGCAGGGCAACGAGCCGTGCGAGACGAGCTACGCCGACCGCGCGGGCAAATATATGGGGCAGAAGGGCGTCACGCTGCCCAAGCTTTAAGCAGTCCGTCGCCCCGAGCTTGTCGCCAATTCCGTCATCCCGGCGAAGGCCGGGATCTCCACCTATCGTCATGACGCACCGGCGAGATCCCGGCCTTCGCCGGGATGACGGAAAAAATGGAGAATTGCATCCAGAGCTTGCTCTTCCTGCTACGATTGATAACGTTCCCATAAATCATAAACGGGGATGCCATCATGAAATTCGGACCGGCCTTGCTGGCGCTTGCGGCGCTGATTTCCTCCACCGCGGCGCAGGCCGGGGGCTGGTTGCGGACCCAAGGCACACAGATCGTCGACGACAGCGGGGAGCCGGTGATCCTGCGCGGCATGGGGCTCGGCGGCTGGATGCTGCAGGAAGGCTATATGCTGAAACTCGGCGAGGTCGGGCAGCAGCATCGCGTTCGCGCGAAGCTCGTCGAACTGGTCGGCGAGGAGCGCACGGCCGAATTCTACCGCGCCTGGCTCGACAATCATACGACCGAGGCCGACATCGCACAGATGGCGAAATGGGGGTTCAATTCGGTGCGGTTGCCGATCCATTTCGACCAGCTGACCCTGCCCGCCGACCAGGAGCCGCGCGCGGGGCACGACACTTGGCACGAGGAAGGTTTCGCGCGGATCGACCGGCTGCTCGAATGGAGCAAGGCGAACCGGATCTGGCTGATCCTCGACCTGCACGCCGCGCCGGGCGGCCAGGGCAACGACCTCGCGATATCGGACCGCGATCCCGCCAAGCCGGCTTTGTGGGAGAGCGAAGAGAACCAGCGCAAGACCGTGATGCTGTGGACCAAGCTCGCCGCGCGCTACAAGGACGAGCCGTGGATCGGCGGCTACGACCTGATCAACGAACCGAACTGGAGCTTTGCCACGCCCGGCAAGGGCAATGGCTGCGACGAGACCGAGAGCAAGGCTGTCTGGGACCTGCAGCAGCGCATCACCAAGGCAATCCGCGGCGTCGACAGCAAGCATATGATCATCGTCGAGGGCAATTGCTGGGGCAATAATTACAAGGGCCTGCCGCCGGCATGGGACGCCAATATGGTGCTGAGTTTCCACAAATATTGGAACCGCAACGACGCCGCCAGCATCGCCGATATCGTCAAGCTGCGGACGAGCTATGGCCGGCCGGTGTGGCTGGGCGAGTCGGGCGAGAACAGCAATGTCTGGTTCCGCGATGCGATCGCGCTGGTCGAGGGCGAGGGCATCGGCTGGAACTTCTGGCCGCTCAAGAAGATCGGCTTCAACCAGCCGCTCGAGATCGCCCCCGGCGACGGCTGGATGAAAATCGTCGCATGGGCGACCGGCAAGGGACCGAAACCCGACGCCGATATCGCCTTTGCCGCGATGATGCAGCTCGCCGAAAACAGCCGCTTCGCGAAGAATATCGCGAAACCCGACGTGATCGACGCGATGTTTCGCCAGCCGCACGACGCCAGCCCGAAAATGTTCGTGGCCCGCAAGCTCGGCGCGGGTTCGCTGACGATCCGCGCCGTCGATTACGACCTGGGTCCAGCCGGGGTCGCCTATAGCGATACGGTCGACGCCAATTATCATGTCGCGACGGGTGGCGAGCGCACGCCGTGGAACAACGGCATGACCGGGCGCAACGACGGCGTCGATCTCGCCCGCGACGCCGATGGAGGGGCCTATGTCACCGACTTCGTCGCCGGGGAATGGATGCGCTACGGCATCGAGACGAGCGGCCCGGGGCGCTGGAACGCCACCCTCCGCGTCCGTTCAGCGCACGGCGGGCGCCTCGCGCTGAACGGACGGGAGGTCGCCGTCGCGGCGGGCGAAGGCTGGCAGAGCGTCGCGATCGCCAGCCTGCCACTGGGCGGCGGGGTCGACTCGCTGATGCTGCGCGCGATCGAGTGCAAGGATTGCGAAATCCGCGATATCGGGCTTGCACCGCTCTGACCGGCCTTTCTTGATTCCCGCATAGGATTGCCGCATGTTCGGCCCGTCCTGGGGGGTTCACGGCATGAAAAATCGACATGGCCGCCGTGCCGACGAAGACCGGCGTGAAGCGAAAGGCTGGTCGGCGCCGCGCATGCAGAGCGTAGTGCCCGTCCGCCGCACCCGCGGCGGCAGTGGCGAGCAGAATGGCGATGTCGACGACGTCATCTACGACCTGTCCTGACGTCGCGGCCTGATCGCGGGGAACCTCCCGCGCCTCCACGCGTCCTGACTGCACAAGCGGACGGGGCCTAAGTGGAGGATCATCCATGTCCATGATTGCGGTCTTTATCGGGCGCCTGTTCATCGCCGTGATTTTCGTCGTGTCCGGGATCAACAAGCTGATCCACGTCGCCGACACCAATGCCATGATTTCAGCGGCAGGACTCCCCGCCGGGCTCGCGATCCCGACCGGCCTGTTCGAACTAGTCGCGGGCGTGTGCATCGCGCTGGGCATCGCGACGCGGCTGTTCGCGATCCTGCTCGCGGCTTTCGTGCTGCTCACCATCCTCTTTTTCCACCGCGAGTTCACCGATCCGCTGCAGGCGATGGCCGCGATGAAGAATCTCGCGATCGCGGGCGGCCTGCTCTGCCTCTTCGGTTATGGCCACACGCGCTGGAGTTATGACGCGCTGCGCCAGCACCGCCGCGACGAACTGGCGCGACACCAAGCCGAGGCGCGCCTGACCGAGGCCGAGCTGCGCGCCGCACGCGCCGAGGGCCGCGCCGAAGCGGTCGGCGCGCCGGTTGCGGTAAAAAAGCCCTTCTGGCGCCGTTAGCCACGATTGTTGTTTGATTTGTTCCGATGTTTCGCCCAGCATCAAAGTCCCCAAACAGGAGTATCCTCTGATGGCCGACAACACCCCCCGCCGTTCCGACGATCAAAAGCCCTGGTCGACTCCGCAGCTGCGCTCGGTCATTCCGGCGCACCACACCCGCGGCGGCGGTGGCGGCATCGCGGACCAGGACGACGCGCTGTACGACCTGTCCTGACCGGCACGCGGCTGGCCCCGGGAGCGATGGCGGCACGTTTGCCGCTTGGCATCGCTCCGCCCATGCGCTAGCCCTCTTTACGTTTACGTAAAGGGAGAGCTGGCCATGGCGGGAAGCCGCGAGTTCGACATCATCGTCTATGGGGCGACCGGCTTTACCGGCCGCCTCGTCGCCGAATATCTGGTGCAGCATTATGGCGGCGCCGCCGACGCGCCCAAATGGGCGATGGCGGGGCGCAGCGCCGACAAGCTGGCCGAGGTGCGCGCGCTTGTAGGCGCGCCGAAGGACACGCCGCTGGTCGTCGCCGACGCGAGCGATCTTGCGAGCCTCGACGCGATGGCCGCGCGGACGCAGGTCGTCCTGACCACCGTCGGCCCCTATCAGCTCTATGGCAGCGACGTCGTCGCGGCGTGCGTCAAGGCCGGCACAGCCTATGCCGACCTCTGCGGCGAACCCGGCTGGATGCGCGAGATGATCGATGCGCATCAGGATGCGGCCAGGGCGTCGGGCGCGCGCATCACCTTCAGCTGCGGCTTCGACTCGATCCCCTTCGACCTGGGCGTGCTGTTCCTGCAGGCCGAGGCGGTGAAGCGCCACGGCAAGCCCGCGCCGCGCGTCAAGGGCCGGGTGCGCAAGATGGCGGGCGGCGCGTCGGGCGGCACGATCGCCAGCCTGACCGAGACGCTGAAGGCCATCGCGAAAAAGCCTTCGCTCGCACTGCTGCTGCGCTCGAGCTTTGCGCTGACCCCGGGATTCGAGGGCCCGTCGCAGCCGACCGGACTGATCCCCGAATATGATGGCGCGACCGGCACCTGGACCGCGCCCTTCGTGATGGCGGCGATCAACACCAAGAATGTCCACCGCACCAACTTCCTGCTCGGCCACCAATGGGGCGCCGACCTGGTCTATGACGAGATGGTGATGACGACGATCGGCGACGCGGGCAAGGCGATGGCCGAGGCGATGGCGAAAGCGAACCCGTTCGGCGAATCCAAGCTCCAGCCCGGCGAAGGGCCGAGCAAGGAAGAACGCGAAAACGGCTTCTACGATATCCTCTTCATCGGCGAGTATCCGGACGGCACGACGATCCGCGCGTCGGTGCAGGGCGACCGTGACCCCGGCTATGGCTCGACCTCGAAGATGCTCGCCGAGACCGGGATCGCGCTGCTGGCGAACAAGGGCGACGGCGGGGTGTGGACCCCCGGCGCGCTGCTCGGCGAGGCGCTGATCGACCGCCTGACCGCCAATGCCGGGCTGACCTTCCAGATCGAAGAATAACCTCTCTTCCGTTCGTGCCGAGCTTGTCGAAGCACCGTTCTTTCCTCTCGCAAAGGAAGAACGGCCCTTCGACAAGCTCAGGGCGAACGGTTTTGTTTGAAATGGCAGATATGATGGCAAACTCCCCCAGCGCCCTCGACGCGCTCCTATCAACGCTCCGTATCGACGGCGAAGTCGCAAAGGCGCATATCGACGACGGATGGATGCAGGGGCGCACCGCCTATGGCGGGATCAGCTCGGCGGTCGCGCTCGCAGGTACGATGGCGCTCCATCCGACCGAAACCCCGCTGCGCTATGCGCAGATCAGCTTTGTCGGTCCGGTCGGCGGCGATTGTACCGTCGATACGCGCGTGCTGCGCCAGTCGAAGTCGAGCCTGTTCGTCGATGCCGGGGTGTCGAGCGACGCGGGTTTCGGCACCGCCGCAACCTTCGCTTTCTCGGGCGACCGGCAAAGCCATCTCGATCACAACAGCCTGACGATGCCCGATGCGCCCGCGCCCGAAAGCCTCGAGCCGGTTCCGGATCACAAGGCGCGGCCCAGCTTCGTGCGCCATTTCGACATGCGCCCGACGACCGGACCGCGCTTCGACTGGAAGAGCGATGTCGGCGATTATCTGACCTGGGTGCGCTTCGTCGAGCAACCGGCGTGCCACCCCGCGGTCGCGCTGCTCGCGATGGGCGACGCGCTGCCGCCCGCCGCGATGGCTTTGTTCACCGAATTCGGGCCGATCAGCTCGATGAACTGGACGGTGAACATGCTGACCGGAAAGCCCGAGACCGACGACGGCTGGTGGCTGCTGTCGGCGAAGACCGGCTTCGCGCGCGGCGGCTTTTCGGTACAGGACATGATGATCTGGAACCGCGCCGGCGAGCCGGTGGTGAGCGGCAGCCAGGGGATCGCGATCTACGCGTAAGCTTGTTCCCCTCCCTTCCAGGGAGGGGAGTCAGATAGTGGGCAACACGATCGCCGCATCCAGCCCCGGTACATCGGCGCGGTTGGCGATATCGAGCCGCCCCCCCTCGCCCTCGGCCAGCGCATTCGCGATTGCCAACCCCAGCCCAGCGCCGCCCGTGGCCCGATTGCGCGATGCCTCACCCCGCGCAAAGGGTTCGACGAGGTCGACGATCAGCGTCGGGTCGATGCCCGGCCCGTCGTCGCGCACGACAAGCCGGACCTCGCCGTCGCCGATCTCCGCGACCAGCGCTGCACCACCGGCATAGGCGATCGCATTGTCGATCAGGTTGCGCAGCGCGCGGCGGACCAGCAGCGGACGCCCGCTGAGCGCCGGCAGGTTCGGCGGAAAGGAGTGTGGACCGATAACGGCCTTACCCATCGCCCGATATTCCTCGCCGAGCTGCGCGAGAAGCGTCGCCGCATCATAGGTTTCGGGTGCTTCCTTGCCCGCGCCGCTGCGCGCGACCGCCAATATGTCGGTCAGCATCGCGGTCATCTCGTCGATCGTCGCGATCATCTTGTCGCGCAATTTATCGTCCTCGACCGCCTCGACGCGCACGCGCAGGCTGGCGAGCGGGGTGCGCAGGTCATGGCCGACCGCGCCGAGCATGCGGTCCTTGTCGGCGAGCATCGCGCCGATCCGCGCGCGCGAAGCGTTGAAGGCGCCGATCACGTCGCGCACGTCCGTCGGGCCTTCCTCGACCAGCGGCGGCCCGTCGCCCATCGGATCGCGCCGCACGGCGTGGGTCAGCGCCCTGAGCGGCTGCGCCGCGCGCCACGCGATGAGCATGATCGGGACGAGGATGAGGAGATAGAGCGACAGCGTCTGCCAGATCAGGAAACCCTGCAACCTTTTGCCCTCCGCGGGGAGCCAGCTGCGTACGGTGACATAGCGGTCGCCGATCTTCGCCGAGACGATCGCGGTGCGTGCAGGACCGTGCAGTTTCGCCTGCTGCGGCCGATGCGGAATGACCCAGGCGTCGACGCGCTGCGCGTCGAGTCCGGCCTCGGCAAGCTGCGCCGTAACATGGTCGGCGAGATGGCGCACGGGCTGCGCGCGCGGCGGCGGCGCGAAAGGCTGGTCGTCGACCAGCATCTTCGGCAGGCGCTTCCGGGACCCCGCCTCGTCGGGCCGGGCGACGCCGCGCCGGTCGCGTTCGAGCGCATCGATGATCCGCGCGACCGCCATGCCGCTGCCGTTCGCCAGCGCCTGCTGCCGCTGCCCACGCACGAGCAAGGTGTAATTGATCGCCTGCGCGACGAACAGCGCGGCCGCGACCGCAAGCACGAGCTGGCCGACGAGGCTGCGGGGCCAGAGGCGCAGTTTCACGCCGCGCCGCCGAGCCGCTTGACCTCGCAGGCGAGCGTATAGCCCCCGCCCCACACGGTCTTGACCAGCTGCGGATGCGCGGGATCGACCTCGATCTTCTTGCGCAGGCGGCTGACCAGATTGTCGATCGCACGGTCGAAGATGTCGGCCTCGCGCCCGCGGACGAGGTCGAGCAGCCGGTCGCGGCTCATCACCTGCCGCGGATGGCGCACCAGCGCCTGCAGCAGATGATATTCGCCCGACGACAGCGCGACCTCCTGCCCCTCGCCATCGATGAGCACGCGCTCGACGTCGCGCAGCACCCACGGTCCGAAGGCATAGCTCGCGCCGCCGGGGTCGAGCGTGCGCCCGCCCGCCTGCGTCCGGCGCAGCACGGTGCGGATGCGCGCGACCAGCTCGCGCGGGTTGAAGGGTTTGACGACATAGTCGTCGGCGCCGATCTCCAGCCCGATGATCCGTTCGGTATCCTCGGCGCGCGCGGTGAGCAGGATGACGGGGATGCTGCTCGTCTCGCGCAAATGGCGGGTGAGCGACAGCCCGTCTTCGCCGGGCATCATGATGTCGCTGACGACCAGGTCGACGCTCTGCGCGCGCAGGACCGAGCGCGCCTCGGCGGCACTGGCCGCGGCGGTGACGGTCAGGCCCTGCGCGGTCAGATATTCGCTCAGCGGCTCGCGGATCGACGGTTCGTCGTCGATTAGCAGGATGCGGGGCGCGTCGTTATCGGTCATCGGCCGTCCAAAGCTTCCAAATAGTTCGCCCACCGGCGGCGGTGCCGGTGGGCGATAGCTGGCAGGGACGGCAGGCAAAGGCAATGCCAGGGAGGGGGAGATAGCCGCCCTCGCCCGCCGTCCCGCCAGTTCAGTTGGCGGGGTTCGCCGGAGGAGCGGCCCGCTTGGCGCGCCATTCGGCCCGCTTTTCCTTCAGCGCCGCGCGCTGCGCCTGGCGCTCGTCGGCGGTGACCTGGCCATCCTTGTTGGCGTCGGACGCGTCGAAGCGCGCGAGCGCCGCGGTCTGGAATTCGGCGGCGCTGATCGCCTTGTCGCCGTCGGCGTCGGCCTTCATCATCATGCCGTCGCGCATGCCGTGGTGGCCGCTGCGCTTGCCGTGATGGCCGCGCATGCCGGGACCGCGCGTGCCGGGTTCGCCGGCCTCGGCGCGCTTCTCGCCGCGTTCGGCGCGCTTCGCCGCGCGATCGGCGCCATGCTGGTCCCATTCAGCCTTGCTGATATTGCCGTCCTTGTTCGCGTCGAAACGCTCGAAGGCCTTGGCCTGCATCTCGGTCCGCTTCGCGGCGCGGTCGGCCTGGTCGAGCTTGCCGTCGCCGTTCGCGTCCATCCTGGCGAACATCGCGGTGGCGTTGGTCTGGACTTCGGCGCGGGTCAGGGTGCCGTTGCCGTCGGCATCGGCCTTCTGACCGGCACCAGGGGCGGCGAGAACGGGCACGGCGATCAGCGCGGCACCCAGCGTCAGAAGCGAAATCTTCTTCTTCACGTAACGAACTCCTCATGGGGCAGCCCGAAGCGGACGGGCTGCGATGAGGGCGGTCTAGGCGCCGTCTGTCCCACCGGCATGCCGGATCGACGCACTTTTGTCGCAAAATGTCGCAGGATCGGCCCCGCGTTCATCGCGGCGCAAGACGCGCGTCAGCCGCCGCGCGCCGCGCGCCCCTTGCGGTCGGCGCGCGTCCACAGCGCCGCGCCCAGGATGACCGCGAGCGTGGGATAGGCCCAGAAGCCCTGCCCCGCCGAATAGACGCGCGGCACGATATCCGGCGCCGCGAGCTTCGCGAGATGGGTGACGCAGTTGATCAGTTGAAAGGCCGGCAGGCACAAGGTCCAGTAGCGCCGGCTGCGCAGGGCCTGGCCCAGATAGACCGCGAGCAGCACAAGGTCGACCGACACGACCGAGAAATTGAAGATTTCGAACCGCGTGCGCGTCAGGTAGAGCGCGACCACGGTCATCACCGACGCGATCGCCAGCGCGAGGATCGCAAAACGGCTTTCCTTTTCGCCGATGCGCAGTACCACGACCAGCACTGTGATCAGTGCGATCAGGTAAAGCACCCCCCAGATCATGGTCACGTCCTCTCAATAGACATGTTGTGATCACGACCTGGGGGAATGCCCTCAGGCCGTCGCTGTCCTGTCGACGGCGAGGATCGGATCCGCTTCGGCGACACTGGCCGACGGCGGCAAAAGCTTGCCCAGGTCGCCCGCGCCGACGACGCGGTGCTTCAAACCCATCCTGTCCTTCACATTGTTCAGTTCGTGGTGCAGCGCCACGACCTGTGCGCGCCCCGCGAACAACCCCGAGACCGAGGCGTGCAGCAGATTGAAACTCGTATCGCCGGTCACGGCCGACAGTCTGGCCGATGCCTGCGCCTGCGGCAAGATGCTGACCAGCTCGCCGGCGCGTGCGATCGCTTCGTCGATCGCCTTTTCATATTGATGCAGCTTGTCCGCGACCTCGTTGGCGGCGGCGATGCGTTCCTTGAGCATGTTACCACTCCCTGGCCCGCGCGATCGACGTGGCCCATTAGGGAGACGAAATGAGCCTCGAGATTCCGACGAGCCCGTTGACGAGCACGCCGAACGCGATGACCGATCCCATCGCGATGGCAAGGCTGACGAGCAGCCGTTGCCAGACCGAAAGCCTGTTCTCGCCTCCGAAGAATTTGGCGATCGGATGATCCGGCTCGAGCCAAGCCCCCCCGCTCCCGGAATCAGGCACTGACCCGGGCCTTTGTGGCATGGAGTGATCGAGATCGTCGGGACCGTCGCCTTCCCCCGTCGACGCCCCCTTGTCGGCGGCAATCGGCCCGCTGGGAAGGCTCACATTTTCATATACCAATTTGGTATCGGGCGAATCCGGGGCGTTTTCAAGAGAATCCAACGGGTTGTCGGCGAGCATCTTGGCGGCGACGAAGCGTGAATTGGTGCCGAGTTTGCGGCACGCCCCTTTCAGCCGGGCATCGACGGTGTGCGGCGACAGCCCCAGCCGGCGTGCGATCGCTTTCGATCCCAAGCCTTCGCCGACGAGACGCAAACAGGCGATCTCGCCCTCGCCCAGAGTCGCGAGCAATCGCCTGGCATCGCGGTCGGGATGCGAATCTCGTGTCATTCCAAACGACTTGCCCCTTTGCCGGGACGCTTTGCGCGACCTGATTGCGCGTTACCATGCGCCGTCATGCTTCGGTAACCCTATTTGCACCGCTTCCGCAGCGCATTTTCGACATATGACGGGGCGGCCCCCGCCGCGCTGGCGGATCGCAGGGCCCGAAACAGGTAAGCCCCGTCGCATTTCTGCGGCGGGGCTCCCCAGGTTCCGTCCTGAGACGAGAACCAAATTCCACTCGTTCTTTCGATCAAGCAGGTTAATGAAACGCGCCCGGCCACCACATGGTTCCCGCGGCACGCGATTTTTTGTATTATCAGGCTTTTTTGAACATTGTCCAGACAGATGCGGACGTGGGCGAACGGGAAAATGGAGCGGTAGCGGGAACCGCAAAATCACCTATAACTGGCGTATTTTAGCCATTACTATGCAATGCGGTTTTCAAATGGCCCCCAATATGGCCCCCAAATGATTTCGCTGGACGATTTTCACCGCGCTAATCGCGATATAGGTCGCTCTGAAATCCGCTGAACGTGCGCCGTATATCCGCAACGCTGCCCAGCTTGTCGATCGCATCCATTGGCGAACCATATTTCAGTTCTAGCAAGTCGGGCAGTTTGTCGCCGTCCAGTTCGCTTTCGCCGACTTCGACATATTGGCCTAGGACGAAATCGACGAACTCTTGCTGCTTGGCGTCATAGCGCGACAATATGTCGGCGCGGTTTGCCCCTGCCCGTTCGGCGCGCTTCAAAGGTACTTTGGTGTAAGCGATATATGCGAGCACGTCGAACAGGTCCATGTCCTGCCCGTCCACGGCGCGGCGGATCGCGGCGAGGGTTTCGCCGACAAAGCCGCGTTCGGCTAAACCTTCGACCAGCTTGCGGCGCGTGTCGGGTTGGCTCCACAGGCGGCGCAACTCGTCTTCGTCTTTGAACAGGTCAGGCAATTGGCCGAACAAGTCTGCGATAAACTGCGTGGCCGACACCGGCTTGCCATCGACGCTCCAGAATGTCGTCGCGCTGATATGCTGAAAGGTGCGCTCTTTCCCGTCCGCCAGCTTGATAACCAGCTTGGCGGCCGGAAATTCCGGTTCATCCGGCCCATGCGGTGGCAGATCATCGGGCGGTTGCGGTTCGCCCTTTGGCCGTGGTTCGCCCGGCGTCGGCGGCTCCATTGGCTCGCCATCCCATTCGGGGTCGCTGAAATGTTCATAGGCCTTCACGAAATCGAGGATCGTGAAATATTCCTTGCCGTCGAACAGGCGGGTGCCGCGTCCGATAATCTGCTTGAACTCGATCATCGAATTTACCGGTCGCATCAACACGATGTTGCGGACATTGCGCGCATCGACCCCCGTGGACAGCTTTTGTGAAGTCGTCAGTATCGTCGGGATCGTCTTGTCATTGTCCTGAAAGGTCCTCAGCCACGCCTCGCCCGCCGCGCCGTCATTGGCGGTAACGCGCACGCAATAATTAGGATTGGCGCTGGTTGCGGTCTGATTGATCAGGTCGCGGACGATCCCGGCGTGTTCCTGTGTCGCGCAGAAAACTAGCGTCTTTTCGCGCTGATCGATCATATCGATGAAAGTCTGAACGCGATACGTCTCGCGCTCGCGGATTTCGATGCGGCGGTTGAAGTCGCTTTCGGTGTAGCGTTTACCCTCTTCGACCTCGCCCGAAACGATTTCGTCATCGGGTGTGAAGACATATTCGTCGATCGTCGTTCCGATCTGGCGGACCTTGAACGGGGTCAGATAGCCGTCGTTAATCCCCTCTTTCAGCGAATAAACATAAACCGGATCGCCGAAATAGGCATAGGTGTCGATATTGTTGGTGCGCTTGGGCGTCGCGGTTAACCCGATTTGCACGGCGGGCGCAAAATACTCCAGGATTGCGCGCCATTCGCTTTCATCCTTCGCCCCGCCGCGATGGCATTCGTCGATGATGATGCAGTCGAAAAAGTCGGGTGGATAATCGCCGAAATAGGGCGAGGGTTCGCCGTCGGCATCGACGCCCGCCGTGAAGGTCTGGAAAATCGTGAAGAAGATATTGGCGTTTTTGGGCACCGCGCCTTTCTTCTTGATCTCGCCGGGCTTGATCCGCGACAACGCATCCTCTTCAAACGCATTGAAGCTGTTATAGGCTTGGTCGGCAAGAATATTACGGTCGGCGAGAAACAGGATACGCGGGCGGCGCGTCGGCTCTGCGCCATCGGCCGGGGTGTCGCGCCAGTCCTGCAAATTCCAGCGCGCATGAAACAGTTTCCACGCCAGTTGAAAGGCGATGGCGGTCTTGCCCGTTCCCGTCGCCATGGTCAGCAAGATGCGGTCGCGCCCACCCGCTATCGCGGCCAGCACGCGCTCGATGGCGTTATACTGATAATAGCGCGGATCGAAACGCCCGCCGCCGGTTTCATAGGGGACGGCGGCAAAGCGGTCTCGCCAGTAATTCGCATCGGCAAAGGTGGCGTCCCACAATTCTTGCGGGGTCGGGAAGCGATTGACCAGCCCTTCGCTGCCCGTCGCCATGTCGATGCGGTAAATCTGCTTGCCGTTGCTGGCGTAGCCAAAGCGTGTTTGCAGGCGCGTCGCATAATCCTTCGCCTGCGCCACCCCCTCGGTATAGCTTTTGATGTCCGCCTTGGCCTCCAACGCCGCCAGCTTGGTATTGCGATAAACCAGCACGTAATCGCAGCTCAGCCCCGCGCCACGCTTGCCCTTGCCCATAATTCGACCGGGCGCGATGACTTCGCGCCGCGTGCGGCTTTCCGAAACCACGCCCCAACCGGCTTCGCGAAGCGCGGGGTCGATCAGTTCGGCGCGGGTTTCGGCTTCGTTCAAAACGCCAACGCCTCCTGTCCGCCGACGCGCTTTGCAGAACCGTCAGGAACTATGCCCTTCGAGCGAATGGTTGCGATTGCTTCACGAAATTTGCCAACGGAGAATTTCAGCTTGGAGGCATGCCAGTTTTCACGGGCTTCACGGATAATGGCGTCCTCGGTTGGCTCCACGCCATCCAGAATCAGGTTGTTCCATGCCGCGTGAACCGTGGCGAGCAGTTCGGCCGCTTCCGAGTTCATCGGCGTGATCAGCGCAATGGCCCTTTCTAGGAGTACCTGCACCGGCTTCAAGGCCGCTGCCCCGTCGGCAATCATCGCGTCGAAAAGAGGCAGTTTCCTGAAGCCGTAGCCATTACCCGACGGTCGCTGCACAAACTCAAAGAACTCATTCGCCTTCGCCCAATCTTCTGCGGCGAGCATGTGCTGAAAATCGTTTGGACCTGCCGCATCCTTGATTGGATTACGCCCCATATCGACCATTCCGACGCTTTCGCAAAGGTGCAGCGCCTTTTGCGCCTTCACCCGCCCGAAAGTCGCTTCGGTGCCCCTCGCGAGGTGGCGGCGATAGGCGAGCCCGATCACCTGCGCGGCAAAAGATGGGGTTTTCCAGTTGTCATTGGTTGCCAAGGGGACAGTTGCGGTGAGTGTGCCGGCGAAGGCGCGGCGCAGGAGCGATTGTTTGAGGGAGGCCAAAGCG
The DNA here is from genome assembly GCF_058806755.1 of Sphingopyxis sp. GW821-FHT12F08. Lineage (NCBI taxonomy): Bacteria > Pseudomonadati > Pseudomonadota > Alphaproteobacteria > Sphingomonadales > Sphingopyxidaceae > Sphingopyxis > Sphingopyxis sp. GW821-FHT12F08. The sequence continues at coordinate 183,826 of NZ_JBXAQA010000004.1, forward strand.
CTCAGTTTGGCTTCGAAGCACCCGGTCAGATTCCGGCAGTCGTCTGCCAGAGCATCAACCCTTTCGGCAAGTTCCCGCTGCTTTTCGATTGGGGGCAATTTGATCCGATAGGCAAAGAGATGATCTCGGTTCACCTTCGGCATTCCAGCACGCGCCGAACCTGCCTCGGCATAGGCGGTGAAGCCCCGACTGAGCAGTATTTGAAACAGAAAATTGCGGTCCAGTTTGCCCTCTATGGGAGCCAGCGGGTAGACGTCGGCACTGCACAATCCGGGGAAATCAGGGCGGCATGCTTTCATCAGATATGGGCGGATTTTGCTGTAAAGCACCATTGTCGGATCGAACAGGAACTTGCCGGAGATTAGGCCCTCTTCGCGCGCCGTAAGCACTTTGCTTAGCTCGCCTGTGCGTGATTCCACATTTCCGGCCCCGATGTGTGGCAGGTCGATGAACTCGTCCAGTCGGGGGTCGACCAACTTCGATGAGATCGTGCATACTTCGTCGAGCGCATGTTCCCGCCAGTCATCGCCACCTTTGGTCAGCAATTCAGACGACGCTTGTTCGAACAACTCCCGCGCATTAGCGAGGTTCTTTTCAGCGTTGGCGGTAGCGTTGGCGATGGCGGCGAAGGCCTCATCCAGCACCGCCACAATCCGACGCTGTTCTTCGAGGGGAGGAAGGGGGAGCTTTAGTGCCCCCAGCTTCGACGCGTTGAAACCCCCTTGCGCGCTGCCAGAAGACCCTTCTCGAATGGCCTTCCAATAAGCCTCCGTCTGAAAGAAAAGCGCCAAGAACTCTGGCATTACGCGTGGGTCAGTGAGGCGGAGCCTGATGAGGTAAGACGCCGGGACTGCCTCCGGCGGATCGCGAACGAGGAAGCTTTTGCCAGTGGTCGCGCCAGTCCGAGCGAACACTATGTCACCGTTCAGCAGGCGGTGCTTGCGAAGGTCCGTTGGATTGACGTGACAATAGGGCACCTGCTCCCAAGCGACGGAGTTTTCCTGAAGGTCCGTAATGCGCAGAAATTTCGGACCCACAGGATCGAACGATGCGCTTTCGGTGTATCCGTAGGCGATCGACGACACATTGCTTAGCGCTGTAGTTGGCCAAGGCGCCTTCACAGCAATTCCCTCACCCGCGCCAGAATCTCCGCGCTTTCGGCATCCAGCGCGGCGATCTCGTCGAGTATCTCCTGCGGGCTGCGCAACGTCTCGGCCTCGGGCGCGTTGGGGTTGCGCACTGTCAGGTCGAAGGTCGCGGGGTCAAGCGTGTCCGCCGGCACGTTCCATGCGTTCGGCCCATCGGCAAATCTCGCCTGCTTCTCGATGAAGTCCGCCATGTCGGCATCGTTCAGCGGGTTAGTCTTGCCCAAGTTGCGGCCGGGATCGAGCCGGTAATACCAGACGCTGCGGGTCGGTTCGCCCTTTTCAAAGAACAGCACCACCGTCTTCACCATCGCGCCCTGAAAGGTGCCGCCGGGCATATCGAGGATGGTGTGGAGGTTACAGCTATCGAGCAACTCGCGGCGCAGCGCCACGCTGGCATTGTCAGTGTTCGACAGAAAAGTGTTCTTGATCACCACCGCTGCCGCCCCGCCCGCGCGCAGCGACTTGATGAAATGTTGCAGGAACAGGTAGGCGGTTTCGCCGGTCTTGATCGGGAAATTCTGCTGGATTTCCGGCCGCTCCTTGCCGCCGAACGGCGGGTTGGCGAGGACGACGTCGAAACGGTCCTTTTCCTGAATATCGAGTATCTGTTCGGCGAGCGTGTTGGTGTGGACGATGTTCGGCGCGTCGATCCCGTGCAGGATCATGTTCATTGTGCCGATGACATAGGCGAGGCTCTTCTTCTCCTTGCCATAGAAGGTCCGCGTTTGGAGGATGTCGCGCTTTTCGGTCGTGTCCGCCTGCGGCAACAGATAGTCGTAGGCTTCGCAAAGGAAGCCGCACGATCCGGCCGCGCCGTCGTAAATTTTCTCGCCGACGCTGGGCTTAATGACGCGGATCATGGCGCGGATCAGCGGACGCGGGGTGTAATATTCGCCGCCATTGCGCCCGGCGTTGCCCATATTTTTGATCTTGGCTTCATATAGGTGCGACAGCTCGTGTTTCTGATCCTGCGATCGGAACGACAGCGCATCGATTTCATCGATGGCATCGCGCAGCGAATAACCCGACTGAAACTTGTTGCGGATCTCGCCGAAAATCTCGCCGATCTTATATTCGATCGTGTCGGCACTGGTCGCGCGGTCCTTGAAGCCCTCCAGATAGGGGAACAGTTCGCGGTTGACGTAATCGATCAGGTCGGGGCCGGTCTTGGCGTGGTTATGATCGATCTTGCCTGCCGCATCTTTGGGCACCGCCCACAAGCCCCAGCGATGCGCAGCATCGACAATGGGGGTATAGGCCGCACCCTTCAATTCTGCTTCAACCGCCCGGCTGGCCTCCAGATCGTCTAGATATTTCAGGAAGAGCAACCAACTTGTCTGCTCGGTATAATCCAGCTCCGAAGCGCACCCGGCTTCCTTGCGAAGAATGCCGTCGATATTCTTGAAGGTCTGTTCAAACATGTCGCAGGGTTAGCCACAATTCGGCCGGATCGCCAAGCCCCGACGGATCAGCGTCCGCCCATAAATTTTCGCGCGGTTTCGGCAAGCGCCGCCGCCAGCGCATCGTCGTTCGCCGACCTAGGGCCTTGGTCCGCAAGCCCACGGATCAATTCACCTTGCCGATACGGTGCCATCGCACCGTAGCTCGTCATTGTGGTCATCATGCCCGCGTGGCCGAAATTCAGCGACCATGCCTTCAGGCTTTCCATCGTCGGGCAGATGCGTTCGCCGAGCTGCGCGAGCGTGTCGCGGAACGAATGCGGGTTGAAATAGGGCAACCCTGCCGCCGTGAAGGCTTCGCGAAAAATGGTGCGAATTGGCCCGGCACTGGTCCAGCCATCACGCCGCAGCCCTACCGGCCGGAAGCCTCCGGTTTCGCTCAGCCCGATTTGCGTCGCCGGGAACAATGGATCATCATCCCCCCAAAGCAATTCGTCGCGCAAATAGCCACACCAATGCTCGAATATCGCCAATGCCTGCCCGCCAACCGGGAAAAACCATGTCGAAAAGGTCTTGCTCGCCTTCGTTCGAACGTCGCGGGCGTCCTGATCGACGCGGCCTTGCGCCAGATCGACATGCTTCAGTTTGAACGACGCCAGCGCGCCGTCGCGCGCGCCAGTCAGAATGGCAAAGGCTATAAGCGCCCGGTTGCGTAGTTCGATCGCTGAGCCGGTCGGCATAGCGGACAGGACATGGTGGATTTGCTCCAGCGTTGGGAACGCCTTCACCCGCACCGCTTTTGCAATGCGAACGTCCTTTTCGGACAGATTGAAATAATCCGCATCGGAATAGCGCAGGCGAGATTTGTAGCCGGGTTGCCCCGCGAGCCATTCGAAGAATGCGCGCAACGCCGACAGGGTGCTATGAACCGTCGCCCGGCTGAGCGGCTTGCCAGTCTTGACTGCAGTCGCTTCGTCCAGCTTCCGCTTGAAAGCGACCGCCTGCTCGCGGTGGAAATTTTTGAAGTCCTTGTGCCCGTTCGCTGTTTCAAAGCGCGACAGCGCCTTGGCGACCGCATCGATCGACGATTCATCGCGGCGCTTTGCTTCCTTCAGGTAGGCGAAATATTCGCGCTTGATCCGGGTGTTTGCGGGATTGTGTTTAGCCATGGCGTATCAGTCCTTTCAGGAGTCACAATTCAGGGAAGGCGATGGCCGCTCTAATAGGCGTGGCCCTGCTTCCCTGATTTGGACGTCGATTCCGGGCATGATCGTCGCAAGGTCACGTTGCCGGGCGCGACGAAACAGCGTCGTGTCGCATGTCTCGCAGAGCGCGGTCAGGTTGCCCGCCGCGCCATTGCCGGACACATATTCGACCATGCCAAGCGCCGGTCGGCGCGGTTCGCGGCATTTGAAGCAATAGATCGTGCCCGGCGGGCACGGACGCTTCCGGGCCTTCCGCTGGCGCTCCAGATAGCCCTGCAATTCATGCCCTAGGATCAAAACCGGGCGACCGCCCTCGACAACAGGCAAGCCTTTCTTGATCCAGCCGCGCACGCTGTTCTTATGGACTCCTAGCGCGCGGGCTGCTTCGTCCGCACTATAGGCGCGGTGGATTTTGATCAGGCGCGGATTGATCCGCCGGGCGGGCATGCCGTTACGCCTTGCCCGAAACGAGCTTGCGGATCGATTCGGCGCGGATCAGCGTTCGGCGACCGAGTTTGAAGGCTTCGAGCCGCCCGTCGGCGATCATGGCATAGATCGACGTGCGGCCCATACTCAGGACGCGGGCGGCTTCGTTGATCGAATAAGCGAGGCGATCCATTTGCGTTGCTCCTGCATGCTGGCGGGTGCCAGTGGATGCGAGCAAGCATCGATAAATCTGGGCGAATGGTCGTCCGGCAAGGTTCGGGAAAGTTCGCTAACCCCTAAGCCGCTCCTCCACTTTCTGCCAAAGAGCGCGGGCGCGATCAGTGACCGCCGTGTTTCCGGCGTCCAGCTCCCGCGCGTTCAGCCATGCGAACATGGCGTCGGAAATGTCCTTTTGCCGCGTAGGTTTGAGATCACCCTCCCAGAGCTGGACCGCGATATCAGCCCACATTTCGTCCCAGTGGGAAGCGAGCGGAGCGCCGCCTCGGTTCTTGTGTCGCGTCACGATATCAGCGGCAGCAGGAGCCGTTCCCAGCAATGGCTTCGTGGAAGGGGCCGGGCGGGTGAACTCGAACCTCCTGATCTCGGCCAAGCGCAACACCCGCTGTTGCAGGTCCAAAAAAAGCCGGTTCGCCTCGCGCGCGGCGCTCGTTTGACGCGCCCCCGTTGTAAAGGAAACCGCCTCGTCCACGCCCACCTTCAATCCGGCTAGGATGATCGTCACATCGGTGAAGACCATGTTGAAGGCTTGGACATCCATTGCGACATCGGAAACGGCATCGAACGCCGCCTTCACAAAGCTGGTCGCCAGCTCCTCCGCAATGCGGAGCGCTTCTTTGATCGTGTTTCCCGACTTGAGGATGCCTCGTGAGGAATGGTCCGCCTGCATCGCCTTTTGGCGCTGAATCGAATCTGATCGCAATTCATCACCGAGATGATCGAGTAGCAACCGAATCTGGGCGCGTTCAATTTTGTCCACACACTATGGTTCACCGATCAATGACAAGAGTCCAGCACCCCTTAAGCTGCCCGAATAGGCACGATCTCGGCACCCCTGCGCAGCATATCGAGATGGTCACCCCACCATTGCGCCATCGCGACGCGCTCGTCCCAATGGGCGCCGCGATGATAGGCCGCGCGGACCTTATCGCTATCGCCATGCGCAAGCGCGCGCTCGATAGCATCGGGGTGCCATCTGCCGCTTTCGTTCAACAGCGTCGAAGCCATCGCGCGAAAACCATGCGCGGTCATTTCATCGCTAGCGTAGCCGAGCCGTCGCAGCGCGCCATTGAGCGTGTTTTCGCTCATCGGCCGGGTGCGCGTGCGAACCGACGGAAACACAAAGCCCGTCGCCCCTGTCGCCTCGTGAATTTCCCGAAACAGCGCCACCGCCTGCCGCGAGAGCGGAATATGGTGCGGCTTGCGCATTTTTGTGCGACCGGCCGGGATGGCCCAGATAGCAGCCTCCAGATCGATCTCGCTCCAATCCGCATGGCGAAGCTCACCGGGGCGCACAAACACATGCGGCGCGAGTTGGAGCGCCAGCTTGGTAACGCCGCTGCCGTCATAGTCGTCAATCGAGCGCAGCAGTTCGCCAGCGCGCTTGGCGTCGGTGATCGCGCCATAATGCGTCACGGTCGGCGAGGTAAGCGCGCCGCGCAAATCGCGTGTCGGATCGGACGTCAGTCGCGCCGTCGCAATGGCATATCGGAAGATTAGGCTTGCCAGTTGCAGGGTACGGCGAGCGCTTTCCAGCTTTCCCCTCGCCTCGATCTTGCGCACCGCTGCAAGCACATCGGCCGGTTCAATCTCGCCGATCGGCAATCGACCTATCGAGGCGTTAAGCCGGGTCAGCAGGGAATCGGTGCGGATGACCGTCGATTGCGCCCACCCCTTCTCGCCATCGCGCTGACGCTTGGCGCAATATTCGGCGGCGATGGCCGCGAACGTGTTATCGACTGACAGCTTCGCCCTAATCTTCTGCCGCTGCTTTTCGCGCGCCGGATCGCCACCAAGTGCAATCTGCGCGCGGGCCGCGTCACGACGTTTCCGGGCCTCGCTTAGACTGACATCGGGATAACGCCCCAACGACAGCTTGCGCTCCTTGCCATCGATTCGGAATTTGAGCCGCCAGAGCTTCCCGCCCGCTGGGGTCACGAGCACGAAAAGCCCCCCGGAATCCGCCAGTTTATAGTCGCGCTCGGCAGGCTTCGCGTTGCGTATCGCCGTATCGGTGAGGGCCATATTGGGGGCCTTTTTGTTCGATGACACGCCCGAAATACGAAAGGCCCCCATAAAAGGCCCCCAGACTTACCGGCTGCCAGCGTTCAATCGCGAACGTCCGCGACCAATTCAGACGTCAAATATGGCAGATTTCCGGGAAAAGTCCAGACAGTGACGGTCAACGATGTATGGGAAATTGGAGCGGGTAGCGGGAATCGAACCCGCCTAGCTAGCTTGGAAGGCTAGAGCATTACCACTATGCTATACCCGCATCGCCAAGGCCGCGGCGATTGCCAGTTTGGTTCGGCGGCGTCAAGCACCGCGCGCACGCGCGGCGTTGAGAACATCGTGGCAACATGCTAGCGTGGCGGCGTGGAAGATGCCGAAGATCATGCCAAAGATCGGGCCGCGGAGGCCCCGGACGCGCCGGTCCGCAAGATCATCCATGTCGACATGGATGCTTTTTACGCGTCGGTCGAACAGCGCGACGACCGGTCGCTGCGTGGGCTGCCGGTCGCGGTCGGCGGCTCGTCGCGGCGCGGGGTCGTCGCGGCGGCGAGTTACGAGGCGCGCAAATTCGGGGTGCGATCGGCGATGCCGAGCGTCACCGCGAAGCGGCAGTGCCCCGAGCTCATCTTCGTGCCGCCGCGCTTCGAGGTCTATCGCGACATCTCGCACCAGATCCGCGCGATCTTCCGCGACTATGCCGACGAGGTCGAGCCGCTGTCGCTCGACGAGGCCTATCTCGACGTCTCGGCCGACAAGGCCGCGCTGGGCAGCGCGACCGCGGCCGCAAAGGCGATCCGCCGCCGCATCCGCGAGGAGACCGGCCTCACCGCCTCTGCCGGCGTGTCGTACAACAAGTTCATCGCCAAGCTGGCGTCGGACCAGAACAAGCCCGACGGGCTGACCGTCATCCCGCCGGGCAAGGGCGCCGCCTTCGTCCAGACGCTGTCGATCCGCCGCTTCCACGGCATCGGGCCGGTGACCGCGGCGAAGATGGAGGGGCTTGGCGTGTTTTCGGGTGCCGATCTGGCGGGCAAGGACCCGCTGTGGCTCGCCGAGCATTTCGGCAACAGCGCCGAGTGGCTCCATAATCTCGCGCGCGGGATCGACCATCGGCGGGTCAAGTCGAACCGGCCGCTGAAGTCGCTCGGCGGCGAGCGCACCTTCTTCAATGACCTGATCGGCGATACCGAAATCCGCGAGGCGCTCGCGCATGTCTGCGCGGTGGTGTGGGACCGCGCGGCCAAGAAGGGCGCACGCGGGCGGACGGTGACGCTGAAATTGCGCTACGCCGATTTCAGGACGATCACGCGCGCGAAATCGGTGCCCGCGCCGATCCTCGACGGGGCGGCGCTGCTGGCGGCAGGCGAAGCGATATTGGCGCCGCTGCTGCCGACCGAGCAGGGGATCAGGTTGCTGGGGCTGACATTGAGCAAGTTCGAGGGCGAGGAGGATGAGGAGGATGGGGCCGAGGCGGCTGGGCCGGCCGATCTGTTGAGTTTGATCTGAGGTCGCGATTTGGACTTGCACAAAGCCACGAAGCCACAAAGGGGCTATCCCAGCCCCGTTCGTGCTGAGCCCGTCGGGCCGAAGGCGACCGAAGGTCTCCCACCGTCCTTCTAGCGACATCGAATAAAGAACGACCCTTCGACAAGCTCGGGGCGAATGGGATCAAAGATCCTTTGTGGCTTCGTGGCTTTGTGCGAGAAAATCCTACTCCGCCAAGGCCCCCAGCCGCCGCTCCTTGGTCGCCGTGAAGCGGATATCCGGATTGCGCTGCGTTATATAGCCGACTTCCCACGCATCCTTCGCCATGAACACCGGCGCGCCGTCGCGGTCGGTGGCGCTGGCGCCGCGGTGCTCGGACTGGAACGTCTTCAGCTTGGCCGGATCGTCCGACGCGACCCAGCGCGCGGTTTCCCATGGCGACTGCTCGAGCTTCGCCGCGACCTTATATTCAGCGTCGAGACGGCTGATCAGCACCTCTAGCTGGAGCTGGCCGACGACGCCGACGATCATGTTCGCGCCGATCTCGGGATAAAAGACCTGGATGATCCCCTCCTCGGCCATGTCGTCGAGCGCCTTGCGCAATTTCTTGGTCTGGGTCGGATCGACGAGCGCGACGCGGCGGAGCAGTTCGGGTGCGAAATTGGGCAGCCCGGTGATCGTGATGTCGGTGCGTTCGGACAAGGTGTCGCCGACGCGCAGCGTGCCGTGGTTCGGAATGCCGATGATATCGCCGGGAAAGGCCTCCTCGGCCATTTCGCGGTCCTGCGCGAGGAAGAGCATCGGGCGGCTGATCGCGATTGCCTTGCCCGTGCCGCCCTGCATCAGCCGCATGCCGCGCTCGAACCTGCCCGAGCACAGCCGCATGAAGGCGATGCGGTCGCGGTGCGCGGGGTTCATATTCGCCTGCACCTTGAACACGAAGCCGGTGACCGCGTCGTCGGCGGGGTCGACCGGCGCGGGGTCGGCGGGCTGCGGCTGCGGGCCCGGCGCATGCGCGGCGAGCGCGGCGAGCAGGTCGGTGACCCCGAATTCCTTGAGCGCCGAGCCGAAATAGACGGGGGTCAGGTCGCCATTGCGATAGGCCGCGCCGTCGAAGGGGGCGTAGCAGGCCGAGGCGAGCTCGGTCTCTTCCTTGAGGTGCGCGAGAGCGCCCGCCGACAGTTCGGCGGCGAGCGCGGGATCATCGAGCCCCGCGACCTTGGCGCGGTGGCCTTCGTACATCCGCGAGGCATCGGCGCCCGGCCGCATGATCGCGGGGTCGGCGAGGTCGTAAATCCCCTCGAACTGCCCCCCCATGCCCGCGGGCCAGTTCATCGGGCAGACGTCCAGAGCAAGCCGGTCGGCGACTTCGTCGAGCAGTTCGAACGGCGGCAGGCCCTCGCGATCGACCTTGTTGATGAAGGTGATGATCGGGACCGAGCGCAGGCGGCAGACCTCGAACAATTTCAGCGTCTGCGGTTCGATGCCCTTGGCGGCGTCGATCACCATCACCGCGCTGTCGACCGCGGTCAGCGTGCGATAGGTGTCCTCGCTGAAATCCTCGTGCCCCGGGGTGTCGAGCAGGTTGAAGATGAGGCCCGCATGCTCGAAGGTCATCACCGACGAGGTCACCGAAATCCCGCGCTGCTGCTCGATCTTCATCCAGTCCGAGCGCGCGCGCCGGGCCTGTCCGCGCGCCTTGACCTCGCCCGCGATATGGATCGCGCCGCCGGCGACGAGCAATTTCTCGGTCAGCGTCGTCTTGCCCGCGTCGGGGTGCGAGATGATGGCAAAGGTGCGGCGTTCGGGATGCGGAGCGATCATGGCGCGCGCCTAGCAGCGGCGCGGCTGCCTGGGAAGGGCTGGCGCGGAAGGGGTCGGCATTCGGCGATTGCCCGCGCCGCGCATCTCTGTCATCCTCCTGCGGCGGAGAGAGATGGAGGCGCGCATGTCCCTGTTCCCCAGGATCCAGAGCCACTGCCCGTACAAGGGCAAGCTGAGCGACATCATGGACGGCGATATCTGCCGCCTCTGCCACCGCGAGGTCCACGACATTACGGACCTGTCGAGCACCGCGCGGCAGGCGCTGGTCGCGGGATGCAGCGACGAGATTTGCGTGAGCTATAAGGTGTCGGCACGGTCGGCGCTCGCCGCGATGGCGCTGAGCGCGAGCCTGGCGACCCCGGCCTATGCGCAGGTCGACGAGCTGCTCGCGGCCAATCTGACCGAGCCCGAGAGCGGCGAATATTGCCTCGAGGATCAATATATCATCGTCGGCGGGCTGAAGAAGCCGGGCGAGACCGAGTGGCTGACCGCCGACCTTGAGACCGACCTTCCAGAGATGCCCGTCGTCTATGACGACGAGCCGGTTCCCGCGGCCGATGCTTCCGACGATACGGACGACGCGCCGCAGGACGAGCGCGAGCAGCCGCTGGTCAGGGATCGTCCGGCCGCTTCCTGACTTCCGAAATCGCGCGCCATTCGAGCAGCGCGGCGACCTGTCCCGCCTCGACCATCGCTTCGGGCTCGCCATCGCTGAGGCTGAGCGCGATATGCGTCGCGTCGAAGCCGTTCAGCGAAATGTCGAAACTTTTCCACCGCCCGTCGACCCAGGCGATCACCCAGCTGTGCGGCATATAGGCGTTGCTCGCGCCATGATAGCGGCCGGGCGAGAAGACGAGGCCGTGGACGACGCGCACCGGGATGCCCGCCGCGCGCCCGAGCGCCGCGAGCACGAGCGCATCTTCGGTGCAATCGCCCGCGTGACGGCGCCAGGCGGTGCGCGCCGAGACATAGCCGTCGAACTCGATCCGCGGCAGCCGCGTGCGCGCCGCGGCGCCGAGGCGGATCATCACCGCCTCGTCGTTCCGCGCGCCGCGCCGCGCCTGCGCCGCCTTGTCCTGAAAGGCGGAGTCGCCGCTCTGGATCCACAGCGTGGGCCGCGTCCATTGCGCGATCTCCACGGCGGTGGGGGCGAGCAGCGGGCCGCAGTCGCGGCAGATATCGACCTGCCAGCCTTCGCCGTCACGGCGCACCCGTTGCTCGCCGGTTTCGGGAAAGGCGAAGGGGATGTCGGCCACGCCGCCGAAGGCGTAGCGGATCTGCCCCAGCGCGGCGCGCTGGGTGATATGGACGCCGGGCTTATGCTGCTCGTGCGCAACGATGCGGCCGCGCGACAATAGCTTGTCCGCCGTCGGTGGTCTGTCGTCGCGGCGCCAGCTGCGCGAACTACCGAGCAGCGGCTGCTTTGCCTCGATGAGCTTGCCCTGGTCGTAGGTCAGCCAGTGCGCCGATTGCAGCCGCCCCCCGCGCGCCGTCGTCAGGACATAGCTGTGCTCGGACCCGCTGCGCCGCGCTACGGCCATCTGGACAGGACGGAATTGGAGGGCGATCGGGTCGAACGCGGCGATCGACCAGCTGCGGGGGGCAGAGGGCTCTTCCAGCAGCGGCGCCAGCGCCTCCGAATCGCCGATCGGCAGCGCCGGGATCGCCGCTGCTACCGGGTGGCGCCGGCCGTCGTTCACCGCCTGCCCCTTGAGCAGCGCGCCATCGCGCTCGAGTTCGACGGTGAGCAGCTTGCCGTTGATGCTGCGCCGCCATTGCCAGCGCTGCGGCGCGCCGTCGCGATCGAGCGCGAGGCGCCACATCTCTCCAGCCTCGGTCGCATCATGCCCCGATATCGTGAAGGCGCTCTCGGCTTGCCGAAGGATCTCCTGCCCATCGACGGTCGCGCCCGTGCGCTCGCTCTGATGCCCGATCGGCTGGTCGCTGTCGCCGTGGAGCGTGAAGCGGATATCGATCGCCGCGCTTTGCGCCGTCGCGGAAGCGGCAGTGCAAAGGATAAGCCAGATGAGCGCGGCAACGCGCGCCGGGCGGGTTCGGAACGCCATCGCTATCGCCATCGCGCTCTTTTCCCTCCCGCCAGGCACATCGCACCGTTGCGCCCGCCGCGCACGCTGTCAAAGGAAATGAAGGGCTGGATTCACGCCCCGAAGGCGCGCAGATTAGGGCCATGCGATCCCCCATTCTCGCCGCGCTTCTCGCCGCATCGCTCGCCCTCCCCGCCTCGGCGCAGGCCCCCGACCTGGTCGGCGAATATCAGCTCGCCGAGGGGCCCGATGTCGGGGGCGGCATGCTGATTTCCGCCGACGGGACCTATGAATATGGTCTCGCCGCGGGCGCGCTCGACGAATTGTCGCGCGGCCGCTGGGAACGGCGGGGCGACACCATCTGCCTGATCACCGATCCCAAGCCGGTGCCGCCGGTCTTCGAGAAAGCCGAACCGATCGCGGTCGAAGGCATCGTCCCGACGATCCTCGTCACCTGGCCGAACGGCGAAGCGGTGTCGGGCGTGACCTTCAAGATCGGCTTCGACAGCGGCGAGCCAGTCGAGGATTATACGCAATATAATGGCTGGACGCTGCCCGACGACGACAAGCGCGTTCCGCGCTGGATCGAGGTGGTCGAGCCGATCTACGACATCCGTGCGCCGCGATACGACCTCACCGAGGCCGACCACGGCCAGCTGCACGTGCGGCTGATTCCCAACGACCTCGGCCTGATCGACCTCACGGGCGCCTGCGTCGAGGCGCGCGGCGACCGCATCGTGATGCGCCGCAAGGAAGGCGAGCTGCGCTTCGTGCGCTATGAGTCGAACGACGGCACCGAATAGCCGAGGAATGTCTGCTTTGGGGTGGGGAACTGCCTTCGTCTTATTCCAAAGTTCAGGAAAGTTCAGCCCTGTGCGCTTCCCCTAGGACCTCAGCAGCCGCGTTTGTCGACCGGGTGAAAGAGTCGGGATCATGCTTGCATAGCCGGATAATGTAGGAAAGGCCTTTTTTGAAGACGGCGGCGGTTTTGGGTTCGAAACAAGACGATCCTCCCCACTTGCGGGGAGGATCTTTATGGCAACTCCCGCGCCATACCCCCACTCTCCTTCCCCCTTGCACTCCCTCGCCAAATCGGCCACAACTTTACGTGAACGTAAAGGTAAAGCCTGAGCCGTCCCGCGAGAGGAGTTCTTCCCCATGACTGTCCCCAGCTACGAAATGATCAAGCTCGAGATCGCCGACCATGTCGCGACGATCACGCTCAATCGCCCCGAGCGGCTGAACTCGATGCCGCCCGCGATGGCCGACGAGATCCGTGACGCGCTCGACCATCTGCCCTCGCTCGGCGCGCGCGCGCTGCTGATCACCGGCGAAGGCCGCGGCTTCTGTTCGGGCGCCGACCTCGGCGGCGACCGCGCCGCGTCGGCGGTCGGCGGCGGCGCGAACAGCCGCAAGGCGCTGCGCAACCATTATAACCCGATGCTGCTCGCGCTCGCGAACCTCGACATCCCCGTCGTCACCGCGGTCAACGGCCCCGCGGCGGGGGTCGGGTGCAGCTTCGGCCTGTCGGGCGACTTCACCTTCGTCGGCAAGTCGGCCTATTTCCTCCAGGCCTTCGTCAATATCGGGCTGGTCCCCGACGGCGGCTCGTCGTGGCTGCTGCCGCGCCTGATCGGCCTGCCCCGCGCGGCGCAGATGATGATGCTGGGCGAAAAGATCGGCGGCGAACAGGCGGCCGAATGGGGGCTCGTCTATAAATGCGTCGAGGATGCCAACCTACTGACCGAGGCGCGCGCGATGGCAGTGCGCCTCGCGAGCGGCCCGACGGTGTCGCTGGGCACGATGCGCAAGATCCTGCGCAGCGGCCTGTCGCAGAGCTTCGCCGAAACGCTCGACGCCGAGGCGATGGGCCAGTTCGTCGCGGGCAACAGCGAGGATGCGGTCGAGGGCGTGCTCGCCTTCGTCGAGAAGCGCAAGACGGCATTCAAGGGGAAGTGAACGACCCCATTTGTCGTCATCCCGGCGAAGGCCGGGATCTCGACCTAGGTTCATGGAACCATCGGCGAGACCCCGGCCTTCGCCGGGGTGACGGTTGTATCTGGCCGATCTCTTACTCCGCCGCTTCCTCGACCATCACCTTCTTGTAAATGCTCTGTTTGGGGTAGCCGCAGACCCGCATCACCATCGGCTCGAAAAATTCCAGCGGCTCGCTAGCATAATCGGGGTCGAACGCCGGCGCGTCATATTTCTCGCAGAATTGGGCGCAGGCCGCATAGTGCGGATGGTCCTTGAACTGGTCGCGCATGTCGCGGTCGAGGCCCAGATAGTGGAAGAAATAATGGCCCTGGAAGATGCCGTGGTGCTGGACGATCCACAGATTCTCGTCCGACAAAAAGGGTTTCAGGATCGCCGCCGCGACGTCGGGATGGTTGAACGCGCCCAGCGTGTCGCCGATGTCGTGGAGCAGCGCCATCACGACATATTCCTCGTCGCGCCCGTCGCGATGCGCGCGCGTCGCGGTCTGCAGGCAATGTTCGAGCCGGTCGACCGGAAAGCCCCCATAATCGCCGCCGAGCAGTTTCAGATGGTCGAGGATGCGCTTGCCGTTCTGCGGCGCGAACGCCTTTTGCTCGCGCGCGATGATGTCCCAATCCTCCTGCGTCCCGTCGATCATCGAACGGAAGGACGCGTGATCGTGCGTCATATCGGTCATGGCAGCCTCTCCTCTGTTTGGGAGCAGCCTAAATTATTCGTTCCAATTTGCAACGTTATAGCCGTGGAGCTCCTCGGGGGTCAGGCAGCGCTTTGCGCCGGGCGTGGCCGAAGCGGCATCGCGATCGAGCGTGCCGGTCAGGAGCCGCCGCGAAACGCCCATGCGGATCAGATAGTTGGACACGTCGAGGCTTTGCCGCGCAACGTCGGCGCTTTTCGCCGACCTCTGCGCCGGCGCGTAAAATTGTCCGAGATCGAACACCGCAGCCGGATCGACCGACCGGATCCGGCCGCTGAGGAACAGCAAGGCGCAAGCGTCGGTGCAGTTCGCGCCCGCCGGGACATGCGCCTCGAAATTCCCCGCCGCGCGCAGGACGAGTCCCGCTGCCATCGCGCTGCTCCGGTCGTCGCCCGAGGCATTGAAATGGATTGTGGCAATATCCGGATGGGCTGCGAGCACGGCCTCGAGCTGCGCGGGAAGATCGGGGCCGATCCGGCCTTCGACCAACAAGGTCTCGCTGCGTCCGCTCCGCTGGATATCCAATCGCAGATCCGATGCATCCCATCCTACGCGTGCCGGGACGCATATTCCATCCGGTGCATCAGATGTCGCGGCTAGAAGAGGCAGCGCCAACAGCGGCGCGAATAGCCGCCGCCTAACCGTCGTCATTGTTCGCGACATTATAGGCCTTCACTTCGGTCTGCGTCAGGCAGCGCCGGGTCGATTTATCCTCGTCGGTCGCAATCGCCTTTTGCCGGTACATCACCTCGGTGAGCAATTTCCGCGACACGCCCATGCGGATCAGGAAATCATTGTCCTCGCTGGCGAGCAGGGCAGCATCCTGTTCGATATCGCCGATCAGGTCCCGCGTTGCATCGGTTCCCATCGCAACACTCATGTCGATCGCGCTACGGTCGCCTGTGCGCGTGAACATATGGACGATAAAAAGCCCGCCGGGGTCGACCAGACGTGGCTGACCGCCCATGAAAACGAAATTGCACGCGCTGAAACAGGCCCAGCCATTGGGAATGCGCGTGATGATCCCGAGGTTCGAGCGCACGATCCGGCCGGCCGCATTGCCGGCGCGTGCATCGCCACCGGGCGAGCGAAGCCAGATTTCCTCGATATCGGGATTGGTCGCGAGCGCCTTGGTCAGGCGGTCGGGAAGTCCCGCATCGATCCGCCCCTCGGCCAACAGAACCTTGGTTCCGTTTCGCTCGGCGGGGGTCAGCGTCATCGTCGGATTCGTCGACCAATTGGGGTTGAGCGGACAGGTCGGGTTCGCCGGGTCGTTCGGCGTCGCCGCCGTCAGGCATGCCAGCGCCGCCAGCCCAGCAAACGACCGGGCAATTTTAGGCAGCGGCAATGACATAGCGCGGCTCGCCCGGACCCTTGCACATGCGCTTCGAGACGCGCGTTTCCTCGCCATCGACGATCACCACGTCGGTGACGTTCATACACTTGCGGCCGCCGCCCTCGGCATTCACGGACGCCACGGTCGATGTCCCGCTGACATTCTCGCGCGTCGCGCTGGTCCAGCTGGCGGTCGCGCCGACTTCTTCGCCGCGCGTCACTTCCTCGGTCGCGGCGGCCGCCTGCAATTGTTCGCCGGGATCGAGGCGGCAGGCGATCGCGTCGGTCAGCGTGCCCGCGACCTCGGCGCTGGGGATATAGCTGCCGAAGCCGGTGCGCCCTGCCGCGCTGCTGATCGTATCGCTCAAAATGCCGCCCAATATCTTGCGACCGGTGCCGTCGCCCTTCTTGCCCTTGGGGCAACCGCCATTGTCCTTCTCGGTCGAGCTGGGTGTGGGGGTCGGCGAGGTCACCTTGCGGAGCAATCCGCCGAACTGCGCCTGCGCCGGCGCCACCGCCAGCAAGCATGCGGCCAATACCGCCGGCGCTGCCATCATTTTCTGCATATTCATCGCTCCAGCCAATATCCGCCCGCACGGGCTTTTCGGCGACCCCTGTAGCGGTGGTTCATGCCACCCGCTGTGATTTTCATCAACTCTTCGCACAATGTCAGCCAGACAGGTTGAATTAAGGCTGAATATGCATCACTAACATCGCCATGCTGTCGCAAAAGACCCGCTACACGATCCGCGCCTTCCAGCACCTCGCCGACCATTGGGGCAAGGGGCAGGTCCAGCTTGCGGATATCGCGGAGGCGCAGAATATCCCGCCCAAATTCCTGACCGTGATCCTGTCCGAAATGGCGCGCGAGGGCCTGCTGCTGTCGCAGCGCGGGCGCGACGGCGGCTATCAGCTCGCCCTGCCGCCGGTCGACATCAGCTATGGCGACCTGGTCCGGCTGACCCGCGGTTCGCTGGCACTCGTTCCTTGCGCAGCGCGCAACGCGCACGAGCATTGCAAGAATTGCCTGCCCGAATCCGAATGCCGGATGCGCAGCCTGATGCTGAAGGTGCGCGACGACACCGCGGCGATCCTCGACCGCATCACGCTGGCCGACCCGATCGCGATGGAACCGATCTTCGAGACCGAAGCCGCCGAATAGACACGCCCCCCGCGCAACAAAGAAGGCCCGCTTGCGCGGGCCTTCTTTGTAATGGTGGAGCCTAGCAAGGATAAATATCTGTTTCCGGCCAGCGGTAGAGCATAACTGCCGTTGACCGACAGTTAGTTAAACTTGAAGCTCATGTTCAAGCCGTAGGTCACCGGCATGCCTGTAAAGCGGATGACGGCATCTCCGCGCCGCGCGGCGGTGTTCCAGTAATATTCGTTGGTCACATTCTGCGCGTAGAGGCTCGCGGTCCATTTCCCGTCGATATGACCGACGCCCGCGCGCAGGTCGAGCAGGCCATAGTCGTCGATGAACAGGCGGGCGTCGGGCTTGAAATCGCCGTAGGTCGAACTGCGGTACGTGTAATTGGCCCCGACAAAAGCCTCTTTCGACCCGCCGATGTCCCAACAATATTCGAGGTCGGCATTGATCTGCCATTTCGGTGTGTAGGGGAAGCGGAAGCCGTTGAAGTCGGTTACCGCGCCGAACGCGGTGTAGTTCGAGAAGGAGCGCGTCACCTTGCTGTCGATATAGGTCGCGCCCAGATTGGCGCGCAGTCCGTCGGCTGGCGACACCACAAGTTGCAACTCGGCCCCCTTGATCCGCGACTTGGGCACGTTGACCAGCGCCTCGAGCGGCCCGAACACCGGCACGATCGTCCGCCCTTTGAGTTGCTTGTCGAGATAGTCGTAATAGAAGAGAGCGCCGTTGAGCTGAACGCGCCGGTCGAGCAGCGCCGACTTGAATCCAAGCTCGTAGGCCGTCACCTGCTCTTGGCGGACCGGCTTGTATTGGGAGAAGCGATTGCCGGCGAGCGTCGCGAAGGAGCCGCTCTTGTAGCCGCGGCTGACGCTGGCGTAGAACAGCTGGCCGTTCGCAGGCTTCCATTGCAGCACGCCGCGCCAGGACACATTGTCTTCCGGCAGACTTCCCGTAAACTTGCCCGGACGCCCCGCGTCGTCGAAGGTCACGCAGCCACCGAGCGGGATCGTCCCCGACGGCAGGCCGAAAATCAGTTCGAAGCCTCGGGCGTAGGTGCCGTTGCCGGCGTTGAGGGTGCAGCCCGCAAAATCGACCTTGGTATCGGTGTAACGCACGCCGCCGATCAAGGTCAGCGTGTCGACGATCGGGACGCTGACGTCGGCGAAGGCGGCGTAGCTGCGATATTTGGTGTCGCCGAGCTGCGGTACCAGTTCGATCGACGGGAAACCGAAGCGGTCGAACACATGCGCCGACGACTGGTCGTTGAGCCGCTGGGTCAGGAGTTCATGCGTCTTGCCCCATTCATAATTGCCGCCGACGATCCACGACCCGTCGCCCATCAGCGAGCCCGCGAGCCGCACTTCCTGACTGAACGACTTGATGTCGCCTTCGAGGAAGACGTCGGTCAGCCGCAGGGTCGTGCCGTCCGATTCCTGACCATAGGCCTCCTTGAAGCGCGTATAGGCCGAGATCGAGGTGAGCGTGATGTCGTCGCTGAGATCGATCTCGCCGCGCAGCGCCGCCTGTACCTGCCAATTATCCTTTTTCAGCCGGAAGCTGTTCCCCCAGTCCGCCGCGCGATTATTCCCGGGGGCGACCGGATAGGTCGGCAGGCGCGGATCGAAGAATCCGGCCGATTGCTGGAAGGGCGCGATGAACTGAGGCGCCTGCGTGTCGCCATGGTCCTGATAGGCGTTGACCATCAGGTTCAGGCGCACCGTCTCGACCGGCCGGAAAGCCAGCTGGACGCGGCCCTGCGTGAAGGCGCGCTGGCCGAGCCTCGCATCGCGCGTGTAGCTTTTCTGCCAGTCGCCGCCGCCTTCATGCCGCAGCGAAATGCGCGCCGCCAATGTCTCCGACAGTGGCCCGCTGGCATAGCCTTCGGCGCTGAAGCGATTGAAGCGGCCATAGGAAAGCGCCAGCCCCGCCTCGGGCGACCAGGCCGGCTTAGCGGCGATATAGTTGATCGCGCCGCCTGTGGCGTTCGACCCGAACAAAGTGCCCTGCGGCCCTTTCAGCACTTCGACCCGCTCGAGATCGAAGGAAGCGCCCGCGGTCATCACCGAATAGGGAATGGGAATTTCGTCGGTATAGACGGTGACCGTCGGCTTGGCGGCGAGGCTGCTGTCGAAGAAGCCGATACCGCGCAGGAAATAGACCGGCGTGCCGAAGCCGCTGTTGATCGCGTTGAAGCCGGGTGTCACTTTCGCCAGCCCGGCGACATCGGTCACGCCCTGTGCCTGCAGGTCGCCGCCCGACACCGCAGTGATCGACAGCGGAACGCTGTTGACGCTCTCGCTGCGCTTCTGGGCGGTCACAATAATGTCCGTCGTGCCTGCCGCTTCCGCGTCGTTGGCGGGCGCCGGGTCCTGCGCTGCCGCCTGATTCGCGAGCAGCGCGAGCAGCAGGGCCGCGACCGACGACGAGCTACGCATCTTTGAAAGCGCCATATTTTCCCTCCCAGTGACCATTTGTAACGCCCGATTCCCAACCGGAAAGAGCATCCAAATCTTTTGTTACCGTCCGGTCGGTAATATCGCTTTCTTACGTTGTCAAATCGGCGATGAAGGCACCGCCTATTGACCAGTGGGTCGTGGCGGACCTATGCCTCCCGATCAGGGGCGGCCGGGACGGCACCAAGGAACGAAACCCGGCCTATGGTGAAAGCAATGGCGGAAGCATCGAGGAAGATACGGATGTCGGCATCGCCGACCCAGGCGCGACCGGGCTCAGCCACCCCATCACGACCCGGCCGCAAGCGCGGGAGCGTCAACAAGGACGTGATCATGGGGATCGCCTCGACCATGTTTCGCGAGCGCGGCTATGACCGCACCAGCCTCGACGACATCGCCGCGGGCCTCTCGATCACCAAGCCCAGCCTCTATTATCATTTCGCGAGCAAGGAGGAGATCCTGCTCGAATGCATCGCGCGCGGCTATATTCTTTTTCAGCAGAAAATAGCCGATCGCGACGATGTCCGCCTGCCCGGCCGCGAACGCGTCCGCATCTTCGTCGAATGCTATGTCGACCTTTTGCAGGACAATGTCCTGTCGATGATCGTCGCGGACGAACGGGTGATGACCGACGCCGGCAAGGCCAAATATCGCAACTACAAACGGATGCTCAATCGCGACCTGCTCGACCGGCTAGAGATCGGCCGCAAGGACGGGTCGCTCGCACTCGATGACGCGCACATCGTCGCGTTCGGCATCTTCGGCATGGTCAACTGGATGACCCACTGGCAGTCGGGCGCCTTGCAGATCGAACCGGGCGCCGTGTCCGACCAGTTCGTCGCCATGATTCTCGACGGCATCGGCAAGCCCTAACCGCGTTTCAATCGCCGCAATCCCGCACGCCTCCCGGCTGTTCCGGCCGCGAGTTGACAGCCTTTGTCGGCGCGCATATGACAATGTTACCGACTAGTAGGTAATAAGAGGATTTGCGATGGCCGACTTCCGTTATCTGAACACCAGCGTCGAGGACGGCGTCGGCATCCTCCAGCTCAACCATCCCGAAGTCCGCAACGCGCTCGGCTGGGAACTGCACGAAGATATCATCGCGGCGCTCAGGGCATGGGAAGACGACGACAGCGTCTCGTGCGTGCTGTTTATCGGCAACGAGGAGTATTTCTGCGCCGGCTGGCGCGTCGATGTCCTCAATTCGGCGAGCGACGACGACCGCCGCCGCTTCAACGACCTCGCACTCGCGCTGATGAAAGCGATCTACGACTTCGGCAAACCGTCGGTCGCGGCAGTCGCGGGCGTCGCGCCGGGCTATGGCATGGACGTCGCCAATATGTGCGACATCACCATTGCGTCCGAAAATGCGCTCTTCGGATCGACGCAGGTCAAATATGCGATGAACGGCTTTTACCACGCGCTGATGTCGCGCGTCGGTCAGCAGCATGCGCGGCGCATGTATTATACGGGCGACCCGATCGACGCGCCGGAAGCGCTGCGGATCGGCCTTGTCAGCGAAGTGACGCCGGTCGGCGAACTGCGGGGCCGCGCGCTGACGCTGGCGAAGCAGATCGCCGAAATGGGCCCGGAGCTCGCGAAGATCTTCAAGGGCGTCGCGCTCCGGGCATCGAACATGGATCACCTCGGCGCACTGCAATATGAGCTGACCGTTACCCACGACCTGCTCCAGCGCGGCATTTTCCGCGAGCGGATCGCGCGCGGCTTCGACCGGCTGAAGGCCGGCGACAGCGTCGCGATCGAACGCGCCGGGAAGCCATGACCCTCGACCTCGTCGCCTCCGAAATTTTAGCTGCCGAAGAGTGCGAGCAGTTCGCGCGCTCGGTCGACGGCTTCCTTGCCGCGCACACCGCGCCCGAGGCGATCGACCGCTGGCGCGCCGACAAATGCGTCGACCGCGCGACCTGGACCGCTGCGGCCGAGGCCGGGCTCCTCGGCATTTCGGTCGCGGAAGAATATGGCGGCGCGGGCGCCGATTTCCGGTTCGAGGCGATCATCACCAAGGCGATCGGGCATCGCGGCGCCGACGCGCTGACGATCAGCCTGCACAACGCGGTGATCCTCCCCTATTTTTCAAGCTTCGGGACCGGGGCGCAGAAACAGCACTGGCTGCCCAGATTCTGCTCGGGCGAATGTCTGACCGCGATCGCGATGACCGAACCGGCGGCGGGGTCGGACCTGCAGGGCATGAAGATGGCCGCGCGACGCTGCGACGGCGGCTGGCGGCTCAGTGGGCAAAAGACCTTCATTTCGAACGGCCAGATCGCCGACGTCATCCTCGTCGCGGCGAAGACCGATCCGGCGGGCGGCAGCCGGTCGATCTCGCTGTTCATCGTCGATGTGCGAGGCGCCCCGCCGGGGTTCCGGCGCGGGCGAAACCTCGACAAGGTGGGACAGGAAGGACAGGATACATCGGAGCTTTTCTTCGACGACATGTTCGTACCTGACGACGCCCTGCTCGGCGGGGTCGAAGGCCGCGGACTGCCGCAGCTCATGGAAAAACTGCCGCAGGAACGGCTGATCATCGCCTGGCAGGCGATGGCGATGATCGAACGCGCGCTGGACGAGACCATCCGCTACACGCGCGAGCGGCCGATGTTCGGCCAGGCCCTCGCTGACTTCCAGAACACCCAGTTCCAGCTTGCCGAATATAAGACGCGGGCGGTTGTCTGCCGCGTCTTCGTAGATCATTGCACCGCGCTGCTCGTCCGCGGCGAACTGACCGCGGAACTCGCCTCGATGGCCAAATATTGGGCGTCGGAGGAACTGACGAAGATCGTCGATGGCTGCCTCCAGCTCTTCGGCGGCTATGGCTATATGCTCGAATATCCGATCGCGCGCATGTTCCGCGATAGCCGTATCCACCGCATCTACGGCGGCGCGAGCGAGGTGATGAAATTGCTCATCGCCCGAAATCTCTGATCCGAATCACAAGCTTGGGAGTATTTATGGCAAAGCACGGCACGATGCGCAGCGAGGTTAAGGGCGGCGTCGCCACCATCTTCCTCGACCGCCCCGACAAGAAGAATGCGCTCAGCACCGAATTGTTCGAGGACCTGGTCGAGACGCTCGCCCAGTGGCGGCGCGACGACAGCGTCGCCGCGGTCGTCATCACCGGTACCGAGGAATATTTCTCGGCCGGGCTCGACCTCGACACGATGAACTGGAAAAGCGAGGAAGAGCGGCTGCGCTGGTATGATGCCACTTACTATGGCTATCTCGCACTGCTCGAATATCCGAAGCCGACGATCGCCGCGGTCGCGGGGCCGACCTTCGGCGGCGGCTGCGACATCGCCGTTTTCTGCGACATCCGCATTTCGAGCCCCAACGCCAGGTTCGGCTTTCCGCAGATCCGTTTCGGCCTGACCCCCTTCGTCGACCCCCTGCAGCGCATCGTCGGCCAGAGCCAGGCGAAGCTGCTGGTGCTGACCGGCCGCCGCATCAATGCCCAGGAAGCCTTGCGTATCGGCCTGATCGACGAGATCGCGCCGGAGGGCCAGCTGCTCGCGACAGCACAGGGCATGGCGGCCGAGATTGCCTCGACCACGGTGCCGACCGTCGTGCGCACCACCGAAATGCTGCGCCGCAGCTGGGCGATGGATCCGATGGCCGCCTATGTCTACGGCCACGTCCAGTATCGCGACGTCCACTGGAATCCGGAAATCTCGGATCGCATGCTCGCCGCGCGCGCGAAGGTCGGGTCGGGAACGCGCTGACGCGCCGCGATGTTGGGCCTCCCTCCCCTCCCCTCGGTCGACCTTGATGGATCGGTCGTCGCGATCGTCGGCGCGAGCCGCGGGATCGGACGGCAATATGCCGCCGACCTCGCCGGCGCCGGCGCCCGCCTCGTCCTGACGGGTCGCGGCGACGGGGTCGACGCGGTCGCCGCGACGATCCGGCAGGCGGGGGGACGCGCGATCGCCGTCCGCTGCGATATCCGCGATCCGATGCCCTTCGTGGACGCCGCGCTCGCCGAATATGGTTCGATCGACGGGCTGGTCGTCAACGCCGGGATCGTTCGCGACCGCAGCTTCGCGAAAATGAGCGCCGAGGACTGGTCGGAGGTGATCGATGTCCATCTCGGCGGCAGCTTCGCCTGCGCCAAGGCGGCGTGGGGCCCGATGACGGCGCAGGGGCGCGGTTCGATCGTCCTCACCACGTCGGGCGCGGGGATGCACGGCGCCTTTGGCCAGGCCAATTACGCGGCGGCCAAGGGCGGTATCATAGGCCTGATGAAGACGCTCGCGATCGAAGGCGAACGCGTGGGCATCCGCGCCAATGCCATCGCGCCGATGGCGGCGACCGAAATGACCGACGGCGTCTTTTCGGACCGGATGAAGCAAGGCCTGCGGCCCGCGCAGATAGCTCCCTTCCTGCTCGCTTTGCTCGATCCCGCGTCGACGCGTACCGGCGAGATCGTCGAATGCGGCGGCGGCTGGGGCGCGCAGCTACGCTGGCAACGATCGGCCGGCGGGACCGCCAGCGGAACCGGGTTCGGGCGTGACTTCGACCTGCCGGCCACGACCGCCGACTCTCTCGGTGCGGCGCTTGGCGATCCTCGGACAATGTATAGGATGGCCTAGATGGAATTTGCGAGCCCTCCGCCCCCCAACGTGGCGCTGGACCGCCGCGACGACGGCAGCGTCATCCTGCGCTCGGCGCTGCCACTCGGCCCCGTCCCCAAATCGCTCGCGCATGTCTTTGACGAACAGGCCGAACGCGCGCCGGACGCCATCTTCATGCGCCAGCGCGGCGCGACCGGCGAATGGCGCAGCATTTCCTATGGCGGTGCGCGGCGCTCGGCCGACGGGCTCGCCCAATGGCTGATCGAGCGGGGTATCGGCGTCGGCGACGTCATATCCTTCCTGTCCGAACCCTCGATCGAACATGGCATCGCCGCGATCGGCGTCCAGCGGAGCGGCGCGGCGATCGCGCCGGTCAGCGTCGCCTATTCGCTGATGTCGAAGGATCATGCGCAGCTTCGCCAATGTGTTTCGGTCGTCGGTGCAAAGGTCGTCATCGTCGACGATGCGGTACGCTATGCCGCAGCGCTGCGCGCACTCGCGCCGCTCGGCGTGACGATCGTCGCAGCATCGGGCAGCGTCGAAGGACTCGATATCGTGCCTTGGGCCGAAGTGATCGCCACCGCGCCACGCGATGACGTGACCGAACGCATGGACGCCATCCGGCCCGACCAGATCGCGCGCATCGTCTATACCTCGGGTTCGACCGGCTCGCCAAAGGCGACGCCGCAGCCGCACGCCAATCTGAACATCACCATCGCGCAGAACCGCGCGCTCGGACTGCTCGAATTCGGGGACGAGCCGCCGCAGATACTGGAAGCCATGCCGTTCAGCCACATCATGGCGGGCAACTTCAACTTCAACAACACGATCGCCGCGGGCGGGACAATATGGATCGACGACGGCAAGCCGACGCCCGATCTGTTCGCGAAGACGCTCGCCAACCTCCGCGCCGTCGCGCCCTCTTATTTCATCACCGTCCCGCTCGGCTACACGATGCTGTGCCAGGCGCTCGAAGCCGATGCCGGGCTCAGCCGGCATTTCTTCTCGCGCCTCAAATTCCTGGGCTTCGGGGGCGCGGTGCTCGCCGAAGACGTCCGCGACCGGCTGGCCGCCCTCTCGATCGCCGCGCGCGGCAGGGCGGTGCCGATCTTCTCCTTCTATGGCGCGACCGAATATCTGTTCGGGACGCTCAAATATTGGAGCGAGGGCGGGACCGACGTCATCGGGCTTCCCCTGCCCGCCACCGACCTGAAGCTCGTCCCCTTCGACGGGCGGTACGAGATGCGGGTCAAGGGACCGACGATGATGCCGCAGAGCGGCTATATCGGCGCGCCCGAAGCCTCGGCCTCGCTGTTCGACGAAGAGGGCTTTTTCCACACCGGCGACGCCGTCCGCTTCGCCGATCCCGACGAGCCGTGCGCCGGCCTCGTCTTTGCGGGCCGCCTGTCGGAAGACTTCAAGCTGGACTCGGGCACCTATGTCACCGTCGAGGCGCTGCGGCTGGCGCTTCTGGCCGCGTGCAATGCGCTTGTTTCGGAAGCCGTGATTTGCGGACTCAACCGTCCCTATCCCGCGGCACTGTTGTGGCTCAAATCGCCCGCCAACGCTCCCGAAACACGCGCGGCGATCGAGCAGGCGATATCGGCTTTCAACGCCACGCAGAGCGGCGCCGCGCGCCGGGTCGGCGCGGCTCTGGTCCTCGACGAACCGCCATCGTTCGAAACCGGCGAGGTCACCGTAAAGGGCAATGTCGCGCAGCGCGTCGTGCGCGAGCGGCGCGGGGCCGAGGTCGAGCGCCTTTATGCGGACCGCCCCGACCCCGCCGTGATGCGGTTCACGGGCGCCGCGCGCAAGCTGGTCGAGCCGCTAATGGGCCTCACGCCATGACGATGTCCCGCACGGCGGGCGACTGGGGGCCGCTGCGCTTCGACGATCCCTTTTGCGCGCATATCGGCGGCATGCAGATGCTGCACACCGGCGACCCCGTCGAGCCCGTCCGTTTCGGGATGAGAGTGCAGGCGTACCAATGCAACCGCCTCGGCTTCTGCCACGGAGGGCTGCTGTCGACCTTTCTTGATATCGCGCTCGGCGTCTGCGCGATCGAGATCTGCGGCCACGACTGGGGCGGTCCGACAATCAACCTCAGCGTCGATTTCCTGCAGGGGGCCCCACTGGGCGACTGGATCGAGAGCCGCGTCACGCTGGAACACAGCACGCGTAGCCTGATGTTCGTGACCGGGTCGGTCGTGGGATCGCCGGGAAAGATCGCGCGGGCCACGGCATTGTTCAAACAGCCACGGCCCGCGCCAGTCGTCGCATAGCCGCCACGGAGAAAATTATATGCTTCCCGACGAAACGATTTCTGAAGCTCCCGTCGCCGTCAGCCAGACCTATGTCGGATTGCCCATGGCGGATATTGTCACTGCTGAGTTCGTTCGCGACTTCGGCAATCGCTGGGAGGCCGCGTGGAATTCGCACGACACCGAACAGGTCATGGGGTTGATCCACCCCGACATCCGCTGGAACGACACGATATTCTGGCCCGAGATCATCCATGGCCATGCAGCGATGCGCGCCTATGTCGACAAGATATGGGCGGTCATGCCCGACGTGCATTTCCGCGAAGTGCAACTTTTCAGTGCGGTCGAAGCCGGGCGCGCGCTCTATCTGTTCGAACAGACGGCCAGTGCGCCGGCCGCCTCGGGCAAGGATAGCAAGGCCACCACCTATGGCTGCGACATCTTCCTCGGCTTTCGCGACGGGCTGCTGTCCGACTATATGGCCCAGTATGAAATCGCCGATATGATGCGGCAGTTCGACATGTTGCCACCGCGAGGCGGACGTATAGGCGGTGCCTATTTGCTGTCGCTCATGGGGCCCAAGCCGGCCAAAGCCGGATAGACGGCGACGCAATCATCCGTCCCGCATCCCGCATCTTCAGAAGTTCAAAGCAAAAGGGCGACCGCCGATATGGCCATCAAGACGCGCATTACCGAGAAGTTCGGCATTGAAACCCCGATCCTGATGGGCGGCATGACCGGCGTGGGTTACGGCCCGCTCGTCGCGGCGGTCGCCAATGCCGGCGCCTTGGGCTTTATCACCGCGCATATGTATCCGACCGGCCAGGCCCTGTTCGACGAGATCGAAGCGACGCGGAGGCTCACCGACAAGCCCTTCGGCGTGAACCTCACCTTGCTGCCGTCGATCAACCCCATCCCCTATGACGAATATCGCGAGGCGATCATCGCGAGCGGGATCCGGATCGTCGAGACCGCGGGCCGCGCCCCGACCGATCATCTGCCGCGCTTCAAGGAAGAAGGTGTCACCGTGATCCACAAATGCACTTCGGTGCGCCACTCGGTGTCGGCGGTGAAGAAGGGCGTCGACATGATCAGCATCGACGGCTTCGAATGCGCGGGTCATCCCGGCGAGGACGATGTCGGGCTCGTCGTGCTGCTGCCCGCCACGGCCGACGCGCTGCCCGATGTGCCGATCATCGCCTCGGGCGGCATGGCCGACGGGCGCAGCCTGATCGCGGCGCTCGCATTGGGCGCCGATGCGGTCAACATGGGCACGCGCTTCTGCGCGACGGTCGAGGCGCAGATCCATCACAATGTGAAGCAGCGCATCGTCGACGCGAACGAGACCGACACGGTGCTCGTCGGCCGGACGCTCCGCAACACCGCGCGCGTCGCGAAGAATGCCGTGTCGATGGAAGTCGCCGAGATCCAGCGCGACCCGACCAAGACCTTCGACGACGTCCGGCATCTGATGGCGGGCGTGCGCGGGCGCGAGAATGTCCTGGCGGGCGGCGATGTCGACGGCGGCATCTGGACCAGCGGCCAGAGCCAGGCGCTGATCCACGACATCCCCACCTGCGCCGAGCTGGTTCAGAATATCATGCGCCAGGCCGAAGCCGTGCGAGACCGACTGCGCTCCTCTTCGTAGCGTGCGTGCTTAGCTTCAAAAAGGAAACATGGCCGCTCATGGCCGTTTGCAGACTGTCGGCTTTCCGGACGAACTCGATGAAAGTCGCCGCAGTCACCGCTGGCCATAATCTTTGAAGGCTTCCAGGATTCGCTCCATCTCGACCGGATCGAGCAGCTTGGGGCCGCCGAGCGCCAGCGTGCCGCAATAGACGGCAGCCTGCTCTTCGATCTCTTCGGCGATCGCCATCGCAGTGGCGAGGCTCGAGCCGAGCGCGATCAACCCATGATTGGCCATGAGGCAAGCAAAGCGGCCACAAAGCGTTTGCGCGACCCCTTCCGCAAGCTCCTCGCTGCCGAAGGTCGCATAGGGCGCAACCGGAACACTCGCGCCGCCACTCACCGCAACCATGTAATGAAGCGGAGGGATTTCGCGATGCGCGCACGCCAAAATGGTCGAATGACGTGCATGGCAGTGGACGATGGCTTTTGCATCGGCGCGGCGGCGGTAGAGGCCGAGATGCATCTGCCATTCGCTCGAGGGTCGCGCAGCACCCGGCGCGACGCTGCCGTCGCCATCGACGAAGACAATCGTGTCGGGCACGAGGCGATCGGGCGTTATACCCGAAGGCGTGACTAGCATACCGGACGTGTAGCGCACCGAAAGATTCCCCGATGTGCCGCGATTGAGTCCGCGCGCATCGAGCGCGCGCATCGCGTCGACGAGTTGCTGACGGGCTTCGGCTTCGGTCATCGCACCTCTCCGCTAACGGGTGTGTCGCGCGCAAACGCGCGCGTCTCTTCATAGCCTTCGAGCCGGCCCAGCGTTCCGACGCCCAGGGCAACCTGCGCCGCCGTCGCAACCGCGAAGCGCAGGGCCGCATCCCCATCGAGTCCCCGGCTTCGCCCGGCATGGAAGCCCGCGCACAGACTGTCGCCGCAGCTTGTCGTGTCGACGGGGTCGATCCGATAGGCGGGGACGTGGATTTGCCGGTCCGACTGCACCAGCAAGGCGCCCTTTGCGCCCAGCTTCACGAGGCAGCCGCCAGCACCCTTGGCCATGAAATATCGCGCACCCTCCACCGGATCGTCGGTGCGGGCAAGCGCGCGAACTTCGGCCAAGCTTGGCATGAACAGGTCGATATGCGGCAGCAGCCTGTCGAGGTCGGCATTGGCGGCGTCCGACGGCGCGATCAGGTCGCATGACGTGAACGCGCCCAGCGCGCGCCCCTGACGGAGAAAATCGGCGCCGCGATCCGCGACGCCCGGGAAGCCGACGGCTCCCCAATGAACCGCCGCCGTACGCGGCAGCGCTGCGAACATCGCATCAGTGACTGGCGCAAAGACGCTGGCGCCCATCATGTGCCAGTTCGGCCGTTCACCGCCCGGACGGACGGGCAGCACGGTCGTCGAGGTCGGCATATCCGGCCGCGTGGCGAGCATGCGGGTGTCGACGCCCGCTGCAACGAACATCGAACGCACAAGCTTACCCTGCGGATCGTCGCCGACCGCCGAGGCGATGCCGGCCGCCATACCGAGTTTCTGCGCGACAAGCGTCGTCCCGCCAGCCGTACCCGCGGGCGAAAGCACGATAGAATCGACAAGGTCGCCGGTATCGGCGTCGGGAAGCGACGATACCGGATGGACGGTGATGTCGAGCGTCGTGAGCCCGACCGCCAGCAGATCGAGAGGCTGGTCCATGCGGCGCCTCAGCCGGCTGTTTCGGGCGTCGCCATCGCCGCCGCCATCGCGACAAGCACCGGGTGCGGGACAAGGTCGTCGCGACGTGCTGCAACGGCGCCGAACGCTTCCTTGGCGGCGGCGATGGTGCGGTCGATATCGGCCTCGGTCATCGCAGCGCAGAGGAACATGTTGTGCCACGGGTGAACATAAATCCCGCGCGCGAGCATTTCCTCGGCCCAGGCATAGCCGATGCGGAAATCGGGATCGTCGGCAAACATGATCTGCGGCATCTGGACCGGGCCGGTCTGGCGCAGCGCAAAGCCGCTTCCCGCGGCCGCAGCGTCGAGTCCCGCCCGCAGCTGGTCGCCGAGGCGGATGATATGCTCAAGATAACCGGTCTCGCGAATGATGCGCAGCGTCTCGATCGCCGCGGCCATCGGGACGGCGGAAAGCCAGAAAGACCCGGTCGCATAGATGGCACCGGCGCCCTCGCGGCAGCTGTCCGAGCCGAGCAGCGCCGAAATCGGGTGTCCGTTCGCAAAGCATTTGCCCCACGCGCTGAGGTCGGGCGCCACCCCGAGTTCGGCCCAGCTGCTGCCCCGCGCGATACGGAATCCCGCGCGAACCTCGTCGACGATAAGCATCGCACCGGCGGTGTCGCAAAGCGAGCGCGCGCGGTGAGCATAGGCGGGGTCGGGTGCTTCCTGGTCGATGAAGGCATCGTGACGGAACGGCGATGCAAAAATCGCGGCGAGATCGTCGCCCGCATCGGCGACCGCAGCCTCGAGGCTGGCAACGTCATTATAGGCGTAAGTGCGGACATGCGCGCGGTCCTCGGCGACCGTGCCCGCGGGGATCGGCGTGCACCACGGCGCGGCCCCATGATAGGCGCCTTTCGCCACCAGCACGATCCGCTTGCCCGTCTGCGCGCGTGCGCTGCTCATCGCCATCGTCGTGGCGTCGGTGCCATTCTTGCAGAACATCGCCCAGTCGGCGTGATCGACCATCGCTACCAGGGTTTCGGCGAGTTCGACCATCGCGGGCGACGGACCGGTCAGCGTATCCCCGAGCGCCGTCTGCGCGCGCGCCGCAGCCTCGACCCGCTCGTCGCGATAGCCGAGCAGGCTCGGGCCATAGGCGCACATATAATCGAGATAGCGGTTGCCGTCGGCATCCCAGATATAGGCGCCTTCGGCCTTGCTGAAGAATTGCGGAAAACTGTCCGGCAACAGCCGCACCGATTCATGTCCGTACATCCCGTTCGGGATTACTTTGAGCGCGCGCGCGCGCAGCGCAGCATCCTGCATTCTGGTCATGTCATTCTCTCTTGCTCGCCTGCAGCCGCCACCGACGTTCTGCGGCGGCGCTTCCTGCAGCATGTTTAGAATTTGAGGACGGCCTGAACGCCGTAGGTCGCGGGATCATTGTAGTTGAGCTGATCCATCGTCACGACGGGCGAGACATAAGTCACATAGCGCGTGCCGGTAATATTCTTCGCCCAGAGCGCGACCTCCAGATTTTCGTCGGCCGAGAGCCAGGACAGACGCGCATTGGCGATGCCGTAGGGCTTGACGCGGTTGGCCTGCACATTGTCGGGCGTGAGGAAGGTTTCGGACTGGAGGCTGCCGTCGACGCGCAGCTTGAGCGCGCTGTCGCCCGGCAGCGGCTGGGTCACCGAGAAGCCCGCCGAAATCGCATATTCGGGCGCGTTGACGAGCTTGTTGCCCGAATAATCGTCGGCCGCGAGCGCCGTAAAATCCTTGTAACGCGCGTGCAGGAGGCTCGCGTTGACGAAAGCGTTGAAGTAACGTGACGGTTGCGCCTGGAGTTCGATTTCGAGACCGTAAAGCTCGGCATTGCCCGCATTGAGCTTGCGCTGCACGGGGATCACGCCCGAGGTGTCGAAAACGAACACCTGCAGATCGCGATAGTCATAATAGAAGGCGGCCGCGTTGAAGCGCAGCGTGCGACCGAGCAGATCGCTCTTGAAACCCGCTTCATAGGCGTAAAGCTTTTCCGAGCGGAACGGCTGCAACTGCGCCGGATCGCTCGACGAACCGCCCGCAAACCCGCCGCTGTTATAGCCCTTCGACGAGGAGGCGTAGAAGAGGAGGTTGTCGGTCGCCTGGAACGACAGCGCCGCGCGCCACGACAGGTCCTTGAATGTCTTCGACCCCTCGAAATCGAGCACCGGCACGACGATCACATCGTCGAAGAAGCTGTGAAAATCGAAATCGATATTGTCGGCCGAATAGCGCAGGCCACCCGTCAGGGTAAGCTTGTCCGACAGCTTCACATCGGCCTGCGCGAACGCCGCCCAGCTTTCGGTCTTTTGCGTATAGGGATAGGCGAAGTTGCCGATCGAATTGACCGGGTCGAATGTGCCGAGCAGATCGTTCGGATCGCGGAACACGCGCAATATGTCGAACGCGCTTTCGGTCACCAGCTTGTCGTGGAAATAATAGCCGCCGACAATCCAGTTGACCGCGCCGCCATCGCGCGACTGCAGGCGCAGTTCCTGGCTGAACTGCTGCGGCCGGTCGATATAAGTCGCCGTCAGCACGTTGTTCGGGCTGGCGTCAGTATCTTCGACCGTACTGCGACGAACCTGCTCGTAAGCGCTGATCGAGGTCAGGGTGACGCCCGGAAAATTGATGCTGGCGGTCAGCGAGGCGCCGAAGACATTGACACGTTCCTGCCCCTCGATGTCGTAGTCGCCCGCATTGAGGTCGCCATCGGTGTCGGCATAGCCAAGCGCGTCGAGCGGCACGCCGTTCGCGAAATTGGGGTTGCCCGCGAAATCGATGCCCTGCCCCCGATGCTGGAACTGGCGCGCACCACCGCGATTCTGCCCGCCGTGAACGATCGCGCGGATCAGGACATCTTCGCTCGGCGTCAGATCGACGATCGCGCGGCCGGCCCACATGTCGAGGTCGTTGAGCTTGTTGCCGGTGACGCGGTTGAGCAGCCAGCCGTCGCGGCGGAGATAGGTGCCGGCGACGCGCATCTTGAGGAGATCGGTGACAATTGGCCCGCCAACGCCGCCTTCGACCTGAACCTCGTTGAAACGGCCGTAGGACAGCGCGGCGTTGGCGCTGAACGCATCGGTCGGCTTGCGCGAGGAAAAGCGGATGGCGCCCGCGGTCGTGTTGCGGCCGTAGAGCGTACCCTGCGGCCCCTTCAGCACTTCGATGCCGTCGCTGTCGAAGACGTTGAAAAGCTTGCCGGCATTCGCGCCGAGGAAGACATCATCGACATAGACGCCCACCGCGCCCGTCGTGTTCGAGTTGAAATCGCCGATGCCGACACCGCGCAGGAATAGCGAGGTCGTCGTGGCCGATGTCCCGGCTTGCGACGAAAGGCCGGGGACGAGGATTGAGAGGTCACGCGGATCGCGGATTCCGACCTCGGTGAGCGCTTCGCCGCTGATCGCTGCGATGCTGATCGGCACATCCTGGATGTTCTGCGACCGCCGCTGCGCGGTCACGACAATTTCGCCGAGGCCCTCCTGGGGAGCAGTGGAGGCCGCGTCGGCCGGGACATCGGCGTCCTGCGCTGCCGCCACCGCAGGGGTGAGTGCCAGCAACGAAACCGAAATCATTGTAAACCCGCGCTTCATCGACTTCCCCTTCTCAATTTCGGATATTTATCTGGTTTAGAGAGCAAGTGGCAACCAGAGAGTCAAGAAAATTTCATCTTTCCGCCACTAAAACCAGATAAAAGGTTGATTTGAATTGACGCCTGAGGAATAATCGACGCGACCAGGAGTGCGCATGACCACAAGCGAATTGACCCGGGCGGAAATCCGTCGCCCCGCTCAGAAACGGAGCCGCGCCCGGTTCGAGGCGATTCTTGACGGAGCCGAACGCTTGCTCGACGCCCTACCGCCGTCGGCCATCAGCATTCATGCCATCGCAGCCGAGGTCGGCATCTCGCCGCCGTCGATCTATCATTTCTTCCCCGAGCCGCAGCTCGTGTTCAGCGCGCTTGCCGAACGCTATCTCAAGCGCTTCGAGGAAGGCGTGCTGACCGATGCCCCGGGCCATGTCGAAAGCTGGCAGGAACTGCAGACACTCCAGTTTCGCGCCGGGCAAACATGGTTCAACGCGCACCCGGCCGCTCGCCAGGTCCTGCTTGGGGGGCCCGCATGGTCCTCCGACATCCATGCGCAGGATCTCGACAGCAATTTCGTCATGGCCGGCCGCAGCATCCAGCTCATGGCCCAGCGATTTTTGATGCCTGACATTCCGGACGTCGAGGATCGCCTGGTCGAGGTCATCGCGATCAGCGACGCGATCTGGTCGCTGTCGATCCACCGCTACGGCGTCATTACCGACGCGATGGAAGAGCAGGCTCGCCGCGCCCGGATTGCCTATTCGCGGACCTTCCTTCCCGAATATCTCCCCTTGCGCAATGACGGGACCCCGCCGTCTTGACCGCGCCGCTTGTGCTGGTCGACGGTCGCACCCTCGCCGCTTCCATCCTGATCGGGTCCTGCGCCCTGCTCGTCCTCGGCGTGCAGCCCATGCTGCTCGGCGCGCTGGTGCAGGAAGGCCGGATCGCCGACAGTCAGGTCGGCAATCTCGTCACGATCGAAATGCTCGCGATCGTTCTCGGGTCGCTCCTGGGCATCGGGATGCTTCGCAGAATCGGGGCGAGGATTGTGATCGCCGTCGCCGGGGTCACGCTCGCAGTCGCCAACTTCGCGATGATCGGGCAATCGGGGATGCTCCTTCTCTCGCTGATGCGGGTCGTAACGGGACTGACCGAGGGGATCCTTGTCGCTGCTGCGCTCGTCGCCATTTCGCGCGTCGCAAGAGTGGAACGCGCCAGTGCGATCTTCCTTGCCGCGCAAACGCTTCTGCAAGCGGCCATCGCCGGGGTGCTTCCCTTGCTGTCGGTCACCTCTTCGCGGACGGACGCCGCGCTCGCAACGCTGGCGGCCGCTGGCGTGGTGGCGGCCGCATCGGTCGTCGCACTGCCGTCACAGCTCCGGCCAGCCCAGCCCAACGGCGAACGCGGCGCGTTAACGCCCGCCAGCCTGACCGCCCTGCTTTGCGCCGGGCTGTTCCTCGGCGCCATTGTTTCGGTGTGGAGCTATTTCGGCCTTTGGCTGATCCACTATGGATACCCGCCGGCCTTCGAAGGAACGGCAGTCGCGCTATGCCTCGTCTCGCAGGTCGTTGGCGCGCTTGCTGCCGCGCGCTTGGGGGAACGACTGCCCAACCGGAAGACGATTGCCCGCTGCGCCTTGACGGGTGCGTTGTTGGTGGCGCTCTTCTTCCTGTTCCGCGGCAGCGCCGCGGCCATCATCACGATCAGCATGGCGTTCGGTTTCGTCTGGCTCTTCACACTTCCCTTTTTCGCAGGGTGGCTCATCGAAATCGATCCGGCCCGCCGCGCGGTTCTCTACCTCACCGCCTTCCAACTCGGTGGAGCGGCGCTGCTGCCATCGCTGGCCGGTCTGGCCGTCGGCCGCTTCTCGATCAATGCGATGCTCGTTTTCAGCGGCGCCATATTTGCGGCCCTCGCCGCAATTGCGTGGAACGCGGGCAGGCGAAAGACATAGCTTGGCCGTGAAGAGACTGGCAGGTTCCGAAAAGCCAATTTGAGATAGCCGCCATTCGTTTGTCTCTTTTGTGCCCCGGTTGTCGTCTTGATCGCGCAAACCCACGCGAGGCCTTTTGCCGGGCGGGAAACGCCTTACCAGATACGCACACGATCCGCGGGAGCGAGGTGGAGGTGATCCCCCGGCTTCACGCCGAATGCGTTGTACCATGCGTCGATGTTTCGAACGATGCCGTTCACCCTGAACCTTGCGGGGCTGTGGGGGTCCGAAGCGAGCTTTGTCCTGAGCGCTGCGTCCCGAATATTCTCCCGGTAGGTCTGCGCCCACGACAGGAAGACGCGCTGATCGCCCGTCGTACCGTCGAGGATCGGCGCAGGCTTTCCACCGAGCGCGATATGATAGGCCTCAAGCGCGATATTGAGGCCGCCGAGATCGCCGATATTCTCGCCGACCGTGGCTTCGCCGTTCAGGTGGATGCCCGGGATCGGCTCGAACTGCGCGAATTGCCTGGCGAGACGAGCGGTCAGTGCCTTGAACCGGGCGGCATCGGCCTGGTCCCACCAATCGCGCTGGGCGCCCTTCGCATCGGTCTTCGCGCCCTGATCATCGAATGCGTGGCTCATCTCATGGCCGATGACCCCGCCGATGCCGCCATAATTCACCGCCGGATCGGCCGCGGGATCGAAATAGGGCGATTGCAGGATCGCCGCGGGAAAGACGACCTCGTTGAAGAAGCTATTAGAATAGGCGTTGACGGTCTGCGGGGTCATTCCCCATTCGTCGCGGTCGGCGGGCTGCTCGAGCCGGGCGATGCGCCGTTTCCAATCCCACATTGCCGCGCGCTTGCGATTGCCCAAGGGATCGCCGCCGCGAACCTCGAGCGTCGAATAATCGCGCCAATTGTCTGGATAGCCGACCTTCACGCGGATCGCGGCGAGCTTGGCCAGCGCGGCGCGTTTCGTCCCGGCAGACATCCAGTCGAGCCGCTCGATCCGCACGCGGAAGGCGGCTCGCAGATTCTCTGCGAGCGCGGCGACCTGGACCTTCGCTTCGGGCGAGAAATGGCGCTGGACATAGAGCTTGCCGACAGCCTCGCCGAGCGCGACATTCAGCGCGGTCGTCGCGCGTTTCCAGCGCTCGCGCTTCTGCAGCTGTCCGGCAAGCACCCGCCCGTTGAAATCGAAGGACAGGTTGTCGACCCCTGCTGGCAGCACATCGGCCATGCCGTTCAAATAATGAAACGTCATATAGGCGCGCCACGCCGCGACCGGTGTGCTGCGGAACAGACTGGTCAGGTCGCGGACCGCACTGTCTTCCTTGACGACGAAAAAGTCATGATCGGGTATTCCGAGCGCGGCGAGCGCCGCGTCCCACGGATAGTCAGGCGCGAAGGCCTTGAGCCCGGCGCGTGACTTGGGGTGATAGGTCAGGTCGCGCTGGGCGCGTTTCTCACGCGTCCAGTGCGTCCGTGCGATGCCGGTCTCGAGCGCCAACACGGCGTCGGCCGCAACCTCCGGATCGGGATGGCGGCCGAGCGCCAGCATCGCGGCGACATAGGATCGGAACTTCGCCCGCACCTCGACGGACCGGGCGTCTGTGTTCAGGTAGAAATCCCGGTCAGGGAGGCTGAGACCCGATTGGACGATGTTGATCGCATAGCGATCGGGATCGGCGGCATCCGGCCAGACGCTGATCGACAAGGGGCCACCGACCGGCAGACCGGGCTGCCCCATCAATCGTGCGACATCCTGGTAAGCGCTTGCCGCCGCGACCGACGCGAGGTCTGCAGCGGCGGGGGCCAGCCCGGCTGCCTCGATTGCGTCGACATCGAGATAGCTATTGTAGGTATCGGCGATCTTGCGTTCGATCGAGCCGGCCGGCTGGGGCCGTCCGACAATCCCATCGACGATCGCTTTGACGTCGGTCTCCGCCTTGGCGCGGAGCATCGCGAACGGACCCCAGGCGCTTCGGTCGGGCGGGATCGGCGTTGCCTGCTCCCATGCTCCGCTACTGTAGCGGTCGAAATCGTCGCCCGGTCTTATGGATCGATCCATGCCGGCGAGGTCGAATCCCCATGGGGGCACTGCTGGCGCGTCGGCGGCGAACGCCCGGCCAACCCACAAGGATGCGGCCGTGCCAGCCAGAAAATCGCGACGTTTCATTCGCTAATTATGTAGGTGCCTACTTATCATGTCAATCGGCGTCTGCGTCTTGGGCTGCGACACCGATCTTGTCGGTCACCCGATCGAAAAGCGATTTCCGCGCCAACGCATCGTCAAGCCGGTCGAGCAATCTCACCACGTCGCCCGCCTCGGCATTGAGTTCTTCAGCGACCCCGTTGAGCGCCTGCCATAACGGCGAGAGCTGGGCGATGAGGGCGTCGCCTTTCGGCGTCAAACGAAGTTCGCGGCGACGCGCATCCCGGGTCGAGGGAGTGGAAGCGACGATTCCCGATGCCTCGAGCGACCGACTCGCCTGGCTGACCGAGACATGGGTGATGCTGAGCGCACGAGCGAGGTCACCAATCGACATCGGACCGTTCAGAACGAGTTGATTGAGCAGGCCATACCAACGTTGCTCGAAATGGATGTTCCGAGCGCCATATAACCGGGTCGCATCGCGGTCGATGCGTTCGGAAAGTCGCCGCAAACGAGCACCCAGCGCTGCACCACCGGCTTCTCGACTATAATCAGATGCTTGATCCACTATGCCTCCAATCTTGAGGTAAGGATAGCATTGCCGGACGACAGGCGCACGCACAGCAGCGGGCGCAAGGACGAGGTTATCGAGCGGCCGGTTTCGGAAAAGATCAACGATGCCGGGAACGACCGAAATGAAGCGCAAAGCGGCCATCAACACCGCATTTGCGAGGGACTATCTCAGAGCTTGGCAAGTGGTTCAAAACAGGAGCAGCGGGTGTCGAATTGCCGACAGCCGCAAACGGCACTTGTTGGATTTTCGATAAAAATCCAACAATCCCAGTGCCATGAAAGCGAAATGGTGGAGCCTAGCAAGGACAAATATCTATTTGTCTTCGTGTGTTATCGTCCGATTTTCCTATATTTTCTGAGCGTTGATTTCCAAGTATGGTCGTCATCACTTGTGGTTCATCGCCTATGTCCGCTGCATTTTGATGGTAAGGATGTTTGCCTCGATCGAGCCGCTACTTCGGATAATCGAGAAAAAACGTGCCCGCACTCACCTCTCTACGTGTCGAAAAAGCGAAGCCCGGCGTACATTGTGACGGTCGAGGCCTCCTGCTTCGCGTCTCACCGAACGGTGCCAAATCCTGGATTCTCGGGGTTCAGCATGAAGGGCGACGGCGCGATTTTGGCTTAGGCTCGCTCGATTGGGTGTCCCTCGACGAAGCGCGGGCAGCTGCAGCTAAGCTGCGCGCGAACATCAAGACTGGCTCGGAGCCGATTGATCGTTCCACGCGACGTGAAAGGCATTCTGCCCGCATCGCGATGCCGAATTTCGAGGAAGCAGCCCGTCAATGCTACGATGCCTTAGAAAGCGGATGGGACGACAAGCGAAAGAAAAATTGGCTGACCAGCCTTGAGAATCACATTTTCCCGCACATCGGCAAAAAGCCGGTAGATGGTATCGATAGCGCGCGAGTTCGTGACGCCCTCGCGCCGATCTGGCTAGAAATCCCCGATACGTCGCGACGAATCCTCCAGCGCATTACAGCAGTCCTGGATTTCGCTCACATTCAGGGATGGCGCCCCGAAGAGACATCTTTGCGCACCGTGAGCAAAGGCCTCCCGCGGCAGAACGACCGAGGTGGCCATTTCGAAGCCATGCCGTTCGTGGATGTGCCCGAGTTTTTCCGCCAGCTAATCGACAACCCAACGATATCGCGCGATGCGATGCGCTTTCTTATCTACACAGCGGCGCGATCGAATGAGGTTCGCAAGGCTACTTGGCCAGAGATCGATCTGGACAAGGGCATGTGGTCGATCCCTGCTGAGCGGATGAAAGCGCGTGTTGCCCATCAGGTTCCCCTGCCCCCTCAAGCAATTGCGCTCTTGCAACCCTATTGGGATGCGCGACGGAATGACCAGGCTCTCATCTTTTCGATCAGGGGCACAAAACCGCTTTCCGATATGACGTTGACCAAAGCGCTACGAACGATGGGCATCGACAAAGCGACAGTCCACGGATTCCGGAGCAGCTTCACAGACTGGTCATCGGAACGCACAAATTTTCCGAAGGAGGTTGCGGACAAGGCCTTGGCCCATCTCATCCCCGACAAGGTCGAGGCGGCGTATCGCCGGACCGTTTTTCTCGAAAAGCGCCAGAAGCTTATGGCATTATGGGCCGATTTTCTTCATGGAAACAACGCGAAGCAGAGGGCGGCCAAACGAAGGCGCGGCGCGTAGCGAGTACGAACTCATGTCCTAGTTTGGCCGCTTGCGGACTGGCGGCTTTGGGCGCGAAGTCGGCAAAAGCGGACATCGAGCAAGCCGCGCAGCTCAAGGGCGGACATATACGCGGGCGCGTATCAATTTGGCGCCGCGCATGAAGCTATGTTGATCTCCCGAAGTCGGCTATTCACCTCTGCTCGGGGCGGGAGAAGGAGCAAATGGATCGGCTGGACGCCATGCGGGTCATTCTGGCGGTCGTCGATGCCGGCAGCCTGTCAGCGGGTAGCCGCGCCCTTGGGTCTCCGTTGCCCAGCGTCAGTCGCAAGGTCGCTGAACTCGAGCGGTATCTTGGAACCAATCTGCTCGTCAGGACGAGCCGCAACATTCAGTTGACCGATGCGGGCCGCGACTATGTCGAGGCAGCACGACGTATCATTGCGGACTTGGAAGAAACCGAACGACGGGCCTCGGGAGAGTATCAGACGCCCCGCGGCGAGTTGTCGATCACCATGCCGATCGAGTTCGGCGTGCGGCACGTCATCCCGATCGCGCTCGCCTTCATCGAGGAATATCCCGAGGTCACCCTCAAACTCGTCACCTCCGACCGGCTGGTGCATATGGTCGATGAGCATGTCGATGTCGCGATCCGGCTCGGTCATCTACCGGACAGCGCGCTCTTTGCAGTCAAGGCGGGAGAATTTCGACTGATCACCTGCGCCAGCCCGGCCTATCTGGAACGGTGCGGGACACCGTCCGGCCCGCGCGACCTTCCTCAACATGACGGAATCCTGTTCGGACCGCTGCCGATGTTCTGGGGTTATCGCGTCGAAGACGAGGACGTGATGTGCTTGCCGCGCGCACGAGTGACGGTCAACAGCGCCGCTGGAAATCTCGCGGCCGCGCTCGGCGGCGTGGGGGTCGCGCGCCTCTTCGATTATCAGGTATCGGAGCATATCCGGTCGGGCACGCTGGTGCGGCTCTTTCCCGATGCCGATGGCGAGCTCCGTCCCGTCCATATCGTTTATCCGCGCCAAGGCCTGCTTCCGCTCAAGGTGCGCGCCTTCATCGACTGGGCCGCACCACGCCTTCGCGTCGCATGTACGGGACTCGACTGCGCCTGACCAACATGGCGGAAATGAGAGGCTTGCTCTCGGTTTCCCTTTCTACCGGCATTCTCCCAACCCTCTAAATCGTTCTGGTCGCCCCGATCACGTCGGTCGGTCGGCATCCCAACCTTCTTGAAAGGAAGAGCGATGAACGAAGTAAAGGGCACTGCCCTCATCACCGGCGCCTCCGCCGGTATCGGTGCGATCTATGCCGACCGTCTGGCCCGTCGTGGCTATGATCTGCTCCTGGTGGCGCGCAGCGCCGCCAATCTCGACAAGGTCGCGAAAGCAATCCGCGAAGCGACCGGCCGCAGCGTCGAAACGCTATCGGCCGATTTGTCCAATCCGGGCGAACTGCGGCTGATCGAGGCGCGCCTCATCAACGATCGCCGCATCACGATGCTCGTGAACAACGCCGGCATCGGCGCGCCCGTCCCGACGTGGCAGGCCGATGTCGACCAGATGGAGGCGATGATCGACATCAACGCCACCGCTCTCGCTCGGCTGACCTACGCCGTTGCGCAGCGATTTGCTGCAGTGGGTAGCGGTACGATCATCAACATCGCCTCGACGGTCGCTATCGCGCCGGAGTTTCTGCTCAACGGCGTCTATGGTGCGACCAAGGCATTTGTGGTTGCACTCACGGCGTCGCTGCAAGCCGAACTCGCCGACAAGGGCGTACGTGTCCAGGTCGTCCTGCCCGGCGCCACCGCGACCGAGTTCTGGGATCTGTCGGGTGTGCCGCTTTCCGGCGTTCCCGCGGAGATCGTGATGTCGGCCGACGCGATGGTCGATGCTGCTCTCGCCGGTCTCGACCTCGGTGAAACCGTCACTATCCCCGCCCTTCCGGACACGTCCGCCTGGGATGCTTTCGAAGCGGCACGGATCGCCATGCTCCCCAATCTATCGCTGACCCATCCGGCTGACCGTTATCGGCCCGCCACCACAGTCGCCTAAGCGTCCCCCTTCGTATCGAAACAGGAGAAATATCATGTCCCCCAAAAACGCAACGTCACTGCGCCGCTTGCTATCCGCAACAGCCCTTTCGGCAGCTGCGCTCGGCATGTCGCTTCAGGCCAGCCCGAGCTTCGCCAACACCGCCGGTTCGACAACCCCGATCGCGGCCACGACCGCTGCAGTCGCCGCGGCACCACAGGATGAGTCCATCCGGCCGTTCCACGTGGCCATCCCTGAAGAAGCGCTGACCGACCTTCGTCGGCGGATCGGCGAGACGCGCTGGCCCGACCGCGAAAAGGTCTCGGATGCATCGCAGGGCGTGCAGCTCGACCGTCTCGAACCGCTCGTCCGATATTGGGGCACCGACTATGACTGGCGCAAGGGCGAAGCCCGTCTCAACGCCGTGCCCCAGTTCATTACGACGATCGACGGTGTCGACATTCAGTTCATCCACATCCGCTCGAAGCATAAAGGGGCGATGCCGCTGCTGATGACGCATGGCTGGCCCGGCTCGCCGTTCGAGCTGCTCAAAACCGTCGGGCCGCTGACCGATCCGACGGCCCATGGCGGCAAGGCGGAAGACGCCTTCGACCTGATCATGCCGACCTACCCGGGCTATGGTTTTTCGGGAAAGCCGAACGAGGCCTGGGATCCGGCGCGGGTGGCGCGTGCTTGGGACGTGCTGATGAAGCGCCTGGGGTACAAGAATTATGTATCGCAGGGCGGCGACTGGGGCGCGATCATTTCCCAGGTGTTGGCGGTTCAGGCCCCCGATGGCTTGCTGGGTATCCACACGAACATGCCCGGCACCGTGCCGCCCGACGTTCTCAAGCTCGTCCGTGCCAAACAGCCGGTTCCTGACAGCTACTCGCCCGAGGAGAAGATCGCCTATGCCGGACTCGAAACCTTCTACGGCAAAGGCTTCGGATATGCCGAGATGATGAACACGCGGCCGCAGACGCTCGGCTATGGTCTGTCGGACTCGCCGGTCGGTCTTGCCGCCTTCCTCTATGAAAAGATCGCGACCTGGACGCACAGCGGCGGCAATCCCGAAAGCGTGCTGACGCGCGACGAGATCCTCGACAACATCACCCTTTACTGGCTGACCAACACAGGAACCTCGTCATCGCGCAGCTATTGGGACGCAGCCCAAGGCCCCGGCGGTCCGTTCAATGCGATCGAGATTAGCAAGGTGCCGGTCGCAGTCACCGTCTTCCCCGGCGAAATCTATCGCGCGCCGCGCAGCTGGGGCGAGAAGAGCTTCAAGAAGCTGATCTACTGGAACGAGGTCGAGAAGGGCGGTCATTTCGCCGCCTGGGAACAGCCCGAGCTGTTCGCTGCCGAAATCCGCGCCGCTTTTCGTCCCCTGCGCGAGAGGAAGTGAACGAACGCCCCACCACCTCATCAAAGGAATATGATCATGAACAAGCCTGATAAAATTCTCTACACCGCCAAGACCCACACCACCGGAGGCCGCGATGGCAAGTCGGCAAGCTCGGACGGCAGGCTCGATGTGAAGCTGTCGAGCCCCGGCGGGCCGGGCAGCGGCACCAATCCCGAGCAATTGTTCGCCGCAGGTTGGTCCGCCTGCTTCGAAGGCGCCATGGGTCTCGCCGCCAAGAAGCTCGATGTAAAACTCCCCGCCGATCTTGCGATCGATGCCGAGGTCGATCTTGGAATGGCCGGCGATGCCTATCTGCTCCAGGCACGCCTCAATGTCAGCTTGCCTGGCGTCGAGCGCAAGGCGGCGCAGGCTATCGTCGATATGGCGCACCAGACCTGCCCCTATTCGAAAGCGACCCGCGGCAATATCGATGTCGAGATCAACCTCGTCTGATCCCGAAATGTAAGGAGACCTCCCATGCCATATCTGGACGCACATAATCGGCGAAACTTCCTCGGCTTCGCCATCGCCGCCACCGGAATGGCATGGGGGTCCAGCCGGGCACACATGCCGGCCCGGCCCTTTGCGGGCTCGACCGAATTCGGCCTAGTCAAGCAAATCCGGGCCGGCAAACTCGACATCGGCTTCGTCGAGCAGGGTCCAAAAGACGGGCCTCCGGTCCTCCTCTTGCACGGCTGGCCGTACGATATTCACAGTTATGACGGGGTCACCCCGCTGCTGGCCGCTTCCGGCTACCGCGTGATCGTCCCCTACTTGCGCGGTTTCGGCACGACGACTTTCCTGTCCCAGGATGAGGCTCGTAATGGCCAGCAATCCGCTTTTGCCGCAGATGCGATCGCGTTGCTCGACGCGCTCGGCATCGACAAGGCCATCGTCGCTGGCTGCGACTGGGGTGCCCGCACCGCGTGCATCGTTGCGGCGCTTTGGCCAGAGCGCTGCGCAGCGCTCGTCTCGGTGAGCGGTTATCTCATCGGCAGCCAGGAGGCCAACAGGATGCCGCTGCCGCCAGCGACCGAACTTTCCTGGTGGTACCAATTTTATTTCGCCACCGAACGGGGTCGCGTCGGATACGAAGCTAATCGTGCCGAATTCGCAAAGTTGATCTGGCGGACGGCCTCGCCAACCTGGCAATTTGACGACGCCACATTCGCCCGGACGGCCCGCGCGCTCGACAATCCGGATCATGTCGCAATCGTCATCGACAATTATCGCTGGCGCTTGGGACTGAGCAAGGGCGAACCTGCCTATGATGCGCTGGAGGCAAGGCTAGCTAAGTTCCCGGCAATTACCGTACCGACAATCACGCTTGAGGGCGACGCTAACGGCGCCCCGCATCCCGAGCCGGCGGTCTACGCAAAGAGATTTTCCGGACCCTATGCGCACCGCAATATCAGCGGCGGTATCGGCCACAACTTGCCGCAGGAGGCTCCCAAAGCCTTTGCCCTGGCGGTGATTGACGTCGCGCCTGCCGATTTTCGGGGAGCCGGACAATGAGCCTTCAGATGAAACGCAAAATCGCGTTCGCCCTCCTGATGGGCATTGTGACGACCGGAATTATCTCCTTCTCACTCGTCGCGATCAACCTCGGCCTTTCTAGCGACTTTGTGGCGATCTGGTTGCGCTCCTGGGCAACAGCCTATGCGATCGTTATACCCGCGATCCTGCTGATAAGCCCTCGCCTGCAGGCGCAGGTCGACCGGCTTATCACCTGATTCAAGCTCGGTCTGCGACGGGCGAGGCGCGATCTCATCATTTCGGAAGAGCAGCATGAACGTTCAGTCGTCGCGG
The DNA here is from genome assembly GCF_058806755.1 of Sphingopyxis sp. GW821-FHT12F08. Taxonomy (NCBI): domain Bacteria; kingdom Pseudomonadati; phylum Pseudomonadota; class Alphaproteobacteria; order Sphingomonadales; family Sphingopyxidaceae; genus Sphingopyxis; species Sphingopyxis sp. GW821-FHT12F08. The sequence goes on from NZ_JBXAQA010000004.1 coordinate 228,593, forward strand.
GCAATGAAATTGGCAGCGATTGGCCGAAAGCGGATCGTCGGCTTTTGAACGTCAAAGCCTAAAACCCGGTCGGCGAATCTCTATGTCGCCAAACTCCCGGCGAACCGCTCGGCCAGATGTTCCCGTTTGAACGCTTCGGCGACCCAGTCGACGAACGCGCGCGTCTTGCCGGGCAGCAGGGTGCGCGAAGCGAAATAGACCGAGATCGCACCGGCGTCGGCATACCAGCGCGGAACGAGCCGGACGAGCGCGCCGCTCTCGAGTTCTGGCAGCACATCGGGCATCGCGAGCAGGGCGACGCCGAGCCCCAACCGCGCCGCCTCGGCCATCGCCGCCGGATCGTTCACGACGATGTCCTCGCGCAAGGCCACGGCGCTCTCGGCGCCGGCTGCATCGCGCATCGTCCAGTGCCGGATGCGCCCCGACTGGAGCGACCGCATCACGATGCCGTCGAAGCCCGCAAGCGCCGTCGGCTCGGCGGGCGGTACGCGGCCCGCCATATAGGCGGGCGAGGCCACGGCGACGATATGCGCAGGTGCGAGCGTCCGCGCGACGATCCCCGGCGACAAGTCGAAACCGCCGCCGATCGCCGCGTCATAGCCTTCCGCGACAATATCGACGGGCCGGTTCTCGAAATGCCATTCGGGCCGGATACGCGGATAGCGCGCGAGGAACCCGGGCAACATCGGCAGGATGTGCATCACCCCGAAGGTCGGCGCCATGCTGACCTTCAGCACCCCCGCCGGCTCGCCGCTGTCGGATGCGATCCCGGCGATCGCCGCCTGAATATCCTCAAGACTTCCCGATATCGCGAGACGAAAGGCTTCCCCCGCTTCGGTCAGCGTCAGCTTGCGCGTCGATCGATGAAAGAGCCGGACACCCAGATTGCGTTCGAGCATCGCCACATTGCGGCTGACCGCCGCCGGGGTCAGCGCCAGCCGCCGCGCCGCTTCCGAAAAGCTGCCCAGCTCGGCGCTGCGAACGAAGGACTCAAGATTGGCGAGCGTTTCCATTTTCAATCAATAATTGAAGATATAGCAAATCATTCCCGGCTAATCGAGCGGCAAACTTCAGCCCATCTTGGCTTCACCCAATCAACAGGAGTGAAGACCATGACCAAGACCAACCTATCCTGCAAAGCCGCCCTCGTCACCGGCGGCTCACGCTCGATCGGCGCCGCCGTTGCCCGCCGCCTTGCCGCCGACGGCGCCGCCGTCGCCATCACCTACAGCGCCTCGCCCGACCGCGCTGCCGACGTCGTTGCCGAAATCGAAGCCGCCGGCGGAAAGGCTATCGCCATTGCCGCCGACGCGGGCGACCCGGACGCGGTGCGCGCCGCGGTGACCCGAACCGTCGAGGCCTTTGGCGGCATCGATATCCTCGTCAACAATGCCGGTGTCGCGGTGAATGCGTCGATCGAGGATTTCCGTTTCGAAGACTATGAGCGCATGCTCGCGGTCAACGTCACCGGTGTGTTCGTCGCGACACAGGAGGCCGCACGCCGCATGAAAGCGGGCGGCCGCATCATCCACATCGGCTCGTCGATGACCCGCTATGCCGCCTTCCCGACGGCGTCGGTCTACACGCTGACCAAGGGCGCGATCACCGGGTTCAACCGCAGCCTCGCGCGCGACCTCGGGCCGAAGGGCATCACCGTCAACACGGTGCACCCCGGCCCGACCGACACCGACATGAATCCCGCAAATGGCCCGGTCGCCGCAATCGTTGGTCCGGGCATGGCGATCGGCCGCTATGGCCGGCCTTCGGAAATCGCCAGCGTCGTCGCCTTCCTCGCGAGCGACGAAGCCGCCTTCGTCACCGGCGCCGACATCGTCGCCGATGGCGGCCTCACCGCCTGAGACTCCAGACAGAAAGGAATAACCCCATGTCCAGCATTGGCATCATCGGCGCCGGCAATATCGGCCGCGCCATCGCCGCCGCCCTCGCGAAGAACGGCATTCCCGCGGTGCTTTCCAACAGCCGCGGCCCTGAGAGCCTCGCCGACATCATCGCCGCGATCGGCCCCGGCATATCGGCCGGCTCGCGCGAAGAAGCCGCGACCAAGGATATCGTCTTCGTAGCGGTGAACTGGTCGAAGCTGCCCGCCGCGCTCGGTGATCTTCCGGGATTCGATGGCCGTATCGTCGTCGACACCAACAATCCGATCGAGGCACCGCTGTTCAAGCCCTTCGACCTCGGCGGCCGCGCTTCGTCCGAAGTCTTCGCCGACATGGCCCCAGGCGCCCGCGTGGTAAAGGCATTCAACCACCTCCAGCCCCATCTCGTCGCCGGCGATCCGGCCAGCGAGGGCGGCCAGCGCGTGCTCTTCTATTCGGGTGACGATGCGGGTGCCAAAGCCGAGATCGGCGCGTTGATCGACCGGCTCGGCTTTGCGGGAATCGACCTTGGCTCACTCGCGATCGGGGGGCGGCTCGTCCAGTTCCCGGGCGGACCGCTTCCCGCGCTCAATCTCGTCAAGTTCAACTGACGAACGGATATTGACGGCGGGTCGACATTGCCGACCCGCCGTATCTGGCCGTTTGCGGCCGGTCCGCTTAAGGTTGATATTTCGAGGGAACCAGACGCACCGGCCACTCGGCGGGGACCAAGTCAAACCCGCAATGCGTCGATGATGGCACGAAGGCCTGCCGAGAGATGTTTGCGGGCCGGATAGTAGAGATAGAGCCAGTCTTCGGGCGCGCACCAGGAAGCGAGACATTCGACGAGCTGCCCCCGCTCGACATAGGGTCTCGCCCGATCTTCCCAGACATAAGCGAGCGCGGCGCCTGACAGGGCAGCCTCGACCATCAGTTCATGATCGTCGAGCGACAGCGGCCCGGTCGGCTCGAACTCGATCGCCTTTCCATAACGCTCGAACTCCCACGGATAAGGTGTTCCGCTCGGATAGATGTTGCGGATGCAGATATGATCCTTGAGATCGGCTGGAACCTTCGGAACCGCGCGGGCGGCAAAATAGGCCGGCGAACCGACCACCGCGAAGCGTAGCCGCGGCTTGATGCGGACCGCCGTCATGCCATCGCGAAGGCTCTCGCCCAGCCGGATGCCGGCGTCGAAACCTTCTTCGACGATGTCGACCAGCCGGTCAGTCGCGATAATCTCCAGCTCAAGGTTCGGGTTCGCCGCGATGAGCGATCCCATGACCGGACCGAACACGAAGGGTGCGATCGAGTTGGGCGCATTGATGCGCACCTTGCCGAACGGCGTCTCGCGAAACTGGTTGAGCGCGTCGAGCGCAGACCCGATTTCGCCGAAGGCGGGAGAGAGGCGCGCGAAGAGCATGGCGCCGGCGTCGGTCAGCGAGACGCTTCGCGTCGTTCGATTGAGCAGCCTTATCCCGGTCCGGGCCTCGAGACTGCTCACCGCATGACTGACAGCGGAGGCCGTGACGCCGCGCTCCTCGCTTGCGCGTCGAAAACTGCGATGCCGGGCGACGGCGTCGAACGCGGCAAGTTCGGACAGGTCTGCGCTTCTCATTGCTGATCCATACTCATGAGTGATCTAAATATTATGGCGCTAATCTGCGAAAACGAAAAGGCGCAAATAGCTCCTACCGGACGGCGGACATCCCGCCCGACCGCATAGGAGACACATCATGGCCGACTTCATTCCCCCTGCCCCCAACAGCGCATCGCCGTTCGCGGACATGCGCGGACATCATGTTGCGGTCCGTACCCCGGACCTTGAAACCGCCATGCGCTGGTACGCCGAGAAGCTCGACTTTCGCATCGTCGCCGAATGGGATTATGCCGACGAGAAGCTCGCCTATATGGCGCCCGCAACCGACGATCATTTCTATATCGAAATCCTCGGCGGCGGCGAGCCGGCTCCCATCGAGACGCGCCCCTACACCGATCTTGGCGATAGCCTCAAATATCGCGGCTATCATCATTTCTGCCTCAATGTGACGAGCGTGGACGACACCATCGAGACCCTCCGCGCACGCGGCGTCACCATCGTGACCGAACCCTTCGAACTCGCCGCGATCAGCCGCCGCCTCGCTTTCTTCTGCGACCCGTTCGGCAATCTGATCGAGCTGGCCGAGGTGCTCGCCTGAGCCGCCGGGCGGAAACTTTCACTCGGAAGGAATTCAAGATGACAAACTCGCCTCGGAAGCAGCGTTGTTTTGGCGGTAAGACCATGCTCGGCATGGCGGCGGCCGGCCTCACCCTTCTCGTCTCGCCACCGAAGGCCGCCGCCCAGACGGCCGACCAGAACAAGTTGATTGTCGCCGCAAGTTTCGCCGACTGGAAAGCCGGTACGGGCAGCCCGTTCGACCTGCTTGCCGACAATGCTAGCTGGACGATCGAAGGCCGATCGGCCGCGTCGGGCACTTACCCGAGCAAGGAGGCGTTCCTGCGCCACGTCATAGGCCCGTTCAATGCCCGTATGGCGATCGGCATCAAACCGGCGGTTCGCACCATGACCGCCGAAGCCGATCGCGTCGTCGTCCTGTTCGACGCGGCCGGAACCGCGCGCGACGGCAAGCTCTACAGGAACAGCTACGCCTGGTTCTTCCGCATGGAAGACGGCCGTGTTGTCGAGGCGAACGCCTTTTTCGACGCCATCGCCTTCGACGATCTCTGGTCGCGCGTCGCGCCGACCGAATGACCATCTCAAGCAACCGAAGGACATCATCATGACCCAATCGATTCTCATCATCGGCGCAGGCCCCGGCATTGGTCAGGCCGTCGCTCAAAAATTCGGCACGCAAGGCTGGCAGGTCATTCTCGCCGCACGAAACCGGGCCAGTCTCGACGGGCTCGTTTCGGAGCTCAGCGATAACGGCATTGATGCGCAACCGCTTGTCGTCGATGCCACCGATCCGGCGGCCCTGCGCAGGGCGATTGCAGAGGCGGATCGGATCGCCGGCGGCCTTACCGCAGTGCATTTCAATGCAGCGGTTGTGCGGCAGCAGGATCTGTTCAGCATGACCGATGACGACGTGACCGGCGATCTGGCGATCAACGTCGCGGGCGGCCTCCATGCGATCCGCGCCGCTGTGACGCAGTTCGGTACGCGAGGCGGCACGATCCTCGTCACCGGCGGCGGGCTCGCGATCGCTCCGCACGAGAGCTATGCCAGCCTCGGGATTGGCAAAGCGGCGCTTCGAAACGGCGTACAGGCTCTTGTCGATCCCCTTGCCGCCCAAGGCATTCGGATCGCGATGGTGACGGTCTCGACGCTTGTCGCGCCCGGCTCGGCCGAAGCCGGAGATGTGGCGAACCGCTTCTGGGATCTTGCGACAAATGAGCGCGCCGCCTGGGAGACCATTTACCCCGAAGATAAGCGCTCGAACGACGAACTGACCTTGATCGCGAAACTGACCGCCAAGCGTGAATATGCGGATATGCTAGGCGAAGAACTGCGCGGACTCGTCTCACCGACGTTGGCCGAACCGGGATCGATCGCCTATCGGATCCACCGCGACAGGGACGATCCCGCCGTCTGGATTCTCTACGAGACCTGGCGCTCCCGTGCCGACCTCGATGCGCATTTCCAGCAGCCCTACACCAAGGCGCTCATGGGTCGTTTCGCGGATATCCTCGCGCGCGACATGGAACTGACCTTCGCGTCCGAGGTCTCGCCCGCTCGCTGAACGCCCGTCTCCCCTATCCCAAGCATCCCGTTAGAAAGGAACAGCATCATGAAAACCTGGTTCATCACCGGCGCATCGCGCGGCTTCGGCGCTCTCGTCACCGAGCGCGCGCTCGCGAAAGGCGACGCGGTTGTCGCGACCGCGAGGAACCCCAAAGCGATCACCGACCGTTTCGGCAAGCATCCGAACCTTTTGGCGGTCGCTCTCGACGTGTCGGACGAAGATCAGGCGCTCGCCGCCGCCAACGCCGCGATCGAGCGGTTCGGCCGGATCGACGTCCTGCTCAACAATGCGGGCTTCGGCCTGATGGGAGCGGTCGAAGAAGCCAGCGCTGCGGAAATCGAGGCCGTCTACCGCACCAATGTGTTCGGCCTGCTGACCGTGACGCGCGCGATCCTCCCGCACATGCGGGCCGCGCGGTCGGGCCGGATTCTGAATATCTCGTCGATCGGCGGCTATCGCGGCGCGGCAGGGTTCGGTGTCTATTCCTCAACGAAGTTCGCGGTCGAGGGGCTAAGCGAAGCGCTGCACGCCGAGCTCGAACCGCTCGGGATTCACGTCACGGTGATAGAGCCGGGCTATTTCCGCACCGACTTCCTGGATTCTTCTTCTCTTTCGGTCAGCACCAAGCAGATCGACGATTATGATGCGACGGCGGGCAAAGTTCGTACCGTCGCGGCGGGGCTCAGCCACAATCAGCCTGGCGACCCCTCAAAACTCGCAGATGTGCTGCTTGGCTTCGTCGACGCACCGAACCCGCCGGTCCGCTTGCCGCTCGGCAGCGACACGGTCGCAGCGATCGAAGCGAAGCACGTGTCGGACGCAGACATCCTCGCCAAATGGCGCCACGTGTCGATCTCCACCGACTTCTGAACCCCTGATGGTCCGTCCGCAAAAGAGGGCGGGCCATCCCTTGCTTCTTCTGGCCGGTTGCGCCCGTTCCGCTGCCAGCGCCAGAGCATGGAAGGCGGTCCCCCCTCCCGCCCCACTCAAACGTCTGAGCTGCCATCCACGCCTGCCGCACGTGCGGAAACCAACCGGTCGATGTTCCGGAGGAAAGCAGCCAAAACGGGTGACGGGTTGTCGGCGCGATAGCCGGCCGCGACTTCAATCACCGGTCCGTTCCCGGCGAGTGGCCGACTGACCAACGACGCTGGGAGCAAGGCCTCGACATAGGCAGGAAGCAGCGTGACACCCCTGGTCGAAGCAACGAGAGAAATCCCGGTCGCATAGCCATCGAGGAAATGGCTGGGCGCCATGGTCAGACCGCGCTCTCTGAAATAGCGCTCGACAATCCCGCGCAGCACATGCGGCGTGTCGGAATAGCCGACAAAGGACCGGTGATCGATGTCGGCCGGATCGATCTCGGTGCGGGAGGCCAGCGCATGCTCTCGGGGCAAAATCACCACGATCGGTTCGTGCGCGATGATTTTGTATGTCACATCCGGCTGCGGCTCGATACGCGAGAAGCCGAGGTCGATGTCACCGCTCTGCACTGCGGCGCCAATTGCCGGAGAGAAGTCGCTCGTGACCCGAAAATCTGTCGTCCGCAGCTCATCGCTCAGCACACTCGTGATGTGGCGCAGCCACTCCACCTCATGTCCCGTAAGGAAACCCACGGCAAAACTCGCCTTGGCGGGCCGGACGGTACGCCGCGCAGCTGAAACTGCCTCGCGCGCCTGGGCAAGCGCGAGGCGCGCATGATCGAGGAACGCCTTCCCTGCAGGGGTGAGCACGACGCCGCGCGAGCCACGCACGAAGAGTGGTGTGCCGACCTCAGCCTCCAGGTCCCGGAGCTGGCGACTGAGCGACGGCTGCGATGTGTGAAGGCGCGTCTCCGCCGCCTCCGTGAGGCTGCCGGTCTCCGCGACGGCGACGAAATAGCGCAGGTGACGTAGCTCCATCTTGTCATGCCTTCTAGGCATGGGAGCTCAAGTTGCAAAGTCTTTGTGACGACGAGATTGTAGGAGTATCTCTGGTGTACCGAGACGATAATGACCTGCCTCAAAGGTCTGACGAACGGCAATCATGCAGCTGAATGGATGCGTGCGACCCTGCTTCGCACGTCGAGGCACCGCGTGCTCTGCTCAAGTCTTTGTCCCGGGCGATGTGCGCCCTCCCAGATGGAGCGCGCCCTGAGTAACGATCAACCTGCTGGAGAAAAACGATGACCAAGATCCTGATTGTCCTGTCTGCTGCCGACACCTGGACCCGCGCAGACGGCTCGAAATATGAAAGCGGCGTCTGGGCCGAAGAATTCGTCGTCATGGACGAGAAGTTCATTGCCGAGGGTTGCACCGTAGACATTGCGACGCCCGGCGGCGTTGCGCCGACGATCGACCAGCACAGCATGAACCCGGATGTGGTTGGCCAGGCGAACGTCGATCACTTCCGCAGCTATCTCGACGCGATTGCCGAGCGGCTGGCGACCCCCCTCGTCCTCGCCGACATCGATGGCCGTCGCTATGATGCCATCGTCATCCCCGGCGGACATGGCCCCGTCGAGGACCTGTACAAGGACCCCGACATGGGCCGCATCCTTCTCGAAGCCGATCGCGCCGGCATCCTTATCGCGCCGGTCTGTCACGGCCAGGCAGCCTTGCTCGCTGCGCGCGGGCCCGATGGAAGCTGGCCGTTCGCCGGACGTGCGATTACCTCGTTCAGCGACGAGGAAGAGGTCGAGCTGGGGACAGCGGACAACGCCCCCTGGCTGCTCGCCGACACTCTGCGCAAGTCCGGCGCGCGCTATGAGAAGGGTCCGAACTGGGGCGCCTATGTTGTGCGGGACGGCAATCTCCTCACCGGCCAGAACCCCGCCTCGAGCGCGCCGCTCGCCGAAGCGGTGCTGGCGGCGCTACGCTGAAACAGCTCTGGCGCGGCGGGGTTGGCCGCAGGCTGACCCCGCATGCGCATGTGGCCGGTTTGACAGGCAGCTTTTGAGCGCCGATCTCAGAAAGCGGATATTAGGCGGAAGGGCGATCGGTCGCCTTCTATCTCATGTTGAGAAGCATCTGCCCCATGAGGGAGAATTCGTCATTCATCACCTCGACCAGCGATCTTTTCCCCTCCTCGCGGTTGAACTGTTCGAGCGACAGGCGAACGACGCTGACGACCATATTCGCTGCGAGCCTTAACTCTTCCCGAATCGCGGGCTCCGGCCATCGCCGCTGCATGGCTTCGAACAGCACCTCCTCCGAGAGGATGTAATTGGCGCGTTTGCGAGCGAGAACCGCCTCGCTCGATCGCATCACCTTGTCGAAGATCAGCAGTTCGTCATGCGGCTGCGCCGCGGCAATGTCTGCCATCGCAGCCATCATAGTCGCCAGCGGCGGCTTGCCGGGCGGCTGGGCCTCTAGACCCTGGACGAGGGCGTCCCCCATGCCTCCCGCCATGGACATCAGGATATCGTCTTTCGACCTGAAATAATGGAACAGAGTGCGGCGCGAGAGATTGGCCGCATCGGCGATGTCTTCGAGCGTCGTGCCGTCATAGCCGCGGGCGACGAACAGCGCTCTTGCGGCCTCCAGGATCCGCAGATGCGTCGCGCGGCGCTTGCGCTCGCGCAGACCTTCGCGGGTCAGCTCCTCTCCTGACTTTTTCAACTTATTACCTCCAGTGCAATTTTGCACTTTGCGAAATTATGGATTCGATCTAACGGGATTCTTACACGGGGTGCAATTTATTGGAAGGATGGAAGATGACCAAATGGACGGCAGCCGACATGCCGGCGCAGACGGGACGCGCGTTCGTGGTGACCGGCACCGGTGGGCTCGGATATGAGGATGCCCTCGCCCTCGCGAAAGCAGGCGCCGAAGTGATCATCGCAGGCCGCAACACCGCGAGCGGCGCAGAAGCTGTCGCGCAGATCAAGGCCGCGGCGCCCTGCGCCAACGTTCGCTTCGCCATGCTCGACCTGTCCGATCTCGCCTCGGTGCGGCGCTTTTACGAAAGGCTCGCCAGCGAACGCGACAGCCTCGACGGGTTGGTCAACAACGCCGGGGTGATGAACCCGCCCAAGCGGATGGAGACCGTCGATGGCTTCGAGCTTCAACTCGGCACCAATTATCTCGGCCACTTCCTGCTGACCGCAGGGCTGCTCCCGCTCCTCAAGCGGGGCAAGGACCCGCGTGTGGTGACGCTGTCGAGCGTCGCCGCGCGCCAGGGCGACATCCAGTTCGACGACCTCAACTTCGGCGAAACCTATGTGCCGATGAAAGCCTATGCCCAGTCGAAGATCGCCTGCCTCATGTTCGCGCTCGAACTGCAGAAGCGCAGCGATGCTGCCAATTGGGGAGTCGCCAGCCTTGCCGCGCATCCGGGGGTGTCGCGCACCAACCTGCTGCTCAACACGCCCGGCGGCGCCGGCACCGCGGGCGTTGCGCGCAAACTGCTTGCCTTCCTGTTCCAGCCGGTCTGGCAAGGCGCGCTGCCGACGCTGTTCGCCGCAACGGCGCCGGACGCCAAGGCAGGTGGATATTATGGCCCGGATGGAATCGGCGAGATACGCGGCTATCCCGCCGAAGCGCGCATCCCCGCGCCCGCGCGAGATCCCGAAATCCTGCGCCGACTGTGGGCGGAGGCCGAGCGGCTGACCGGCGCGCGCTTCGCCTGAGGTGGCTTCCGATATGCACAAATATCTCGTCTACGCCGCCTTCGGCAGCCTGACGTTGTTCGGCACGCTCCATTTGCTGATCGACGTGGTATCGCAGCATGTTCGCGGGGTGCGCGCCCCCGGGCCGGCTACCGATCTTTATTTCGGTTTGCACAGCGCTTACGGCCTCGGACAGGTCGCCTTCGGCGCGCTCGGCTTATATGTTGCTTGGCGCGCCATGCCGATCATGCACGAAGGGCCTCCGATCCTGCTCGCGCTGCTCGCCGGTCTAGGCTGGCTCGCAATCTGCATTTTTCTCATCGAATATACGCAGCCGCGCTTTCCAATAATCATCTACTGCGGCCTATTACTGGCCGCGCTCGCCACCCGGCCGATCGGATCTTAAGGCGCCGCCCGGCCGCCGCGAACGTTCGGAAGGCCGGTTTGAAGACTGCCTGCTCTCAATCGACAAACCACAAAACAGATGTCGCCCGCCGTCTTCCCTGGTGGCTTCGCCAGAGCTGTTCCGGGCACCAAACCTACTCCAACCCATTGAAATCCCAACCGTGAATTGCCTATATTCCAACCGCAGCCGCTAGGGCTGCAACATCCTCAACTTGGCATGGAGAAGAAGATGTCCAGCAAACATATCGATTATCTCCGGCGCGAGCATGCCCGCCTCGACGCCGAAATCGATCGGGAGGCGCAGCAGCGCCCGCCTGACGAGGTCCTGATCGCGCGGCTCAAGAAGCTGAAGCTGGCGATAAAGGATCAGATCGCGACATGGAGCCGCGATACCGGCGATAGCCGTGCCGCATGATCCGATCGCGGAGCCGCGCGCAGCGCGACTCCGCGCCTGAATGCAGCAGGAATTCAAGGCCGCTTCGCTTGAGGATCAGATGTCCTTTCGACCTCTTGAAACCGGAAAAACGGCTTCCTAATTTTTTCCCGGACGCCGGGTTTTCCGCGTCCTAGGACATAGAGAGCGCCGGCTCTAAGTCCCGGCGCATCTCATGCCCGAATTGCTTCAATCAGGAGGATTTGGAAATGAGAACCGATTTTGACTTTACCCCGTACCGCCGCTCAACGGTGGGCTTCGATCACCTCTTCGACCTGCTCGAGAAGGGGCAGCGCAGCGAGACGTCCGACGGCTATCCGGCCTTCGACATCGTGCGCGAGGCCGACGACCGCTTCCGCATCACGCTCGCGGTCCCGGGCTTCAAGCCCGAAGAGATCGAGATCGTGGCGCAGCAGAACCAGCTGGCCGTTACGGGCAAACCCGCGGAAGAAGATGCGAAGAGCACCTATCTTCATCGCGGCATCGCGCGCCGGGCGTTCGAACGGCGCTTCCAGCTCGCCGACTATATCGAGGTCGGTAGCGCGAGCTTCACCGACGGCCTGCTCACGATCGAGCTCAACCGGGTCATTCCCGAGGCGATGAAGCCGCGCAAGATCGAGATCGGCAGCGGCGATGCCGAACCGCGCCGGATCGGATCGTCGAAAGAAAAGGCGCTCGAGAGCGCCTGATATCTTGCGGGGCCGCTGTACAGCAGCGGCCCCGCTTTCCCGAAGAATAGCAGTAGAAGTACAGCTAACCAGCCGGAGACGCTCAGGTCGCTCCGTCAATCAATCGCGCGAATGATGTCCGTCACGCGCCACTCGGCGGGCCCGACCAGCGCATTATGCGCGATCCGCACCGAATGAAGCGCGGCTTCGGTCTGGCGCCGCCACATGGCAAGAAAATCGAACAGCACCGGGAAGTCCGGCGGCAGGTCATAATCCTGCCAGACGAAGAGCTGGAGCAGCGAGAGATGGTCGGGCCGGTGATAATGAATCTCGGCGGTCGTCAGTCCATAGCCATCCAGCTGCGCGATCAGCGCCCGGTCGGTCATGGCGCGCGCGCCTCGCCGCCGTCCAGCGACCGGAGCGCGGCGAGCACGTCGTCGACCGGAACCGCGCGCTTCGTGCCCGGCGGTTTTCGGAGCGCGGGCTTGTTGCGGACCGCCGAGCGGTCCGATGCCCAGGATGCAAGGAGCGCGCGCTTGACCTCGGGCTCGAGGCTCGGGTGACGCGCCACGTCGAAGGGGTGAAGAAAACGGGAAAATGGCTCGGACATGATCGTGCCTCCTTCCTTGTAGCCTTTCCTTTCTCGTCGTGCGGCAAGGTGCCGCAGAGACAGATTTTGGGAGCGAAGCGAGTCGAGTCAAGAGGCGTCAGCCCCTTGATAAGCGGCATTTGTTTCGCGCGGGCGAGAAAGCGAAAAAAATTTCACCGAACCTCTTGAACCGAAAAAAATCGCTTCCTAGCTCATCGGCGCCGCGCGTCCCGGACAGGCGCGCCGGCTTATCATATCGTTATGCAACATGGAGGTTATGCATGCATTTCCGTCCCTTGCACGACCGTGTGGTCGTCCGCCGCATCGAAGCCGAGGAGAAGACCTCGGGCGGCATCATCATCCCCGACACCGCCAAGGAAAAGCCGCAGGAGGGCGAAGTTGTCGCCGTCGGCCCGGGCGCCCGCGCCGAGGACGGCACGGTCACCCCGCTCGACGTTAAGGCCGGCGACCGGATCCTGTTCGGCAAATGGTCGGGAACCGAGGTCCACATCGACGGCGAGGAACTGCTCATCATGAAGGAGAGCGACATCCTCGGCGTGATCGAGCAGACCGAGGCGCTCAAGCAGGCGGCCTGATGCCGCACTCATCACCAACTGAAAGGACAGCAAGAAGGAGGTCAAAATGGCTGCCAAGGAAGTGAAATTTGCGTCGGACGCGCGTGATCGCATGTTGCGCGGCGTGGATACGCTTGCGAATGCAGTGAAGGTCACGCTGGGCCCCAAGGGCCGCAACGTCGTGATCGACAAGAGCTTCGGCGCGCCGCGCATCACCAAGGACGGCGTCACCGTCGCCAAGGAAATCGAGCTTGCCGACAAGTTCGAGAATATGGGCGCGCAGATGCTGCGCGAAGTTGCGTCGAAGCAGAACGACAAGGCCGGCGACGGCACGACGACCGCGACCGTGCTCGCGCAGGCGATCGTCCGCGAAGGCTCGAAGGCGGTCGCCGCGGGCATGAACCCGATGGACGTCAAGCGCGGCATCGACCTTGCCGTCACCACGGTCGTCGAGGACCTCAAGGCCCATGCCAAAACGGTCGAGGCGAATAGCGAGATCGCGCAGGTCGCGACGATCTCGGCCAATGGCGACGAAGAGGTCGGCAAGATCCTCGCCGAGGCGATGGAGAAGGTCGGCAACGAGGGCGTGATCACCGTCGAGGAAGCGAAGAGCCTCGCGACCGAACTCGAGACGGTCGAAGGCATGCAGTTCGATCGCGGCTACCTCTCGCCCTATTTCATCACCAATGCCGAGAAGCTGAAGGTCGAACTCGACGACCCCTATATCCTCATCCACGAGAAGAAGCTCTCGAACCTGCAGGCGATGCTGCCGCTCCTCGAGAGCGTCGTGCAGTCGGGCCGGCCATTGCTCATCATCGCCGAGGATGTCGAGGGCGACGCGCTCGCAACGCTCGTCGTCAACCGCCTGCGCGGTGGCCTGAAGGTCGCGGCGGTGAAAGCGCCCGGCTTCGGCGACCGCCGCAAGGCGATGCTCGAGGATATCGCGGTGCTCACCGGTGGCAATGTCGTCAGCGAAGAACTCGGGATCAAGATGGAGAGCGTCACGGTCAACATGCTCGGCCGCGCCAAGAAGGTCGTCATCGACAAGGATAATACGACAATCGTCGATGGCGCCGGCGCCCGGACCGACATCGATGGCCGCATCGCGCAGATCCGCCAGCAGATCGAGACGACGACGAGCGACTATGACCGCGAGAAGCTGCAGGAGCGGCTCGCCAAGCTCGCGGGCGGCGTCGCCGTGATCCGCGTCGGCGGCGCGACCGAGGTCGAGGTCAAGGAGAAGAAGGACCGCGTCGACGACGCGCTCCATGCAACGCGCGCGGCGGTCGAGGAAGGCATCCTTCCAGGCGGGGGCATCGCGCTGCTCCGCTCGCTGAAGGCGCTCGAGGGCCTCAAGGCCGCGAACGACGACCAGCAGTCGGGCATCGATATCGTCCGCCGCGCGCTCCGCGCCCCGGCGCGCCAGATCGCCGACAATGCCGGCGAGGACGGCGCGTGGATCGTCGGCAAGCTGCTCGAGAGCGACGATTACAACTGGGGCTTCAATGCCGCCACCGGCGAGTATCAGGACCTCGTCAAGGCGGGGGTGATTGATCCCGCCAAGGTCGTGCGCACCGCGCTGCAGGATGCGGCCTCGGTCGCTTCGCTGCTGATCACCACCGAGGCGCTCGTCGCCGAGCTGCCGAAGGAAGAGAAGGCCGCGCCGATGCCGGCGATGGACTTCTGACATACCCGGGGGCGGCGGGGTAAACCGCCGCCCTCACCCTTATGACGACCTTCGGGAGAATAAAGGAGATCGGCTATGCCTTTTTCTGATCAGAGCGTTCGGGCCTGTTCGGCGCAGCTGAAGTTGCTGCACGGCCAGGAGGCCGAGCTTCGCGTCGCGCGGCAGCTTGGCTGGGCGCAGGCCCGCGGCAACGAGCATGAGGTCGCCTTCTGGGACGCGGTGCTCAAGGATCTGGAGCGGAAGTCTACCCGCCACTGAGACTGCCGACACCGGCGGCTTCGGCCTCGCGATCCCGAAGCTGGTCTTCATGTCGCGCAAGACGATCTTGGATTGTGCCGGCCCCCGATGTCTTCTAGCTATTTTGGACCGGGGCCGAGCAACCTCCCGGACAAGCGCAGCGTGCGCTCAAGCGTTGCCTTTTGATCCCTGCGTCGCGGGGATGAGGAGGTTTGTTTGAAGCGCTTTTCTCTCCTGGCCCTGTTGCTCGTCGCTACCCCTGCCTGCGCCGAAGACGGCCTGACGCTCAGCGCCAATACGCGCCTTCGCTACGAGACGATCGAAGGCCAGCCCCGCACGGGCTTCAACGAGTCCGACGATCTCTTCAATATCCGCACCATCGTCACCGGCGAGTATCGTAGCGGACAGCTCAAGATTGGTGCCGAGCTCTACGACAGCCGCGTCTATGGCGGCGACGCGGGGACACCGATCACGACGGGCGAAGTCAACACACTCGAACTGGTGCAGGCTTACGTCGGCTACGACATACCGGACGCCTTCGGGCCGGGTACGAAGCTCGGGCTCCAAGCCGGTCGCTTCACGCTCAATCTGGGGTCGCGCCGGCTGGTCGCCGCCGACGATTATCGCAACACGACCAACGGCTACACGGGTATCCGCGCCGATCTCGGCCTTCCGGACGATCTGTCGGCGACGCTCATCTACACGCTGCCGCAGGTCCGGCTCCCCGACAACCGCCCCGACATCGTCGATAAGAGCGTCAGATTCGACCGCGAGAGCTTCGACCTCGTCTTGTGGGGCGGGCTCGCCACGAAGAAGCTCGCGGGCAAGCGCGGTGCGATCGAGCTTGCCTATTTTCATCTCGGCGAGCGCGACACGCCGAAGCTCGCGACGCGCGACCGCTCGCTCGATACTGTCGGTCTTCGGCTCTACCGCGATCCCGCGGCCGGCCGCGCCGACTTCGAAAGCGAGACCATCTATCAGTCCGGATCGGTCCGTGCGTCGCTCGCGCCGACCGCGGCCATGCTCGACGTCTCGGCGTGGTTCGCGCATCTGGAAGCAGGCTATACTTTTAAACACCCCTGGTCGCCGCGGATCGCGCTCGAATTCGATTATGCGAGCGGCGATGGACGGGGCGCGAAATTCACCCGCTTCGACACGCTGTTCGGCATGCGGCGGGCGGATCTTGCGCCTGCCGGCCTCTACAATGCGGTCGGGCGCGCCAATATTGTCGCGACCGGCCTGCGTGTCGAGGCAACACCCTCAAAGCGCATCGATGCCTTTGCCGCCTATCGTCCGCTCTGGCTCGCATCGCGCTATGATAGCTTCTCTACAACGGGCGTTCGAGACGCGTCCGGAAATTCAGGACGGTTCGCCGGCCACCAGATCGAAGCGCGCATTCGCTATTGGCTCATCCCCAAGCGGCTCCGTCTCGAATGGAATGGCCTGCTGCTCGCCAAGGGCCGCTTTCTGCGTAACGCGCCAAATGCGGCGGCAGGAGGTAATACGATTTATAATTCGCTCAATGCTACGATCAGCTTTTAGGGATTTTGGCCGATAGCCGACCAACAGCTTTCCAGCGCGTCCTCGGCTTAATGGGCACTCGACCTCCGATCCTCTCGGTGTAAACGAGATGCTCTACCCTGTGTCGAGACTGGTCGCTTCCCGACGTCCGCTACATATTGCGAACGTCGGCGCAACGACTCAGACAGTTCGAACGGTGCCACCATCGACGACGAACTCGGCGCCATGGATCGCAGCGGCGCGATCCGAGGCCAGATAGGCGATAAGATCGGCGACTTCGTAAGGCTCCGCCGCACGCCCGATAGGGATCCCACCCAAACCGTCGAGGACGGCTTGGCGGGCGTCCTCGATCGTGCCGCCATTGGCGGCCTGCAGGCGCTCCAGGAAGTGAACGGTCGACTCGGTCATGATCCAACCGGGAGAGACGGCGTTGACCCGCACGCCCTTCGGCCCCAGCTCCTTGGAGATCGATTTGCTGTAGGTCCTGAGCGCGGCCTTTGCGGCGGCGTAACCGGTGGTGGAATCCGGAAGCGGCAGGATCGACTGGATGGAGGTAACGTGGACTACCTTCCCTGAACTTTGTTCGGTCATGTGCGGGATCAGGAGGCGGTCAAGGCGGACCGTGGCAAGCAGGTTCAGGTTCAGTTCGGCGAGCCAGTGATCGTCGGTCAAGGCGGCGAAGCCTCCACCCGGCGAAGATGAGCCGCCGATCACATGGGCGAGGATGTCCACGCCTCCCATGTGCGCGAGCGCGGCGGCTGCCAGCATTTCGCCGCCCTCGGTAGTCGTCAGGTCCGCCCGGACGAATTCGGCGCCGGCAACGGGATCAGGGTTTCCGCGGGCGGCGGTGATGACGCGGGCGCCACCCTCGAGGAAACGCTTTACGGTTGCGCGGCCCAGGCCCTTGGTACCGCCACTGACGACGACGCGCTTGCCCGCAAACTCGGTCGGATCAACCTGGATGCTCATAGCGTGATCTCCAGCGCCTTGATGACGTCGTTTTCGAGCGTGAAGGCATAGGTGAAGCGGATCGGGCTACCCTTGAAGTTGCCATGGGCGGGGCCTTCGACCACGATCTGACCATTCTCCCGGCGGGCGCCATCGGGCGTGAAGATCGCTTTTACCGCGACGACCTCTTCCTCGAACAAGGTCCTGAGTTGGGCGTGGCCTTCGAGACGGCGTCCGACGTCGATGAGGACCGCATCGGCCGCGAAGGGTTGCAGCATGCCGTCCACATCGAGCCGGGCGTTGGCCTCGATATAATCGGCTATCGGCTTGGGTAACGCTTTGACGACCTTGTTCGCATCGCGGCGATCATCGGCTGGGGCATCGGTCTGCATGACAAGTCTCCTTCGGTTTGGCTTGCCTCCATCATAAGGGTCGGCCACTATTCCAAGAAGTGGGCCAATAATGGATGATGTAGTGAAGGATTCGGGATAATGTCGCGATTGTCGCTTCGAGATTTCGACGCGGTGCTCGCGGTCGCGCGGCGCACGTCCTTCCGGCAAGCTGCGATCGATCTGGGCATGTCGACGACCGCGCTCAGCCATATGATCGCGAGGATCGAAGCGGAGCTGGGCGTGCGCCTGTTCAACCGGACGACGCGGAGCGTGGCGCTGACCGATGCGGGACGGATTTTCGTCGATCGCCTTGGCCCCTCGCTTCAGGACGTGCGCGAAGCCATAGAGATCGTCCGCGAACGCCGCGCGACGCCAACGGGCACGTTGCGGATCAATGCGCCGCCCTTCGCCGCGCGCTCGCCGGTGTTCACCGAACTTCTCCTGGAATATGCCCGCCGCTACCCTGATATGCATGTCGACCTAGTGACCGAGGGGCAGCTTCGCGACATCGTCGCCGAAGGTTTCGATCTCGGCGTTCGCGTCGCGTCCCTCATCCCTTCCGACATGATCGCGCTGCCGCTTGGCGAGTCCCAGCGCTTCGCCGTGGTTGCTTCGCCGGCCTATATGGCGGAGCGTCCCCGGCTGCTTGTGCCGACCGATCTTCTTGGCCACGTCTGCATCCGCGTCCGCTTGCCCGATGGTTCGCTTTACCGCTGGCATTTCGAGAAAGGCGGCGACACGGCGCAGGTCGAGGTGAGCGGTCCCATGACGTTCGACGAACTCGCAGTCTCGCGCGCGGCGGTGCTGGCGGGGTTCGGTATCGGCTTCTTCTTTGAACAGGACGTAATCGCCGACATCAAAGACGGAAGGCTCGCCCGCTTGATCGAGGATTGGACCCCGCCCTTCCCGGGCCTCAGCCTCTATTATCCGGGCCGAAGGCATCCTTCCGCCGGTCTTGCAGCGTTTCTGGCATTGGCCCGCGAGCGCGCTCCCGCAAAGAGCAGCAGCAGTTGAAGCCCAACACGAGGGGCCACCATCGCTGGAACGGAGCACAGACCACTTCTTCAACCGCTTGGTCGAAGCATCACGGTTCAAGCACCGATCTTCAATAATCATCAATGGCCGGTAGCGGAAAGGCTGCTTCCGGGAAGAAATGGCAGGAAGCGGACGTTGACGCCGATTGGTTGACCCAGCTTCTCACAGGAGCCGCCGCAACAAATCAGGCTGCTAATATGATGCGGTCCCGGCCTCCCATCCACCGCCTAGAGCACGAAAAGAGGCGACCGCCGCGCCCGCGGTCGACGCGCGCGCCTGGATTCGTGCATCGCGCACCTCAAGAAGACGCCGGTCGGCGTCGAGCACGTCGAGCAGGTTCGCAACGCCGCCCTCGTAGCCTGCAAAAGACGATTGCCGCGCTGCAGCCTGTGCCTTTTCGGCCGCCGCCAGCAAATCGCCGCGCGTGCGCTGTTTGGCCAGACTCGACAGACCGTTTTCGACATCCTCCGACGCGCGGAGCACTGTCTGGCGATAGGCCGCCAGCGCCTCGGCATTCCGGCCTTCGGCCGCGGCGATCTCGGCGTCGACGCGGCCAAAATCGAACAGGCGCCAGCGCAGGCCCAGAACACCGCTCGCCTGGACGGAATCGCCCCCGAACAAACCGCCTACGCCCATCGTCGCGGTGCCGAGCAACCCGCTCAGCGAGAATTTCGGATAATATTCCGACATGGCTGCTCCGATCCGGGCGTTCGAAGCGGCCAGCGTCCGTTCGGCCGCGATAATGTCGGGTCGCCGCCGGATCATCGCCGCCGGGCCGCCGGCACTCGATATCGCCGGGGGCGACGGTATCGGCGCGGCGGCAGCAAGCTCGACGCGCGTCGCGCCGGGCTGCAAGCCCAGCAGGATGTCGAGGGCGTTCATCGCCTTGTCGCGCTGCTCTTCGAGCTCCGGAACCGCCGCCGCGACCTGCGCCAATGCGCCCTCAGCCTGCCGCAACTGATATTGTGCCGCCACGCCCTTGCGAAACCGCAGATCGACGAGATCGACGAGTTGCTTTTGAACCGCCTGCCTTTCGCGTGCGACCTCGATCCGCGCCTGCAGCCCGCGGATGGAGATATAGGTGTCGGCGGTCTGCGCCGCGACGCTGAGCCGCGCGGCGACCGCGGCCGCAGCCGACGCTTGCCAATCGGCGCGCGCCGCATCACGCGCGGCATCCCTGCCCCCGAACAGGTCGATCTCCCAACTGGCGCCAACGCCGAGATCATAGGCTTGCGCGTCGCGCTCGAACCCGGGCAAGGCGCTCGCAATCCGGCCCTGCGGCGATTCGAGGGACTGGTAGGTCTCCGCCGCCGATCCGCTGATCTGTCCGCTCGGCAGCAACGCGGCATTCGCGCCGCGGAGGCCAGCGCGCGCCTGGGCGACGCGTGCACTGGCCTGCTGGAGATCGAGGTTCTGGGCGAGCGCGCGCTCGACGAGGCTTGCCAGCAGCGGGTCGTCGAAAGATCGCCACCAGCTGACCAGATCGGCGCGCGCCGCGTCGCCCGCTGCGCCATCGAGTGCAGCCCCGCCGAGAAAAGCCGGCGGCGCCTCGATCGCAGGCGCGACATAGGTCGGTCCGACCGCGCAACCCGAGAGCAACGCCGGAATGAGATACAGGAAAGACTTTCGCATGATCGCGCTTCACCATTCGACTGGAGCAATATGTGACTAATGACGATATTGGTTACAGTTTGTCAACCCCGCGTCACCTCGCTATAGGAAGCGGATGAGCAATAACCCAGCCAGCAGCCACGCGCCCGCCCGCGGGCCAGCCGACCATGTCGTGCGCGAACAGATCATCGACGCAGCGAACGAACATTTCGCCCATTATGGCTATGCCAAGACGACCGTGTCCGACCTCGCGCGCAAGATCGGCTTCTCGAAAGCCTATATCTACCGCTTCTTCGAATCGAAGCAGGCGATCGGCGAGGCTATCTGCGCCAAATGCCTCGACGGCCTCTACAAACAGGTTAGGCTCGCGGTGGCCGAAGGACAGGACGCGACTGACAAACTGCGGCGTTTCGCCAAAACCGTGACGGCCGTCGGCGTCGAGCTCTTCTTCCAGGATCGACGAATTTACGAGATCGCGGCCAATGCCTCGACCGAAAAATGGCCCGCGACACGCGCCTATAGCGAGAAGCTTCGGCTGCTGATCGAGGAGATTGTCCGCGAGGGCCGCGAGAGCGGCGAGTTCGAGCGGAAGACTCCACTCGACGAGACATGCCGGTCGATTTCCTATGCCTTCCTGCCCTTTACCGATCCCGTCTGCCTCGAACGCAGCCTCGACCTGCTGCCCGATGCGCAGGTCGAGGTCACGAGCCTCGTGCTGCGGAGCCTTGCTCCCTAAGCAAGTGACTAGTTGACAATATAGTCACTCGTCGACATGTAGATTCGACCTTTCAGGGAGAATTTGCGTGTCGAGACAGATTTGCGCCCGATGGTCGGGCGCTTTGATCATCGCTTCCATGCTAGCCGCGTGCGGCGAGGCGCCGGACGACCCCCGCGCTAAACCGCCGCTGGTACGAACGGCAGAAGCGGGCGTCGCGGGCGCGAGCGAACGTGAGTTCTCGGGCGTGGTCGGCGCGCGCGTCCAGAGCGACCTCGGCTTCCGGATCGACGGCAAGATCACCGCGCGGCTCGTCGATGCGGGCCAATCGGTCCGCCGCGGCCAGCCCTTGATGCGCATCGATCCCGCCGACTACCGACTCGCGGCGGACGCTGCCGCCGGGACGGTCGACGCCGCGCGTGCTCGAGCGATCCAGACGAGCGCCGAAGAGAACCGCTACCGCGATCTCGTCGGAGCGGGCGCCGTGTCGGCCTCGGCCTACGACCAGGCGAAGGCCGCGGCGCGCGCCGCGCGCGCGGATCTCGCCTCGGCCGAGGCGCAGCTGCGCGCCCGCCGCAACGACGCCGGCTACACGCTGCTGGTCGCCGATGCCGATGGCGTGGTCGCGGAGACGCTGGGCGAGCCTGGCCAAGTGGTATCCGCGGGCCAGACGGTCATCCGGCTGGCACGGTCGGGGCCGCGCGAAGCGGTGGTCCAGCTTCCCGAGACGCTCCGCCCTGCGCTCGGCACCATCGCGCGGGCGGAGACCTATAGCGGGCTGAGCGGAACCGCGAGCCTGCGCGAGCTCAGCGCGGCCGCCGATCCCGCGACCCGCACATTCGCTGCAAAGTTCACGCTGGCGGGCGCGCCGGCCAGCGCTCCACTCGGATCGACGGTCACCATCCGCTTTGGAGCCCTCGGCGAAACCGGCCGGATTTCGGTCCCGCTCGCGGCGATCGACGATCGCGGCCGCGGTCCCGGCGTGTGGATCGTGCGCGGCGGCAAGGTGCGCTTCCGGCCGGTCAAGATAGCGGGGCTCGGCGACGAGACGGCGACGCTTGCGGGCGGTCTTCGCACCGGCGAACGCTTCGCGGCGCTCGGCGTCCATCTGCTTCGCGAGGGCCAGGCGGTGCGCATCGAGACGGGAGCTGCCCGGTGACCGAAACGCCCGAGCCTGAGAGCCGCTTCAACCTCTCCGCCCTCGCGGTGCGCGAGCAATCGATCACCCTCTTCTTCATCGTCGCGATCATCCTCGCCGGAACGGTCGCTTTCCTCAAACTCGGACGTGCCGAGGATCCCGCCTTCACCATCAAGATTATGACCGTGGTGACGGCATGGCCCGGCGCGACGGCGCAGGAGATGCAGGACCAGGTCGCGGAACCGCTGGAGAAGAGACTGCAGGAACTGCGCTGGTACGACCGCAGCGAGACCTTTACGCGGCCCGGCCTCGCCTTCACGACCTTGACGCTGCGCGACAATGCCCCGCCCGCCATCGTCCAGTCCGAATTCTATCAGGCGCGCAAGAAGATCGCCGACGAGGCGCCCCGATTGCCGGGCGGCGTCGCGGGTCCCTTCGTCAACGACGAGTATAGCGACGTCACCTTCGCGCTCTATGCGCTGAAGGCGAAGGGCGAACCGCAACGTCATCTCGTCCGCGAAGCCGAACAGCTCCGCCAGCGGCTGCTGCACGTCCCGGGCGTCAAGAAGATCAATATCTTCGGCGAGCAGCCCGAGCGCATCTATGTCGAATTCTCGGCCGAACGGCTGGCGACGCTCGGCATCGCGCCGCGCGCCATCTTCGCGGCGCTTGCGCAGCAGAATATGATCACTCCGGCGGGCGCGATCGAGGCGAACGGACCGCAGGTGCAGGTCCGGATCGACGGCGCGTTCGACGATCTCGAGAAGATCGGCAGCCTTCCCATTGTTGCGCAAGGCAAGACATTCCGCCTCTCCGATGTCGCGGCGGTGCGCCGCGGCTATGAGGATCCCGCAACCTTCCTGATCCGCAGCGAGGGCGAGCCGGCACTCCTGCTCGGGGTGGTGATGCGCGAAGGCTGGAACGGCCTCGATCTCGGCAAATCGCTCAAGGCGGAAGTCGCGAGCATATCCTCCGAGCTGCCGCTCGGCATGTCGCTGACCCCGGTCACCGACCAGGCGGTGAATATCGCCTCGGCGGTCGACCAGTTCATGACCACCTTTCTCGAGGCGCTAGCGATCGTGATGGTGGTGAGCCTGATTGCGCTCGGCTGGCGCGTCGGCATCGTCGTCGCCGCCGCCGTGCCGCTCACCCTCGCCATCGTGCTCGTCATCATGTGGGCTACCGATCGGGTTCTCGATCGCATCACCCTGGGCTCGCTGATCCTCGCGCTCGGCCTCCTCGTCGACGATGCGATCATCGCCATCGAAATCATGGTCGTGCGGATGGAAGAGGGCTATGACCGAATCAAGGCGTCGGCCTATGCGTGGAGCCACACCGCTGCGCCGATGCTCGCAGGCACGCTGGTGACGGTCATCGGACTGATGCCGGTGGGGTTCGCGCGGTCGACCGCCGGCGAATATGCGGGCAATATCTTCTGGGTCGTGGGCTTTGCGCTCATTGCATCCTGGGTCGTTGCGGTCGCGTTCACCCCCTATATGGGCGTGAAGCTGCTTCCGGCGATCAAGAAGGTCGAGGGCGGGCATGACGCGATATACCAGACCCCGCGCTACCAGAAGGCGCGCTCGATCATCCGCTGGGCGGTCGAGCGAAACCGGCTGGTGACCGCTGCGACACTGGCGGCATTTCTGGTCGCCGGCGCCGGCATGATATTCGTGAAGAAGCAGTTCTTCCCCGCCTCCGACCGTCCCGAGGTGCTTGTCGAGATCCAGCTGCCCAAGGGCACCGCGATCGAGCGGACCGATGCGACGACGAAGACCGTCGAAGCCTGGCTGCTCAAACAGCCCGAAGCGAAGGTCATCACCGCCTATGTCGGCCAAGGGGCACCGCGCTTCTTCATGTCGCTGTCGCCCGAGCTTCCCGATCCGTCCTTCGCCAAGATTGTCGTGCGAACCGGCTCGGAGGACGAGCGAGATGCCCTGAAGGTCCGCCTGCGCGGGGCCGTCGCCGAAGGGCTCGCGCCCGCCGCGCAGGTCCGTGCGGCGCAGCTCGTGTTCGGCCCCTATTCGCCCTACCCGGTCGCGTTCCGCGTTGCCGGACCTGATACGGTGAAGCTCCGCGCGATCGCCGACCAGGTGAAGGAGATCCTCGCCAAGGACCCGATGATGCGGACGGTCAATGCCGACTGGGGCGAGCGCGTTCCCGTGCTTCATCTGAGGCTCGACCAGGACCGGCTTCGCGCCCTCGGCCTCACCTCCGCCGATGTCGGCGAGCAGCTGCAATTCCTGCTATCTGGGGTCGCCGTCTCGGAGGTCCGCGAGGATATTCGGGGTGTAGAAGTCGTCGCTCGCTCGCAGGGCTCCGCGCGCCTCGATCCCGCGCGCGTCGCCGATTTCACTCTCGCCGGCGCGAGCGGTGAACGCGTGTCGCTCAGCCAGGTCGGCAAACTCGAGGTCCGGATGGACGAGCCAATCCTGCACCGCCGCGACCGCGTTCCCACGATCACCGTTCGCGGCGATATCGCCGACGGCTTGCAGCCCCCCGACGTATCGCAGGCGATGTACGCGAAGCTCCAGCCCATCATCGACACCTTGCCTCAAGGCTATCGCATCGACATGGCGGGCTCGATCGAGGAAGCGGGCAAGGCCAATGCGGCGCTAGCCCCGATCTTCCCGATCATGATCCTCCTGATGATGATCGTTATCATCCTTCAGGTCCGGCAATTCTCGGCGATGGCGATCGTGCTGCTGACCGCGCCTTTGGGACTGGTCGGGGTCGTGCCGACGCTGCTCGTCACCGGTCAGCCGTTCGGGTTCAACGCCATCCTCGGCCTGATCGCCCTCGCCGGCATCCTGATGCGCAACACGCTGATCCTGATCGGACAGATACAGGATAATCAGAAGATGGGCCTGTCGCCCTTCGACGCGGTGGTCGAGGCCACCGTCCAGCGGTCGCGCCCAGTCGTTCTGACCGCGCTCGCTGCCGTTCTCGCCTTCGTGCCGCTGACCACGTCGGTGTTCTGGGGATCGATGGCTTACACTTTGATCGGCGGCACGCTCGTCGGCACGATCCTGACGCTCGTGTTCCTGCCGGCGCTTTACACGCTCTGGTACAGGATCGGTTCGGAAGGACATGCCCGGCCCGCGACAGTGCGTACCGGCACCCGCTTCCCCCTGTTGGCGCGTTTCGGCGCGATGCGCAGGATCATCTCAAGGAGGTTCACGCGATGAGTATCCGGAAAAGACTTGGCGCAGCATGGCAGCGATTTGCTGCGGTTGCCCATGCCATGGACTATGACGAGACTGCCGAAACGGCAGCGCTTGTCGCGGGGCTAGACGTGCGAGTCCGTCAGCAAGCAGCGGATCTCGCCACCATATCAGCGCGAATGGACGCGCTCGCTGCGCAGATAGCGCAATCCTCCCGGCGCGACCTGCCGTTGTAGGGCAACCGAAGGAGGTGTCCCGCACGGTATATAAGACAAGCGAATGCGCGGCTCGGAAAGCGCTTCGACGACCCGGCACCGCCAATCGATGAAAGAATGACCCGATGAAATATTATCTCTGCAAATATCTGCCGCCCCGCTCCGACTTCCTCGCCACCATGACAGATGACGAGAAGATATGGATGGGACAGCATGGCGCCTATCTGGACGGCCTACTCGCCAAGGGGCAGATTGTCGCCCACGGCCCGGTGATGGACCCTAACGGCGGCTATGGTGTCTCGCTCTACCGGATCGAGGACGATCAGGATATCGAAGCTCTGACGGCGCAGGATCCCATCGTGAAAAACGGTGTCGGCCATTACGAACATTTCAGCATGCTGCACCTGCACGCGCACGACTGACGTTCTTCCAGCTGCGGGAACGGCCAAGGATGGCGTTTGTCGCGCATCGCTTGTAGGCTATCGATCGCCAATGGGGGTCTTGGCTGCTTCTTTATCGGCGGCGCAGGCCGGAGATTTGTGACCAGCGGCCCTTCGGTGGTCCGGCCGATTAAAGCTCGTGGATATTGCAGCCGCGCGCCTCCAGGATCGGCCGCATCTCCCAATAGGCGGCGGGCGTCCGGTTCAGCGGAATATAGGGGTGAAGGTGATGGACGATGTGGAATTGCATCCCCATCGAGCCGATATTTCCCAATCGCGAGCGGAAACTCCGCGTGTCGCGGTAACGGCCGGTTTCCTTCGCCGGGTGGTGCGGCGCCCACGATAGAAATAGCGCCACATAGACCAGGCCGATCTGCAGCGGCAGCCACCAGAGGAAGAACGCTTCCAGCGCAAGGCCGGACCAGGCGAGCGTGAACAAGATGGCAAAATATGTCATCTTGAACCCGATGCTCTGCAGCATAAGATCCTTGCGGTTACCCCGTGCGAGGCAGGCCGCATAATCCCGGCTGCGCTGGCCGTCGGGCTGACTCTCGCGGATGATCTTGCGGACAGCATGCCAGGCGCTGTCGGCGTGGGTCGTATGATCGGGATCGAGTGCAGGGTCGTTGGCGTGCTTGTGATGCTCGAGATGGGTGAACCGTAGCACGGCGAAAGGGCTGACGATCATCCAAGACGTGGAATGGCCGACCAGCTCATTGAGCCAGCGCCACCTGGTGCCCGGCCGCGCGATTATGTCGTGCTGCGCCTCATGCGTCGGTAGATACACCAGCATGATGCTGACCGTTGCGATGGGGAACGCGGCCCAGAGCGGCAAGTAGCCGAAGATCACCAGCGGCCACAGACATAGCCAGCATGCCATGTTGCCAAAGGCCCACAGCAGGATTTCCCATGGGAACTGCCCGCTGTGACGGCGCGCGATGTCGCGCTCCAGCCTCATCAACTCGGGTTTCGACAGGGTGCTGACATCGATAGGCGGAGCGGTCATATCCAACGTCCCCTTATTTGCGCAACGAGCCCCCAGCCGCCGCCGACAAGGAGCCCAATAACCAAGGGCGTGGTCCCAAGGGGCCGCACCCAACCCAGGCCTTCGATGCCCTGTGCGATCACGGGGACGAGAAAGCCGAATGCGAATATCAGCGGCATGAAATCCAGAAACCGCAGCAGGCCGCGCGCCTCTTTTGCCTTGGCCGGGTCTTTCATGCGGCACATCTTTCGGCAGCGTCCCGGCCGAGGGCAGCAAGGCGGTCCAGAAGCTCCTGCCGGAATGAATCGCTGGCATCGGCGGCCATGGCGAGGATGAACCCCCGCTTGATCCGATAGCGTGACATTGCAAGGCTTATGGTGCCGAAAGCCCACTCTCGCGTCGGCCCGAGATAGGCGTAAAACATCTGTTCGGTAATATCGCGGGTGCTGACATTTCCGCGCAGCAGGCCCTGGGCACGCGCCGCTTCGCACGCCGGGAGCGCGATCGTCATCGCGGCTTCACCCAGTGCTGGATGCGAGCCGATGTCTCCCCGCAGGCCATAGCCACCGGCGATGCGATCCTGGCAGAAGCTGAGCGCGCGGTGGTAGGTCTCGTCGCCCTCGACCATGTCGACAGCTTCGTCGGCGATCGCCTCGATCCATTCGAGACAGGAGTCGAACTCCAGCAGCGAGAGCCGCTGCTGGACATGTTCCGCGCCGGCCTTGGCAAGCGCGCGAACGATATCGTCCTTGCCGCCGATGAGATTGTAGAGCGTGGGGGCGGAAACGCCGGCCACCTGCGCCAGGCCGCGCGTGGTCAGCGCATCAAAACCGTTCTCCGCAATGATCGACCGGGCCGCATCGAGGATCCGGTCGCGTCGCTCGTTCATGTTGCGCATCCGCGTCGACATGTTCGTTCTCCCCGAAAGAGGAGTAAGTCATGTTGATTTCTTTATCAATGATAAAGTTTTTGCTTTCATCAAATCGGCGTTCGTAGGTCACCCTGCTGTTTTCGAACGGAGGAGACATCCGCCAGCATTCTGATCCCGCGTCAATGTGCGGCGTCGTTGTCCGACGGTTCAGGCGGGCCCCGCATGGGATCCAGGTCCCCCACGATCGCCGGACCCACTGCCCCCAGGCCCTCATCGCTCGGAGCTTTTCCTCCTGCTACGGCTAACACGGATAGGCGTGCAGTCGAAAGATTGGCCAGCGGCGACGACGGAGACGACGAACAATAGCATGAGTATCATTCGTCGCCTTCAAATGCTCTCGAGGAGAACCCTAGAACTATTTTGACGTTGGTGCCGCAGTGCCCGATTCAACCGTATTCAACCTGTCCCATCGCTGATAATCCCGATCGTTATCGGCATCGCGCGCTTCTTGACCCAAAAGCCAGTAGCCGAACCAGTTGACGTTCCCCTGCTGCGACAAATAGCGCTCGCGGGGCTTGACGAGGACGTGCGTGGCGTCAGGTAGATATAAGGCATCTACCGGCTTGTTCTGCAGCTTCAGGGCGGAGTAAATTTCCCACTCCTGAAGTACCGACGATTTCCCGAGCATCTCGATCCGCAAAGGAGCCGAAATCCTGCTCGCATTCATGTCGGGGCTGTTCTTGATCCAGTTCCCGAGCGTCTCGCCCCAGGGCGGCCCGCCATTCAGCCCGTCATAGAGCGGCTTGATGCCGTTGAAGGCCGTGTGATTGAGCGAATAAGCGTGATACTGCACATAACCGCCGCTGAGGCCGTCCGCGATGGTGGCGGCTGCGAAGCGACGGGCCGAATGCGTGAGGGCATAAGCGACGTGGTAACAGGTCCGGCTGAACCCGATCAAACCCACGCGATCCGGGTCGATCCCATATTGTGAGGCCAGAAAATCGATTGCGGATTCGATCCCGCGCATCTGCGTCAGCCCTTCCTTCGCCGTATCCATTGTGGCCGGGTCGAAGGCATTGAGCTCAAGGACAGCCATCCCTTTTGCGGCCAGCGCCTGGCTTGCAAAGGCGGTTGTGTAAGGACCGTCGGGCGAGAAGCGCGTGGGGTCGAAGAACTTCAGCTCGATGACGAGCGGAATGCGTTCGCCGGCCTTTCGGGTCGCGGGCAGGATCAGCCCGCCCGACCAGCCATGTCCCGTCGCATCCGTCCATTTAACCTCTTTAATGGCGTTCAGGCGGATGGTCTTGAGCTGCGGATTGAGATCGAATTCGAACGACGGCTTGCCGGAGCCCGCGTCCTGGCCAATGATCTGCGGCGGCGTGTTGGCATCTTCGCGGACGAAGAAATCGACATCGTCTCTACGGAGCCGCGTCGCCGGCCCTATCTCCGCCCGGCCCGTTGGAACCCATTTGCCTTCGTCGCGGCCGAATGTCGTTCGCCAGCGGCGCCCCTTCGAGGCAAAGCTGTAGAGACCCTGGCCGCTGCCCGCCCCGGCGGCGCTTTCAACGACCAGTTCGCCGCTGCCACCCCAACTCAGCTTAGCTGCGCGTTCGCCCGGCTCGCCGCGCTGATCGACTACCGACACCTGATCGGAGCCCGCCGCGCCGATATCGATGATGACGGTGCGGGGATCGGAAGGAAGTTCCTCGCCCTCCTTCACATCCTGCGATCCTAGCAACGCATTGGTCAGGGCCACCTGGCGTCCGTCGGCGGCCCAGAGAAGCTGGCTCGCTGAGGTGTCCCCGATAGCGATGCCTGTCGGCGCGGACAAAAGCGGGCGAGCGCTCACCGACGCAATATCGACAAGATAGGGCTGTACCGCGATGGACTGCATCGCCTCGACAAGTGGCCGCGTGCCGGGCCGCGCCTTCCATGCCGCGGCGAAGCCAGAGTCAGGCGACGCCGGTAGCATGGCGATCGCCCTGCCCCCGTCCGGCGCGATAGCGAACCGGACAAAGGGATAGGCGAGGGATTTTTTCAGCGCGGTCAGCCGCTTGGCGGGCCCGCCCGTCTGCTGCACATAGGCGGCACCCTCTTCGTTAAGACTATCTTGTTCGGGCATGAGCAGACCGAGCAGGGATTCTCCGCCGAGATATCCTCCGGGCGCCGGAAACTCCCTAGCCCCGCGTGCGACCGCGTAGAACAGACAGTCGTCGCCCCTCAGGTCGAAACTGACGATCTTCTGTTGCACGCGAGTGACCTGACGGCTTTCGCCGGTGGCCAGATCGTACCGGAAGACTTGTGGAAACCCGGTATCGTCGGGCGAAAGGAAAGCGACCCCTCGGCCATCATCCACCCAGCGGAGCGACGAAATCGGTTCGTCATTTGTCGTGCTCGTGCGCTCCGCACCAGCGGTCGCGCGGAACTGCCCCCCTTCGTCCTTCCTCACGATCCAGACCGTCGAGCGGACCACCCCGCCGCCGAGTTCCCCCCTCGATGTTACGAATGCGAATGCGCGGCCATCGGGTGAGGGCTGCAGCCTGTCCCCGAAGCCGCCGAGCGTCGACCGCTCGATGGCGTCCTTGACAGTGAAAGAACGCAGAGCGCTCCCCTCCCGACCCTCGACCGCCTTGCCCGAAACCGGGCTTGCGACGGCGATTGCCAGGAGAAGGGCGACAGCGGATATCCTCCGCGAAGCTATCCCGAGAGGCGGCATCGATCAAAACGCCTTGCGGACACTGGTATAGATGAAGCGGCCGCGGTTGTTGTAGTTAAATGGGTCATACCCCAGCGAGAAATTGAAGAAAGGCGGCTGCGTGTTCAGCAGATTCGACGCGCCGACAGTCACACGAACGTTCTGCAAAGGTCCGGCGGTTGCCGGGCTCTGTAAGGATAGCTGAAGATCGACAAACGCGCGGTCGCCCAGGGTGTAGGGCGCTCCGCGCCTGTCCTGATAGCTGCCGATGTAGCGAAGCGTTCCGGTCAGATCGACTGGCCCCTGCCCGATGCTGCCGGTGATCGATCCTCTCCATTTCGGGGCATAGCCATCGAAGGAAAAGGAACCGAGCCGGTTTTCGACAAGCCCCGGCACGAGCTCGGCCTTGTAGTTGAGGACCCGGGTGACCGATCCGTTAACTGACCAGCGCGTCGCGCCCCCTTCGCCGCGATAATTGACCTGGGCATCGATGCCATTCGTTTTCGCGGTTCCGAAGTTGATATAGCTTGCGTCGATCGACTGGAGCGCTCCAGGGCGCCCCGCCGCAATATCCGCTGGCGTCGGAGCACTTCTTATGACCCGGTCGGAAAAGCGGCTGGCGTTGTCGACCAGCGTCTGCCCGTTTGGCGTGACGACGCGATCTGCCTGCGACACCCACCAAGCCGAAATATTCGCATCGAGGTGATGGCTCGCCGTGTCGAGCGGCGTCACCCGGAGGCTGACCGTGTAGCTGTCGGCGGTTTCCGCCTGAAGGTTCGGATTTGCCCCGCGGGTGGTCGGCACGGTGACGGATTCGTTGCCCCGTAAAGGGTCGGTGACCACCAGCGGCACGACAAAGGCCACGCTGTTGATAAAGGCGAGCGGCGGCGCGCGGAACGACGTGCCCCATGTCCCGGAGAGCATGACCGCCTTTGTCGGCGTCCACTCGAAGCCGAGCTTCGGATTAAAGGAACTACCGAAATCGCTATAGTGATCGAAACGCCCCGCGCCCGAGAGGGTCAGCGTGTCGAGGACCGGCGCGCGCAACTCGAAGTAGCCGCTGGCGACATCCCTGCGCCCCTTGGTATTGTCGAAGGGTGAAGTGATACCGATCTTTTCGCGGCGAACCTCGGCGCCGAGCGCGAAAGACAAATTACCTCCGGGCAGGGCGAAGATCGACCCGGTAAGCTGGCCGTCGGCGCTGAGGGCACTTGCCAGATAGCGCTTGTCTATCGCCTGGAAAAGCGAATCCAGCACGGCCTCGCTGGCCACCGGCCCGGTCGCGAACAGATTGAGCGTTGCGTTGGGATCGGGATTGTTGAGAACGGCCGCAAGACGCGCTGTGTCGTAAAAATTCTCTTCATGCACCCGGTTGTCGTCGCGCGAATAGTTGACCGCGACCTCCCAGCGGAGATCAGCGCCCGCCTTTCCCCTTACCCCTGCGAGAAAGCGCAGGAAGGTGTCGCGCGTATGATTGACGTCCGGATCGACACCGGTCAGCAGGCGGTTGACGCCGACATTCACGCCGAAGGGATTATAGGGGTTGCTCGCCGGCACGATCATCGTCGTGGCGATAAATGGCCGGACAACGACATATTCGCCGTTCTGCCGCGATGCGAGAGCGTTGGCGAAGATCGTCACATCGTCTGACACGTCATAGCTCAGATCCGCGACGGCGCCGTAGCGCTCGACGGGCGACTGAAGACTGCTCAGCTGATAATAGTCGTCGCCCACACTCACCTGCCCCGCGGTAGCCGCGAAATCGGGGATGGCGGGGCGATCATTGCTTGTAACCGGGATGATCGCGCGGGTGGCGGTCAGACCGGGAAGATTGCCCCCGGAGAGCGAATGGACGGTTCCCTGATCGGTATAGGGAAGCCGGCGATCGAAGCTCCCGAAGCGGCGGTAATCGAGATCGCGGGTTCGCGCCCGGTCGCTGAACAATATGCCGCCGGTATCGAAATAATCGGCGGAGATCGACCCGCGCAGCCGTCCGGTCGAAAAACCGTAGGTCGCGGAGAGGCGCCGCTCCTCTCCCACGCCGCCATCGGCAACGCCGAGCCGGCCATCAACGGTCAGCCCCGTCCCCGAGCTTTTGAGCACGACATTCACGATCCCGCCGACGGCGTCCGCACCGTAGATGGCCGACGCGCCGTCCGCGAGCACTTCGATGCGCTCGACCGCCGCGAGCGGAATGCTGCCGACGTCGAACGAAACGCCGGTCGCGCCCGAAGGCGTCACGCGGCGGCCGTTGACGAGCACGAGCGTCGTGCCGGCGCTGAGGCCGCGCAGCTGCACGGGCGCTGCACCCAGGAAGGAACTGGCTTGGGTCGGTGTCATGCCGGCCTGGCTGCTGAGCTCGAGAACGCCGCGGATCGTACCCTCCCCGCTGCGGTCGATCCGCTCCCTGTCGAACACCGTCACGGAACCTGGCACGGACTTCGAGGAGCGCGCGATGCGCGAGCCGGTCACGATGATCGCTTCGGCTTCGGCTTCGACGGCGGCATCCGGCGCCGCGGCCGATGAAGCATCCGCGACGGCGGGCGGCGCCGCGCGCTCGATCCGATACCCACCGCGCGGATTGGGCACCGCGCGCAGACCGCTCCCCCGGAGCAACCGCCCTATCGCCTCGTTGACCGGCAGCGATCCGCGCAGCGCGGGAGCCCTCTTCCGGCTTACCACTTCGGGCGAAACCACGACGAGCACATCCGACTGCCGCGAAAACTCCAGCAAGGCGGACGATAAGGACTGGGCAGGAATGTTGAATTCGCGAACGGTCGCTTGCGCGGCAGCAGGCTGCGCGATTGCGAGCGCTGCCAGCGAAGCCGACAGCAGCGATAGTCGAGCCAAGTTCATTTCAATTGCGCGGACCATTATATCCCCTCTCTCCCGATTGCATGGCTCGCGCGGGAGATTCTTCCGACCCCCAGCGCGCCATCATCAGGACGACGCGCCGGGATGAGAAATCGTCAGAGGGGCGTCACATTTTTTTCACGAAGCGGATTTCACGACGACGGCCTGAGCCGCACAGCGCCATTTGGCCCCTCCTCGGCACGCACCGCCACCACCCCGCCGACCGCGCTCAAAAAGGCCGGTATTTCACTGGCCTTGAAGGATGCCGTGACCCGCAAGTCCCCAATCGCCGGATCGCTCAAGGTGACGCCAGGAGCATAATAGCGGTTCACGTCCGCGACGAGGTCTGCGAGGCGCGCGTCCTGATAGACGAGGCGCCCTTCACGCCATGCGCCCGGCGATTGCGCGGGAAGCGCCGCCATGGTGGCGGCTGAGCGGTCCTCGCCCGTGCCGGCTCCGCGACCGGCCAGCCGTATCTCGGCGCGCTGCCCCGCACGAAGCAATTTTACATTCGACCGGGATGAGCCCGCGTGCGGCCGGTCGCGCACCTCTACCAGCCCCTGCAGCACAGCGACGCGCAGCGACTGATCGCTGTAATTGACGTCGAACTTTGTCCCGAGCACGCGCACCTGTGAGCCGCCCGCCTCGACGAGGAAAGGCCGCCGCGCATCGTGCACGACTTCGAAAAACGCCTCGCCGCCAGTCAGCGCCACGCGGCGCTTGCCATCCTCGAATTTCACCTTGAGCGACGAGCGCGGACCGAGAGTCACCTGCGTGCCGTCGGGAAGAGTAATCAGCCGCGACTGTGCGAGCTGCGTCGCATATTCTCTCTGTCCGGATCCCGCCGGAAAAAGATAAGCAGGGATGGCGATCACCGCGACCAGAACGGCGGCAACGGCACTCCAGATCGCCTTCCGCGACCGTGGGCGCGGCGCAGCCTCGTCGCGGCTGGCGGATTTTTCGGCGCGCAGCGGTACGAGTGCGGCAAGGTGCGACAGATTCGGCACTTCGCTCCACGTTCGGCTGAAGTCGCGCCAAGCCGTCTCGTGTCGCGGGTCGGCAGCGCGCCAGGCGTCGAGTTCCGCCTGCTCGATGCGCGTGAGTTCGCGTTCGGACGCGAGCACGACCCAATTGCTCGCCTGCTCGTCGATGCGATCCCGATGCGGGTCGAAGGCGCGGGACGTCGTCATTCGCCGTCCGCCTCGCGCAGCGCCCGCTCGCAGAGGACGAGAGCTTGCGCCGCGAGCATTTTTACCAAGGTCTGCGAGCAGGAGAGCCGCCGGGCGATCTCGGCATAGCTCAGGCCGTGAATGCGGTTCATGATCAAGACCTCCTGCCGGCGCGGATCCATCGTCCGGATCGCGTTCTCGAGGATTCCCCACCTTTCCCTTGCCGATATGACGCGCTCGGCATCGAAATCGTCACTGTCCGCACCTGATATTCTTTCATTTTCACTATAATCGGCCCGAACCTTGAGCCGCCGCCGCTGGTCGAGGACATAGTTGCGGGCACTCGTGGTAAGGAATGCCTCGGGGTTGGCGATCGCGGTCCGATCCTCAAGTCCCGCGAACTTCTCGAAAGCCGCCTGGACCACGTCCTCGGGATCGGGCGGCCCCGCGCCGAATGTCGCGGCAACATAACGGCGCAACCGGTCCTTGTAGGACCGATAGACGCGTTCGACGTCACCCTCCGAACCGGTGGTGTCGCGATAATCCATCGATGTCGGCTTCGAACGCATGGCCCAACGATTTCCTTCGCGCGCGAGAGGACCAAATCGCGGTTGAAGATGCAAGTTCGAGTTTGAGCTCGATAAGAAGAGAGTGTCGATCTGCCACCGATTTGGGTGGCTTGGTCGAAAGCGCCAATGTCGAGAACGCTCAGATTTTCCGCGAAAAGTGATACCTCGTCACTTCAAGCCCGGAATACCCACGATCCGATCAGTTATGGCCGCTTTCCGCCGGTCCGCTTTTAGATTGAATCCGGCAAGATCGGACATTTGTGGCGTTCCGAGTGAGCTTGTCCGCGAGGCGAAAGTCTATCGGGCGCCCCCGTGCGAACGAATTGCGCGCGCTATTCGGTACGCCGCGTGCGACAAGCGCGCCGCTGGATCATGAAGAACGACGACCTTCATCTCTCATCCGTGAACATCGGTACGATAGAGCATCTTTTGGCGCTGTCGTACAATTATCGGTCGGCCCGCGACGCTATCCGCGCCGTGCGACCCAGGAAAGCTCTTCCTTTCAGGAAACAGAGATCTTCATCTGACGCCCGCCCGGTTTCGATCGGGCGGGCGTCTTTTTTTGGCGCTCCGTCCAATCGCTGCTCGAACCGTTAAAATAGAGCTGACCACCGCCGACCCTTATTATGCCGCTGCGGCGGAGCTCGCGCCGGCTTTTGGCCGTTAACAGCCCGTCGGCTTTAGGTGATCAAACGGAGAGAGCGGACGTTCGATAGATTTCCTGAGCGTTCACTGTCAGTGATTCAATTGTTCAG
The DNA here is from genome assembly GCF_058806755.1 of Sphingopyxis sp. GW821-FHT12F08. Taxonomy (NCBI): domain Bacteria; kingdom Pseudomonadati; phylum Pseudomonadota; class Alphaproteobacteria; order Sphingomonadales; family Sphingopyxidaceae; genus Sphingopyxis; species Sphingopyxis sp. GW821-FHT12F08. The sequence continues at coordinate 264,471 of NZ_JBXAQA010000004.1, forward strand.
CGTCGGTTAGATTTCGGTACCTTCCGCAAGCGTAAGAGTGTCCTCGACGTCAACGCCGAAGTACAAATCCGCATATTCGTGCTAAAAGGACCAGGCTATTGCGCAATGTCTGCGCCATAGGGATCCTAGCATGGATACTATCGCCACCATGCGCGCCTTTCGGCGCATCGTCGAGCTTGGCGGGCTGGCCAGGGCCGCCGAAGATTTGGGATTATCGTCGGCAGGCCTCAGCAAACAACTGCGTGCCCTCGAAGCCCATCTCGACACGGTGCTGTTGCAACGCACGACCCGTAGCATGAGCCTGACCGAAACCGGGCGCGCCTATTATGCGGATTGCTGCCGCCTTCTCGATGAACTGGACGTGCTCGAAAATTCGATCCGCCAGCAATCGCAACATGTGGCGGGAAGGTTGAGGCTCAATGCGCCGCTCTCCTTCGGCCTCAGCATCCTATCGCCTCTTCTCGCCGAATTTCTGCGGGAGTATCCGGATTTGCAGCTCGATCTGGTGATGGAAGACCGAGTGATAGACGCCGTCGCACATGGTTTTGACCTGACGATCCGGGCGCGATCCAGCCTCGACGATTCCACGCTGATCGCCAGGCGGCTTGCCACCGTCAAACAATATTTATGTGCGGCACCCTCGTACCTAGAACAAAATGGCGAACCCGCGACACCGGGCGACCTGCGGCATCACAAGATCTTCGCCTATAGCCTGGCACAAAATCAGGATATTGTCCCCACCGTGGGGCATGCGGCATCCGGCGAGCGGAGCCAGATCAGCAACAGTCTGCTGCTACGCGACCTGCTCATCGCAGGCCTCGGAATTGGCGCGCTGCCCTCCTTCCTCGCCGATCCGGCGATTGCGCGCGGCGACCTGCGGCGCATCCTTCCTGCCTTCATGGATGAGCCGCGCCATGTCTATGCGGTCTATCCGACCAGCCGCCATCTTCAACCCAAGGTGAAGGCCTTCGTCGACTTTCTGGCGCGTCGGCTACCGTCGGTCATGACCGACTATTCTTGACCGGTAGCGAATAGTGTCCGCACCGCGGCGGGCTTATTCCGTTGCTTCCCTGCGCGTATGTTGACGTCCATCGACTGATCGACATCCAAAGGAAAGCAATATGAAACTCTCACGCACGTTTCGCGCAGCCGGCCTGCTATTGCTTGGCAGCGCCAGCCTTACGGGGCAGATGGCCCATGCCGGCGATGATGCAAAAGCGCCCGTGGCCGCGAGCGAGCAGGAAGTCGGCATCAGCCCATGGGGCCCCGATGATGAAATCGGCCGCCTCAACCTGATCACGCCTGAATCGCGCGCCGCCATCCTGTCGCGCGTCGAGGGCGGGAAGGTCTACGATCTGGCGACGGATTATTATATCGGCATGCCAAGCTGGCAGGCGGCCGGCGATCCGCATTACCAGTTCTGGATGACCCATACGCCGCGCGGCACGGAGGTCGATGACCCGATGGGCGTGGGTCAGGAAATGAATGCCGCCCGCAGCTATACGGGGACCGCATTTTCCATGTACTCGCATACCGGGACGCACATCGACGCGCTCAACCACTTCGGCATTCACGGCAAGATCTGGAACGGTTTCAAGGCCGATGAGCATCTCGGCGATCGCGGCTGGAAGCGCGCCGGCATCGAAAAATTCCCGCCGCTCATCGCTCGCGGCGTCATGATCGATATTGCGGCGGCCAAGGGCGTCGACATGCTGCCCGACGGCTATCGGATCACCCGTCGGGATATCGAGGACGCACTGGCACGCCAGAAATCCGCCTTGCAGAAAGGCGACATCGTCCTGATCCGGACCGGTCGGATGAAGCTGTTCAACGACCCTGAGAGCTACATCGCAAACCCGCCCGGCATGGGCTTGGATGCCGCACGCTATCTCGTCGAAGAAGGCGGCGCGATAGTGCTGGGCGCGGACAATCTGAGCTTCGAGGCTTTTCCTTCGGAAGTGCCGGACGATTATGTGCCGCTCCACACCTATCTGCTGGCGCAGCACGGTGCTCCCATAATCGAGTTGGTCGCACTTGATGAGCTGTCACGCGACAAGGTCTATGAGTTCGCATTCATTGGCGGCCCCTTGAAGCTCCGCGGCGGCGATGCGGCGCCTCTGCGTCCGGTCGCCTTGCCCATCCAGGCAACACCAGCCCCGAAATCCGGACATACCGAACATCAGGAGGCGCCTCAGATTACGCGCAGCAACCCCGCCATTGGCTATATGGCGGAGGACGTGTTCAAGGCCAACGCCTTTACCCAGACAATCCGGGCCGGCAATACGCTCTACCTGTCCGGGATCGCACCCCTCAAGGGGGATCTCAACCATCTGGAACTGGTCGGCGAAGGTAGCATGCGGGCCCAGACCGAGTTCGTCCTGGAAACTCTCAAACGCAATCTGGCGGCGGAGGGTGCCACTCTGCGCAATTGGGTGGCGCAGACCGTCTACGTCACCGACATTGCCGAGTTTGTGAAGCTGGCCGATGTCACCAGGCAGTTCTTTGGGGAACACACGCCCACTAGCACCCTGGTCGAGGTCAAGGCGCTGTTTCATCCCCAGCAGAAGATCGAAATCAACGGCATTGCCGTGCTCGATTAGCCCAGCAAATCGAGGAATTTCAAATGCCACATGCCCCGACATCCAGCATGATCTTCACCATCCAGGCCCTCGATCACCTAGTCCTCCGGGTGATCGACATGGCCCTCATGGAGCGCTTCTATTGCGACGTGCTCGGCTGCACCGTCGAGCGCCGCGACGACGCGTTCGGACTGGTCCAGCTGCGTGCCGGACGCGCGCTGATCGACCTTCTCGATGTTGCGCTTCCGGGCGGTCGCGATGGCGGCGCCGCGGCTGGGCCCGAAGGCCGCAACATGGATCATTTCTGCCTGCGCATCGAACCCTTCGACGGGCCGGTGCTCAGATCCTATTTGGCCGAGTGCGGCGTCGAGTCGACCAAGGTGCTGCCGCGCTACGGCGCCGAGGGCTCGGGGCCTTCAATCTATACTCAAGATCCCGAGGGCAACAGAGTTGAGCTCAAAGGTCCGCCCTCAAACGCCCTGTAAGAGTATGGGGATGCGTTCGGTCCGCTCACGGTCACTTGCCTTTGTCCCGCTCAAGCAGCGGGCGCAACGGTCGCGCAAAGCAGATACGCGGAGGGTCCCATGGATCGTCTTGATGCCATGCAGGTGCTGCTGGCGGTCGTCGACGAAGGCAGCCTGTCGGCCGGCAGCCGCAAGCTTCGGACACCGCTCCCGAGCGTCAGCCGAAAGGTCGCGGAGCTCGAGCGCCATCTCGGCACTCGGTTGCTCATCCGCACCAGCCGCAACATCCAGCTCACCGAAGCCGGCCGTGATTATACCGAGACGGCGCGGCGTATTGTTGCCGAACTCAAGGACGCTGAATTGCGCGCGTCGGGCGAATATCAGGTCCCGAGGGGGGAACTGACGGTTACGGCAACGCTGCAGTTCGGCCAGGCAGTCATCGCTCCACTCGCGTATCAGTTCTTGAAAGAACATCCTGAGATCGTTCTTGACATGCGGCTATTCGATAGACGGGTGAATTTGATTGAAGAGAAGGTCGACGTAGACGTTCACTTGGGCAAACTTGAGGACAGTTCCCTGTTCGCAACGAAGATTGGAGACATCCGGGTCGTTACCTGTGCGAGTCCGGCTTATCTCGAGCGTAGAGGCCGACCGGCGCGGCCAGAAGACCTTGTTCGCCACGACGCGATCATTTCCACTCGGTGGAGTGACGTGCCGTGGTTCTATTATCGTGACAGGCAGAGATTAGAGGGCATGCCGAACATTCGAATTCGCGTGTATCCTCCAGCATCTGCTGTTGTCGCGACGATCGACGGTCTCGGACTAACGAAGGTTCCAGCCTATATGATCGAAGATGAGCTCGGTACGGGTAAACTTGTCAAAATTCTCGAGGATTATGATGGAGACACCTTTCAGACCGATGTGAGCATCCTCGCAACGGCCGACATCGGGCGCAAAGTAGCCATTCGCACCGTGCCCGCGAAGATGTAATTCGAAAACGCTATGCAGGTGTCGAATTTCCGAATGCTGCAGACGACACTCTAAATCATCGTCTGGAACGTCGATACATGCCTGACGGAACAATCTGTTCGGTAGGAGAAAAACGACGGACTCAAAAGCCGAGAGCCAAATGCCGCCTTAAGCTGCAACTTGGAGCGTTTTCCGTAAATTGATCTGAATTTTCAGATAGAAAGAGGGCCAATCCGAACAGATACCTGAATCAAAACGTTGGGATGACTGTTGGATTTCAAAAAGAAAATCGCGCCATATCAATGATATAGCGAAGAAATGGTGGAGCCTAGCGGGATCGAACCGCTGACCTCCTGCATGCCATGCAGGCGCTCTCCCAGCTGAGCTAAGGCCCCGTGCCATTTCCTGATGCCGCCCTGGCCAATATTCTTGGCTGCGGCGACCGGGACGCCGCCTTTACCAGCGCGCGTCCCATATGCAAGGGGCCAAATGCATCCTGTGACGCTTTTTTGACCCCCTGCCGGAAAGATCAGCTTTCGTCGTCGTCATCGTCCGCTGTCGCGACGCCCAGATCGTCGTCGCCGCCGAGATCGACGTCGTTGTCGGGCGAATCGCTGTCCTCGTCGACATCGACGTCCAGATCCAGATCGTCATCGACCACTTCGGGTTCCTTGACGACCTTGCCCGGCTTTTCGACTTCCTCGAACGGCATCGGCTGCTTCGATTTCAGCACCGATTCCGGGATCCACGCATAGCCGCAATTGATGCACGCGACCGGGTCATCCTTGGTCAGATCGTAGAATCGCGTTGCGCATTTCGGGCAGCTACGCTTCGTGCCCCACTCAGCCTTCACCATAAACGCCTCATAACCTTCTGGAAACAGGATAAAATATCGGAAAAGAGATGGAAGCTGAATAGCTATCCGTCAAATCGGCGTGCGCCTTGCCAGATTGCAGGGCCGCTGTCAAAAGCCGCACGCCATGACCGATCAAAGTGCCACGCCCCGCAGCTTTTCCGCTTCCGCTCCGCTCCAAGGTAGGATCGCGATTCCGGGTGACAAGAGCATCTCGCACCGATCGCTGATGCTGTCGGCGCTCGCGGTGGGGACAAGCCGCGTTACCGGGCTGCTCGAAGGGCATGACGTGCTCGCCACCGCCGCGGCGATGCGTGCGATGGGTGCCGACGTCACCCGCCGCGACGACGGCGAATGGCGCATCCACGGCGTCGGGGTCGGCGGGCTGCTGCAACCGCGCGAAGCGCTCGACATGGGCAACAGCGGCACTTCGACGCGGCTGCTGATGGGCCTCGTCGCGAGCCACCCGATCACCGCGACCTTCGTCGGCGACGCCAGCCTGTCGGGGCGCCCGATGGGCCGCGTCATCGACCCGCTGTCGCAGATGGGCGCCGATATCGGCGCCTCGCCCGGTGGCCGCCTGCCGCTGATGGTGCGAGGGCTCGCTCCCGCCATTCCCCTCGCCTATCGCCTGCCGATGGCGTCGGCGCAGGTGAAGAGCGCAATACTGCTCGCGGGCCTCAACACGCCGGGCATCACCGAAGTCATCGAGCCCGTGCCGACGCGCGATCATAGCGAACGGATGCTCAAGGGCTTTGGCGCCGAACTGACCGTCGAGACCGACGCCGACGGCACGCGCCACATCCGCATCCGCGGCGAGGCCGAGCTCAAGCCGCAGACGATTATCGTCCCCGGCGACCCGTCGTCGGCCGCCTTCTTCATCGTCGCGGCGCTGATCGTGCCGGGATCGGATGTGACCATCGCCAATGTCGGGCTCAACCCGACGCGCGCCGGGTTGGTCGAAGTCTTGAAAGCCATGGGCGGCGACATCGAGTTGCTCGACGCCCGCGAAGTCGGCGGCGAGCCCGTCGCGGACCTGCGCGTGCGCCACAGTGCGCTCAAGGGCATTGCCGTCGATCCCGCGGTGGCGCCGAGCATGATCGACGAATTCCCGATCCTCTTCATCGCCGCGGCGCTCGCCGAGGGACGCACGACGACGACCGGCCTCGACGAGCTGCGGGTCAAGGAAAGCGACCGGCTGGCGGTGATGGCCACCGGGCTGACCGCCATCGGCGCGCGCGTCACCGAGAGCGAAGACGGCCTCGTCATCGACGGCACCGGCGGCGACCTGCTCCCCGGCGGCGCGACGATCGCCGGCCACCTCGACCACCGCATCTGCATGAGCTTTGCGATCGCGGGGCTGGTCAGCAAGGTGCCGGTGACGATCGACGATATCGCGCCGGTGGCGACCAGCTTTCCCAATTTCGAGACGTTGCTCGCGGGCCTGCAGCAATGATCATCGCCGTCGACGGCCCCACGGCGTCGGGCAAGGGCACCATCGCCCGCGCGATCGCCGAACATTTCGGGCTGCCCGTGCTCGACACCGGGCTGCTCTATCGCGCGGTCGGCTACCAGACGCAGCTCAACCACGGCGATCCCGACAATGCCGCCGATGCGCTCGCCGCGTGCGATTTTCCGGGCAGCCTGCTCGATGATCCGGCGCTGCGCTACGAAAGCACGGGCAGCCTCGCGAGCCGCGCGTCGATCCATCCCGCGGTGCGCGCGGCGCTGTTCCAGCGCCAGGTCGATTTTGCGAACCAGCCGGGCGGCGCGGTGCTCGACGGGCGCGACATCGGTACCGTGATCGCACCGCACGCCGATGCGAAATTGTTCGTCACCGCCAGCGCCGAGGAACGCGCGCGGCGGCGTCATGCCGAAATGCTCGGGCGCGGGGTCGAGATCGGCTATGACGCCGTGCTCGCCGACATCCACGCCCGCGATGCGCGCGACACGGGCCGCGCCGACGCCCCACTGCTCCGCGCCGACGACGCTATGCTGCTCGACAACAGCGACATGGATGCAGGCGAAGCGATCGCCGCTGCGATCGCCTTTGTCGAGGCGTGCAGAACGGCAGGAAACCCACGCTAGCTTGCAAAGCCATCCTCCCTGGCGGATAAGCTGCGACCGGGCTGCGGCCCGACCGGCATCATGGGGGGATGAGGCTATGGGCAAAGCCATCCGATTGGCATTCGGCGCCGCGCTGGCATTGTCGGCCGCGCCTGCCGTCGCTCAGACACTGGGCGATACCACGACCGTCACGGTCGGCCCGGTGTCGGGCGACAGCATCCTGACATGCCACGGGCACACCGACTGGGTCACTTGCGAGGAGGAAGAGCCGGATTTCATCAACGGCAACGCGGCGATCGACTGGTCCCCGCCCGCCGGCTGGGTGATCGTCGGAACGTCGACGTCGTCAATCAGCGGCCAGAATGCCTCCTTCACCCAGCCGCTAGAGCAGGTGCCCGGCGGCGACGGCTATATGAAGCGGCACGACGTGCGCCGCGCCTATGCGCTCGCGCTCAAGCTTGCCCGGCTCGGCAACAAGGCCGATGCCATCGCCACGCTCACCGCCGAGCGCGACAAGCTGCTCGCCGCCTATGGGACCACGGGCGACATCGCCAATCGCCTGCACATGTCGGCGACATGCAGCGGCGATTGCACCGTGTCGATTTCGGCGACCGCGGCCATCGTCTATGTCGGACCGAACGATCCGTTCGCGCTGCTCGTGTCGCTGGTCCGGCGCTTCAAGCTCTGATGACAGACGGCACGAAAGGGGAGATGCGAATGATGAAGATGCTTGGCGCCGGGCTTTGCCTCGCCTTCGCCGCGCAGCCGGCGCTCGCGCAGCAGCTCGGCGATACCCAGACGATCGCGCTCGGCCCGGTCACCGGACAGAGCAACGGCAGCTGCATGCTCTATGACCCGCTGATCGGGAACCAATGTATCGAGATGGGCGACGGCAGTGCAACCGCGGTGATCGACTGGTCGCCGCCCGACGGCTGGTTGATCGCCGGAACGCCAAGTGCGGCGATCAGCGGCAACGGCGAGTATCTGCCCGAACCGATGATTGTCGTGCCCGGCGGCGGCAATGTCATTTCGCAGCACCATCTGCGCCGCGCCTATGCCATCGCGCTGAAACTCGCCAAGGCTGGCGGCAAGGCCGATGCGGCCAAGGCGCTCGAAGCCGAACGGACACGCCTGCTCGCATCCTACGCGGCGAACGGCGCGACCCTCAACACCGCACAGATGACGGGCGCCTGCGACGGCGATCCCGACACCACCGGATCCTATGGGTGCGACGTCACGATCAGCGGCAGCGCCAACCTGGTCTATGTCGGACCCGACGATCCCTTCGCGCTGCTCGTCTCGCTGATCCAGCGCTTCAGGCTCTGATCAGGCGACCCAGCCGATATCGGGCAGCGCCGCGGGTCTCGGCGACGCGGGCGCGGCGTGGTAGACGCAGGTTTCGCCAACCCCCTTCAGCATCTCGACATGCGGGGGGCCGAATTCGGCGCGGTCCTTGGCGCGCAGCCAGGTGCTTTCCGAAATCGCGATGCCGTTGACCGGCGCCGTGCCCTCCAGCCGCGCGGCCATGTTCACCGTCTCGCCCCAATAGTCATAGGCCATGCGCGTCGCGCCGATCACCCCGCCGACGACCGGCCCGCTGTGGATGCCGACGCGCAGCCCGACCTCGACCCCGCCGATCCTTTGCAGTTCGTCGATCCCCGCAAGCACTGCGCGGGCAAAGGCGATCGCGTCATCGGCGCTGTTTCGGCTCGTCATATTGCCGCCCGCCATCGCAAGATAGGCGTCGCCGATCGTCTTGACCTTCTCGACCCCATGGTCGGCGGCGCAGCGGTCGGCATGGTTGAAAAAGGCATTGAGCAGTTCGACCAGATGCCCTGGCGACACGCGCTGCGCGAGTTTGGTGAAGCCGACCATGTCGATGAAGATCACGCTTGCGTCGGCATAGCTGTCGGCGACGATGCGCCCGTCGCGGATCCGCTCGACCGCCGCCTGCGGCAGCATGTTATAGACCAGCGCCTCATTCTTCGCGCGCTCGGCCTCGAGCGCCTCGGCGAGCGCAAAGGCCCCGCGGCTCGACCGGTCGATCGCGAAATTGATTGCGATCATGATCGTCGCACCGCTGAAATAGCTGAGCATCGCATACCAGAAGCCCGCGCCATGATCCTGAATCGACATCACCGTGGTCAGGAACACACCGCATTCGAGCCCCACCCACAGCAGGAACAACCGCGGCCGTCCGGCGAGCGCCACCGCGGCAAAGGCGCTGATCGCCAGCCGGTTGATCGAACCGACCGCGTGCAGATCGTCGTCGAGTTCGACCAGCTCGTCGAGCAGGATCAGGTTGATGAGCCCGACGAGCAACGCGATGCCGAGCAATGCCGCAAAGTCGAGCGCGGGTTGCTCGATATAGCGCGGCCAGAAGGTCAGCGCGACATAGGCGCCAGCGACGAACAGCGTCGCGCCGAACAAGATCGCGATCCGCGCCGCGTCATGCGCGTGGAGAAACAGCGGGTTGGCGATCGTATAGGCGAGCGCGACGAGCATGAAGAGCACGCCATAGATGCGCACGAAGGGCAGCCGCAGCGTGCGCGCCGTTTCCTGGAAACGCGCTTCGACCGCCGGATCGGCGAATTGGCCGTGCACCGCCTGTGGCATTGAGACCCCTCTCGATTGCGCAGGAGCATAAGGACTAGGTCTTACCACGCGGTTTACTGCGGATTTCGCCTTGCTTCCGGGGGGCTTGCGCCCTATATGCGCCCCGTCCGACGGGCTTGCCAGCCGGTCGAGGCATGGACAAACCGCCGCTCGGACACGAGCGTCGGGCGTGGCGGGGCGCACCCGTCGCGCCCTTTTTGCTTTGCCCATGGCTCACCGATGGCGCGTTCGAAGGATGCTGCGCTCCGCATCCGGCGGGCGCGGCGGATCGGCCACAAGACCAGCGGAACCAACCGCTTGGCCGGAACAAATGAAGTAAGGAAAAACATCTATGGCCTCTACGGCTTTTCCGACGCGCGACGATTTCGCCGCGCTGCTCGATGAATCGCTGGGTGGTGCCGATGGCGGCTTTGAAGGCCGCGTCGTCAAGGGCACCGTGACCGCGATCGAAAACGACCTGGCAGTGATCGACATCGGCCTGAAGAGCGAAGGCCGCGTGCCGCTTCGCGAATTCGCGATGCCGGGCCAGAAGGCCGACATCGATGTCGGCGACGAAGTCGAAGTCTATGTCGACCGCGTCGAAAACGCCAATGGCGAAACCATGTTGTCCCGCGATCGCGCCCGCCGCGAAGCCGCCTGGGACCGCCTCGAAGAAGAATTCAACAAGGAAGCCCGCGTCGAAGGCGTCATCTTCGGCCGCGTCAAGGGCGGCTTCACCGTCGACCTCGGCGGCGCCGTGGCGTTCCTTCCGGGTTCGCAGGTCGACATCCGCCCCGTGCGCGACGTCGGCCCGCTCATGGACCTGCCGCAGCCGTTCCAGATTCTCAAGATGGATCGCCGCCGCGGCAACATCGTCGTGTCGCGCCGCGCCATCCTCGAAGAAACGCGCGCCGAACAGCGCTCGGGCCTGATCCAGAACCTCGAAGAAGGCCAGATCATCGAAGGCGCCGTCAAGAACATCACCGATTATGGTGCGTTCGTCGACCTCGGCGGCATCGACGGCCTGCTCCATGTCACCGACATGAGCTACAAGCGCGTCAACCACCCGAGCGAAGTCATCAACATCGGTGACACCGTCCGCGTCCAGATCATCCGCATCAACCGCGACACGCAGCGCATCAGCCTCGGCATGAAGCAGCTCGAAAGCGATCCGTGGGAAGGCGTCGCCGCCAAATACCCCGTGGGTGCGAAGCTGTCGGGCGTCGTCACGAACATCACCGATTATGGTGCGTTCGTCGAACTCGAAGCCGGCATCGAAGGCCTGGTCCACGTCAGCGAAATGTCGTGGGTCAAGAAGAACGTCCACCCCGGCAAGATCGTCTCGACCAGCCAGGAAGTCGACGTCATCGTCCTCGAAGTCGACAGCGACAAGCGCCGCATTTCGCTGGGCCTCAAGCAGGCCCAGTCGAACCCCTGGGGCGCGTTCGCCGAAACCCACCCGGTGGGCTCGGTTGTCGAAGGTGAAGTCAAGAACGCGACCGAATTCGGTCTGTTCGTCGGCCTGCCGGGCGACGTCGACGGCATGGTTCACATGTCGGACATCGCGTGGGGCATCTCGGGCGAAGAAGCGCTGCACCTCCACCGCAAGGGCGAGGCCGTGCAGGTCGTCGTTCTCGACGTCGACGTCGAGAAGGAACGCATCAGCCTGGGCATCAAGCAGCTCGAGAAGGGTGCTCCGGCCGTCGGCGGCGGCACCGCTGCGACGGGCTCGGTGAAGAAGAACGACGTCGTCACCGTCACCGTCCTCGAAGTCCGCGACAACGGGCTCGAAGTCCAGGCCGGCGACGATGGCGCCACCGGCTTCATCAAGCGCGCCGACCTTGGCCGCGACCGCGACGAGCAGCGCCCCGAGCGCTATCAGGTCGGCCAGAAGTTCGACGCGATGGTTACCGGCTTCGATCGTTCGAAGAAGCCCAGCTTCTCGGTCAAGGCGATGCAGATCGCCGAAGAGAAGCAGGCCGTCGCGCAGTACGGTTCGTCGGACTCGGGTGCGTCGCTCGGCGACATCCTCGGCGAAGCGCTGAAGGCCGGCAAGAAGGGCTGATCCAGCCCTTTCTTACCGAAATGAGACAGAAGGCCCGCCGGATGCGTCCGGCGGGCCTTTTGATTCCGCGATATATTTTGCGCCTTTGTTGATTCATGTTAGTCTGGCGCCCGCGTTGGGAGGGGTCTCACGCACGGAGCCGGCAACGACCGGTAGCCAGCATCGTAAAGATGCGCGTCAACGATAGGGGAAGCCAATGATCCGGTCGGAACTGGTTCAGAAGATCGCCAGCGAAAACAGCGATCTACGCCTCGAAGAGGTCGAAAAGATCGTCGATGTTTTCTTCGATTCCATTGTGGACCAGCTCGCGTCGGGCGGCCGCGTCGAACTGCGCGGTTTCGGCGCCTTTTCGACCCGCAGCCGCGACTCGCGAACCGGTCGCAATCCGCGCACCGGCGCGGCGGTCGACGTGCAGGCGAAGAGCGTGCCCTATTTCAAGCCCGGCAAGGAAATGCGCGAGCGGCTGAACGACTGAATTCGATTCTTTCGCGGTCACCCAAATGCCGTAGCCCCGAGCCTGTCGAAGGACGCTTCTCGGTGAGGCGCTCTTCGACAGGCTGGGGGCTATGGTTAAGGTATCTGGCTCAGGTCTTGAGCCGGTAGCCCGTCCGGAACATCCAGAAGATCACCGCGAGGCACAAGGTCAGGAAGAGCGCGACCGCACCCATGCTGACCTCGATGCCGACGTCACCCTGCCCGAAGAAGGTCCAGCGGAAACCGCTGATCAGATAAACGACGGGGTTGAACAGCGTGATCGTCCGCCACGCCGCGGGCAGCATGTCGAGCGAGTAGAAGGCGCCGCCCAAAAAGGTCAGCGGATAGACGACGAGCAGCGGGATGACCTGCAACTGCTCGAAGCTTTGTGCCCAGATGCCGATGATGAAGCCGAACAGGCAGAAGGTCACCGCCATCAGGATCATGAAGGCGACCATATAGATCGGATGCGCGACCTGCACATCGACGAACAGATGCGCGGTGGCAAAGATGATCGCGCCGATGATCAGCGACTTGGTCGCCGCCGCGCCGACATAGGCGACGACGGTTTCGAACGGCGACAGCGGCGCCGACAGCATCTCGTAGATCGTGCCCGACCATTTGGGCATATAGATGCCGAAGGACGCGTTGCTGATGCTCTCGGTGAACATCGTCAGCATCATCAGCCCCGGGACGATGAACGCGCCATAGGGCACCCCGCCGACCTCGTTCATCCGCCCGCCGATCGCCGAGCCGAAGACGACGAAATAGAGCGCGGTAGTGATAACGGGCAGCGCGAGGCTGGTCCACACGGTGCGCCCGAAGCGCGCCAGTTCGAACAGATAGATCGCGCGCACGCCGCGCCAGTTCGCGGTCATGCGGCTTCTCCCTTCGCATGGTTGCTGTCGTGGACAAGCCCGACGAAAATATCCTCGAGCGAGCTCTGCCGCGTGTGCAGGTCCTTGAACTGGACCCCGATGTCGGTCATCCGCCGCAGCAGCGACGGCACCCCGGTCGCCTCGGCGCGGCTGTCGAACTCGTAGACCAGCTCGTTGCCCTCGCCCGCGAGCTCGAGCTTCCACTGCGCCAGTTCCTCGGGGATCGCCGCCAGCGGCTCGACCAGGTTGAGCGTCAGCGTCTTGCGGCCGAGCTTCTTGATCAGCTCGTCCTTCTGCTCGACCAGGATCAGCCGCCCGCCGGTGATCACGCCCACGCGGTCGGCCATTTCCTCGGCCTCCTCGATATAATGGGTGGTGAGGATGATCGTGACCCCGCGCTCGCGAAGGCCGCGCACCATGTTCCACATGTCGCGGCGCAGCTCGACGTCGACCCCCGCGGTCGGCTCGTCGAGGAAGAGGATTTCGGGCTCATGACTGAGCGCCTTCGCGATCATCACGCGGCGCTTCATCCCGCCCGACAATTCCATGATCTTCGCGTCGCGCTTGTCCCACAGCGACAGGTCGCGCAGCAATTGTTCGATGAACGCGGGATTGCGCGGCTTGCCGAACAACCCGCGCGAGAAGCTGACGGTGGCCAGCACGGTTTCGAAGGCGTCGGTGTGCAATTCCTGCGGCACCAGCCCGATCATCGCGCGCGCGGCGCGATAATCGCGCTGATGGTCGTGCCCCGCGACGGTGACCGTCCCCACGCTCGGCGTGACGATGCCGCAGACGATGCTGATCAGCGTCGTCTTGCCCGCGCCATTGGGACCGAGCAGCGCAAAAATCTCGCCCTTGGCGATGGTGAGGTCGACCGCGGACAGCGCCATGTGGCCGCCCTTGTACGTCTTGCCGAGCCCGGCGATGGTGAGAACAGCTTCCATGGGGTCCCTCTAGCCGACGTGTCGAGGGCGGTGAAGCGGCAAAGATCGCTTGACCTCTCCGCGCGCCTCGGCTTGACCGGCGATGCCGGGCGGACGTGGCGAAATCGGTAGACGCAGCAGACTTAAAATCTGCCATCCTCTGGATATCCGGGTTCAAGTCCCGGCGTCCGCACCAGCATCTCAAAGATGCCGGATGTCGTCCGGCGCGTTCCACCAATTGTCGTGGAGGCCGTCGCAATAGGCGATCGGCGCGGCCATCAGCTCGTCGACGGGCAGGTCGTCGAGCGCGGCGACGCGCACGCCGACATAAGGTCCGCCCATCGCATCGATATGCCCGTGGCCGTGCGTCGCGGTGCCGCATTTTATGCAGAAGCGGTGGTGCGTCTCGAAGCCCTCGCCGCTGCGCGCATAGTCGCCGAGCACCGCTTCGCCCGCGATCAGGCGGAAGGCGTCGGGCTTCATCCCCGCAGCGTTCCAGTTGCGCTGTTTCCAGCAATAGGTGCAGTTGCATTTGCTGCTGCCGCTCGCGGCGAAGTCCATGTCGACCTCGAAACGCACCGCGCCGCAGTGGCAGCTGCCGTGATAGGTTTTGGTCATCACTTTCTCCTTATGGCGCGGACGGTCATTTGCAGGCGATCGCCTCGATCTCGAGCAGCCAGGCTTCGTCGAAGATGTCGGCGATGATCACGGTAATCGCGGGCGAGTGGCCGCCGAGGATTTCGTGCCGGATCGCGGTGTTGGCGGCGCGGTGGTCGCGGCTCGACAGGAAGATGCCGACGCGGACGATGTCGGTCAGCGCCATGTCCGCGGCGGCGAGCTGGCGCGCGACATTGGCCCAGGCGAGGCGGCATTGCGCGTCGAAGCCCGCCGGAACCTCGCCCGCCCCGTCCGCCGGCACCTGCCCGCCGACGAACAGCCACTGCTGCGGCGCGGGCACCAGATAGGCCTGCGCATAGGAGGAGCCGCTCGGCTCGATGGCGCGTGCCTGGACGCCTTGGTGATTCATCGCCGCCATCGTCGCCACTCCAACAGCTCCTGCCCCAAAATCGCGCCGGTTCAGCATTTTGGCGGCCAATCCTCACGGCTTCCAGCGACGAGCGACGACAGGAACATCTCTCCTGACCGGTCGCCATCGGCCTGCGCGAAGAGCAGTTTCTCGCCGCGCGGCGACAGCAAGGGTCCGACCTGAAAGACGGTGTCGTCCGCCGCGAGCCTTGACCGCTCGACCCATTTTTCGCCTTCGCGGACAAAATGATAGAGGTGCGAACGGTCGCCGCGGTCGGAGACGAGGATCAGCGTGCGCCCGTCGCGCGAAATCTCCGCCTCATAGTCGTTGGCGGCACTGCTCACCGGCGGCCCGACATTCGTCACCTGCCAGCCGCCACCCGTATCGCGCGTCGCGACATAGATATCGCCGTCGCCGAACCCGCCCGGCCGCGCCGATCCGAAATAGAGCCGCCCGCTCGCGTCGGCACGCGGCAGCAGCTCGGCGTGGGGCGAATTGACCGGCGGCGGCAACCGCTCGGGCTCGCCCCAGCGTCCGTCGTCGCCGCGCGCGACATGATAGATGTCGAAATCCGCGTTCGCCGGGTCGTGCCGCGCCGAGATAAAATAGAGCCCGCTGCCGTCCGGGACGAAGCCTGGATCGGCCTCGATCGCGGGCGCCGGCGCGGCAAAGGGCGGCGGTTCGGGCGCCGACCAGGCGCTGCCCTCGCAACGCGAGTGCAGCAGGCGCCAGTTCGCGAAGCGCGCATCGGCGGCGAGATAGACCATCTCGCGCCCGTCGGGCGAAAAGGTCGGGGTCGCTTCATAGCCCGGCGTGGCGATGTTGGCAGGTGTCCAGCGCTCGGCAGGGGTCTGCGCCGGCGCGACGCATCCTCCGAGCAAAAGCGCTGCGGCGAGCATGGGGAAATCCTGTTTCATCCCCGCCGACTAGCGGGCGTGGTAGCCCGCGCAAAACAACGTCATTGCATGCACATGACAAGCTGGGCTTAATATGGACATGCCGCCGCAACGCCCGCCCTCGCTCGAAACCCTGCGCGTCTTCGACGCCTGCGCGCGCCACGGCAATTTTTCGCGCGCCGCCGCCGAACTGTGCGTCACCCCCGCCGCGGTCAGCCAGCGGATCCGCGGGCTCGAAAGCGACATCGGCAAACCCTTGTTCGTGCGGAGCGGCCCGCGCATCACGCTCAACGGCGACGGCGAGCGACTCCTCGCGCGTACCAGCGCGATGATGGCGCTGGCGCGCGCCGCGATCGACGAGTTGCGCGATGTCCGCACGCTGCGGCTGACCGTCACTCCGACCTTCGCGTCGCGCTGGCTCGCCCCGCGGCTGCCGGGTTTCGAGGCGCTGCATCCCGGCATCGCGGTGGAGATCGACGCATCGACCGACCTGCGCGACCCCGACGCCTATGATCTCGCGATCCGTTCGGGCGCGGGGCGCTGGCCGGGCGCGCATGCGACCCCGCTGTTCGCGATCGAGGCCACGCCGATGCTCAGCCCGCGGCTTCTGGAGAGTCCAGGAGTGGCGAATCCCGGCGATCTCGCACGCGTCGCGCTCGTCCCGGGCACCGACTGGCCGCGCTGGTTCGCCGAGCAGGGCCTCGAAGTCCCCGCGCTGCCCGGGCCGGCCCGCGCGGGTTACCCGACGCAGGAGCTCGCCGCGCGCGCGGCCATCGAGGGACAGGGCGCAGCGCTGCTCTCGCCGCGGCTGTTCCGGTCCGAAATCGACGCCGGGCGGCTCGTCCGGCCTTTCGCCTTCCTGCTGTCGGGGCCGCATCACTATTGGCTGGTCGAACCCGGCGCGCGCGGCGATCCGGCGGCGGCGGCCTTCCGGAACTGGCTGCTCGCGGAAATCGCCGCGCGCTGACCCGCGCACCCTTCCGGTTTCGCGCCGCTTGGCTATGATGGCTGTAATGCCCCCAACGAATTCCACGCCCCGGATCAGGACGCGCATGCCGCGGATCGCCGCCGCCGTCCTGCTCGCGCTGACACTGCCGAGCTGCGGGCTGTTCGGCGCGCGCGGCCCGGTGACGATCGCCGCGATCGGCACGCTCAACGGCGCGGTCAGCCCGATCGGGGGCGAACTCAATGCCGCCAACGCCGCTTTGCTCGACGCCAGCTCGCAGGGGCTGGTCAGCTATGACGGCGAGGCGCAGATCGACGTCGGGCTCGCCGAGCGCTGGACGGTGACCGGCGACGGGCGCAGCTATATCTTCCGCATCCGCGAGGCCAAATGGGCGAACGGGCGCAAGGTCACCGCGGGCGACGTCGCCGCGATCCTGCGTTCCTATCTGGGGCCGGGCAGCCAGCACCCGCTGCGCGGCGATTTTCCGGAGGTCGAGGCGATCCGCGCGATGACCGACACGGTCGTCGAAATCCGCCTCTCGGTCGCGCAGCCGGGCATGCTCGAACTGCTCGCGCAGCCGTCGATGGCGATCGTCAACCGCGGCCTCGGCTGGGGGCCGATGCGCGCGAAGCGCGCCGGCAAGGCGATGCTGCTCACTCCGGTGGCCGATCCGCTCGCCGAAGACCCCGAAGCCGCCGAGGCCGCCGCCGCCGACCCCGCGGCGTCGATCGAGCTGGTCGGCACCTCGGCGGCAAAGGCGCTCGCGCGCTTCAAGAACGGCTATGCCGACGGCGTCATCGGCGGCCGTTTTTCGACCCTGCCCTATTTCGCCGCATCGAACATCGGCCGTTCGCGGCTCGTCGTCGACCCGGTCCCCGGGCTGTTCGGGCTGAGCTTCACGAGCAGCGACGGCCTGCTCGGCGTGCAGGCCAATCGCGAAGCGCTGTCGCGCGCGATCCGGCGTGAGCGGCTGGTCGATGCCTTCGGGCTGCAGGAATGGCAGTCGCAGGTGACGCTGCGCCCCGACCTCTACACGCGCGACGTCGGGCCGACGCCGCTCCTGCCCGCCTGGGCCGAATTCGACGAGCAGTCGCGCTTCGTCCAGGCGAAGCGCGTGATCGACGCATGGCGCGCGGGTGGGCGCGAGATCGCGCCGCTGCGCATCGCGGTGCCCGACTCACCCGGCGGGCGCATCCTCTACGCCTATGTCGCCGCCGATTTCGCGCGGCTGGGCGTGCCGAGCCGCCGCGTCGGGCTGGCGGCGCGCGCCGACCTCAGGTTGATCGACGAGGTGATGCCCAACGACGATGCCTTGTGGGGCCTCCGCCGCCTGTCGTGCCGCGCCGACACCATCTGCCACCGCGACGCGCAGGAGAGGATCGACGAAGCCGTCGCGGCGACCAGCGCCGCCGAGCGCGCAAGGCTGATCGGCGAGGCCGAGGCGCTGCTCGCGGGCTATTCGCCCTTCATCCCGATCGCCACCCCGCTGCGCTGGTCGGTCGCGTCGCAGCGGCTGACGGGGCTGCGCGCCAACGGCCGGGCGCAGCACCCCTTGAATCACCTGATTGCCCTACCCAACTAATACAGTGGCGCTCAAGATCGGGCGCTGCCTGAAAGGACCCCGATGGCCCCTTCGACCCCCGACACCGACGCCCTGTTCGATACGCTGATCCAGAACCGCCGCGATCCCGCCGCGCTGCGCAAGCGCGTCGAGACGCTCGAGATCATCCTCGAGCGCAGCTTCGTGATCCCTGGCATCAACCGCCCCGTCGGGCTCGACGCGATCGTCGGCCTCGTCCCCGTCGTCGGCGACGTCATCGCCGCGGCGATGGGCGCTTACCTGATCTGGGAAGCGCGCAACCTCGGCATGCCGAAGTGGAAGATCTGGCGGATGGTCGGCAACCTCGGCGTCGACACCACGCTCGGTGCGATCCCGGTCGTCGGCGACGCCTTCGATCTGTTCTTCCGCTCGAACACGCGCAATCTCAAGATCATCAAGAAGCATCTCGACAAGCATCATCCGGGCACGATGATCATCGACCAATAGCGGCGCTTCCCTCCGGCCGTCCGGTGGTGCTAACACAGTAGCATCGGACGATTTTCGGAGACCCAGATGATCCGCGCCACGCTCGCCGCGCTCGCCCTCGGCTGTTCCTTCGCGACCCTCGCCGCCGCCGCCGAGAAGGAGGAGAAGGACCCCTATCTCTGGCTCGAGGAGATCGAGGGCAAGAAGGCGCTCGACTGGGTGAAGGCGGAGAATGCCGCGACCGACAAGCTGATCCTCGGTCGCCCGGGCTTCGAGGCCGATCGCAAGCGCGCGCGCGAAATCCTCGACGACGACCGCCAGATCGCGATGCCCGGCGAGGTGATGGGCGAGACAATCACCAATTTCTGGCGCGACGCCGCCAATCCGCGCGGGCTGTGGCGCCAAAGCCCGCTCGCCGCCTGGCTTGCGGGCAAGCCCGAGTGGAAGACGCTGATCGACGTCGACGCGCTGGGCAAGGCCGAGAAGCAGAGCTGGGTGTGGCACGGCGCCGACTGCCTCGCCCCCGAGTATAAGCGCTGCCTCGTCTCGCTCAGCCCCGGCGGGACCGACGCCGACATCGTCCGCGAATGGGATCGTAGCACCGGGCAATTCGTCGAGGGCGGTTTCGCCGTTCCGCTCGCCAAGAGCAGCGTGACCTGGGAGGACGCCGACAATCTGCTCGTCGCGACCGACTTCGGCGAGGGCAGCATGACGACCTCGGGCTATCCGCGTATCGTCAAGCGCTGGAAGCGCGGGACGCCGCTGTCGGCGGCCGAGACTTTGGTAGAGGGCGAGACCGCCGACGTCGGCATGGGGGTCGGCGCCGAGATGGACGGCGACACGCGCTGGCCGGTCATCAGCCGCAACAAGAGCTTCTACACCACCGAATATTATATCCCGAACGGCAGCCGGTCGGGCTATACCGACACGATCATCCCCGAGACCGCCGAACTGCGCGGGGTGATCGACGGGCAGGCGATCATTTTCCTCAACGACAAGGAATTCGACTATCCGCCGGGTTCGCTGCTCGCGCTGCCCTTGCTCGAAATGTCGCGCGGCGACCAGGTGCCCTTCGTTCCCGTGATGACGCCGACCGCGTCGCAGGCGATCGAGAATGTCGCGGCGGGCGACGATATATTGTGGGTCAAGGCGCTGGACGATGTCGAGGGCAAGCTCTTTGCGCTGCGCCGCGACCAGCCCCATGGCCGCTGGAGCCAGAAGGAAGTGCCGCTCGCCGCCAATGCGACGGTGCAGATCGCGGGGGTGATCGGCAAGACCAACCAGGTGCTGGCGACCGCCGAAACCATGCTGCAGCCGCCCACGCTTTATGCACTGGCCGAGACGGGGGCGCCGCAGGCGGTGCAAAGCCTGCCCGCGATGTTCGATGCCAAGGACATGAGCGTCGAGAAACGCTTCGCGACCTCCAAGGATGGGACGAAAATACCCTATTTTCTCGTCCGCAAGAAGGGCGCGAGCGGACCGGTGCCCGCGCTTGTCCACGCCTATGGCGGGTTCAAGGCGGCGCAGACGCCGGCTTATCTGACCGGCCAGCCCTATCGCGCCGGCCCCCTCGGGCTGTTCTGGGTCGAGGACGGCAACGCCTATGTCCTCGCGAACATCCGCGGCGGCGGCGAATATGGACCCGCCTGGCACCAGGCGGCGCTCTACGAGAAGCGCCAGAACAGTTTCGACGACCTGCATGCGGTCGCCGAGGATCTCGTCGCGACCGGGGTCAGCCCCAAGGGCAAGATCGCGATCTCGGGCCGCTCGAACGGCGGCGTGCTCGTCGGCGCGGCGATGGAGCAGCGCCCCGACCTCTATGGCGCAGTGATCTCGGGCTCGCCGCTCAAAGATATGAAACGCTTCAACAAATTGCTCGCGGGCGCGTCGTGGATGGACGAATATGGCGACCCCGACGATCCCGCCGACTGGGCGTTCATCTCGAAATATTCGCCCTATCAGAACCTCAGGAAGGGCGTGAAATATCCGCCGATCTTCCTCTATCTCTCGACCAAGGACGACCGCGTCCACCCCGGCCACGCGCGTAAATTCGCGGCGCGGCTGAAGGAATATAGGAACCGGGTCTATTATCACGAATATCTGGAGGGCGGCCATTCGGTCGGCGCCGACCATGCCGAGGATGCGGTGCGCGCCGCGATGCTGCATGCGTTTCTGCTGCGGGAACTGGTGGAGAGGAAGTAGGGGGTGGGTTTCGGGCGAAACTTGTTATCGGGTTTTACCCAACGTCACCCCGGGCTTGACCCGGGGCCTGCCTTGTCTTGAAGAAAAAAGGCGGATCCCGGATCAAGTCCGGGATGACGAAGAATGGGGCAGCACCGGCAGCTCCCATTCCAACCTCCGCTCAGAAAATCACCACCACCAGCGTCCCCGGTTCGGCGTCGCCGATCTCCAGCGCCCCCTTGTGCAGCGCCACGATCGCCGCGACCAGCGCGAGGCCCAGCCCCGTCCCCGGCGCGCTAGCGGTCTCGCGCACGCGGAAGAAGCGCTCCTTCACCCGCTCGCGATAAGCGAGGGCGATGCCGGGGCCGCTGTCGCTGATCTCGATGCGGATGCGCCCGCCCTTCGCGGTCGCCGCGACCAGGATGCGGCCGCCCTCGCCCGCATATTTGACCGCATTGTCGAGCAGGTTCGACACCGCCTGGAAGATCAGGTTGCGGTCGCCCTCCATCACGAGCCCGCCCGCGATCGCGCTTTCCAATGTCTGCCCATGCGCGTCGACATCGGGGCTGTGCAGCTCGATCGCATCGGCCAGCAGCGCACTCAGATCGACGCGCGCGAAGCCCGCGAAATGCCGTCCGCTCTCGATCCGCGCGATGCGCAGCAGCGCGTCGAAGATCGCCTGCAACCGCGCGGCCTCGGCGATCGCCTGCTCGGTCAGCCGCTCGCGTTCCTTCGTGCCCTTCGCCATGCGCAGTTCGTCGAGGTCGGCGTGCAGCCGCGACAATGGCGTGCGCAGTTCGTGCGCGACATTGTCCGACACGCGCCGCACCGACTCGACCGATTCCTCGATCCGCCCAAGCATCAGGTTGAGCGTCTCGGCGAGCTCGTCGAAATCGTCGCCGGTGCCGCGCAAGGGGATGCGCTCGGTCATGCTGCCCGCCATCACGCGCCGCGCGGTGCGCGTCACCGCCTCGATTCGGCGCCCGACCGCGGCGCTCATCGCAAAGCTGCTGCCGACCGCCAGCAGCGCGGCGATCAGGATCAGCCACGCCGACCCCATCGAGAAGAGTTCGTCGCGGTCGTCGATATCCTCGACGTCGCGCCCGACGATCAGCCGCGCGCCGTCCGCCAGCCGGCGTTCGACCGACAGCGACGTAAAATCCTCCTCGCTGCCCTGCACCGACAGGTCGGCGTCGAGCATGCGCCAGCCCTCGATCGTCTCATCGGGCCAGCTCGGCAGATTGGCGCTCAATGTCTGGCCGTCCGCGCCGATCAGCGCGTGAAAGGCGTGGCGATGCCCCGCCAGCCGCTGCCGCGCGTCGAGCGCCGCGATCAGCGCGCCACGCCCCTCGGCCCGATCGACCGCGACGAGCCGGCCGGTCTCCCCGATCACCTGCTCGGCCTCCTGCTGCATCGGGCGCGCGACGCCGATCCAATAGGCGGCACCGAACAAGGTCAGCATCGAGGTCAGGAACAGGACGACGTACAGGATGCCCAACCGGAAGGTCAGGCTGCGCGCCATCCTCCGCCAGCGCTCCTGCGTCACGCGCCTGCCCGCATCATATAGCCGGTGCCGCGCACGGTGTGGACTAGCGGGGCGTCATAGCCCTTGTCGACCTTTTGGCGCAGCCGGCTGACATGCTGGTCGATGATGTTGGTCTGCGGGTCGAAATGATAGTCCCACACATGTTCGAGCAGCATCGAGCGCGTCACCACGCGGCCCTCATTCTGTGCAAGATAGACGAGGATGCGGAATTCGCGCGCGGTGAGGTCGACGGGCCTCCCCTGCCGCTTCACCTGCTGGCCGAGCAGGTCGATCTCGAGGTCGCCGACCGCCAGCTTCGTCTCGGCGACGATCGCCGGCCCGCGCCGCGCGAGCACGTCGACGCGCGCGAGCAGTTCGGACATGGCGAAAGGCTTGGTCAGATAATCGTCGCCGCCGGCGCGCAGCCCCGCGACGCGCTCGTCGACTTCGCCGAGCGCGCTCAGGAACAGGATCGGGGTCGCGTCGCCCGTGGCGCGGATCGTCTGGACGATCGTCAGCCCGTCGACCTGCGGCAGCATGCGGTCGACGATGATCAGGTCGAAGCTGTCGGCAGCGGCGCGGAGCAGCCCGGCGCGCCCGTCGCCCTCGTGCGTGACGACATGCCCCGCGGCCTTCAGCCCCTTGCCGATATGCTCCGCGACGCGGGCGTCGTCCTCGATCACCAGGATTTGCATTCGATCCCCACATACCAAAACCCTCCCCTTCAGGGGAGGGCAGCGAGACCTGGCGGCTTCCGCCTGGTCGCAGCGGGTGGGGGCCAGCGGCCTTGCGCGAGGTTCGGGCCCCCACCCCAACCCCTCCCCTAAAGGGGAGGGGCTTTGAAGACCACAGCCGCGAACATTTGATTTTCGACATGTTCGGTGTCGGCACACGATCATGGCCAAAATCAAATCTTTGCGCCACCCGCCCGTTAAGCCCGCCCGCCATGGCTCTGCGCAGCAAAGGAGCGAACCATGGGCCAGGCACAGGTCAACATCGCGGCGGCGCCCCAACCGGAAGCCGCGCGGGCGAAGATCGAACTGTCGGTCTTCGATCTCGACCGCACGCTGACCATCTTGCCGACCTATACCCCCTTTCTCTTCTTCGCCGCGCGGACCCGCGCGCCTTGGCGGCTCCTCCTCGCCCCGCTGCTGCTGCCGCTCGCGCTGCTCTATGCGCTGAAGCTGCTCCCGCGCTGCCGGATGAAGCAGGCGATGCACTGGGTCGCATTGGGCGGCGCGCTGCCCGAACGCGAGGCCGCGCGGCTCGCCGACCGCTTTGCACAGCATCTGGTGGCACGCGGCCTGTACGCCGAGGGGCTGGCGCTGATCGAAAAGGAACGCGCCGCGGGGCGCCGCATCCTGCTCGCGACCGCCGCGCCGCATTTCTACACCGCCGCGCTCGCGCGCCGGCTCGGCATCGCCGACGTCGTCGCCACCGCCTCGTCGTGGCAGGAGGGCAGCCTCGTCCCCACGCTCGCCGGCGCCAATTGCTACGGCGCCGACAAATGCACGATGGTCGGGGCCTTTTTGGACCGCGCCGGCATCGCGCGTGAGGCCACGCATATCCGCTTCTATTCGGACCATGCTTCCGACCTGCCGCTCTTCGACCTCTGCGACGAACCCGTCGCGGTGAACCCCTCCCCCAAATTGGCCGCTATCGCCGCCGCGCGCGGCTGGCCGGTGCTCGACTGGCGCAAAGCAAAGGCCTGACCCCCATGCGTATCGGTTTCCTCTTCAACCACAGCGCCGGGCACCAGGTCGCGCACGCCCTCCCCGTCGCGCTCGCGCTGCGCCGACTGTCGAACCACGCCGAGATCCGCGTCCTCGTCTCGCAAGGGAGCGAGGCGGAGGTGACGCGGCTGCTCGATCGCGAGGCGGGGCCGCGCCCCGACGTCGTGCGACTGGCGCCGCCGTCGCGCCTCGCAAGCACCGCGCAGCGTGCAACGGGCGGCGCAGTCCCCGCCGACACGCTGTCGGTGCTGCGCCGCAACCTCGGCCATTTCCGCGACCTCGACGCGCTCGTCGTCCCCGAAAAGACCTCGCTGCTGCTCAAGACGCATTTCGGGCTCGACAATCTGAAGATGATCCACACGCGCCACGGCGCGGGCGACCGTGCGATCGGCTTCGACAAGGCGAGCGGGAAATTCGATCTCGTGCTGATGTCGGGGGCGAAGATCCGCGACCGGCTGGCGGGCGCCGGGCTGCTGCGCGAGAACGGCCATGCGATCGTCGGCTACCCGAAGTTCGACCTGCCGCCGCGCAGCCCACGCCCGCGGCTTTTCCCCAAGGACCGCCCGACCGTCCTCTACAACCCGCACCCCTCGCCCGCGCTGTCGAGCTGGTACCGCATGGGGCCGCAGATCCTCGACTGGTTCGCGAAGAGCGACCGGTACAACCTCATCTTCGCGCCGCACGTCATGCTGTTCCAGAAAAGGCTGACCGCCTCGCTCTCGCCCTTCGCGCTCGGCTGGAACCGCCTGCCCGACGTCCGGCACTACGACCTCGACCATATGCTGATCGACACCGGCAGCGCGGGGAGTGTCGACATGACCTATACCGACGCCGCCGACATCTACCTCGGCGACGCGAGCAGCCAGGTCTACGAGTTCATCCGCCGCCCGCGCCCGTGCGTCTTCCTCAATCCGCGCGGCCATGCGTGGCGCGGCAATCCCGATTTCGCGCATTGGCAGGCGGGCCCGGTGGTCGAGACCCTCGACGATTTCGAGGCGGCGTTCGAAGAGGTGCCGATGCTCGACCCCGCCGACCGCCAGCGCCAGCAGGGCCTCTTCGCCTACAGCTTCGACCTCGACGCCCGCCCTTCGTCGGAACGCGCGGCCGCGGCGATCCTCGACTATATGGGCCGCGCCTGATGATCGGCCTCGCTTCCCCCTCGCCGCTCGGCGCCTTCGTCGAATATGGGCTGGTCAAGACGCTCGCCAAATGGCGTGCCCGCGCGCTGTCGGCGCTGCGCCCGGTCAGCGACCGGCCCGTGCGCACGCGCTACGGCGTAACGATGCACGCCAACTGGCGCGACCGCACCTTCCAATATTGCTATCACGGCACCTATGGCCCGGTGCTCGCCGACTATCTCGCAAATCGGCAAGGGCCTTTCGCCTTCGTCGATATCGGCGCGAACCAGGGGCTCTACAGCCTGATCGCGGCGCAGAACCCGCACTGCGGCGCGGTGACCGCCTTTGAGCCCGTCGCCGCGACCTTCGCTCTTTTGGGGCGCAACATTGCGGCGAACGCAGGAGCGGCAAAGGTGGCGGCAGTGGACGCGGCCATCTCGCGCGAGTCCGGTGCCGCGACGATCGCCACCGACAGCGCGCACAGCGGCACCGCGAGCCTGCGCCACGCCGACGCCGGGGGCGAGCCGATCCGCATCCTCAGCGCCGCCGAATTCGACCCGCTGATCGACGCGCATCTGCCGTTGATTGTAAAGATCGACGTCGAGGGGCATGAGGAGGCGGTGATCGACGCGCTCATCGCCTCGGCGCACCTGCCGCGCATCGCCGCGATCTTCTACGAGATCGACCGCCGCTGGACCGACGCCGCCGCGATCGAGGCGCAGCTCTCTGCGGCAGGTTTCGCGCGCTTTGCCCGCTACGGCTTCGGGCGCCATTATGACGTGCTGGCGGAGCGCTGATCCGCACCGCTGGCCGCCCCGCCGCACGAACGCCGCCGCGGCCTGATAGGCGTCCATGAACGCCCGCGCCTCGCCGACCAGCGCGCTCTCGGCCGCCTGCGCCGCCGCCTCCGGCGCGGAAAACCCCGTGATCGCAGGCGCCGCCGCGAGCGCCAAAGCCGCCCATATCCGATTCATGCCAGTCTCCCTCATGCGAGGTTAGGCTAGGCATCAACGCGAGGGAAGCTGCCGGGCGCATCGCGACTTCGCGCCCGGCATCAAGCGGTCAGAAGGCGGCGGTCACGCTCGCCACGACGGCCGCGTCGGCAATCGATCCGCTGCCGTCGCCGCCCTTGCTGAAATTGGGCTGCAAACGCGCCGCCTCTGCCTTGCCGATGTCGGTATCGACGTAGGAGAGATTGAGCGTCAGGTTGCGCCAAGTCGCGTCCATGCCGAGCGACCAGTCCCAGTAGCGGCCGGTGGGCGCGACGCTGGTGCCGTTGGGACCGAGCCCGGGATTGCCGTCCGAATAGCCGATATGCGCCTTCGCCGTCAGCGGCGTTCCGGCGATGGCCAGCGCGCCGTCGCCCCACAGATAGAGATTGTCGTCGCTCTGGCCGCGGCTGTTCGGCGCCGCCGACACATTGGCGAGCGCGTGCTGTTTGGGCGCATAGGCGGCCCCGGCGGTCAGCGTGGCGGGTCCCGTCGTGCCGGTCAGCTTGACATAGGGTTCCGCGAAGTCCGATTCATCGGCGCCGCCCGGATACATGTACCAGACCAGCCCGACATCGAGCGTCGCATTGTCCGCGACGGGCAATTTGTAGCCGCCGATCAGGTCGAGCTCCATGTTCGCGCCGCCAAACGTCCCCCAACCGGCGAGGTTCGAGCCCCACACCCCGGCGTAAAGCCCGCTCTTATGCGTCAGGGTCAGCCCGCCCTGCACCGCCATCTCCTTGTCCGACTGCGATACGCCGCGGAAGCGATAGTCCGAGGCGATCGTCGCCGAACCCGAAATGACGACGGCAGGCTTCTCTTCCTCCTGCGCCGAAGCGGCGGCAGGCGTCAGGGCTGCCGCCAGAAGGGCCGCAGAGATGATGTGTTTCATATTGTCCTCATGGGTGTTCGCCCGGCCGGAATGGCGCAGGCTCGTGAGGCGGCTCAACTAGATCGGGCGCGCGTTGAAAATCGAGACGGGCCGAGGCGCAATCGCATAGTGTTTTCACTATGCGCGGGCGGGTCGGCGGGAGCGCCTTATCGGTCGCGATCGAAATAGGTCGTCGGCGGCGGCAGCCGCCGCCATCGCTCGGACACCTCGACCGATTCCCAGAGACCGGGACCGACGAAGAGCAGCGCGCTCCCCGCACTGCCGCAGAGGAAGACGATCGCCGCGAGCAGCATCATGAAGGACGAATAATCGCGCGAAGGCGTGGCGAGCGCAAGCTGATGGAGCCGCACCGCGACCGACCAGCCGGTGGCAAGCAAGGCGATCCCGCCTGCGCGCAGGCCGATGTTGGCGGAGAGGTTTTCGTGCCGGTATTTCATTGGGAGACCTCCGAAGGAGGTCATCCACCTACGCATAGGCGCGTAGGAATTCGAGAGCGCGAAACGCGGCGGCGCATTGAAATTGCATAGGATCGGCGCACAGATCGAAATCTAGCGCACTGCGTCGGCGACGAAGGCGATGGCTGCAACGATCGCGCACATATAGACCGTCAGCAGCGACGGCCCCTGCGCGCCCAGCCAGTCGACGATGCGATCCCGGACGCGCGATGGTCCGGCTGGGTCGGTTTCGATATGATGTCCGATCATGGACAATAGCTAGCCGCTAGCACCGTTGGAATTCGAGAGCGGCCAGCGGCATTTTCCATAGCAATTGCATAGGATCGGCGCGCTGCTGCGACTCAGCGCCCCTCATGCCCCTCGGCGAGACCGTCCGCCCCGAGGCGCAGCCGATAGCCGATGCCGAGTTCGTTGCAGATAATCTGCGGCTGTTGCGGATCGGCCTCGAGCTTTTGGCGCAGCGTGCGGATCAGGACGCGCAGATATTCGACATGATGCTCGTGCTCGTGCGGCCACACCTCGTTCATGATCTGCTTGTGGGTGATAACGCGGCCGGGAAAGCGGGCGAGTTGCGCCAGCACGGCATATTCCTTGGGCGTGAGATGCACCTCCTTGCCCCCCTTGGTCACCGTTCGCGCGACGAGGTCGAGCTGCACGTCACCCACCGTGAGGCCGAGGTTGCCGCCGTCGCGCGTCAGGCGATGGCGGAGCGCGACGCGGACGCGCGCGAGCAGTTCGTCGGTGTCGAAGGGCTTGGTGAGATAATCGTCGGCGCCAAGGTCGAGCGCGGCGACCTTCTCCTCGGTGGCGTCGCGCGCCGACACGACGATCAGCGTCGTCCCCGATTGCTGCTTGAACAGCGGTACGAGTTCGAGCCCGTCGCGGTCGGGGAGCCCCAGGTCGAGCAAGGTGATGTCGGGGCGCTCCTCGTGCAGCCGCTCGGTCGCCTCGCGCGCATTTTCGGCTTCGACAATCGCATAGTCGGCGCGTTCCAGCGCCGCGCGGATCAGGCGGCGGATATGGAGTTCGTCGTCGACGACGAGCACCTTGTGACGCACTTTCATGGGATATCCTTGTCGGTGAGATTCGTGATGATCAGCGCTTCGGGGATGCGGATCGTGAAACAGGCCCCGTGCGGCTCGTCATTGTTGCCCGCCTCGACCGTCAGCCCCATCGCCTCGGCGAAGCCCTTGACGATCGCGAGCCCGAGGCCGGTGCCATGCTTTACGCGGTCGCTGCCTTCGAGCCGCGTAAAGGTTTCGAAGACGCGTTTCTCGTTCCCCGGCGCAATCCCCGGTCCCTGGTCGATCACCGAAAGCAGGATCGCGTCGGCGGTGCGGCTCGCGCGGATCGTGATCGGCGTATCGGGATCGGCGTAGCGCCCCGCATTGTCGAGCAAGTTGATCAGGCAGTGGTGAAGCAGCACCGGATCGACGCGCACGAAGGGGATGTTCGGGGCGATATCGATCTTGACCTCGTGCCCCGCGAGTGACGCGCGCGTATCGTGCGCCGCACTCGCCGCCGCGTCGAACAACTCGGTGGCCTCGGCCTTCATCGGCAGCGCGCCCGCCTCGACGCGGACCATGTCGAGGAGGTTGGATACGAAGCGGTTGAGGCGCAGCGCTTCGGTCTCGACCGTCTCGGCGAGTTCCGGCGAGGGATGCCGTCGCATTTCCTGCGCGGCGGACAGGATCGTCGTCAGCGGCGTACGCAGGTCGTGGCTGACCGACGAGAGCAGGGCCGAGCGCAGCCGGTCGCGCTCGTCGACCTGCCGCGCGCGTAGCGACGCCTCCTCGAGCTCCATGCGATCGAGCGCGATCGACGCCTGGTCGAGCAGGCTCATCAGCAGCGGCACCTGGTCCGACCGCACCGGCTCGCCCGCGTCGTCGCGGGTCAGGCCGAGCACGCCGAGCACGCCGCGCGTCGTGCACAGCGGATGGAAGAGCCAGTCCGACGCGGTGAGCGTCGACGACCCGCGGCCCGCGGGCTGCTCATTGTCCATTGCCCATTGCGCCGCCGCGCGCTCGATCTGTTCGAGCCGGTCTTCGGGCGGAACCGCCGCGCGCAGCGTCGGGCCGTCGGCCGACGGGAGCAATAGCGCCGTCCGGACATGGAGCAGGCGGCCGACCTCGGCGCAGATCGCCTGCATCAGCGTGTCCTGATCGGGCGCGGCCGTGAGCAGCCGCGAGAAACTTGCGAGCGCGGCATTCTGACGTGCGCTCGATTGCGCAAGGTCGGCCTGCGCGCGCACGCGCGCGGCGAACTGGCTCGTCACCACCGCCACACCCAGCAGCACGAGAATGCTGACGACATTTTCGGGATTGTTGACGGTGAGCGTGCCGGTCGGCGGCAGGAAGAAGAAATTATAGGCGAGGCTCGATGCAAGCCCTGCGAAAAGCCCGGCGCGCAGGCCGAAGGTCGCCGCCGCGAACATCACCGGTACCAGATAGAGCAGGGCAATATTGCCAAGGTCGATCGCCTCGATCAGCAGGCGACCCAGCGCGGTCATCGCGGCGACCATCGCCAGCGACCAGATATAGTCCGACGTCTTGCCCCAGCGGCCGGGAACGGCGATCGCGCGGTGCCGGGCCGCCTTTGCTTCGGGCTCGCCCGGCAGGACATGCACCGCGACATCGTCGATCGTGCGCACAAGCTGGTCGACCACCGAGCCGTGGCGCAGCTCGAACCACCACGGCCGCGCCGACTTGCCGATGACGATCTGCGTCGCGCGGGCATCTTCGGCGAAAGCGCGCAACCCCTCGACCACGCTCGCGGCGGGGACGGTCGCGGTCGACGCGCCCAGCCGCGAGGCCAGCGCCAGCGTGTCGGCGAGCTGTTTGCGGTCCTCGTCGGACATCGCCCGGCTGCGACGCGTCTCGATATAGACCGCCGCCCAGGGCGCCTTCAGCGCATCGGCGAGCCTTTTGCCCGCGCGCACAAGTTCGGCGGCGACGGGCAATTCGCTGACCGCGACGACGATCCGCTCGCCCACCGCGAAGCTGCCCGCGAGCGCGTGGCTGCGCACATGCTCGAGCATCTGCGCATCGACCGCCTGCGCCGCGCGGCGGAGCGCCAGTTCGCGCAGCGCCGTCAGGTTGGACTTCGAGAAAAAATGGGTGAGCGCACGCGTCGCTTCCTGCGGGATATAGACCTTGCCGTCACGCAACCGCTCGATCAGCTCGTCGGGCGGGATGTCGACCACCTCGATCTCGGCATTTTCGAGGATCGAGTCGGGCACCGTCTCGCGGACGCGGACGCGGGTGAAGGACGCGACGACGTCGTTGAGGCTCTCGACGTGCTGGATATTGATCGTCGAATAGACGTCGATGCCCGCGTCGAGCAATTCCTCGACATCCTGATAGCGCTTGGGGTGCCGGCTGCCGGGCGCGTTGGTGTGCGCAAGTTCGTCGACGAGCACGAGTTGGGGATGACGCGCGAGAATCGCGTCGATGTCCATTTCGCCGAGACTATGACCCTGATGGTCGACGTCGCGGCGCGGGATGATTTCATGGCCGTGGACCAGCGCCTCGGTCTCGCGCCGGCCGTGCGTCTCGACCACGCCGATCACGACATCGATCCCGGCCTCGCGCCGTTGCCGTCCGTCGGTGAGCATCTCCCACGTCTTGCCGACGCCCGGCGCGGCGCCGAGAAACACCTTGAGACGGCCACGACCTTCCTGCGCCGCCTGGCGCAGGAAGGCTTCGGGGGATGGTCGATCGTTTCCTGTCACGCGGCGGGTTTAGCCCCAAAAGCATCGAGCCGTCGATTGAGCTTGAACACATTGACGCGCGGCTCGCCAAGAAAGCCGAGCAGCGGTGTTTCGACGCTCTGTTCGACAAGCTTCCGGACCGCAGCAGGATCGAGTCCCCGTGCTCCGGCGACGCGATCGACTTGATAGAAGGCGGCCTCGGGGGTGATGTCGGGGTCGAGCCCCGAGCCCGAGGTGGTGACCAGATCGGCCGGCACAGCCTTGCCGGGTTCGGTGGTCTTCAGTTTCTCGACATCGCCCTTCACCCGGTCGACGAGCGCCTGCGACGTCGGGCCGAGGTTCGAGCCCGACGAGGCAAGCCCGTCATAGCCGTCGCCCGCCGCCGAAGGACGCGTGTTGAAATAGCGTTCCGACGCGAAGGCCTGACCGACGACAGTCGAACCGACGACCTTGCCATTCTCTTCCACGAGGCTGCCGTTCGCCTGGTTCGGGAAGAGCACCTGCCCGATGCCGGTGAGCGCCAGCGGGTAGGCGAGCCCGAGGAGCAGCGCAAAGAGCAGCGTCATGACGAGTGCCGGACGCAGCGAGCTGATGAAATCCTTGTTCATTGTCATATCCTCAGACGAGACCCAGGCCGCCGACCGCGAGGTCGATCAGCTTGATGCCGACAAAAGGTGCCACAAGGCCGCCAAGGCCATAGACGGCAAGATTGCGCGCGAGCAGCGGCCCCGCCCCCATCGGGCGATAGGTCACGCCCTTCAATGCGAGCGGAACGAGCATCGGGATGATCAACGCGTTGAAGATGATCGCCGACAGGATCGCGCTCTCGGGACTGGTGAGCCCCATGACGTTGAGCACGCCGAGCCCCGGATAGAGCACGATGAACATCGCGGGGATGATCGCGAAATATTTGGCGACGTCGTTGGCGACCGAGAAGGTCGTCAGCGCCCCGCGCGTCATCAGCAATTGCTTGCCGAGGCCGACGACCTCGATCAGCTTGGTCGGATCGCTGTCGAGATCGACCATATTGCCCGCCTCGCGCGCCGCCTGCGTGCCGGTGTTCATCGCGACGCCGACGTCGGCCTGCGCGAGCGCCGGGGCGTCGTTGGTGCCGTCGCCGCACATCGCGACGAGGCGCCCACCCTGCTGTTCCTTGCGGATCAGCTCGAGCTTGTCCTCGGGCGTCGCCTGCGCGAGGAAGTCGTCGACCCCGGCCTCGGCAGCGATCGCCGCGGCGGTGAGCGGGTTGTCGCCGGTGATCATCACCGTGCGGATGCCCATCGCGCGCAGCTCGCCGAACCGTTCGCGAATGCCCGCCTTGACGATGTCCTTGAGGAAAATCGCGCCGAGCAGCTGCCCGTCCTTCGCGACCGCGAGCGGCGTACCGCCCGCGCGCGCGATTTCGTCGGTGATGCGGCGCAGTTCGGTTGCGGCGGCGGTCGCCTCCGCACCCGGATTGGCCTTGAGCACCGAATCGACCGCCCCCTTCTGGATCACGCTGCCCTCGAGCTTGATGCCCGAGATGCGGGTCTGCGCGGTGAAGGGAATGATTTCGGCACCGGCCGGCAGATCGGTCATCGTCTGGCCGAATTTCTCGCGCGCGAGAGCGACGATCGAGCGGCCTTCGGGCGTCTCGTCGGCGAGGCTGGCGAGCAGCGCGGCTTCGGACAGCACGGCCATCGACTGACCGCCCACCGGACGGAATTCGGTCGCCTGCCGATCGCCGACGGTGATCGTGCCGGTCTTGTCGAGCAGCAGCACATCGACGTCGCCCGCCGCCTCGACCGCGCGGCCCGATTTCGCGAGGACGTTGAAGCGCACGAGGCGGTCCATGCCCGCGATGCCGATGGCGGAGAGCAAGGCCGCGATCGTCGTCGGAATGAGCGTGATCAGCAGCGCCGCGAGGATCGCGACGGGAATGCTGCCGCCCGCATAGCTCGCAAAAGCGGGGATCGTGCCGACCGCGATCAGGAAGATGATCGTGAGGCCGACGAGCAACAGGGTCAGCGCGATCTCGTTCGGCGTCTTCTGCCGTTCGGCGCCTTCGACGAGCGCGATCATCCGGTCGAGAAAGCCCTGCCCCGGATTGACCGTCACCTGGACACGGATTTCGTCGGAGATGACGCGCGTGCCGGCGGTCACCGCCGAGCGGTCGCCGCCGGCTTCGCGGATCACCGGCGCGCTTTCGCCGGTGATCGCCGCTTCGTTGACCGACGCGACGCCGCCGACGACCTCGCCGTCCGACGGGATCAGGTCGCCTGTCTCGACGAGCACGATGTCGCCGACCCGGAGCGCGCTGGCGGGAACATTTTCATACGCCTTCCCGTCGCCCTTCACGCGCTTCGCGGTGAGTTCGGCCTTGGTGGCGCGCAGCGAGGCGGCCTGCGCCTTGCCGCGGCCTTCGGCGAGCGCTTCGGCGAAGGTGCCGAACAGCACCGTCAGCCAGAGCCAGATGACGAGCTGCAGCTTGAAGCCCGTCGCGAGGCCGTCCTGGCCGACGACGAGCAGTAGCGTCAGCAAGGTCGCCACGACCGCGGTGGTGAACATCACCGGGTTGCGGATCAGTTCGCTGGGGTTGAGTTTGCGGAAGGCGTCGCCGATCGCCGGGACGATCAGCTCTGCCGTGAACAGAGACTTGGTTTCAGACCGAGCCATTTGCATGGATCCTTAAAAGAGCTGGCCGTTGATCATCGCGAGATGATCGGCGATGGGACCGAGTGCGAGGCTGGGAAGGAAGGTCAGGCCGCCAACGATCAGCACGATGCCGATCAAGAGACCCGTCCACAGCGGCCCCGTCGTCGGGAAACTGCCTGCCGATTCGGGGGTATATTTCTTCGCCGCCAGGCCGCCCGCGATGGCCAGCATCGGGATGATGATGAAGAAACGGCCAATCCACATCGCGACGCCGAGAAGCCCGTTATAGAAAGGCGTGTTGGCGGTGAGACCCGCAAAGGCCGACCCGTTGTTCGCCGTCGCGCTGGTGAAGGCGTAGAGGATCTCCGAGAAGCCGTGCGGCCCCTTGTTGAGCGGCCCCGCAAGCCCCGCCTCGGTCACCGACGCGATCGCCGTAAAGCCGAGGATGACCAGCGGCAGCACTGCGATGGCGAGCACCGCGAGCTTGACCTCGCGCGCCTCGATCTTCTTGCCGACATATTCGGGGGTGCGCCCGACCATCAGCCCGGCAACGAAGATCGCGAGGATCGCGAACAGCAGAAAGCCGTAGATGCCCGCGCCGACGCCGCCGATGACGACTTCGCCCAGCTGCATGTTGAACAGCGGGATCAGGCCGCCGAGTGCGGTGAAGCTGTCGTGCATCGCGTTGACCGCGCCGCATGACGCTGCCGTCGTCACGACCGAGAAGAGTGACGATGCGGCGATACCGAAGCGGACCTCCTTGCCCTCCATATTGCCGCCGGCGACACCGAGGTTGTGGAGGATGGGGTTCCCCGCGGCTTCCTGCCAGTAAGTGATCGTGACCCCGGCAAGGAAGATCGTCACCATCGCGGCGAGGATCGCCCAGCCCTGGCGCGGGTTGCCGACCGCCTTGCCGAAGGTCCAGGTCAGCCCGAAGCCGATCGCGAAGATCGACAGCATCTGCACGAAGTTGGTCAGCGCATTGGGGTTTTCGAACGGATGCGCGCTGTTGGCGTTGAAGAAGCCGCCACCGTTGGTGCCGAGCATCTTGATCGCTTCCTGGCTTGCGACCGGACCCAGCGCGAGCGTCTGCTTCGCGCCTTCGAGCGTCGTGACATCGACCGATCCCGCAAGCGTCTGCGGCACGCCGTTGGCGATCAGGAAGATCGCATAGACGAAGCACAAGGGCAGCAGCAGGTAGAGCGTCACGCGCGTCATATCGGCCCAGAAATTGCCGATCGTCTTCGTCTCGCGCCGCGCGAAGCCGCGGAACAGCGCGAAGGCGAGCGCGATGCCCGTCGCCGCCGAGAGGAAATTGTGGATCGTGAGGCCGAGCATCTGGCTCAAGTTCGACATCGTCGATTCGCCGCCATAGCTTTGCCAATTGGTGTTGGTCGTGAAGCTGATCGCGGTGTTGAACGCCAGGTCGGCGCTGGTGCCGTCATAGCCCAGCGGGTTGAGCGGCAACACGCCCTGCAGGCGCAATATCGCATAGGTGAAGAGCAGCAGCACCGCGTTGAAGATCAGCATATGCACCGCATAGCGGCGCCACCCCTGCTCCTCGGTCGGGTCGATGCCCGACAGGCGATAGAAGCCCGTCTCGACCGGGCCGAGCAGGCGGTGCAGCGGTGTGCGCTGGCCGTCGTAGAGCGCGTAGAGCCAGCGGCCCATGGGCTTGGTGATCGCCAGCAGGATACCGACGAAGACGATGATCAGGAGCCATCCCTGAAAGGTCATGGCGCGCCTCCTTTAGAAGCGTTCGGGCCGTGCGAGCACGGCGACGAGATAGAAGAGAAGGCCGAGCGCGGTGAGGCCCGCGAGCCAGAGGTCGAGAGTCATGCCATCGCTCCTTATGCGTCGTCGCACAGCCGCGCGTAGCCAAGGCCCGCGGCGACGAGGAAAAGGATGAGGCCGACCCAGATGAGATCCTGCATGGGTTTGCTCCGGCAGGACGCTGGCCACGGGGCGTGGCACGAGTCGTCTGCGGAGCCTCAAATAGGAGAGGCCTGCGTTTGAATTCGAGAGAGCGAAAACCACGGCGGCATAGTAATCGCATATGATTTTGCCGATTTCGGCATCGCATCGCCGGGTGGATCAGGACCGGCCTCCGCGAACGTCTCGTCGGCGAACTCAAATCATCCAAGGCCGCGCAAAGGCCCGGCTTTTCCATCGATGCTCTGGATTGGTCGGGAGAACCCCTGGTGGACAGGGCTGGATTCGAACCAGCGTACGGAAAACCGGGCAGATTTACAGTCTGCTGCCTTTAACCACTCGGCCACCTGTCCATGGGGTCCGCGTCGGGAAGCGGTCCATTGGCGAAAGCGGGCTTGCCTGTCAATGCCGCTCGTGGGAAAGGCGCGGCGTTATGAGACAATTTTCGCGCCATCGCCGCCCCGCCGGCCAGTCGTCCAAGGGCCAGCCCATCCGTTTCTGGGGCCGCCACGCCGTGCTCGCCGCGCTCGCCAATCCCGAACGCAGCGTCAAGCGTATCTGGGGCACCCGCGACGCGCTCGGCCAGCTCGACCTGCCGCCGGTGGTTCCGATCAACTATGCCGACGTGACCGACCTCGCGCGCCTCGTCGCGCGCGACGCGCCGCACCAGGGGCTGGTGATCGAGGTCGACCCGCTCGAGAGCATCTATCTCGGCGACCTGCTGCAGGAAGAGGTCGACGCCGACAGCCGGCGCCCGATCATCGTGCTCGACCAAGTCACCGACCCGCATAATATCGGCGCGGTGCTGCGCTCTGCGGCCGCCTTCGATGCCGCCGCGATCCTCACGCAGGACCGCCACAGCCCGCCCGAAAGCGGCGTCATCGCACGTTCGGCGTCGGGCGCGCTCGAAACCGTGCCGTGGGTGCGCGTCGTCAATCTGTCGCGCGCGCTCGAGGAAATCGCCGAGGCGCAATATTGGCGCATCGGGCTGATGGGCGACACCGACACGGTGCTCGGCTCGGTGCTCGACGGCAACAAGGTCGCGCTGGTGCTGGGCTCCGAAGGCGACGGCATGCGCCACAATGTCATGGAACATTGCGACGTGCTGGCGAAACTGCCGATCTCGCCGCGCATGGAAAGCCTGAACATTTCCAACGCCGCGGCGATCGCGCTCTACGCGGTGGCGACGGCAAACCAATAAGGCCGGTCCCGCAGGAGGCGCGCTCAGTCTTCCGCGGCGATGCGCACCTTCAGCCCGTCGAGCGCCTCGCTGAACGGCAGCTGGCACGACAGGCGCGAATTGTCGTCGCGGTCGGTGGTCGAATCGAGCAGGTCGTTCTCGTCTTCGCTCATCGCGGGCAGCTGGTCGGTCGCGCCGGCCTCGACATGGACGTGGCACGTCGCGCAGCTGCAGCAGCCGCCGCACAGCGCGAGCAGTTCGTCGAAACCCGCGTCGCGGATATTTTCCATCACGGTCAGGCTCGTGTCGCCTTCGATCTCATGCTCGGTTCCGTCGCGCGTCACGACAATCAGCTTGGCCATGCTCGTCCCCATAGGTTTTGATTCGGCTTGGCCTATGTCCCGCGTTGCACCGCAAATCAAGCGCTGCTAGTCAGCGATGTGAACAAAAGGGGAATATCGAGATGGGTCTGAGCCAGCAGCAATTGAACGCCGGGATCGACGCGCTCGCGGGAATCGAGCCGGGCTTCGCGCGCGCGCTCGGCCATGTCGGCTACCCCGAACCGCGCATCCGCGAGCCCGGCTATACCACCCTGCTGCGCACCATCGTCGGCCAGCAGGTCAGCGTCGCCGCCGCAACCTCGATCTGGAACAAGCTCGAGGCCGGATTCGGCGCGGGCTGCCCCGCCGAGGTGATGGCCGCGGCCGAATATGACGCGTTAAGGGCTTGCGGCCTGTCGGCGCAGAAACAGGGCTATGCCAAGAGCCTCGCGCAATTGGTGATCGATGGCGACCTCGCCTTCGACGCGCTCCCCGCCGACGACGAGGAGGCGATCGCGCTGCTGACCAAGGTCAAGGGCATCGGGCGCTGGTCGGCCGAAATCTACCTGCTGTTCGCGGAAGGCCGTCCCGACGTCTGGCCCGCGGGCGACCTCGCCGTACAGGAAGCGGTCGGGCGTATCATGCAGCTCGACGCGCGTCCCAGCGAGAAAGCGATCCGCGAACTCGCCGAAGCCTGGCGCCCCCACCGCGGCGCCGCGGCAATCTTCAGCTGGCATTGCTATAATATGGCGGTGATCTAATCGCCGCGTAGGACAAGATTCGGAGCCATACGCATGACAACCCGCGACATCGTCACCGCCTATTACGCCGCCTTCAACGCGGGCGACACCGACGCGATGCTTGCGCTCGTCGCCGAGGATGTGCGCCACGACGTCAACCAGGGCGAACCGCGCCACGGCAAGGCGCTGTTCGCCGAATTCAACGCGCATATGACGCGCTGCTACCGCGAACGGCTCACCGACATGGTCATCTTTGCGGAGGGCGACCGCGCCGCCGCCGAATTCACCGTCAATGGCACTTATCTCGCGACCGACGACGGTCTGCCCGAAGCCGGCGGCCAGACCTATGTCCTCCCTGCCGGCGCTTTCCTGTCGGTCGACGACGCCGGGCTGATCGACCGCATCACCACCTATTACAACCTAACCGACTGGCTGAAACAGGTCGGCGCATGAGCGTCACCGTCGCGCCGGTGACCGGCGCGGGGCGGACCGAGGTCATTCCCGCGCTCGCTGCATTGCGCATTACGGTGTTCCGCGCCTTCCCCTATCTCTACGACGGCGACGCCGCCTATGAGGCCGATTATCTCGCCGATTTCGCCGCCGCCGGGGGCGCGGTGATCGTCGTCGCGCGCGACGACGAGACGATCGTCGGTGCTGCCACCGCCGCTCCGCTCGTCACGCAGGACGAGGCCTGGCAGGCGCCGCTCGCCGCCGCCGGTTTCGACATCGCGCGTTGCTTCTATTTCGGCGAATCGGTGCTGCTGCCCGAATATCGCGGCCAGGGCATCGGCCACGCCTTCTTCGACCACCGCGAAGCGCAGGCACGCGCGCACGGGGCTTCGCATGCTGCCTTCTGCAGCGTCATCCGCGCCGAGGATCATCCCGCCCGCCCCGAGGGATACCGCCCGCTCGACGCGTTCTGGCGCGGGCGCGGCTATGCGCCGCTCGCGGGCGTGACGGCGTGGTTCGACTGGAAGACGGTGGGCGGCGACGGGGAAGAACCGCACCAGCTGCAATATTGGACGCGGGAATTATAGGCCGAGACGTTTCGGCAGATGCCCGCTTTCGGGCGGTAGCGGACCTAATAATCCTCCCTGTCGCGAAGCGATGGGGAGGGGGACCATGCGAAGCATGGTGGAGGGGTGGCAGCCTTAGACCGGAGCTTTAGGCATCGCCCCCTCCACCGCCCTGCGGGCGGTCCCCCTCCCCACGGCTTCGCCGCAGGGAGGATTAGGAACGTCCGCTCCCCACCCCAAAGCCGACAACATCCGCTCCGCGCATCTGCCCAGCCCCAAAAGAAAAAGGCCGGGCGGAGCATCCTCCACCCGGCCTTTCGTCATTCGCTAAGCGCGAAGCTTATTTCTTGGCGGTAGCCTTCTTGGCCGGAGCCTTCTTCGCGGCCGCCGGCTTTTCCTCGGCCTCGGCCTTCGGAGCCGCGGCCTTCTTCGCCGGGGCCTTCTCGGCAGGTGCCTCGGCCTTTTCTTCCTTCACCGCGTCCTTCTTGGCGGCCGGCTTCTTCGCGGCGGCCTTTTTGGCGGGCTTGTGGTCGTGGTCGTGGTCATGGTCGTGGCCGCAGCCGGGGCCGTGGACATGGCCGCCGTCGTCGTCGGCCTCGATCGCGGCTTCCAGTTCCTCGCGAGTGGTCTCGCGGTCGCTGACCTCGGCCTTGTCGAACAGGAAGTCGACGACCTTGTCCTCATAGAGCGGGGCGCGGAGCTGGGCCGCGGCGAGCGCGTCCTGCTGCACATATTCCACGAAGCGCTGGCGGTCTTCGGGGCGATATTGCTGCGCCGCCTGCTGGACGAGGCGCGCCATTTCCTGCTGCGAAACCTGGACGCCGTGCGCCTGGCCGATTTCCGAGAGGAGCAGGCCCAGGCGGACGCGGCGCACCGCGATCGCGCGATATTCGTCGCGGTCCTTTTCGAGCTCGGCCTTCGCCGCCTCGACGTCTTCCTCATGGCTCGCCTCATGCTCGAGCTGCTGCCAGATCTGGCCGAACTCGGCCTCGACCATCGTCGGCGGCACGTCGAAGTCATGCGCAGCGGCAAGCTGGTCGAGCAGCTTGCGCTTCATGTGGGTGCGGGTCAGGCCGTTCAGTTCCTGCTCGACCTGGTCCTTCATGATCTCCTTGAGCTTGTCGAGGCTCTCAAGACCCAGCGATTTGGCGAATTCGTCGTCGATCGCCGCCTCGGCCGGGACCTTCACTTCCTTCACCGTCACGGCGAATTCGGCGGGCTGGCTCTTGAGGTTCTCGACCGGATAATCTTCGGGGAAGGTGACCTTCAGCACCTTCTCGTCGCCGACCTTGACGCCGACGAGCTGGTCTTCGAAACCGGGGATCAGTTGGCCCGAACCGATTTCGACCGCCATGTCCTCGCCGGTGCCGCCGTCGAAGGCGACGCCGTCGACGCTGCCGGCGAAGTCGATGATGACCTGGTCGCCCTGCGCGGCCTTCCTGGTCTTCGGCGCTTCCTCGAAGCGCTTCATCTGCGCGGCGAATTCCTCGATCTTGGCCATGACCGCGGCTTCATCGGCGGGAACGGTCAGACGCTCGAGCTTGAGGCCTTCGATCGACGGCGTCTCGATGTCGGGCAGCACTTCCAATGCAACCGTGACTTCGGCATCCTTGCCGGCTTCATAATCGTCGCCGAGCGTGACGGCGGGCTGCAGCGCGGGGCGCAGCTTTTCCTTGGCGATCAGGTCGCGGACGCCCGCCTCGATCGCCTTGTTCAGCGCGTCGGCCGACAATGCGGCGCCGTGCATCTTGCGGATCAGGTTCGGCGGCACCTTGCCGGGGCGAAAGCCGGGCATGCGCACGGTCGGCGCGATGCTCTTCACCTCGTCATCGACGCGGGCATCGATATCCTTGGCGGTGATGGTGACGCGATATTCGCGCTTCAGGCCTTCGTTCAGCGTTTCGACGGTCTTCATTGCCTTGGTCTTATCCTTGCTCAAAATCTCTTGGTTTTCCGGCCTTGGGCGTTTCACGAAACTGGTGCGGGCGAAGGGACTCGAACCCCCACATCTTGCGATACTGGTACCTAAAACCAGCGCGTCTACCAATTCCGCCACGCCCGCTTGGGAAGCTTCGGCCGGGTGCACGAAAACGCGCGCAAAGCCGCGCACGCCCGTGCGGGCCGCGCGGGGCTATAGCAGACGCGCGGCCAAGGGCAAGGCCCGGAACGCCCCGAAAGTGCGCGATCCGCGCCGACTTGCGGAACGCACCCCTGCCCCGCTCGTTGATCGGGCAAGGAGAAAAAGGATGACCTTCAATTCCAGCCTGCATGTCCATGCGGCGGACCCGCTGCCCAAACCCAAACCCGACGTGATCGACCCCGTCGCGCCGCCCGAACAGCCGGTGCAGCCGACCCCGCTCGAAGACCCCGCCGGCCAGCCGCTCGAAGTCCCCGGCGCGCCCGGCGGCGGCGATATCGACGAGCCCGGCCGCGGCCCGAGCGAGGTGCCGCCGCAGCAAAGCTAGCGCAACCCTTAAAACCGGAAGAGCTTAGCGAGCTAAGCACTTGACCAGTCCCCTCCCCGCCCGCCACGATGGCCGCCGGGGAGAGACAGATGAAACGACCGACCGCTTTCGCCGCGCTGATGCTCGCGCTCGCCACACCTGCTGTCGCTCAGGAAACCACGCTCTATCGCGGCGGCCCGATCGTCACGATGGACGGCAGCACCGCGCAGACGGTCGAGGCCGTCGTCACCGAGGGAGAGCGCATCTCCTTCGCTGGGACCGAAAAGGAAGCGCGCAAGCTAGCGGGCAAGGACGCCGTCGTCCGCGACCTCGCCGGCGCCACAATGCTCCCCGGCTTCATCGACGCGCATTCGCATTTCACCGTGGCGACGCAGATGGCGGGCGGGCTCGACCTGCGCGCCGCGCCCACGCCGCCGGCCGACGTCGCCGCGCTGCAAGCGGCGATCCGTACTTATATCGCTGCGAAAGCCATTCCGCCCGGCCAGTGGGTGATCGTGTGGCAATATGACAATGAGGCGCTAGCCGAGAAGCGCCACGTCTCGCGCGCCGAGCTCGATGCGGTCGCGGCGGACCGGCCGATCCTCGTGCTCCACGTCTCGCTCCACGGTGCGGTCGCGAACAGCGCCGCGCTCGCGGCCGCGGGCATCGACGAAGCCACGCCGGTTCCGGCCGGCGGGATCATGCCACGCGACGAGGCGGGCAAGCTCAATGGCGTGCTGCTCGAAAAGGCGATGTTCCTGATGCTCGCCAAGATGCCGCAGGCGACGCCGGAGCAGAAGCTCGCCGCGCTGGGTGCCGCGCAGGCCGCCTATTTCGCCGAGGGCTATACCCATGCGCAGGACGGCGCGACGCTACCGCACGACATCGCCTTTCTGACGGGCAACGCGGCGCGTGCGCGGCTGAAGATTGACCTCGCGCTGCTGCCCTTCTCGACCGGGCTCGACGCGCTGCTCGCGCAGCCCGGCCTCGAATTCGGCGTCTATCGGGATCATGTAAAGCTCCAGGGTATCAAATTCGTCCTCGACGGTTCGGTGCAGGCGCGCACCGGCTATTTCACCCGCGACTACAAACGAGGCAGCCCCGAGGGCACGCACCCGTGGCACGGCCAGCCCGTCCTTTCCGAGCAGGATTTCATCGCGCAGGCGAAGAAGGTCCATAGCCGCGGCTGGCAGTTGTTCGTCCACGCCAATGGCGACGCCGCGATCGACATGGCGATCCGGGGTTTCGACGCGCTGGGCATCAAGGCGGCCGACAACCACCGCCCGATCGTCATCCACTCGCAGTTCCAGCGCCCCGACCAGCTGCCCGCCTACAAGCGCATCGGCGTCGGCCCCGCCTATTTCTCGAACCACGCCTGGTATTGGGCCGACGTCCATCGCACCAACTTCCCCAAGGAGGTCGTCGATTTCATCAGCCCGCTGCGCTCGGCGCGCGCCGCCGGCCTGACGCCGTCGAACCACAGCGATTTCAGCGTCACCCCGCTCGACACGCGCTTGATGCTCTGGACCTCGATGGCGCGCGTCTCGCCCACCGGCGTGATCAGCGGCCCCGCCGAACGCCTCGATGCCTATGCGGCGCTGCAGGCGCTCACCACCGGCCCCGCGTGGCAAATCTTCGAGGAGGACCGCAAGGGCCGGATCAAGCCCGGCCTGCTCGCCGACTTCGTCATCCTCGACAAAAATCCGCTGACGACGCCCGTCGACGGCATCAAGGCGATCAAGATCCTCGAAACCGTCAAAGAGGGCCGCAGCGTGTGGCGCGCCAAGCCCTGAGGGCTCGCGCGCCCGATCGTCACTCGGCCGCCGCCGCGACCTCGGCCGCGGGTTCCGCCGCCGGCGCTTCCTCGGCCACC
The DNA here is from genome assembly GCF_058806755.1 of Sphingopyxis sp. GW821-FHT12F08. Classification (NCBI taxonomy): domain Bacteria; kingdom Pseudomonadati; phylum Pseudomonadota; class Alphaproteobacteria; order Sphingomonadales; family Sphingopyxidaceae; genus Sphingopyxis; species Sphingopyxis sp. GW821-FHT12F08. Next base: position 307,974 of record NZ_JBXAQA010000004.1, read on the forward strand.
ACCGGCGCCGCAGCGGCCGCCTTCAGATCGACCACCTTGTCCCGGTCATAGGCAAGCACGCCCGCAACCGGCGGCATGCGCCCGACGGTGATGCCGTAAAAATTGTCGAGCTTGCCGTGCGCGCGGAAATCGGCCTGTTCGTTGGGGTAGGATTTGAGCGTCTCGGGCAGGCCATGGGCCAGCGCGCCCCATTGCTCGCTCCCCGCCACCGGGCGATAGAGCCCCGCCTCGGAGCCCTCCATCTTCTCGGGCCGCGCCGGGAAATCGGGGTCGGTGCCCGAGCCGACGAGCAGGAAATTGCCCGTGTCGGTGATCGTCCCGGGCTTCACGTCGAAGGCGACGGTCCCCATGCAATAGCACATGCCCGCAAGCGCCCCGTTCGGCCCCCAGAAGATCGGGCCATAATAAGCGTAGCGGCCGGGCTTCACCTTCATCAAATAGCTGTACGCCTCGGGATCCTTGCCCTTGGCAAAAACGAATTGCGGGCCGAAGCTGACCGGATCGCGCAGTTCGATCGCCCCGATCGCGAAATTCTCGGGCGTGGGCTCGATCGGCTTGTCGGGAATGCGGCGCCCCTGCGTCTCGGCATATTCCTTGCTGGTTTCCCAGCTCTTCAGTTTGCCCGGATATTTCTTCTGCACCTTGGCGAGTTCGGTCGCCCATTCCTGCTCATATTCGCCGATCGTCGCGGCGTCGGGCAGGCGCAGCAGCATGCCCATCTGGCGGATCGAGCCGCTGACATAGATATAGCCGCTGTCGGCTTCGATCTTGGCCTTGCCAGACAGCAGGTTCTTCTCCTCGATCGCCTCGGCCCGCACCGCGGCGGGAATGGCGACGGCGACCAGCGCGAGCGCGCCCATCAGCATCCGGATCATCGCGGCAGCACCTCCCCCTTGGGCTTCGGGCCGGAGGCCACCCGCGCCTGCTTCATCAGATAGGTGTCGCGCTTTTCGTCCTTCACGCGGCCGAAACCCTCCTCGAAGTGGAAGGCCTGCCAGCGCTCCTTTTCCACACCGTAGCGATCGTAGCCCTTGAATCCCATGCAATTGCGCATGTTGATCCTCCGCACGCGCCGCCGTTCGGCCGAGCCGAAGATCGCGTCGGCGATCGCCGAGCCGATCACGCCGCCCGCGGCCCCCGCCAGCCCATATTGGGTGGCATAATAGCTCGACATGAAGGAATCGCCGCCGGCGTAAAAATTGATCCCGCTCGACACTGCGTCGCATTCGCTGATGTCGTTGTACGCCGTATCGAAATCGGTGCCCTCGCGGTGGAAATAGAAATATTTGTCATAGGTTTCGACGTCGGCGGGCGTCGCCTCGAACGCCGTGTCGGGCATGTCGACCGCAGCCACCTCCCCGGCGCTGAACGCGCGCATCGGAACCGGCGCCTTGATCGCCTGTGCGTGCGTCCCCGTCGTCGCTATGCAGAATGAGGCCGCCACGATGGCGACCGACAGGTAAATCTTCGGCATCCCCGTCCCCCGGATCAAATCGGGGCAGGGACCTGAACATCCCCCGCGCCCCGTCGTCGATGTGTCAGAAATCGCGCCCTATTGATAGTCGGGCTGCGGCGGGTCGCGCCGGATGAAGCCGAAGAGCGTGTAACCGAGCACCGCGAGCCCGGCGAGCAGCCCCGCGAGCGGGAGCAGATATCCCGCCGGCTTGGCGCCATCGGAGATCACGACATAATCGTCGGCCAGTTCGGGACCGAAGGACTTTTTGACCGCATCTGTGTCAGCACTGTCCGAATTGATCCCGAACTCGATCATGCCCTCGACCGGCCGCTCCTTGGTATAGAGCGGGTTGCCCTTGATCGTCGCCTCGGCCTTGGCCGGGTCAGGTTCCTGCAGCAGCCCCATCAGCAGCCCCGCCTCCGCAGGATCCTCGCGGTGCACCAACACCTGGATCTTGCCCGGACCGGGCGTGGCCGTGCGCACGGGACTGTAGATATCGGCGCCCGCCGAGCCCGCCTCGCCGCTGGTGATCACCCCGCCGTCGATCAGGAACCAGCGCGCGTCGGTGATCCTGTACCAGCCGACGCCCGGCTTCTGCGACATCAACTGCGCGACGGTGATGTCGACGCGTTTACCCGCGTTGATGCTCTCGTAAAGGCCTTGGCCGCCCCACCAGCTCAGCGCTCCGCCCGCGATCAGGCCGATCATTCCCAATTTGATCATCGATTCCCCCATTTTTTCCGCCGCCCCCGCGGCGGATATTCCCCCGAATATTCGCAGAGGCCCGCTGTCCGCTAAGGCCCCATTTACAGCGACATGCAATGCGCGGCGGGATTCGGCAAGGCGAAAGCCCGGCCGGAGCGTTCAGGGCACCACGCGCCGCGCCGCCACCTCGGCAAGCATCGCCCGCAGCGCCGCCGCATCGTGCCAGCGTTCGTTCGCCATCACGCCGAGCGGCGCGCGCAACGTCACGGGCTTCTTGAGCGGATTGTCGGCGACGAGCAGCAGGTCAGCGCGATAGCCCGGCGCGACCACGCCGAATTTCGCCGGGCCCGGCACGGTCTTCGCGATGAACTCGCCCGGCGTGCGCGTCGCTGCCGACAGCGCCTGCCACGGCGTCAGCCCCGCGCCCAGCATCGCGTCGATCTCGCCGTGCAGCGCCCAGCCCGGCACCAGCCCCGGGATCGACGGCGCATCGCCCCCGGTGATCAGCGACACCCCCGCATCGGCCATCGCCTTGACGAAGCGCGCCTCGAACGCCACGCGCCGCGACAGGTCGACCGCCTTTTTCTGATAGCCCGAGCGCGCCCAGTCGATCCGGTCGCCGGGCGAAAGATAGCGCGCCTCGGGCGCCGCAAGATAGGCCTGCACCGCCTCCGGCCTGCCGAATTGCGCCGCGATGGTGCGATAGGTGAAGAGGTCCGAGGTGACGAACGCGCCATGTGCCTTCACCAGCGCGATCGCGTCGGCGATCCGTGCGTCGTCGGGCGGCGCCTGCTGGTCGCCCTCGGGCGGCTCGGGGAAATGACCGGTGAAGAATTCCTCGACATGCGCGACCATCGCCTGCCCCGCCGCCAGCTGTTTCGCGAGGCCCACCGCCGCGACATTGTGCCCGACGATGCCGATCCCCTGCACCTTGCCCTCCTCCGCCAGCGCCGCAAAGGCCTCCGCCGAGAGGTTGGTATAGACCTTGATGAAGCTGTAGCCGTTCGCCTTCGCCAGCCGCACGATGGCGCGCGCCTCGTCGGGGGTGCGCACGACGAAATGCCCATATTGCGGGTCGCCATCGACGACGAAGGCGGTGAAGATATATGGCCCCGCCACCTCGCCCTTGTTCACCGCGATCCGCGTCCGCCCGGCAAAGGCGTTGGTCACCTCGCCCATGTTGAGCATCGTCGTGACGCCGTTGGCGAGCAGCAGCGCGAGGTCGTCGCGATCGCTCACATGATTGTGCATGTCGGCGAGCCCGGGCACCAGCCACGCGCCCTTGCCGTCGATCACCTTGGTTCCCGCGGGAAGCTTGGCTTTGATCCCGATGCTGGCGATCACGCCATCGGTAACGATCACCGTCGTGCGCGGGATCACGCGCTCGCTGTCCATCGGCACGATATTGACGTCGGTAAAGACGATCGTTTCGGCGCGCGCCAGCGTAGCGCCGGCGACCAGCAGCCACAGGGTCAGGAGCGCGCGAAGAACCGCGCGCATCCTTAGCCGAGCGCCTTCTTCAGCAGCTCGTTCACCACCTGCGGGTTCGCCTTGCCCTGCATCGCCTTCATCGTCTGCCCGACGAAGAAGCCGAACAGCGCTTCCTTGCCGCCTTTATACTGCTCGACCTTGTCGGCATTGGCGGTCAGGATCTTGGCGATCTCGGCCTCGATCGCGCCGGTGTCGCTCGTCTGCTTGAGCCCGTCGCGATCGACGATCGCCGCGGCGCCGTCGCCCGTCTCGAGCATCTTCTCGAACACCGCCTTGGCGATCGTGCCCGAAATGGTGCCGTCGGCGACAAGGCCGAGCAATTCGGCGGCCTGCGCCGGGCTGACCGGCGAGTCCGAAATGTCGCGGCCCAGACGGTTGAGCGCGCCGAACAGCTCGCTCGTCACCCAGTTGGCGGCGGCAACGGGCTTGGCGCCCGCTTCGAGCAAGGCATCGAACCAGCGCGCTGCCTCGACTTCGGCGGTCAGCACGTCGGCGTTGTAGGCCGAAATCCCCTCGGCCAGATAGCGCGCGCGCTTGGCGTCGGGCAGTTCGGGCAGGGACTCGCGGCACTCGGCCAGGAAGTCATCGTCGAGTTCGAGCGGCAGCAAATCGGGATCGGGGAAATAGCGGTAATCATGCGCATCTTCCTTCGATCGCATCGAGCGCGTCTCGTTGCGGTCCGGATCGTAGAGCCGCGTTTCCTGCACCACCGTGCCGCCGCTTTCGATCAGCGCGACCTGGCGCTTCGCCTCGCCCTCGATCACCGCCATCACGAAGCGCACCGAGTTGACGTTCTTCGTCTCGGTGCGCGTCCCGAATTCGTCGCCGGGCTTGCGCACGCTGACATTGACGTCGGCGCGCATCGAGCCCTCTTCCATATTGCCGTCGCACGATCCGACATAGCGCAGGATCGAACGCAGCTTGCGCACATAGGCGCCGGCCTCGGCGGGCGAGCGCATGTCGGGGCGCGAGACGATCTCCATCAGCGCGACGCCCGAGCGGTTGAGGTCGACGTACGACATCGTCGGATGCTGGTCGTGCATCAGCTTGCCGGCGTCCTGCTCGACATGGATACGCTCAATCCCGATCACCTTATCGCCGGGGATTCCGGCCTTTTCATCGGCTGCGATCGTCAGCGAACCTTCGCCGACAAGTGGATGATAAAGCTGAGAAATCTGATAGCCCTGCGGCAGGTCGGCATAGAAATAATTCTTGCGGTCGAACCGCGACCATTTGTTGATCTGCGCCTCGATCGCCATGCCGGTGCGCACCGCCTGGCGGATACACTCGCGGTTCGGCACCGGCAGCATGCCGGGCATCGCGGCGTCGACCAGCGACACCTGCGTGTTCGGCTCCGCCCCGAACGCCGTCGCGGCGCCCGAAAACAGCTTGGCGTTGGAAGTGACCTGCGCATGGACCTCGAGGCCGATCACGACCTCCCACTCGCCGGTTTCGCCCTTGATGCGATATGTCGATTCCGTCACGTTTTCATCCACCATAATATGCTCGCAAATCGGAGCCGGCAAAGCGCTTTGCAACCAGCTCCTCCATGATTTTCCCGGCGCTCGCTACCTTCGCGGCATCGCCCGATTCCAGATATTCATAGGCGAGGTTATACCGCGCCACATCATGCCCCAGATCGGCCGCCTTGGTCAGCCATCGCATCGCGGTGCCCCGGTCGCGGCGCGCAATCCAATGATATTGATACAGGCGAAAAGCCGCAGCGCCATCACCGGTCGCCGTCGCTTCGAGCCGCTCGATTTCGTCGCGGTACAAGCCGTATGCAACCGCCACCGACAGAGCGCTCGCCGGATTGATCGACTGGCCCGGCCGCGCACAGAACATCATCATGAGGCTGCTGCCCAGCGCGAAACCTGACGGCGCCGACCGCCCGACGTCGTGCCCCGCCGCCTCGGGATAAACCGGCTGGTTGCCGCACATCATCGCACCGCCGCTCAGGAAATAGGCGTCGCCGCTGCATCCCTCGACACGGACATCCAGCGCGTCGCCAAGCGCCTTGGCATAGGATGGATCGCCCGACGCGCTGTCGCTAACGCCAAGCTCCACGCGTTTGCGCTTTTTCCCCGAAAAGCTGGGCGCGCCCGCGATCATGCGCGCCATTTCCTTCGGGTGAACCGCCCGCCCCTCGCTGTCGAACAGGCGTCCCAAGCTCCCCGTAGCGCCGATCGAGAAGGCGTAGTCGGGGTTCCATTTGTCGGCATTTGCGCTCAGCAATGCGACCATGTCGGCGGTCGCAGCCCGGTTGATCGGGTCGGCATGGTCGACACAGTCGATCGCGGAGGCCTTGCCCTCCTTGGCCAAGGCGAAACCCGGCGAAAGCAAGGCTCCGCCAGCCATTATCGCGGCAAAGAGGATATGGCGGGTTACCACCACTTCTCCGCCCGCGCCGTGAACCCGACGCGTTCCTCTATCGCGAGACCAGCGTTCAGCACGCCCTGCTCGTCGAATGCCTTGCCGATGATCTGCAGCCCCAGCGGCAGTCCTTCGCGGTTCAGCGCCGCGGGGACTGACATCGCGGGCAGCCCCGCAAGGCTCGCGGGCACCGCGAACACGTCGTTCAGATACATCGCCAGCGGATCGGCCGTCTTTTCGCCCAGCCCGAACGCCGCCGACGGCGCGGTCGGCGCGAGGATCACGTCGCACATCCCGAACGCCGCTTCGAAATCGCGCGCGATCAGCGTCCGCACCTTCTGCGCCTGCGTGTAGTATGCATCGTAGAAGCCCGCCGACAACACATAGGTGCCGATCATGATGCGGCGCTTGACCTCGGGCCCGAAGCCGTCGGCGCGGGTCGCGGCATACATGTCCTGCAAGCCCGCCCCGTTCGGCAGGTCGCGCAAACCATAGCGCACACCGTCATAGCGCGCGAGGTTCGACGAGGCTTCGGCGGGCGCGATGATATAATAGGCCGGCAGCGCATATTTGGTGTGCGGCAGGCTGATCTCGACGACCGCGGCCCCTGCATCCTTCAGCATCGCGATCCCCGCATCCCACATCGCGTCGATGTCGGGATCGATGCCTTCCAGGCGATACTCCCTAGGAATACCGACCGTCTTGCCCTTGAGATCGCTCGACAAAGCCGCCTCCCAATTGGGCACTGCCATATCAAGGCTCGTCGCGTCCTTCGGATCGAAGCCCGCCATATTTTCGAGCATGATCGCGCAGTCGCGCACGTCGCGTGCCATCGGACCCGCCTGGTCGAGCGAACTGGCAAACGCCACGATGCCCCAGCGCGAGCAGCGGCCATAGGTCGGCTTGATCCCGCTGATGCCCACGAACGCCGCGGGCTGGCGGATCGAGCCGCCGGTGTCGGTCCCCGTCGCCGCAGGGCACAGCCGCGCCGCGATCGCGGTCGAACTACCGCCCGACGATCCACCCGGCGCGAGCGCGGCATTGCCGCCGTCCTTGCGCTTCCACGGGCTGATGACATTGCCGAAATAGCTCGTCTCATTCGACGACCCCATCGCGAACTGGTCGAGGTTGAGCTTGCCGAGCATGCCGCAACCCGCGTCCCACAATTTCTGCGAAACCGTGGACTCATAGCGCGGCACAAAGCCTTCGAGGATGTGGCTCGCCGCGGTCGTCTGGACGCCGTTCGTCGCGAACAGGTCCTTCATCCCGATCGGCACGCCCGACAAGGGCTTCAGCGTTCCCGCCGCACGGTCGGCATCGGCCTGCTTCGCGGCCGCGAGCGCATGCTCGGGCGTCTCGACGATGAATGCATTCAGCGCTTTCGCGCCCGCAACATTGGCGTTGAACGCTTCGGCGACCTCGACGGCGCTGAAATCACCCGCGCGATGCCCGTCGCGGATCTGCGCGACAGTCAGATTCGTAAGATCGGTCATTATTCGATCACCTTCGGCACGCCGAAGAAGCCGTGCATCGCCGCCGGCGCGTTCGCCAGCACATCGTCGCGGCGGCCGCCGCCGGTCAGCGGATCGGCATCGACAACATCGTCGCGCAGCCGCAACTGGTTCGGGATCACCGCGGTCATCGGCTCGACCCCGGTCACGTCGACCTCGCCGAGTTGCTCGACCCAGCCCAAAATGCCGTTCAATTCGCCTTCCATCGCGGCGGCTTCCGCATCGCTGATCGCGATGCGCGCCAGCGACGCGATTTTCCTTACCGTTGCCTGATCGATTGCCATTCATCTTGCCTTTGCGGGAGAAGCTGGGCCGCTAGCATCCTCCCCCGCCCGCTTCAAGGCAGGCGCGCGATAATCACTCGAAATCCTCGCCGACGGGCTTGCCGTTGACGAAGACCTGCCGCCGCTGGATCGGCCGCACCTCGATCACCGCCTTCTCGACCGCATCGCTCGCGGGGTCCCCGGCGACGCCGTCGCCCGAAAAGCCCTGATAATCTTCCTCCCACGCCGCGGTCTTCGGATCGCGCGCGAACAGGATGACATTGTTGCCGCGCGCCACCACCACCAGCTGGTCGGCGCCGAGCACATAGGCCGCGCAGGGCGAGGTCCGGCACTGCCCGCGCTCGTCGATCGCCGTATAGGCATCATCCGGCAGCACTTGCCCCGCCGGCAGCACGCGCAGCTTTTCGCGGAGCGGCTTCGCGCCATAGCTCACCTCGGCCGCGTCGACGACCTCGCCCGGCGCGTTCAGATCCCAGCGGCTCTTCGCCGCGAGCGCCCATTTCGCCATCTCGGCGCGCGCCTTGTCGGGCGATTTTGCCATGTCGGCGAGCGCCTTGCGCCCCGCGGGGCCGAAATCGAACGCCATCGCCGCCCAGTCGAACACCTGTCCGCGCGGCGTCCCCTGCTTCAGCCGCGCGAGCTGGTCGCGCGTCGAAATCGCGCCGAAATCCATCACCGGCAGCGCGAGGAGCAAAGCGAGCAGCATCAGCCCGATCGCCAATTTCTGCTGCAATGGCCGCAGCAGATCGTCGAAATCGAGCCGCCCGCGCACCACCGACCACAGCCCCGCCGCGCCATAGGCCAGCGCAACCATCGCCGCGACCGCGCCCCACAGTCGCTCAGGGGTCCAGCCGTACTGGATCACGCGCAAATGCATCGAATAAAAGGCGATCACCGCCAGCGGCAGCACCGCCGCGACCAGCACCGCCGCCGCACCATGCAGGAAACGGTTGCCCGAACGCTCCTCGCGCCCGTTGCCGATCACCGCATTGGCGAGCAGCACCGCGAACGCCGCCGCGGCCATCATCAGCGCCGCGGTCGAAAAGCCCGAATCCCACAGCGGCGTCAGCCCGGTGCCGAGCAGCGACAGCAGGAACAGCGCCACCGCGGCCGCCAGCACCGGCGCCAGCACCGCGAGCACGATCATCACGAGTTTCTGGAGAGTCGCGACCAGCTTGTCGCGCTCGCGCAGCAGCCCCACCGCGCCGCCGAACGCCGCGCCCGCGAGCATCCACGGGAACCAGCCGGTCTCGAACATCTCCATGATCAGCCGGATCCCGATCAGCTCGAACATCGACCCGATCAGCAGCACGAGCAGGAAACTGAGCCCGGTGAAGGCCAGCCCCGCGGCGCCGATCACCGCGTCGGTCCACGCATGGCTGTGCAGCCGGTCGTACGGCATCTGCCACAGTTTCCAGAAGCGCCAGTCGGGCGCGACGTCGCGCCGCGTCTGGAACAAAGGCGCCGCGATCAGCACCGCGAGCAACCCCGACCAGAAGGGCCATTCGAAGGGCGACGCGTTGATATTATACCCCGCCGAGGTCCACACGATCAGCGCGATCACCGCGCCCCAGATCAGGGCAAAACCCAGCGCCCAATGCCAGCGCCGCCGCTCGACTCCGAGCACAAAGACCAGGGTCGACACGGTGACGAAGGCCGCGAACGCATTGCGGCCAGGGGCAAGGTTCGGCGCGTATCGCCAGTCGATCGTCAGGTGAAAGGCGAGCCCCGCGAGCGCGCAGATCGCCGCCATGATCCACGGCCGCAGCGGCCAGGGCGCGTCGCTTTCGTCGAGCCGGTGCGAGCGAGGGGGCGAATCGGGCGCGGGCGCGCTTGCGGATGTGTCGGTCATGCCCCACATCTGGGCTTGTTAAAGCGGCGCATGCAAGCCAGATAACGCCCGGTTTCCCGCTCGTGTCGAGCGAAGTCGAGACACTCCGGCGTTCATGCGCGGCCGACGGGCGTCTCGACTTCGCTCGACACAAATGGGTAAAGGGGCGAATAACCAGACCGCCTCCCACCTCTCCCCGCCCCCATGGAGCCCCCATTGGCCCGCAAATTCCTCTACATCATCGCCGCGATCATCCTGATCATCTTCGGCTTCGGCGTCGCGTACCAGCTCAATCCGGGCTGGTTCGGCCGCGTCGCCTTCGTCCCCAGCGCCAAATTCACGCCACAGGCGGCGATCGCGCCCAACGCCTATGATGATCCCAAGATGTGGATCGCGCGCCCGGGGATGGAGAACGACCCCGCCGACTGGCGCCCCGTAGCCGAAGGCGCCAAGCCGGTCGCGCCCGACAGCGCCAAGGCCGCGACCGACAAGCTGATCCCGCCCGCCAACGCCGCCACCGCAGCTGCACCGGCTGCCGAGGCGCCCCCGAAGGGCGATGCCGCGATCTTCTTCGTCCACCCGACCAGCTATTACAGCAAGGCCAGCTGGAACGCCCCGCTCGACGACCGCGACGCCAATTACCGCGCCGACCTGTTCGTGCGCGGCATGGCGAGCGCCTTCGGCGACGCCGGCGAGGTGTGGGTGCCGCGCTACCGACAGGCGACGCTTGGCGCCTTCCTCGCCACCGACCGCGTCACCGCGGGCAAGGCGATCGACGCCGCCTATCGCGACGTCGAGCAGGCCTTCGATGCGTTTCTCGCGGCGCAGCCCAAGAACAAGCCGATCATCCTCGCGGGCCACAGCCAGGGCGCCCTCCACCTCACCACCCTGCTCAAGAACAGGATCGCGGGCACGCCGCTCGCGAAGCGCATCGCCGCCGCCTATGTCATCGGCTGGCCGATCAGCCTCGACACCGACATGACCGCCCTCGGCCTGCCCGCGTGCGAAACGCCCGAACAAAAGGGCTGCATCCTCGGCTGGGCGAGCTTCGCCGACCCCGCCGACCCCGAAATGGTGCTCGGCGCCTATGACGGCACGATCGGTTTCGACGGCCGCCCGCGCCGCGACACGCGCATGCTGTGCACCAACCCGCTCACCGGCATCCCCGACACCGCCGCGAAGCGCAGCGCCAACCTGGGCACGCTGAAGCCTGCCGAGGGGTTCAAGGGCGGCGTGCTCATTGCGGGTCGGATTGGCGCCAAATGCGACGACACGCGCGGCCTGCTGATGATCGGCAGCGCCGAGATCGCCAAGGACTATGCGCCCGAATACGTGCTGCCCGGCAATAATTATCATGTCTTCGACATCACCCTCTTCTGGGCCAACATCCGCGCCGACGCGCTGCGCCGGCTCGCGGCCTATGAGGGCAAGCCGTCGCCGGTCCCGCCGGCGGCGCCGCCGTTGCCGGCAACTGCAACGCCCAAGGCGGCTCCGGCAACCGAAAAGACCAAGTCCTGACCTGAAGGACCCAACCCCAATTCCGTTCGTGTCGAGCGAAGTCGAGACACGCTTGGGGCGCGCAAGGCTTCACCGCGTCTCGACTTCGCTCGACACGAACGGGTAGAGAGGGCGCGACATGATCACCACTGCCGCCCCCGATTTCGCCGCCGCGCTTCCCAACGGCGGCCGCCTGATGGGCCTCGATGTCGGCACCAAGACGATCGGAGTCGCCTTCTGCGATGTGAACTGGAGCTTCGCGACCCCCGACAAGACGGTCATCCGCAAGAAATTCTCGGTCGACTTGGAGGCGCTCAAGGCGCTCATCGCGCAGCACGGCATTGCCGGCCTCGTCGTCGGCCTGCCCCTCAACATGGACGGCAGCGACAGCCCGCGGACCCAGTCGACCCGCGCCTTCGCGCGCAACCTCCTGCCGCTCGCCCTGCCGATCTTGCTGTGGGACGAACGCTGGTCGACCACCGCGGTCGAGCGCGCGATGATCGCCGCCGACGTGAGCCGGGCAAAACGCGCCGAACGCGTCGACAGCGCCGCCGCGGCCTTCATCCTCCAGGGCGCGATCGACGCGCTGGTGCGCTAGCCTATTCGGACTTCTCGCATTCGAAATCGTCGAGCGTGATGAAGGTATAGACCGAGACATCGTCTATGTCGGTCTTCATCTCGATCGAGACATCACCGCTGCACCCGTTGCATCCGATAATGAGCTGGGCGTCCGATTCATCGTCCTTATCCCCGACCACCTGCTCGTCGCCGTCGGCGTCGAAGGCGACAATGGCAAAATTGCAGCTCAGCTTGTGCGTAAAATCGGCCTCGCAGCCGTTGGGAACGGTGAGGCGGTCGACCGCGGCCGTGTCGTTGGCGTTTCCATTGCCGTCGAGTTCGATACGGACGGTTTCGGGCGCCGCCTGTTCATCGTCGATGTGCGTCTCGAAGGTAAAATCGAGCGCGCCGTTGGCCGGCCCGTCGCGGACGACGATGTTGATCCGCTGGTGAAAGCTGCAATCGCCCTTGCCGCAATCGCCATCCTCGCCATCGCCGTCTTCTCCCGACGCGCCATGCGTACCGCCGGTGCCACCCTCCATCACCTCATGCTCGCAGGGGACGCAGCGATAATGATAGAACCCGCTCAAGGCCACGCTGTCCTGTGCCTCGTTGGCGACGTTGATCGTCGTGCTCGCCTTGCCGCCCAACTTGATCCCGCCCACCGTGCCGCCGACATTCCCGCCCAGCGTAACCTTTTCGATCGACAGTTTACCCTCGATGCTCGCCGTCGCATCGACCTCAAGCACGATCTCGTCGGGCAGGTCGCCGGGCACCGCGTCAACCGACAGCGCGATCTGGAAGACGCCGCCGCCGGGCTGCAATTCGCCGCCCGAGCCGCGCGCGACGCATTTGCCGCCCACGTCGCGGCAGAAGACGGAGCCGGTGACGATATTGGACTCGTTGAACTGCCGCGCCGTGACGCTGAACCAGGGGATGCAGAAACCGATCGCCGATGCTGACACGATCACGCCCGTATCGGTCACCGAAACGACCCGGACCGCCAGGTTCCACTCATAATAGGTCGAGCCGATCCACCACGAGGTCCCGCTGCTTCCCTTTTTCTCGAGCGTGGCGAGGCTTCCCGATTGCCCGACGAGCTTGGGCTCGCAGCATTTCTCGCCTTTCGGCGCGCCCTCGCGCGCCGCGCCGCCGGCCCGGTCCGGGATGGCGTCCAGCGGCGGAACCGCGACGGGTTGGGCGGGCTGTATCGCGGGCCGCGTGACCATCGCCGCCATCGCGAGGCGCGCGACGATCGGCAACCCGAGCACGACGGCGTAGATCAGCAGATAGAGCTGCGACAGCCGCGATTCCGCCATCGTGGCGATGCTTCCGGCGATCGTCGGCACCGCAAAGGCGAGCGCGAGCCACAAGCCGGGCCAGGCGGCGCGCGCCGGCCGCCTTCGCGTCGCCAGCGCCAGATACAGCGCCGGCACGGCAAAGCTCAGGACAAACAACAGGTTGATCGTGGCTAGCGACATATCGAGGCCCCCCTCACCATCCGCTCACCCCTCGTTTTACCAGCTTTTCGGCCAATTTCCGAATCATATCGCCGCCGGCACTTGAGCTTGCCCGGCGCCGGCGCTAGACGGCCCCTTTAATGACAAGCGCAACCACCCGACCCGCCAGCGACTATCCGCCGGGCGGCGATGCCTTTCGCCATCGCCACCTGATCGGCATCGCCCAGCTGACCCCATGGGAGATCAGCTACGTCCTCGACGCCGCCGAAGAATGGGTCGAACTCAACCGCAGCGGCGCCGCGAAGCACGACGACCGGCTCGCGGGGCTGACGATCATCAACGCCTTTTTCGAAAACTCGACGCGCACCCTGCTGTCGTTCGAAATCGCCGGCAAGCGCCTCGGCGCCGACGTCGTCAACATGCACGCCGCGCAGTCGAGCGTGAAGAAGGGCGAGACGCTGATCGACACCGCGATGACATTGAACGCGATGCGCGCCGACGCGATGGTGATCCGCCATGCGTCGTCGGGCGCGGTGCAGCTCATCGCCGACAAGGTCGACTGCCCCGTGCTCAACGCGGGCGACGGCCGCCACGAGCATCCGACGCAGGCGCTGCTCGACGCGCTCACCATCCGCCGCCGCCTCGGCAAGGTCGAGGGCCTCACGATTGCCATCTGCGGCGACGTCCTCCACAGCCGCGTCGCGCGCTCGAACATCCTCGCGCTGACTTTGCTCGGCAACGAGGTGCGCATCGTCGCGCCGCCGACGCTCACCCCGCCCGCGATCGACCGCATGCACGTCGCGACCTACACCGACATGGATGAAGGCATCAGGGACGCCGACGTCGTGATGATGCTCCGCCTCCAGAATGAACGCATGGACGGTGCCTATCTGCCTAGCGCGCGCGAATATCACGCGCTCTATGGCCTCACCCCCAAGCGCCTCGAAAAGGCCAAGCCCGAGGCGATCGTCATGCACCCCGGCCCGATGAATCGGGGGGTGGAGATCGACAGCAGTGTTGCCGACGATCCAGCGCGCTCGACGATCACCGAGCAGGTCGAGATGGGGGTCGCGGTGCGCATGGCGTGCCTCGACATCCTGACGCGCCGCAAGCGGGGAGTCGCGGGATGGAACTGACCCCGCTCCTGATCGCGAACGCGCGCCTGCTCGGCGGCGAGACGGCGAGCCTGCTTGTCGTCCAAGGGCGCATCGCCGCGCTCAACCCGGCCGGAACCCAGGACAATGCCGAAACCGTCGACGCCAAGGGCCAGTGGCTCGCCCCCGGCATCATCGACCTCGGGGTCTTCGCGACCGACAAGCCCGCGTTCCACTTCGGCGGCATCACGCGCGCCGCGCTGATGCCCGACAGCGGCCCGCTCGACGGTGCCGGGCTGGTCGAGCGCGCCGCCAAAGGCGGCAAGCCCGACCTGTGGGTCCATCCCCTCGCCGCCGCCACGAAAGGCCTCGAAGGCAAGGAACTCGCCGAAATCGGCCTGATGAAGCAGGCGGGCGCGCGCGCCGTCGCGACCGGCCGCGGCCGCATCGCCGACGCGGGCGTGATGCGCCGCGTGCTCGCCTATGCCGCGTCGCTCGGGCTCACCGTCATCGCGCACGCCGAGGACGAGGGGCTGACCGCGGGCGCGGTCGCGACCGACGGCGAGATGGCGACGCGCCTCGGCCTTGCCTCGGCCCCCGCGATCGCCGAGGCGATGGCGATCGCGCGCGACCTTTGCCTCGTCGAGGAGGTCGGCGCGCCGATCCACTTCCGCCAGGTCACCACCGCGCGCGGACTCGACCTCATCCGCGCCGCCAAGGCGAAGGGCCTGCCCGTCACCTGCGGCATCACCCCCGCGCATCTTTTCCTCTCGGACACCGCGATCGGCGATTTCCGCACCTTCGCGCGCCTGTCGCCGCCGCTGCGCAGCGAGGACGATCGCCACGCCTGCCTGACCGCGGTCGCCGACGGGACGATCGACGTACTCGCATCGGGCCACGACCCGCGCGGCCCAGAGGACAAGCGCCTGCCCTTTGCCGAGGCGCTGCCCGGCATGGCGGGCGCCGAGACCCTGCTCGCGATGGGGCTGCAACTCGTCCGCGACGGCCATGTCACCCCCGCGCGCCTCTTCGACCTGCTCGCCGCCAACCCGGCCAAGCTGCTCGGGGTCGCGGCGGGGCGGATCGAGCCGGGGCTCGAGGCCGACCTGATCCTGGTCGACGAGGGCACACCGTGGCAGGTCGATACCAAGAAGATGGCGGCCTGGGCGGGCAACACTCCCTTCGACGGCATGCCGGTGCAGGGCCGTGCGACGACGATGTGGAAGGGCGGGTTGCGGATACGGTAGGGGTGGCGGACTAATATGTTCCCCTCCCTCTTAGGGAGGGGTTAGGGGTGGGTAGCGAGCGCAGCGAGCAAGAAGAACAGAGCACCGCCTTTGGCGGTCACCCACCCCCGGCCCCTCCCTTGCAGGGAGGGGAGATAAGAAGCCTCACCCGATCCCCTCGACCAGCGCCCCCAGCATCTCGAACATCCGGTCGATCTCGGCCTTCTCGACGATCAGCGGCGGCGACAGCGCGATGATATCCCCTGTCGCGCGGACGAGCAGCCCCTCGTCGAAGCACGCGTGGAACAGCTCGGTTGCGCGCGCGGTGGGGGCGCCGGGGCGCGGTTCGAGCTCGATCCCGGCGACGAGACCGATGGTGCGGATATCGACGATATGCCGCCGCCCCTTCAGCGCATGCGCGGCATCCTCCCAATAGCCCGCAAGCTCGGCGGCGCGGTCGAACAGGCCCTCGCGCGCATAGAGGTCGAGCGTCGCGAGCCCCGCCGCGCTCGCGAGCGGGTGGCCCGAATAGGTATAGCCGTGGAACAGCTCGATCCCGCCCGCCACGCCGTCGACCACTGCGTCGTGCAGCTCGCGCTTCACCGCGACCGCGCCCATCGGCACCGCGGCGTTGGTCAGCCCCTTGGCCATGGTGATGATGTCGGGGATCACGCCCCACGCCGCGGCCGCGGTCGCGGCGCCGACGCGGCCGAAGGCGGTGATCACCTCGTCGAAGATCAGCAGGATGCCGTGGCGGTCGCAAATCTCGCGCAGCCGCTGCAGATAGCCTTGCGGAGGGATCAGCACCCCGGTCGAGCCCGCCATCGGTTCGACGATCACCGCGGCGATCGTCTCGGCACCATGCAGGTCGACGAGGCGCTGGAGATCGTCGGCGAGCTCGGCGCCGTGCGGCGGGAAGCCGCGCGCAAAGGCGTTGCCGGGTTGCCCGTGCGTATGGCGGATATGATCGGTCCCGGCGAGGCCCGGGCCGAAGGCGCAGCGGTTGTTGACGATCCCGCCCACGCCGATCCCGCCGAAGCCGGTGCCATGATAGCCGCGCTCGCGCCCGATCAGCCGGGTGCGGCTCCCCTGCCCCCGCGCGCGCTGCACCGCGAGCGCGATTTTCAGCGCCGTATCAACCGATTCGCTGCCGCTATTGGTAAAGAATATCCGGTCGAGCCCCCCGGGCATCAGCGCCGCCACGCGGCTCGCCAGCTCGAAGACGAGCGGATGGCCGAGCTGGAAGGTCGGCGCGAAATCGAGCGTGCGTGCCGTTTCGGCGATCGCCTCGGCGATCTCGGGGCGACAATGGCCCGCATTGCAGCACCACAGCCCCGCGGTGCCGTCGAGGATATCCCGCCCGTCGGCGCTGCGGTAATATATGCCGCTCGCCGACACGAGCTGGCGCGGGTTGGATTTATACGCCTTATTCGCCGTGAAGGGCATCCAGAAGGCCGCCAGCGGATCATTCTCGCCCTGCATGTCGATCTCCTAAGCCCCTCCCCTGAAGGGGAGGGGTTGAAATTAATGCGCCGCCTTCTTGCCCGGCAGCAGGTGCAGCGCCCCGACGATCACCCCGCCGAGCAGCAACCCGAAAATCCCCGCCCCGCCCGCGTTGATCAGCCATTCCCAAACGCTCGCGCCCGGCAGCCCGCCCGCGACCGCATGCGCGAAGTCGTGCAGCGCATGGCCCAGCCCGAGGATATGATAGCCATCGAGGCCGTGCAGGAAGATTTGCCCGCCGACCCATAGCATCGCCGCGGTGCCGATGAAGGCGAGCGCGGCGAGCAGCTTGGGCATCAAGGCGACCAGCCCGCGCCCGATCGCGCGGCCCGCGGCCGCCCTGCCCTTGCTCATGTGCAGCCCGATGTCGTCCATCTTCACGATCAGCCCGACGACGCCATAGACCGCGACCGTGATCGCCAGCGCGACGACGGCGAGCGTCGCGGCGCGCATGCCGAGCGGCTCGCCCAGCACTTCGTTGAGCGCGATGACCATGATTTCGGCCGACAGGATGAAGTCGGTGCGGATTGCGCCCTTCACCATCGCCTCTTCATGGTCCTTGTCGGCGACGATCGCGGCATCCTCGGCGAGCGTGGTCGTATCCTTCTGCAGCGAATGCAGGACTTTTTCGGCGCCTTCGAAGCAGAGATAGGCGCCGCCCACCATCAGCAGCGGGGTGATCGCCCATTGCGCCAGCGCCGACAGCAGCAGCAGCACCGGCAGGATCAGTATGATCTTGTTGAAGATCGACCCCTTGGCGATGCGCCAGATGATCGGCAGCTCGCGGTCGGGGGTGAAACCCGTCAGATAGCGCGGGGTCACCGCGGTGTCGTCGACGACGACCCCCGCCGCCTTCACCCCCGCCTTCGACGCCGCCGCACCGATATCGTCGATGCTCGCCGCCGCCACCTTGGCGATGGTCGCCACATCGTCGAGCAGCGCGAAAAGTCCTGAAGGCATGTGCGTAAGATCCCCAATGGCGTTTCATCTGCTCTATCGAGCCAAAAGCCCACGCGAAAGAGGATGTTGCGGTGCGTCAGGGATAAAGGCGCGCAAAGGCCGCCGCGGCGCCGAACAGACCCGGCTGCGGGTGGGTGATCAGCTTGACCGGCAGCGCCGCCATGAAGCCCTCGAAGCGCCCCTTTTCGACGAAGCGTTCGGGGAAGCCCGATTTGACGAGGCTGTCCTTGATGCGGAGGCCCAGCCCGCCCGCGATCACCACCCCGCTCGCGCCCTGCGCCAGCGCCAGGTCGCCCGACACGCTGCCGAGCGACAGGCAGAAGCGGTCGATCGCGGCGGCGGCGAGGCTGTCGGTGCCGCTGGTGCCGTTAGTCCAGATCGTCCGGTCGTCGAGCGGCGTCACCGCGCGCCCTTCCATCGCGGCGAGCGTCTCATAGATGTCGACGATGCCGGGGCCCGAGACGATGCGCTCGATCGACACGCGGCGGTGGCGCTTGCGGAGCCGCGCGAGGATCGCATCCTCGATGCTGTCGAGCGGCGCGAAGTCGATATGCCCGCCCTCGGTCGCCTGGACGCGGTACTCAGCGCCGTCGCGCCAGATATGCGCGACGCCGAGGCCCGTGCCGGGGCCGATCACGCTGATCGTCCCGCTGCCCGGCAGCGGAACGTCGGGGCCACAGAGCGTCTCGAAATAGCCGGGGTCGGCCTGCGCCACCGCATGGCCCACTGCCTCGAAATCATTGACAAGCACCGAACGATCGACGCCGAGCTTCTCGCCGATCAGCGCCGGGCGGATGATCCACGGATTGTTGGTGAAACGGATCACCTCGCCGCGTGTCGGCCCGGCGATCGCGATCGCGACGGCGCGGGGCAGCGTGCCGCCCTGCTGCTGGGCAAAATCCTCCCACGCGGTCTGGAAGCTCGCATGATCCTTGGTGTGCAGCGTCACCGCCTCGCCGAGCGCGACGCAGCGTCCGTTCGCCACCTCGGCGATCGCGAAACGCGCATGCGTGCCGCCGATGTCGACGGTGACGATCTTGTCGCTCATATCTCTCCCTTGCGCGGCCGCGCCTTATCCCGGACGCCAGACTGTCCCATGGCCCCGCAGCTGGCAACCAGGCATAGCTATGCGCGGGCTTGCCCGCCACGTCCGCATCGCGTAGTTGCGAATAATTCTCAATAAGGAAATCAAAATGGCAATAACTGGGCAGATATCCACGCACGAATGGGCCGGCGCCAGCGGCGACAATTGGGTCCTCCACCAGCAGCGGCTCGACCTGATGCTGGAGGCGTTCGGAAACGCCGCGATGGACGCCGCCGAGATCGCGCCGGGCGAGCGAATCCTCGACGTCGGTTGCGGCGCCGGCGCGACGAGCTTTGCCCTCGCCACCAGGACCGGCCCCGGTGGCCATGTGCTGGGGGTCGATATCTCGCCGCAACTCGTCGCACGCGCCGAGGCTGCGGCCCTCGCCGGAGCGCCGATCACCTTCCGCCTCGCCGATGCGGCGACCGCGGCGCTGCCGCCCGCGCGCTTCGACCTGCTCTTTTCGCGCTTCGGAGTGATGTTCTTCGACGATCCCGTCGCGGCGTTCGCGCATATGCGGCCGGCGCTGAAAAGGAACGGACGCCTCGCCTTCGTCTGCTGGCGCGCGGCGGCGGAAAACGACTGGGTACGCCTGCCTATAACGGCGATCCGCGACCTCGTGGCGCCGCCCGCGGTCGATCCGCTCGCCCCCGGGCCCTTCGCCTTCGCCGATCCGGAACGGGTCCGGGCGATCCTGTCGGCAGCGGGCTTTGCCGATATCGAGGTCGCGCCGTTCGACAAGGCGATCCCCTATGGCGAGGGCGCAACGCGCGCGGCGGCGATCGAGGATGCGCTGCAGCTCGCGCTCGCGGTCGGTCCGCTGTCGCGCGCGCTGGCGGGTCAGGCCGATGATGTGCGCGCCAAGGCGGTGGAGGCGGCGCGCGCCGCCTTCGCCGCACAGCCCGGCGAAACCTCGATCCTGATCGGCGGCGCCGCGTGGATCGTGACCGCCAGCGCCGGCTGAAAGAACGCGCGGATCGGCACAATCGGCGATTGCCGATCGGCATAATGACAATGCTGTAAACCGGCCGCGAATCACGCTATGAAGCGAGGGATCGCGGGAGCGGCCACGGACGTCTGCCTGGGGGGTATAACAGGCCCCGCGATCAACAACCGCGAGACGTTTCGGACGTATTGCCCGGGGTATTCATCCACTTGCATCGGGCCTCGCGGCCAAAACGGAAGCCGCCGACGCGGCCCGCCGGCGATTCGGCGCGAATCGTTCGGTGCCGAAAATCGGCCTCGTATCGCGTCGTCGAGGGAAATGGCGCACCCGGAACGATTCGAACGTCCGACCCCCAGATTCGTAGTCTGGTGCTCTATCCAGCTGAGCTACGGGTGCGTGGAGACGCGCCTTTAAGGGGGAGCGCGCGGGGGCGCAACCCCCTATTTCGGATTTGTGACCGGGGCGCAGGACGACTGCCGCCGCGCTGCGTCGAGCCGGGTGATTTCCCCCGGATCCTTGAGCAGCAGGCGGATCAGCGCGATGCCGCGGTCATGGCTTGTACGCACCACTTCGGCGCCCGCGGGCACCGCCTGCCCGTCGCGCGCGACGATGATTCGATAGGGCTTGCCGCCCGCCTGCACGTCGTTGCGCACGAAGATGACGTCGGTCGCCGCGTCGAAGATGCTGAGCGAGCTGTAGCGGCCCGGCACCGGGGTGACGTCGATCGCGAGCGGGCCGGCCGACAGGTCGTAGGGGCAGCTGGAATAGGCAAGGTCGGGGCTCGGCCGCACGATCGGCTGGCGCGCCGCGGTCGCCAGCGCGCCATAGGCCATGTGGTTGGTGCCCTCCTGCCCCAGCCGGTCCATCGCGACATTCATCAGGGCATAAGGCACATAGGAGATCGCCGCCCAGACCGTCGCCGCGGCGACGATCAGGCCGAAGATCAGCGGACCGAGCCAGGCGCGCATCTCAGCAGCCCTCCTTCACGAGGCGCGGGAGCACTGCCTTCTCGGGATCGGCGCGGAAGGCCGTGCCGGGATTGTACATGCGCAGCGTCAGGTGGAAGGGCTGGCCCTTGGTGCCGGGCAGCCACGCCCCTTCCGCGGGCTTGTCGGGCGAAATGGTCACGCGCCATTCGCCCTTGGCGCCCTGCGCAACATTGGCGCCGTTGACCGACCATTTGTTCGCCGCGTTGGCGACCATATAGCCCCTGGTGTCGTAGATGGTGACGCTCCACCAGCGGGCGTCGAGCGGGCTTCCCGACAGGCTGTAGCGGCAATTGCCGTCGAGTGCGGCGCCCGCAGCGTCGGTCTTCGCGGCCCAATAGACGGTTTCGGTTGCGGGCAGCGCGAGCAGGCCGCCGCGCGCCACGCGGGCGCGGGTCAGCGCGTCGGTCGCCTTGGTGCCGTAACCTAGCGAGGTCGACCACGGCCCGTTGACGATCGCGCCGCCACTGAAGCCGGCGCTGGTCAGCGACCAGGTGGCGCCGAGCCCCACCGCTATCCCGCCCACCAGAGTGATCGCATAGCGGTGCCAGCTCTTCATCGCGCCCTACCCCCGTTTAAGTGCCGCCTGTGCTGCCGCCAGCCGTGCAATCGGCACACGGTAAGGCGAGGCGCTGACATAGTCGAGGCCGGTTTTTTCGCAGAAATGGATGCTCGGCGCGTCGCCGCCATGCTCGCCGCAGATGCCGAGCTTGACGTTCGGGCGCGTCGCGCGACCGCGGTCGGCGGCGATCTCGATCAGCTGCCCGACGCCCTCGACGTCGAGGCTGACGAAGGGGTCGGTCAGGAAGATGCCCTTGTCGACATATTGCGTCAGGAAGCGGCCCGCGTCGTCGCGGCTGATCCCGATCGTCGTCTGGGTCAGGTCGTTGGTCCCGAAGCTGAAGAATTCGGCGCTTTCGGCGATCTCGCCCGCCATCAGCGCGGCGCGCGGCAGTTCGATCATCGTGCCGACGAGATAGGCGATCTCGCGGCCCTTTTCGGTGAACACCGCCTTGGCCTGCGCATCGACCACCGCCTTCATCAGGTCGAATTCGCGGCGCGTCGCCACCAAGGGGATCATCACCTCGGGGATCGGCGCGGCGCCGGTTTCGGCGGCGACGTCGCACGCCGCCTCGAAGATCGCGCGCGCCTGCATCTCGTAGATTTCGGGGTAGGTGACGCCGAGGCGGCAGCCGCGATGGCCGAGCATCGGGTTGAACTCGTGGAGCTCGTTGGCGCGCGCCTTGAGCGCCTCGATGCCGACGCCCGCGGCTGCGGCGACATCGGCAAAATCCTCCTCGCGCGTCGGCAGGAATTCGTGGAGCGGCGGGTCGAGCAGGCGGATCGTCACCGGCAGCCCCGCCATCACCCCGAAGATCGCGGCAAAGTCGCCGCGCTGCTCGGGGAGCAATTTCGCAAGCGCCGCGCGGCGGCCGGCTTCGCTGTCGGCGAGGATCATCTCGCGCACCGCGGTGATCCGCGCGGCGTCGAAGAACATATGCTCGGTGCGGCACAGCCCGATGCCCTCGGCGCCGAAATCGCGCGCGACCTGCGCGTCCTGCGGGGTTTCGGCGTTGGCGCGCACCTTCATCCGGCGCACCTTGTCGGCCCAGACCATCAGCGTGCCGAAATCGCCGACCAGTTCGGGCAGCAAGGTCGGAACCTCGCCCGCCATCACCTCGCCGGTCGAGCCGTCGAGGGTCAATATATCGCCTTCGCGAAGCTCGCGCCCGCCGACGCGCAGCACCCGCGCCGCACCGTCGATCGACAGCCCGCCCGCGCCCGAGACGCAGGGACGCCCCATGCCGCGCGCGACGACCGCGGCGTGGCTGGTCATCCCGCCGCGCGCGGTCAGAATGCCCTTCGCCGCGTGCATGCCGTGGATGTCCTCGGGCGAGGTTTCGACACGGACGAGGATCACGGCCTCGCCCATTTCGGCGGCCTTTTCGGCGCCATCGGCGGTGAACATGATCTTGCCCGACGCGGCGCCGGGGCTGGCGGGAAGCCCCTTGGTCAGCACGTCGCGCGGCGCCTTGGGGTCGAGCGTCGGGTGGAGCAGTTGGTCGAGCGCGCCGGGGTCGACGCGGCCGACGGCCTCCTCTTCGGTGATCAGCCCCTCGGCGGCCATGTCGACCGCAATCTTCAGCGCCGCCTTGGCGGTGCGCTTGCCCGAGCGCGTCTGCAGCATCCAGAGCGTCCCGCGTTCGACGGTGAACTCGATGTCCTGCATGTCGCGGTAATGCGTCTCGAGCGTGTCGAAGACGCGGCCCAATTCGCCGAAGGTCTCGGGCATCGCTTCTTCCATCGACGCCGGCTTGGCGCCCGCTTTCTCGCGCGCGACCTTGGTCAGATATTGCGGCGTGCGGATGCCCGCGACCACGTCCTCGCCCTGCGCGTTGATCAGCCATTCACCGTACCAGGCGCGCTCGCCGGTCGCGGGGTCGCGCGTGAAGGCGACGCCGGTCGCCGAGGTGTCGCCCATATTGCCGAACACCATCGCCTGCACATTGACCGCGGTGCCCCATTCGGCGGGGATCGAGTTCAACCGGCGATAGACTTTCGCGCGGTCGCTCTCCCAGCTCGCGAAGACCGCGCCGACCGCGCCCCACAGCTGGTCGTTCGGATCCTGCGGAAAGGGCGCGCCGGTCTCGCGCGCGACGATCGCCTGATATTCCTTGACGAGGGCCTGCCAATCCTCGGCCGACATCTCGGTATCGAGATAGAAGCCCTTGTCTTCCTTGGCGATTTCCAGCGCTTCCTCGAACTCGGCATGGTCGAGGCCCATGACGACGTCGGCGTACATCTGGACGAAGCGGCGATAGCTGTCCCACGCGAAGCGCGGGTCGCCCGACGCTTCGGACAGCCCGACGACGGTCGCGTCGTTGAGCCCCAGGTTGAGCACCGTGTCCATCATCCCCGGCATCGACACGCGCGCGCCCGAACGGACCGAGACGAGCAGCGGGTCGGCGGCATCGCCGAAGCGCTTGCCGGTGATGCCCTCGATATGCGCGATGCCCGCGGCGACCTCTTCGACCAGGCCCGCGGGGAACTGCTCGCCATTGGTGTAATATTGGGTGCAGACGTCGGTGGTGATCGTAAAGCCCGGGGGCACCGGCAAGCCGATCGAGGCCATTTCGGCGAGGTTCGACCCCTTGCCGCCCAGCAATTCCTTCGACCGCTCGGCCGTGGTGGCCGCGCCGCCGAACAAATGCACCATGCTCGTCATTTCATGCTCCTGCTGCCCCGGGGAGGAGGTTGGCGGGGAATAGGGACGTTGCCCCTTATCGTCGATTCAGTTTTCCTTTAGCGGCTTCAGGCGCGGCTGCCTCCGCCATACGAATGCCATCGCTCGGCGACCGCGCGGCCCGAACGGCCGCGCATCGCGACCACGGGCGCATCGGCGCGAAAGACCAGCCGCGTCCGGCCGTTGAAGAATCCCGTCCGCACGTCAACCTCGGCGATCTGGTCCCAGCGGATGTGCAGCAGCGGATGGAACAGCCGGAAGATGAGCTGTGGCCGCATGTAAATGCCGCGCTGGTCGATCCAGATATTCATGCAATTGCTGTAGTTGGCGATCGTGAAGAGGGAATCGCCGACCGAGAGCGATTGCGAGCCGTAGCGCGTCGCATCGTCCGGAAGCGGACGGTCGAAAGCGAAGCGGCGCGCGAGCGCCGACCAGCCCAGCCACGAAATGACGCGCGTCACGAGCACCCACAGCGCGACGAAGAAGACCGGGAAGAGAAAGGCCAGCCAGACAGGAAATTCCTGCTCCATCGCTTGGGCCTCTAGCCCTCGATCTTCGAGAAATCGGCGACCCCGTGCACCGCGCCGGTGAAGCGCGACAACAGGCCGAGGCGATAGGCGCGGACCGCTTCGTCGGGGTCGTTGACCATCACGCCCTCGAAAAATGCATCGATCGGCGCGCGGAGGCTGGCGAGCGCGGCCATGGCATCGGTGAAGCGCTCCTCGGCGACCGCGGCGGAGGCGGCGGGCTCGGCGGCGTCGAGCGCGGCGAGGAGAGCCCGATCCACATCCGTCGCCCCCGCGAAGGCGGGGGCCGTTGTGTTCGGCGCGCTAACCCCAGCGGCCCCCGCCTCCGCGGGGGCGACGGGGATATCCGCCTGCTTCAATATATTCGCCGCGCGCTTGTAGCCCGCGAGCAGGTTGGCGCCGTCCTCGGTCGCCATGAACGCCTGCAACGCCTTCACGCGAGCGAGCAGGCGAACGAGATCATCCTCGCCGCCAAGCGCGAACACCGCGTCGATCAGGTCGTGCCGGACGCCGGCTTCGCGCTGCTGGACCTTGAGGCGGTCGGCGAAGAAGTCGAGAAGTTCTGCGGCAGCTGGCCAGATGGCTGTAAACTGCGCTTCAAAACGCTGTTTATGGGCGCCACGCTCGGCCTCATTGATAGCTTGAAACGCAGATGCAATGCCATTGTCGTTGCGCGATAACTCGCCAAACATAAGCTTCGACCTGAGCTCCGTCGCAGCAGTTTTAACTGCTTTATCGTCGATAACCCGTAATCCCATCGCCATTCGAGAGGAGACAAGGATTGGCATCCTTATAGACGTTGCCTCAATCGTGCGAATGACTGCGAGCGCCGCTCGACGTAGCGCAAATGGATCTTTTGAACCGGTCGGGGCAATGCCTTCAAAGAAAAACTGAGCCAAGCTGTCCAGCTTATCCGCCAACGCCACAGCCACCGTCACCGGCGCCGTCGGCACGTCGTCGCCCTGCCCGACCGGCTTGTAATGGTCGCGGATCGCGTCGGCGACCGCATCGGGCAGGCCTTCGGCGCGGGCGTAGTAGCCGCCCATCAGGCCTTGTAGTTCGGGGAATTCGCCGACCATTTCGGTGACGAGATCGGCCTTGGCCAGACGCGCGGCGAGTTCGGCTTGGTCGGCCAGAATCTCCCTCTCCCCTTCAGGGGAGAGGGCCGGGGAGAGGGGGACATCGGCCGGAACGGAAGCCGCTTCGGCCCCCTCTCCCAACCCTCTCCCCTGAAGGGGAGAGGGCTTTACGATGCCTTCTTCGACCAGCCACCGCGCCAGCTTCGCCACGCGCTCGACCTTGTCGGCAACGGTCCCCAGCTTTTCGTGGAAGGTGATGTTCGCCAGCTTCTCGGCGTGCTGCGCGAGCGTCTTCTTCTGGTCCTGTTCCCAGAAGAAGCGCGCGTCCGAAAGCCGCGCCGCCAGCACCTTGCGGTTGCCCGCGACGATCTCCGCGCCGCCATCGACCGCGTCGATGTTCGCGGTACAGACGAACCCGTTCGCCAGCTTGCCGCCCGCGTCGTTCACCACGAAATATTTCTGGTTCACCCGCGCGGTCAGCTGGATGACCTCGGGCGGCACATCCAGGAACGCTTCGTCGAAGCGGCCGAGCAAAGGCACCGGCCATTCGGTAAGCCCCGCATTCTCGATCACCAGCCCCTCGTCCGCGACGAGGCTCAGCCCCGCATCGGTCGCGGCCTTCGCCGCGCCGCTACGGATAATGCTCTGCCGCTCCTCATGATCGACGATGACATGGCACGCGCGCAGCTTCTCGGCATAGTCCGATGCCGAGCCGATCGTGATCTCGCCCGGGCAGTGGAAGCGGTGGCCCCGCGTCGCGAAACCTGTAGAAATCCCGCTCACTTCACACGCAACGAGGTCTTCGCCGAAGATCGCGACGATGCCCGAGAGCGGACGCACCCAACGCAGGCTTTCGCTGCTCGCGCTGTCCTTGCCCCAGCGCATCGACTTGGGCCAGGCGAAGGCCCGGACGATCGCAGGGATCGCCTCGGCGAGCACGGCGGCGGTCGCGCGGCCGGGCTTGTCGATCACCGCGAAATACACGCCGTCGCGGTCTTCGAGCTGGTCTTGGCGAAGGCCGGTCTTGCGCAGGAAGCCTTCGAGCGCCTGCGGCGGCGCACTGCTGCGCGGGCCCTTCAGTTCCTCGCTGACTGCGGCGGTCGCCTCGGGCAGGTCGCGCGCAATCAGCGCAAGGCGGCGCGGCGTCGACCAGATGGTCAGCTCGCCCGTTTCGAGCCCTGCCGCGCTCAACTGCGCACGGAACAATTTTTCGAGCTCGGCGCGCGCACCGGCCTGCATCCGGGCGGGGATTTCTTCCGAGCGCAGTTCGAGAAGAAAGTCGGTCATTGCGGGTCCTCCCCGGCACGGGGAGGGGGACCAGCGAAGCTGGTGGAGGGGCACGGGCCCGCATCCGCCGCGTTCAACTGCACGTACCCCTCCACCATGCTTCGCATGGTCCCCCTCCCCCGTTGGGGGAGGATCGTTGCGGCGGCCATCACAGCGTCCACCCCGGATATTTTGCGGTCCAGCGCTCGGACTGGCTGTCGATCCACGCCTTGCAGCTGCCCTTCGCGAGATCGCGGACGCGCGCCATATAATTGGCGCGTTCCTGCACGCTGATCACGCCGCGCGCCTGCAGGAGGTTGAACAAATGGCTCGCCTCGATCGCCTGGTCATAAGCCGCGAGCGGCACCCCCGCTTCGATCGCGCGGTTGCATTCGGCCTCGGCGGCCTTGAACCCCGCAAACAGGCTGTCGGTGTCGGCAACCTCGAAATTCCATTTCGAGAATTGGCGCTCATTCTCGAGGAACACGTCGCCATAGCTCACCGCCGCGACATCACCGACCGCGTCCGAAAAGCGCAGGTCGTACACATTGTCGACATTCTGGATATACATGGCGAGGCGTTCGAGCCCGTAGGTGAGCTCGCCCGCGACGGGCTTGCAGTCGAAGCCGCCCATCTGCTGGAAATAGGTGAACTGGGTGACTTCCATCCCGTCGCACCAGACTTCCCAGCCCAGTCCCCACGCGCCCAATGTGGGCGATTCCCAATCGTCCTCGACGAAGCGGATATCGTGGAGCAGCGGGTCGATGCCGATCGCGGCGAGGCTCCCCAGATATTGATCCTGCAGGTCGGCGGGCGAGGGCTTCAGGATCACCTGATACTGGTAATAATGCTGGAGGCGGTTGGGGTTCTCGCCATAGCGGCCGTCGGTCGGCCGCCGGCTCGGCTGGACATAGGCGACGTTCCACGGCTCGGGGCCGAGGCTGCGCAGCGTCGTCGCGGGGTGAAACGTCCCCGCCCCCACGCGCATGTCATAGGGCTGCAGGATCGCGCAGCCGCGCGCGCTCCAATAGGCGTGCAGCGTCAGGATCATGTCCTGGAAACTCAGGGGTTGCTTGGCGTCCGCCTCGGCCACGGCCGGTTTTCCTTCGGGAGGTGCAAAAAATCGCCGCCGCATTGGCCCAGCGTAGCGTCAGGGTCAAGGCTCCGCGCCCCGCCCCGCGCGCCGAAATCCGGGACCTTTGTCAGGTGTCCAAAACTTTTTGTCAGGTGTTATTGACATAGTCAGCGAATCGCGACATATAGTCAACAACACCTGACACAAAGACAGGTGGCCATGACCAACACGACCCAAGGAGAATGACCATGATGACCCGCACCCTGATCCTCGCCCTCTCACTCACCGTCGCCCCGACCCCCGCGCTCGCCGCCGAGCAGCCCACCGCCGAAGTCCGCATCGCCGACCTGAACCTGACCACCGCGCGCGACCAGCAGCGCCTCGAGACCCGCGTGAAGAGCGCCGCGCGCACCCTGTGCCGCACCGGCATCGGCGGCACCGCCGAGCGCGCCCGCGAAACGCAGTGCATCGCCGACGCGCTCGCCGCCGCGAAGCTGCAGGCCGACCGCGCCATCGCCCGCGCCGCGGGCAGCACCCAGCTCGCGCTGCTGATGGTCCAGAACGCCCGCTGAGCCGCGGCGAGCCCATGTTCGACGTCTTGCCCCGTTCGATGCTCCCCGGTGTCGGCAGGCGAGCCGGGCTGGAGCGCCCTCCTCCCCGAAGGCGCTCCAGCTCCTTGAAAGCCAGGACATGCATGCCGCACCGAACCATCCCGCCGCAGGGGCCGACCCCAAATTGCCGTTTGCCGACAGCGCCCGGGCTTGCCATGGCGGTTCGAACGCTAGGACTGGCGAGGCACCGATGAACAACAAGCTGAAAGTGCTGCGCGCGATGCGAAACTGGAGCCAGGCCGAACTGGCCGAGCGGCTCGACGTTTCGCGGCAGGCGGTGAACGCGATCGAGACAGGGAAATACGACCCGTCGCTGCCGCTCGCCTTCAAGCTCGCGCGGCTGTTCGACATGCCGATCGAGGAAATTTTCGATTATGGCGAAGGAAATGACGATGGCAACTGAGCCAAAGGAACCCCGCGCACCGAACATGATCTGGCCGATCGCAATCGGCCTGTGCACCGCGATGCTCGCGGGCGGGGTCGCCGGCTATAACCAGGCGGCATTGAATTCGGGCGACCCGCTCCTCGCGTCGTGGGTCGGGCCGCTGGTCGCGATCGCCTTCGGTGTCGCCGCGATGTGGCTCTATGTCCGCCGCCACGCCGCGTATTTCCGGAGCTGGTCGTCGCGCAAGCGGCTCTACTGGATCAGCCTCATCGGGTCGGGCGCGCTGGGTCTGGTCTCGGCGATCCTGCTGCAGTCGGAGGGCGACCTGCTGGTGAGCAACGCGGCGCTGTCGCCGACCAACGCCTACGCCCTCTCTTTGCTGTGGGTTGCCGGGCTCGCAGTCGCGCTGGTCGTCTACCACCGCTCGATCGACGACCATGAGCGGCAAGCCTATCATCTCGGCGCGCTGGCGGGTTTTTACGCCTTCGTCTTTCCCTGCCCGGTCTGGTGGGTGCTGCACCGCGCCGGGCTGGCGCCGCCGGTCGACGCGATGCTGCTGTTCCTGGCCAGCATGGTCGCCAACGCGCTCGTCTATTGCTGGTTCAAGTTCCGCTGACCCCGCCGGATCCCCCTTCAGACCGAAAGTTCCCATGGCCATGAAACGCCTGTTCAAGACCCTCGCCGCGACCTGCGCGATCATCCCTTTCGCGCAATGCGCGATGCTGCCGGGCAGCAACGCCGCGCGCGCCGCCGAACCCGCCGAGGCCGCCGCCCCGACCGTCGACGCCGACCCCGCTTTGTGGGTGGTGAAGGACGACGACACGACCATCTATCTGTTCGGCACCGTTCATTTCCTGAAACCCGGGCTCGGCTGGTTCGACGAGGCGGTGAAGACCGCGTTCGACGGCTCGGACGAGCTGATGCTCGAAATGCTGATGCCCGAGAACCCCGCCGCAGTGAAGGCGGTGACCGAGAAGATGGCGATCGATCCCGCGGGACGCACGATGGCCAGCCGGATGAGCAAGGAAGCGTATGACGCCTATGCCGCGTCGATGGTCTCGGTCGGGTTGCCGCCCGAGAAATTCGAGACCTACGAACCCTGGTTCCTCGCGGTCAACCTGTCGGTGCTGCCGCTGCTGATCCAGGGTTACGACCCCCAGCTTGGCCCCGAAATGACGCTGACGCGCGCCGCGAAGGCGAGCGGCAAGCCGATCGGCGCCTTCGAGACGGTCGAGGAGCAGTATGGCTTTTTCGACACGCTGTCCGACGCGTCGCAGCTCGCCTATCTGGACACCGTGGTGCGCGACATGGACAAGGTCGTCCCGACGCTCGATACTTTGGTCGCGCAATGGGCGAAGGGCGACCCCGTCGCGCTCGCCGCGACGATGAACGAGAGCATGACCGAAACCCCCGAACTCGCAAAGATCCTGCTGTTCGACCGCAACGCGCGCTGGGCCGGCACGATCAAGGCGCGGCTGGGCAGGCCCGGCACCGTCTTCGTCGCGGTCGGCGCCGGGCACCTCGCGGGCGACAGGAGCGTGCAGGCCTATCTGGCCGAGCGCGGCTTGACCGTGCAGCGGATCGACTATTGACCGCCGGCGCGCGCGCGTTCCTTCGCGGGGGTCGCCGCGCCGCGGCCGCCCTGTCGGCGTGCCTGCTCGCGGCATGCGGCGCCCCCGCCGAGCATGAGGTCGCCAAGCCCGCGATGTGGTTGGTCGAGGACGACGACACGCGGCTCTATTTGCTCGGCACGATGCACGCGCTGCCCGCGGCGACCGACTGGGACGGCGGCAAGGTCGGCGATGCCGTCGCCGCCGCCGACGAGCTGGTGCTCGAACTCTCGCCGGCCGAACTCGCCAAGGTCGGCGGCATATTCCAGCGGCTGGCGCCGCGCGACGCACCGCTGCCGGTCGACCGCCGCCTGCCCGCCGACGCGCTCGCCGCCTATCGCGCGCTCGAGGCGAGCGGTCCCGGCCAGCCCTTCGGCGGCGATACGCTCGACGATTGGGCGGTGATGGTGCTGATGGGCCAGCGCGTCGCGCAGAACGCCGCACTATCGCCGGCGAACGGCGTCGAGACGCGGCTGACCGTGGCCTTCGCGAACGCGGGCAAGCCGGTCAGCGGCCTCGAAAGTGCCGAGGCGCAGCTGATGTTCTTCGAAACGCTCGATGCGCCGACGCAGCGCGCCTTGCTCACCAACGCCGCCGCGGGCGCAGGCGACGCGGTCGCCGAGGTCGGCGCGCTGACCGCGGCCTGGTCGCGCGGCGATATCGCCACGCTGGAGAAGATGGTCAACGAGGATGTCGACACCGTCCCGGCGGCGCGCGCGGCGCTCCTCACCGAGCGCAACCGCGCCTGGAGCCTATGGGCAAAGGCGCGGATGGAGCGGCCGGGCACGCTACTGGTCGCGGTCGGCACCGGCCATCTGATCGGCAAGGACGGGCTGCCGACGCTGCTGCAGGCCGAGGGGCTGAAGGTCACGCGCGTGCAGTGAAATGAGCGACTGTGTCGGTCTCAAACTCGCCTGCCAACGGCGGCCGTGGGGTACGGAGCGACCTGCCACCTCCCCATGGCTGCGCCAAGGGGAGGATCTTTAACCCCGCAAGATCTTCTCCATCTTCTTGCCCTTGGCGAGCTCGTCGATCAGCTTGTCGAGATAGCGCAGCTCGCGCATCAGCGGCTCTTCGATAGTCTCGACGCGGATCCCGCATATCACCCCGGTGATCAGCGACCGCGCGGGGTTCAGCGCCGGCGCCTTCGCAAAGAAATCCTCGAAGCTTGTCCCTTTTGCCAGCTCGGCCTCCAGCCCCTTCCGGTCATAGCCCGTCAGCCAGCGGAAAATCTCGTCGACCTCGGCCTTGCTACGCCCCTTCTTCTCGGCCTTGGCGATATAGTGCGGGTACACGCTCGCGACGCTGATCGAATAGATGCGGTGCTTGGTCATGGGGTGCGCTTCTACGCCAAGCGTCCTCCTCCGTCATCCCGGACTTGATCCGGGTTCCGGCTTTCAATGGCCGCTTGGGGCTGGGGAGCGGACGGTGCCGATCCTCCCCGGCACGGGGAGGGGGACCAGCGAAGCTGGTGGAGGGGCACAGGCGGTTTGCCTTGCCGTCGAGGTCGTGCACCACGGCTTCGCTAAAGGAAATGAGGGGCTCTTCGGTTGAGCGCCGCGGTAACCTCCTGTGCCCCTCCACCACCCTCCGGGTGGTCCCCCTCCCCCGTTGGGGGAGGATCGCTTATGCCCGCCCGGGGCCGGCCACCGCCCTCCCCTCAAGCCTCGACCGGAATCCCCGCCAGCTGTTTCGCGGTCCGGATCGTCAGCGAGGTCTTCACGCTCGTCACATTCGGCGCCGAGGTCAGATGCGCGGTCAGGAAGGACTGGAAACTCTGCAAATCGCGCGCGACCACCTTCAGCAGAAAGTCGATCTCGCCGTTCAGCATATAGCATTCGCGCACCTCGGGCAGCGCGCCGACATAATCCTCGAACGCCTTCAGATCGGCCTCGGCCTGGCTGCGCAGGCTGACCATCGCGAACACCGTGATGCCATAGCCCAGCTTCGCCGCGTCGAGGTCGGCGTGATAGCTGCGGATCACCCCCGATTCTTCGAGCGCGCGTACGCGGCGCAGGCATGGCGGGGCGGTCAGCCCGACCAGCTGGGCAAGCTCGACATTGGTCATCCGGCCGTCTTTCTGCAGCTCGTGCAGGATTTGCAGGTCGATCTGATCGAATTTCTGGCTCGCCATCATTGTAACTTCCGTTTCCCTCTGATGGCGAAGACCATAATTATATTTCAGGCGATTGCAATTGTCCCACAATGCGACGCGCGTGGTTAAGGTGCTTTCATGACCGCGGGATTCACGCTAGCCGGTAAACATACGCTAACCAACAACAAGGGTGGGGGCCCGCGCCGCGTGACCGCCGATACGATGATTGCGACCATCTTGCGCCAGGCTCCGGCCGACCGGCGGTCGTGCGTCGCGGCGTGGCGGCAGCTCTCCGATATTCTGGCGCAGCGCGGCAATCAACTGGGCGATGACGATATTCGTCGCTCGCTGCACGCGCTCGCGGTTTTGCGGCCGCAAATCCCCGAGGGCGTCCGCCGCGATTGCGCCACGGCGATCGCGCGGCACAGCCGTTTTGCGCCGATCGTCGCGCTCTACGCCAACGACGTCCCTGCGGTGTCGCTCCCGATGCTGCGCGACGCGCAACTGTCGGAGGCCGACTGGCTTGCGCTGTTGCCCGCGACCGGGCCAATGGCGCGCTCTTTCCTCGCCGCGCGCGGCGATCTTCCCGAGGGGGTCAATCGCGCGCTCGCCAGCCTCGGCGCGGCGTCGGTCGCGCTGCCGCAGCCCGCGCCCGTCGCCGAGGCTCCCCCAGCCGAGCCCGTTGCCGCCGCGGCCGAATCGCCCGCGCCGGTCGAAAGCGAGCCGAGCCAGATCAGCGAGCTCGTCCGCCGCATCGACAAATATCAGTCGGCGCGCGGCCAGACGGCCGCCGAGCCGCGCCCGGCGCAGCCCGCGCGCGAATCCTTCCTCTTCGAGACGGGCCCCGACGGCGTGATCCACTGGGTCGAAGGCGTTCCGCGCGGCGCGGTGATCGGCCTGTCGATCGCCGAGGCGGCGCTTGGCGGCGAGCCCGGCACCGACGGCGTCGCCGCCGGCGCCTTCCGCCAGCGTGCCGAAATGATCAACGCGCGGATGATGCTCGAGGGGGCCGAGGCCGACGCCGGCGAATGGCGCTTTTCGGCGCTGCCCTGGTTCGACCGGTCGACCGGCCAGTTCCGCGGCTATCGCGGCAGCGCGCGGCGCCCGCAGCGCAACGAAATCCCCTACGGGCTGCCCGTCGAGGACAATGCCGGCGATTCGATCCGCCAGCTGATCCACGAACTGCGCAGCCCGCTCAATGCGATCTCGGGCTTTGCGCAGATCATCTCGGGCCAGATGTTCGGCCCCGTAAGCCACACCTATCGCGCCATGGCCGACACGATCGTCGCCGATGCCGCCACGGTGCAGGCGCTCATCGACGACCTGCAGACCGCGACGCGCGCCGCCGCCGAACCCGTGGTCCCCGCGGGCGAGCACAGCGACATCGGCGCGATCACCGCGCAGGTCGAACGCGACCTCGCGCCGCTGCTCGCCGACCATGGCGTCGCGATCAGCATCTCGCGCGTCGGCGGGCCG
This sequence comes from Sphingopyxis sp. GW821-FHT12F08, assembly GCF_058806755.1. Classification (NCBI taxonomy): domain Bacteria; kingdom Pseudomonadati; phylum Pseudomonadota; class Alphaproteobacteria; order Sphingomonadales; family Sphingopyxidaceae; genus Sphingopyxis; species Sphingopyxis sp. GW821-FHT12F08. Next base: position 342,307 of record NZ_JBXAQA010000004.1, read on the forward strand.
TTCCACGCCGCGGTCGAGGATATCGCGGCGCGGCGGATGGTCGGCCGCCTGATCACCGCGCTCGTCGACGTCTCCGAATCGAACGGCTCGCTCGTCGGCCAGTTGCTCACCGACAACGCGCAGAAGGACGAGCTGCAGCTCCGCCTCGTCCGCCCGGTCGCGATCCGCTTCACCCCCGCGCGCGACCTGCTCGATCCGAGCTACAGTCCCGAGGGCGACGCACCCGGCGCGGCGATCCTCAGCCTCGGTTTCTCGCTGCGGCTCGTCGACAGCCTCGCGCGGGCTGCCGGGGGACGCCTCGATATCGGGCATAACGCCTTGACCTTGCACCTTCCCTCGGCCAGTCCGGGCGCTGCTGCGGACCGGCCGGTCCCGCAGCAGGGCGATTGACCGGAGCGGGGCGCTTCGGGAGCATAGGGGAAAGTCCGGTGCCGCAGGCCGGAAGTCTTTTGGCGTCTCCGAACGCGTCCGATGTCGTGACGCTCGGCGCGGACGAGCGCCCGCGTTTCTGGGTCACCATCGACACCGAAGAGGATTTCGACTGGTCGGCGCCCTTCGCGCGTACCGGCTATCGCCTCGACTCGGTCCCGGCGCTCGCCGACTGCCAGCGCTATTTCGAGGCGGCGGGGGTCGCGCCCATCTACCTCGTCGACTGGCCGATCGTCGCCGATAACGCCGCGGCCGACATCCTCGGCGCGGCGCAGGCCGCAGGGCGCTGCGACATCGGGGCGCAGCTCCACCCCTGGGTCACCCCGCCGCACGACGAAAAGGTCGGCGAACGCAACAGCTATACCGGCAACCTCCCGGTCGAACTCCAGCGCGCCAAGATGACCGCGCTGCGCGACGCGATACGGGATCGCTTCGGCGTCCCGCCGCTCGTCTATCGCGCCGGGCGTTACGGCCTCGGCGACTATACCGCCGCGATGCTCGCCGACCTCGGCTTCCGCTGCGACACCTCGGTGCGCTCGGGCTTCGACTATCGCAGCGGACACGGCCCCGACTATCACGCGATGCCGCTCAAACCCTGGTGGGTCGAGACGCACGGCCGGACGATCCTCGAGGTGCCGGTGACGACGGTCTTCGGGGGCCTGCTGAAGGGACTCGGCCGCCCCGCCTATCACCGCGCCGGCGCCAGCGGCCGCGCCGCGCTCGCGCGCCTCGGGCTCTCCGAGCGCATCGCGCTCACGCCCGAGGGCATTCCCGCCGAGCGCGCGTGCAAGGCGATCGACATCGCGGTCGCCCAGCGGCTCCCGGTGCTCAACTTCTCCTTCCATTCGCCCTCGCTCCAGCCGGGCAACACCCCTTATGTCCGCACCGACGCCGACCTCGCCGCCTTCTACCGCTGGTGGGACGTCGTGCTCGAACATCTGGCGAAGCGCGGGATCGAACCGACCACCGCGACCGAGATTTTGGCGATGGCGGAGCGCCGCGCGGGCGCGGGCTGAGCTTGGTGCTTGCCAAGGCTCGCCGCGCTCCGCTATCGCCCGTGCGTCCCCACGGGGGCCTGTAGCTCAATGGTTAGAGCTGGCCGCTCATAACGGCTAGGTTGCGGGTTCGAGTCCTGCCGGGCCCACCATTTTCCTTGCATATCGAAACCCATCCCGCTCCATATCGGAAACGATAAGGGGGAGGCGATGATGGGCAAGAAACGGACGATCCTGCTGGGCGGGCTGGCGGTGCTCGCCGTGATCGCCGGAACCGTGGCGGTGCGGACGGCGAGCTTCGCGCCCGCCGATATCGCCGACGGCAGCGACGTCCGCCTCGCGGCGATCCCGGCCTATGATCTCGACGCCGCGGTCGCGCATTTGAGCGCCGCGGCGCAGATCCGGACGATCTCGCACCAGGACCCCGCCGACAACCAGGTCACCGAATGGGACAGGCTCCACGCCCTTCTCGCCGCCGCCTATCCCGCGACGCACAGTGCGACGACGCGCACGATCCTGCCCAACCGGACGCTCGTCTATCACTGGCCGGGCAGCGATGCGTCGCTCGAGCCGATCATCGTCATGGCGCATCAGGACGTCGTGCCGGTGACCGAGGGGACCGAGAAGGACTGGAAATACCCGCCCTTCGCGGGGACGGTCGCCGAAGCGGCGGTGTGGGGCCGCGGCACCGTCGACGACAAGGGCTCGCTGATCGGGCTGTTCGAGGCGATCGAGGCGCTCGCGAAATCGGGCTTCAAGCCGAAGCGCGGCATTTACCTGGTCTCGGGCCACGACGAGGAAGCGGGCGGAAGCGGCGCGGTCGCCGCGGCGGCGATGCTGAAGGCCGAGGGGGTAAAGGCGATCTTCACCCTCGACGAGGGCAGCATCGTACTGACCGACACCCCGGTGATCGACGGCCCCGCGATCATGATCGGTATCGCCGAAAAGGGCTATGCGACGCTCAAGGTTACCGCCAATGCGCCCGGCGGACACAGCTCGATGCCGCCCGTGCAGACCGGGGTCGAGACGCTGGCCAAGGCGGTGCTCGACATCACCGGCAATCCCTTTCCGATCGAACTGCGCGGCCCCGGCGCCTCGATGATCGAGGCGCTCGCGGAAAAGAAGGGCGGCACCACCAGGATGGCGGTCGCCAACCCCTGGCTCTTCGCCCCGCTGCTCAAGCGCCAGCTCGGCGCGGCGCCGACCACCGCCGCGGCCTTCCACACCACCATCGCGCCGACGATGCTGCAGGGCAGCCCCAAGGAGAATGTCCTGCCGCAATCGGCCAATGCGCTGATCAACTATCGCATCGCGCCGTGGAACCGGTCGGCCGACGTCATGGCGCGCGCCAAGGCGGCGGTCGGCGACCTGCCGGTCGATCTTGCCTGGACCGGCACCCCGCGCGAGCCCAGCCGCGTCTCGTCGACCAGTTCGCAGGGCTGGAAATGGATCGCCGCCGCCGCGCGCGCCGACGCGCCGCAGGCGGTGCTCACCCCGACCCTCGTCGTCGCGGGCACCGACAGCCGCAGCATGGAGCCGGTGTCGAAGGACGTCTACCGCTTCATGCCGATGCATTTCTCGCTGAAGGAATCGGCGATGATCCACGGCACCAACGAGCATATGAAGATCGACAGCTTCAAGCGCATGATCAATTTCTACGCGCGGCTGATCGCGACCTCGGCGGGATAGCTGGAGGAAAATGGTCGGGGAGACAGGATTCGAACCTGCGACATCTTGCTCCCAAAGCAAGCGCGCTACCGGGCTGCGCCACTCCCCGAACCGCGATGGGCCTTAGAGCGGCGATCCGGACAAGTCCATCCCGTCGATGCCGGGTGGGTGGGGAGCTGCTTGGCGGGCCTCGCTTTTGGGGTGGTGAGCGGACGTCGTCGCTTTTTACTTCGTCATCCCGGACTTGATCCGGGATCCGCCTTTTTCTTCAGGACAAGGCAGGCCCCGGGTCAAGCCCGGGGTGACGGTTGTGGATTATCGCAAATGTCGGGTCTCGCCCGCAACCGGTCGACACCGGCGCTACCCCATCACCCACTGCCGCCGCGCATAGCCCTGCGCCCACAAGAGCGCGGTCAGGTCGTGGTGGCGGATCACCGCCGCCGCGGCCTCGCCCGCCGACGCATGCGGATAAAAGCCGATCCCCAGCCCCGCCGCGGTGATCATCGGGATGTCGTTCGCGCCGTCGCCCACGGCCAGCGTCTCGGCGAGCGGCAGGCCGTGCTTCGCGGCCTCGGCCTTCAGCGTCTCGAGCTTGCCCTGGCTGTCGACGATCGGCTCGATCACGCGCCCGGTCAGCTTGCCGCCCGAAATCTCGAGCGTGTTGGCGACGACCTTGTCGAAGCCGATCGCCTCGCCCACCGGGTCGGCAAAGGCGGTGAAGCCCCCCGACACCAGCACCGACCAGGCGCCATGCGCCTTCATCGTCTGGACCAAAGTGCGCGCGCCGCGGGTCAGCTTCACCCGCTCGATCCGGCATTCGGTCAACGTCGCCTCGGCCATGCCGCCGAGCGCGGCGACACGTTCGATCAGCGCCGCGCGGAAATCGAGTTCGCCGCGCATCGCGCGCTGGGTGATCGCCGCGATCTCGGGCTTGATCCCGGCATAATCGGCGAGTTCGTCGATGCATTCGACCGTGATCATCGTCGAATCCATGTCGGCGACGATCAGCTTCTTGGTGCGATCGCCCAGCGGCTGCACCACGACGTCAAGCGCGCCATGGTCCATCTTCGCCAGTTCGGCGCGCGCGCTGACCAGGCTGCCCTGAAACATGATGTCGGCGGCGTCATGCTCGTCGAGCCAATGCGGCGCGCCGACGTCGTGCCCCGTCGCATCGAGCCGGTCGATCGCTTCGCGAACCACCTCGTCGGTCAGCTTCCCGGCTGCTATCAACGTCGCTACGAACATGGCTGCTCCTTCTTCCCCGGGCCCCACGCGGCCACCTCTCGCGCTTATCGCCGGACCCACCGCCAGCGGCAAGAGCGCATTGGCGGTCGCGCTCGCATGCGCGCTCGAAAGGGCCGTCGTGATCAACGCCGACGCCAGCCAGGTCTATGCCGACCTCGCCATCCTCTCGGCGCGCCCGACGGAGGAAGAGATGCACGGCGTGCCGCACCGCCTGTTCGGCCATGTGGGCGCCGCCGAAGCGTATAACGCCGCGCGCTGGGCCGACGACGCGCGCGCCGCGGTCGCCGAGGCGTATGCCGCGGGCAACGTTCCGATCCTCGTCGGCGGCACCGGCCTGTACCTGCGCACGCTCCTCTATGGCATCGCGCCGGTGCCCGAGATCGACGCGCAAGTGCGCGATTCGGTCCGCGCGCTCCCCGTCGCCGAGGCCCATGCCGCGCTGGCCAAAGCCGATCCCGCCGCCGCCGCGCGCCTCAATCCCGCCGACACCACCCGCGTCGCGCGCGCACTCGAGGTCGTCCGCGCGACCGGCCGCACCCTCGCCGACTGGCAGCGGGCGCGCGAGGGCGGCATCGCCGACGGCGTCGCGCTGACGCCGCTGATCCTCCTGCCCCCGCGTGACTGGCTCCGCGAACGGTGCGACGCGCGGCTCGTCCAGATGTTCGACGGCGGCGCGATCGACGAGGTCGAAGCGCTGCTCGCGCGCGATCTCGACCCCGATCTCCCCGCGATGCGCGCGATCGGCGTGCCGCAGATCGCCGCCCATCTCCGCGGCGGAATCCCCCGCACCGAGGCGCTCGACCAGGCGCAGGCGGCCACCCGCCAATATGCGAAGCGCCAGTTCACGTGGTTCCGCCACCAGCCACCCGCCGACTGGCCGCGCCACGAAGAATCATTAAAAATCGATTCTATCAACAAATTAGCAATATTATTACGCGATAGGCTGTTGACAGGATAGAATCATGCACCTATTGCCCGCCGACCCGCTGCAGCGCACAAGGCGCGCGCCCAAAGGCGTGGCAGAATGAGGAAAGGAGTTTCGTCGTGACGGAAATGAGCGGTGCCGACATGGTGGTTCAGGCGCTGGTCGACCTCGGGGTCGACACGGTGTTCGGCTATCCGGGCGGCGCGGTGCTTCCCATCTATGACGCGCTCTACAAGCATCCGACGATCAAGCACGTCCTCGTCCGCCACGAGCAGGCGGCGACCCACGCGGCCGAGGGCTATGCCCGCTCGACCGGCAAACCCGGCGTCGTGCTCGTCACCTCGGGCCCCGGCGCGACCAACGCGGTCACCGGCATCACCGACGCCTTGCTCGACTCGATCCCGATGGTGGTGCTGACGGGCCAGGTTCCGACCAACCTGATCGGCACCGACGCCTTCCAGGAATGCGACACCGTCGGCATTACGCGCCACTGCACCAAGCATAATTATCTCGTCATGGACCCCGACCGGCTCGGCGCGATCATGCACGAGGCCTTCTATATCGCGACGCACGGCCGCCCCGGCCCGGTGGTGATCGACATTCCGAAGAATGTGCAGGTCGCGACGGGGAAATACCGCCTGCCCGAAAAGATCGAGCATCAAAGCTACCGCCCGCAGGTCGAGCCCGACGCCGACGCGATCAGCCAAGCCATCGACATGATCGCCGCCGCCGAGCGACCGATCTTCTACACCGGCGGCGGCGTGATCAACGCCGGCCCCGATGCCAGCGCCGCGCTGCGCCAGCTGGTGTCGCTCACCGGCGCGCCGGTCACCTCGACGCTGATGGGCCTCGGCGCCTTCCCGTCGGACGACCCCAAATGGCTCGGCATGCTCGGCATGCACGGCACATATGAGTCGAACATGGCGATGAACCGCGCCGACCTGATCATCGCGGTCGGCGCGCGCTTCGATGACCGCGTCACCGGCCGCCTCGACGCCTTCGCGCCCGAGGCAAAGAAGATCCACATCGATATCGACCGCTCGTCGATCAACAAGATCGTCCCCGTCGACCTCGCGGTGGTCGGCGACGCCGGCCGCGCGCTCGACGCGCTGATCGCGGCGTGGCAGGACAAGGGCCACAAACCGCGCGACCTCGGCGAATGGTGGCGCCGCGTCGACGGCTGGCGCGCGACGCGCTGCCTCGACTTCCCCGAAAAGAAGGAAGCCTCGGCCGACATCATGCCGCAGCGCGCGGTGAAAGCCTTGTTCGACGCGACGCGCGGCCGCGACCCGATCATCACCACCGAAGTCGGCCAGCACCAGATGTGGGCGGCGCAGCATTTCGGCTTTTCGGCGCCGAACCGCTGGCTCACCAGCGGCGGGCTCGGCACGATGGGCTACGGCTTTCCTGCCGCGGTCGGCGCGCAGATCGCGCACCCCGGCCGCCTCGTCGTCTGCATCGCGGGCGAAGCCTCGCTCCAGATGAACATCCAGGAAATGGGGACGGTCAGCCAGTACCGCCTGCCGGTGAAGATCTTCATTCTCAACAACGAGTGGATGGGGATGGTCCGCCAGTGGCAGGAACTGACCTATGAGAGCCGCTATTCGAACAGCTATTCGGACAGCCTGCCCGATTTCGTGAAGCTCGCGGCGGCCTACGGCTGGACGGGCCTGCGCATCGACACGCTCGGCGAGCTCGAGGCGGGCATCCAGACGATGATCGAGACGCCCGGCCCGGTGATCGTCGACTGCCGCGTCGCCAAGCTCGCCAACTGCTTCCCGATGATTCCGAGCGGAGCCGCACACACCGACATGATCCTCCAGCCGAACGACATCGTCGGCACGATGGACGACGAAGCGAAAGCGCTGGTCTAAGCCCATGAAAATCAAAACCGAAGCGGGCGAGCGCCATGTGCTCGCCGTCACCGTCGACAACGAGGCGGGCATCCTCGCCAAGATTACCGGGCTGTTCTCGGCGCGCGGCTATAATATCGAGAGCCTGACCGTCGCCGACATCAGCGCCGACCACGCGCTGTCGCGGATCACCATCGTCACGTCGGGGCCGCCCGCGGTGATCGACCAGATCATCGCGCAGCTCGACCGGCTCGTCCCCGTGCACAAGGTCACCGACCTCACCGACCAGGGCGCGCATGTCGAGCGCGAGATTGCGCTCGTCAAGGTCGCGGGCACCGGCGACAAGCGCATCGAGGCGCTGCGCATGGCCGACGTCTTCCGCGCGAAGGTCGTCGACACGACGCTCACCAGCTTCATCTTCGAAATCACCGGGAACAGCGACAAGGTCGACCGCTTCATCGCGCTGATGCGCGAATGCGGGCTGGTCGAGGTCGGCCGCACCGGCGTCGTCGCCATCGGCCGCGGGTCGGAGGCGCTCTAGGGTTTATCACTAACTTCGTCATCCCGGCGAAGGCCGGGATCTCACCGTTGCAGAAGAACGCGAGGGCGGGATCCCGGCCTCCGCCGGGATGACGATCAAGCAATACACGAAGGGGTTACATCCAATGCAGGTTTATTACGATCGCGACGCCGACCAGGATCTGATCAAGGGCAAGAAGGTCGCCGTGGTCGGCTACGGCAGCCAGGGCCACGCCCACGCGCAGAACATGCGCGACAGCGGCGTCAAGGACGTCGCGATCGCGCTCCGTCCCGGTTCGGCGACGGCGAAGAAGGCCGAAGCCGCGGGCTTCAAGGTGCTGTCGAACAAGGAAGCCGCCGAATGGGCCGACGTGATCATGATCGCCGCCCCCGACGAGCATCAGGCGAAGATCTACGCCGACGACATCGGCCCGAACATGAAGCCCGGCGCCGCGCTCGCCTTCGCGCACGGCCTCAACATCCACTTCGGCCTGATCGAGGCGCGCCCCGACATCGACGTGTTCATGGTCGCCCCCAAGGGCCCCGGCCACACCGTGCGCAGCGAATATCAGAAGGGCGGCGGCGTCCCCTGCCTGATCGCGGTCGCACAGGAGGCCGCGGGTAACAGCGGCAACGGCTTCGCCAAGGCGCTCGCCCTCTCCTACGCCTCGGCGGTCGGCGGCGGCCGCAGCGGCATCATCGAGACGACCTTCAAGGAAGAGTGCGAAACCGACCTCTTCGGCGAACAGGCGGTGCTCTGCGGCGGCATCACCCACCTGATCCAGGCGGGTTTCGAAACGCTGGTCGAGGCGGGCTATGCCCCCGAAATGGCCTATTTCGAATGCCTCCACGAAACCAAGCTGATCGTCGACCTCCTCTATGAGGGCGGCATCGCGAACATGCGCTATTCGATCTCGAACACCGCCGAATATGGCGACATCAAGACCGGCCCGCGCATCATCACCGAAGAGACCAAGAAGGAAATGAAGCGCGTGCTTCAGGACATCCAGTCGGGCCGCTTCGTCAAGGATTTCGTGCTCGACAACCAGGCCGGCCAGCCCGAGCTCAAGGCGAGCCGCAAGGCGGCCGCGGCGCATCCGATCGAACAGGTCGGCGGCGAACTGCGCGCGATGATGCCGTGGATCGCCAAGAACCAGCTCGTCGACAAGTCGAAGAACTGACGGCCCCAGCAGGCCGTCATCCCGGCGAAAGGCGGGATCCCGGCTTCCGCATTCGCGGGCGAAGCGCTAGGGACGGAGCATGTCCTCCGACCTCGCCTTCGCCTGCCAATGCGGCGCCGTTTCCGGAGCCCTGCTCGACGTCGGCCCCGGCCAGGGCGACCATGTCATATGCCATTGCACCGACTGCCAGGATCTGACGCACCATCTGGGTCATTCCGCACGCGTGCTCGACGCGCATGGCGGCAGCGCGCTCTACCAGTCGCGCTGCGCACGCCTGCGCATCGACACCGGCCGCGAGCATCTCGCCTGCATCCACCTCACCGACAAGCCGACCTTGCGCTGGTACGCCTCTTGCTGCGGCATGCCGCTGTTCAACACTTATGCGAACGGCAAGCTTCCCTATATCACGACCCAGCTCGCCGCCTGCGACCCGGCGGAGCGCGACGCGCTGGTCGGCCCGCCGCTCGGCCACCTCTTCACGCAGGACGGCATCGGCGACACGAGCGCGCTGCCGAAGATGAGCATGGGCCGGCTGATGCGCCGCTTCTTCCCGCGCATGATCCGCGACCTCTTCTCGGGCGATCGCCGCCGCTGCGCGCTGTTCGACACCAAGACGCTCCAGCCGATCGCCACACCGCACCGCCTCACCGCCAAAGAACGACAGGCCTTGCGGGGCGGAGGCCGCGCAGACTAAGAAATTTTGTCACTCCCGCGAAGGCGGGAACCCAGCTTTTATTCTTTGTGCCTTTGCGCCTTTGCGTGAGATTTTTCGAACCCCACGCAAAGGCGCAAAGGCACAAAGATAAGACAAAATGGAGCTGGGTTCCCGCCTTCGCGGGAATGACAAAAGAAGGAAGAAAATGGTGACCGCCCCCTTCGCCGCGCATCACGCCGACCTCGCTGGCCTTGCCGCCGAAAACCGCCGCCGCGCGCTCGCCCCGCGCACCGGCATCGATTTCGCCTCGAACGACTATCTCGCCCTCGCGGGCTCCTATGCCCTGAACGAGGCGATGGCCAAGGGGCTCGCGGCGGGGCTTCCGGCCGGTTCGGGCGGCTCGCGGCTGCTGCGCGGCAACCATGCCGAGCATGAGGCGCTCGAAGCGCACGCCGCGCGTCATTACGGCAGCGAAGCGGCGCTCTTCTTCCCGACCGGTTTCGCCGCCAATGCCGCGCTCTTCGCGACGCTGCCGCAGCGCGGCGACCTGATCGTCCACGACGAATTGATCCACGCGAGCGCGCACGACGGCATGAAGCTCGGCCGCGCAGACCGCGCCGCCGCCGCGCACAACGACCCGCAGGCTTTCGCCGACGCTATCGCCGTCTGGCGCACGAAGGGCGGCACCGGCACGCCGTGGATCGCGGTCGAAAGCCTCTACAGCATGGACGGTGACAAGGCCCCGCTCGCCGAACTCGCCGCGGTCGCCGGCCGCCACGACGCCGTTCTCGTCGTCGACGAGGCGCATGCGACCGGCGTCTACGGCCCCGCCGGCCAAGGGCTCGCGCACCGGCTGGCGGGCCGCGCCAACCTCATCACCCTCCACACCTGTGGCAAGGCGCTCGGCTGCGAGGGCGCGCTGCTCTGCGGCCCGCAGATCGTCCGCGACTTCCTGATCAACCGCGGCCGCCCGTTCATCTTCTCGACCGCGCCCTCACCGCTGATGGCGTGGCTCGTCCGCCAGGCACTCGAAATCGTCGCCAACGAGCCCGAGCGCGCCGCGCACCTCCACAGCCTCGTCGCGCACGCCGAGGCGCGCCTCGCCGAACTCGGCCTGCCCGCCAGCGGCAGCCAGATCCTCCCCGTCGTCATCGGCGACAACGGCCGCACGATGCGCATAGCCGGCGCATTGCAGGAGGCGGGCTTCGACATCCGCGGCATCCGTCCGCCGACCGTCCCGCACGGCACCGCGCGCCTGCGCATCGCGATCACCCTCAATGTGACCGAGGGCGACATCGACCGCATGGCCGACACGCTCGCCGGCGCCATGGCCGCGGCATGACGCGCTTCGTCGTCACCGGCACCGACACCGGCATCGGCAAGACCGTTTTTTCCGCCGCGCTCGCGCGCGCGACGGGCGCGCCTTATTGGAAACCGATCCAGTCGGGCCTCGAAGAGGAAACCGACAGCGAAGTGGTGGCACGCCTCGCAGGCGTCGCCGTACAGCCCGAAGCCTATCGCCTCGTTACCCCCGCCTCGCCCCACCGCGCCGCCGAGATCGACGGCGTAGCGATCGACCCCGACCAGCTCGCACCGCCTCCGGGCGACCTCATCGTCGAAGGCGCGGGCGGCGCGCTTGTCCCCGTCACGCGCAGCCTGCTCTACGCAGACCTCTTTGCGCGCTGGCAGATCCCCGCGATCGTCTGCGCCCGCACCAGCCTCGGCACGATCAACCACAGCCTGCTGACGATCGAAGCGCTCAGGAGCCGCGGCGTCCCCATCCACGGCCTCGCCTTCCTCGGCGATGGGGTGGAGGATAGCGAAGCGACCATCGCAGAGATCGCCAGCGTTCGCCGATTAGGCCGCCTGCCGATCGTCGACCCGCTGACGCCGGAAAAGCTGGCGGCGGCTTTCAGCGCGAATTTCGATCTCGCGGACTTTCAATAGATATTCGTCATCCCGGCGAAGGCCGGGACCTCAACCTTGAATTCCTACGCACCGACGAGATCCCGGCCTTCGCCGGGATGACCGACTAGTATAAGGCGCGCCAATGACCACACCCCTTTCCCCCATCTGGCACCCCTTCACCCAGCACGGCCTCGGCGACGCCATCCCGCGCATCGCGCGCGGCAAAGGCGCGCGCCTCTACGATGCCAAGGGCAACAGCTGGATCGACGCGATCTCGAGCTGGTGGGTCACCACCCACGGCCATGCGCACCCGCGCATCATGGCCGCGATCCGCGAACAGTCGGAAAAGCTCGACCAGCTCATCTTCGCTGGCTGGACCCACGAACCCGCCGAGACGCTCGCCGCCGAGCTGATCCGCATCACCCCCGCCCCACTCACCCGCGTCTTCTTCTCGGATTCGGGCTCGACCAGCGTCGAAGTCGCGCTCAAGATGGCGCTCGGCTATTGGTTCAACATCGGCGAGCCGCGCCACCGCATCCTCGTCCTCGAGCACAGCTATCATGGCGATACGATCGGCACGATGTCGGTCGGCGAACGCGGCGTCTACAACCGCGCCTGGCAGCCGCTCCTGTTCGACGTCGACACCATCCCCTTCCCGCACGAGGGACTGGAACAGGCGACACTCGACGCGCTCGAAGCCGCCTGCGCAGCCAAACCCGCCGCCTTCATCGTCGAACCGCTGATCCTCGGCGCGGGCGGCATGCTCATCTACCCCGCGTGGGTGCTCGCCGAGATGCGCGCGATCTGCGCGCGCCACGGCGTGCTCTTCATCGCCGACGAGGTGATGACCGGCTGGGGCCGCACCGGCACGCGCTTCGCCTGCGACCAGGCGGGCGTGATCCCCGACATCGTCTGCCTTTCGAAGGGTCTCACCGGCGGGAGCCTGCCGCTCGCGGTGACGCTCTGCATCGAGCCGATCTTCGAAGCGCATTATTCGACCGACCGCGCGAAAACCTTCTATCATTCAAGCAGCTACACCGCGAACCCGATCGCCTGCGCCGCCGCGAACGCCAACCTCGAAATCTGGCGCGACGAGCCGGTGCAGCAACGCATCGACGCTCTGTCGGACGCACAGGCCGCGCACCTCTCGCTCCTCAGCCACGACGGTCGCGTCGCCAACCCCCGCGGCCTCGGCACCATCGCCGCACTCGACATCGTCGTGCCGGACTCGGGCTATCTCTCGACCCTCGCCCCGCGCCTGATCGCCTTCTACCGCGACAAAGGCGTCCTCCTCCGCCCGCTTGGCAACACGGTTTACGTCATGCCGCCCTATTGCATCGCGGCGGAGGATCTGGCGCAGGTGTGGGACGCGATCGGGGCCTCGCTGGAAGCGATTTAGGGCGAGGCCGGTTACGGGCGGTAGGGGACAAGAGCGATCCTCCCCCAACGGGGGAGGGGGACCACCCGAAGGGTGGTGGAGGGGCACGTGAGGTTTGCGTGACGCTGGACCGATAAGCCGCTCATTTCCAGCCGCGAATCTGTGACGCGTTGCCTCTACGTCAAGACAACCCGCCTGTGCCCCTCCACCAGCTTCGCTGGTCCCCCTCCCCGTTCCGGGGAGGATCGGCTACGTCCGCTCTCCACCCCAAACCAGCCTTCACCCTCCAAACTTGGCATCATCCGGGATCACCGCCCAATTCTTCTCCGCCGCGGCGATGAACCTCGCGCGGTCGGCGTCCCACTTCGCCTTCACCTCCTGGTTGAAGTTCAGGTACAGCTTGCCGTCGACAACCGCATAGGCCAGCGGATCGCCCGGCGCGAGATAGCCGCGCGACATCGCCCAGGCGCAGTGCCCGCCATATTGCGGTGCGAACGCCTCGGGATTGGCGGCGAAGCGCGCGGCATTCACGGCATTGGCGAAATGATAGACGGCACCGTCATGCTCGACGGCGAACGCGGCATCGCCCTTCGCCGGCACGCCGTCGCCGTCGAAATAGCTGACCGTGTCATAGCCGCTGACCGCGACATTTGCGCCCTCGACCCCGACATAGACGGGCTTGGCATAGGCATGCGGGGTGAACACCGCGAGCGACAGCGGGGCGAGCAGCGCCGCAAGCAGCGCGAACAGGGCTTGGTTTTTCACGAAACATCTCCATCTCGGCACCACCGGCCCGATGCCGCAGCGCGCGTCGCCATGGGTTCGGGCCCCGGACGGCGAAAGTTACGCGGCCAGCGGATCAGTTCGGGCTGGGTTCATCTTCGCCGCCTAAGCGTGGACAAGGGGACGGGGTTTTTGAGGGAATGACGCCGCGATGACCAAGCCTGCCCGCTTCCTGCTCCCGCTGCTCGCCGCGCTGGCGCCCTTGTCGCTGGCCCATACCGCGCCCGCCGCGGCGCAGGTCGAGGATCTCGCGCAATCGTCGCAGCCGCCCGAGAAATTCTCCTTCCTCATCGCCTATGGCAATGACGAATGCCCCGAGGCCGAGGGCGACGAGATCGTCGTCTGTGCGCAGGAGCCCGAGGCCGAGCGCTACCGCGTGCCAAAGGAGCTGCGCGAGGAACTGCGCGAAGAGGATGTCGGCGGCGGCGGCAGCTGGGCCGCCACGGTCGAGGCGCACGACGACATCGCCCGCCTGAACCGCCCGAACAGCTGCTCGGCGGTGGGCAGTTACGGCTTCACCGGCTGCACCAGCGCGATGCTGCGCCAATGGTTCGCCGAGCGCCGCTCGACGCGCTGAGCCGCGTCATCCCGTCCTATCGGATCAGCGAATTCCCGGCATAGGGATCGTACGGCGGCGCGGGCGCGGGGGGCAGCGCCGCGACCTGCTCGCCCGCGCCGTCGCCGATCCATTGGGCAAAGCCCGCCGCGATCACAGTAACCGAAACCCAGCGTTTCCACCTCGCCCGGTTCTTGCCATTGACGCGGAGCCCGGCCCCGCCCTAGCCTGTCGCTTCCCGTCTTCATGGAGTTCCCCCCGTCATGAAATATTTCACCCGCACCGCCCTTCCGCTCGCCGCGATCGCCGCCATTATCGCCGTCCCCGTGATCGCGCAGAACAGCGGCCCTCCCGGCGCGCCCGACAAGAGCCGCGTCACCGCGGGCAGCTATGTCGCCGACCCCGGCCACACGCTCGTCGTGTGGGAGGTCGACCATTTCGGCTTCAGCAAATATTCGGGCCTCTTCGGCGACGTCGCCGGTACGCTCGTCCTCGATCCCGCCAACCCCGCCGCGTCGAAGGTCGAGGTGACGATCCCCGTCGCCAAGGTCACAACCGCCAGCGCGGGGCTCACCGGCCATCTGCTGCGCGCGGGCAAGGACGGCGGCAAGCCCGACTTCTTCGGCGCGGCGCCCGCCGACGCCAAATTCGTCTCGACCAGCGTCGTCGTGGACGAGGACGGCGACGCGGCGAAGGTCACCGGCAACCTCACGCTGAACGGCGTCACCAGGCCGGTCACGCTCGACGTCGATTTCCACGGCGCGGGGACCAACCCCTATAACAAGAAGGCGACCGTCGGCTTCAACGCCGAGGCGACCATCAAGCGCAGCGACTTCGGCATCGCCTATGGCATCCCCGCGGTCAGCGACGCGGTCGAGCTCGAGATCCACGCCGCGTTCGAAAAGCAGTAAGCGCGCGCCAATCTGTCACACGCTGCGGTTAAGAATCGGGGCGCGGGCCGGCCAGGCCCCCGCCCCTTTTCTTTGACCGCAGGAGCCCGCGAGATGAGCGAACTGGTACGCGAAATCATCGAGATCACCGCCTTTGTCACCGGCGACGAGGAGCATCCGCAGCTGACCGTCGAGGCCGAGGGCCTCGCCCCCACCGCCGGCTGGACCAATGTCCGGCTCGAGGCGCATATTTACATCGATGCGCCCGAGGACGGCTATCAGGACTTCGACCTCGTCGGCGACCGCCCGTCGGAAGCGTCGGCCGACGTCCTCACCCCGGTCGAGGCCGCGTGGGAAGGCGAACTCGAAGACTGGGTCCTCGGCGTCCGCGTCCATGCCATCGACAATATGATCGAGGAGGATCTGTTCGAATATGAGGATGAGGAAGGCGAGGAGGACGAGGCGGCCTGAGGACGTTGGCGGCAATCGGCAAGGCCGCGGAAAACCGGCGCCGATGCGCCCGCGGGTTCATCGCCCAGCCATATAGGAGCGGTTAGACCCTGCGCCATCGGGAAGAGGAGGATCGTCCATGAAGCACGCCATCCTGGCCGCACTGGTGCTCGCCGCCACCGCCATCGCCCCCGCCGGCGCGCAAAATGCGCCCGCCAATCCCCAGATCGACTACCCGGGCTTTCAGGCGCTCACCGCATCCGTCGCGCCGCAGCGCGCGGTGCGGCTGATGTCGTTCGACGCCTTCAAGGCCCAGGCCGCCAAGCCCGGCACGCTGCTCCTCGACGCACGGTCGAAGGACGCCTTCGCGCGCGGCCATATCGCGGGCGCGGTCAACCTGCCGCTCACCGACTTCACCGCGACAAGCCTCGCCGCGGTGATCGGCGATAATCCCGACCGCCCGATCCTCATCTATTGCAACAATAATTTCTCGAACCATCGCAGCCCCGTGCCGCTCAAATCGGCGCCGCTCGCGCTCAATATCCAGACCTTCATCAACCTCGTCGGCTATGGCTATGCCAATGTCCACGAACTCGCCGACGTCGTCGATTTCGACGATCCCAAGGTGGGGTGGGTGAAGGGATAAGCCCGCCCCTCACCCCGTCATCCCGGCGAAGGCCGGGATCTCTCCGTTGCGTCATCACGAAAGGGCGAGATCCCGGCCTTCGCCGGGATGACGGGATGGCTCATCCGCGAAATTTTCGCACACACCCCTTGCACGCCGCGACATTTTGCATCATTGGGGCGGCCATGCGCGGCAACGCCCTTCTTCTTCTGCGACTTACACGCCCTTGGGCGTGACACTGGCTGCGCGCTAGTCGCGGCCACCCGCTCAAGGGTCCGATCGACACAGAACGCAACCCCGCAGAAGAAGTTTTCAGACCATGACCATGCTCCGCGACCCCTCGGTCAAATATAGCGCCTTTCCGCAGATTCCCTTGGCGAATCGCGAATGGCCCGGCCGCGTCATCACGCACGCGCCGATCTGGCTCTCCACCGACATGCGCGACGGCAATCAGGCGCTGATCGACCCGATGGATGCCGAGAAAAAGGCGCGCTTCTTCGACCTGCTCGTCCGCATCGGCCTCAAAGAAATCGAAGTCGGCTTCCCCAGCGCCGGCGCGACCGAGTTCGACTTCATCTCGGGCCTCGTCAAATCGGGCCGCATCCCCGACGACGTCACCCCGCAGGTGCTGACGCAAAGCCGCGCCGACCTCATCCGCACCAGCTTCGACAGCCTCGCGGGCGCAAAGACCGCGATCGTCCACGTCTATAACGCGGTGGCTCCGGCCTGGCGCAAGATCGTCTTCGGTATGGACAAGGCCGACATCAAAAAGATCGCGATCGACGGCGCGAAGCAGCTCCGCGACAATGCCGCGCGCCTGCCGCAGACCAACTGGCGCTTCCAGTACAGCCCCGAATGCTTCTCGACGACCGAGATCGATTTCAGCATCGAGGTGTGCGAGGCGGTGATGCAGGTGCTGGCCCCCACCACCGACAACCCGATCATCCTCAACCTGCCCGCGACGGTCGAGGCGGCGACGCCGAACATCTACGCCGACCAGATCGAATATTTCGGCAAGAACCTGCCGAACCGCGACGCCGCGATCCTGAGCCTGCACACCCACAACGACCGCGGCACCGGCGTCGCGGCGGCCGAATTGGGCCTGCTCGCGGGCGCCGACCGCGTCGAGGGTTGCCTGTTCGGCAATGGCGAGCGCACCGGCAACACCTGCCTCGTCACCATCGCGCTCAACATGTACACGCAGGGCGTCGACCCCGAGCTCGACTTCTCGAACATCGACGAGGTCATCCAGACGGTCGAATATTGCAACCGGCTCCCGGTTCACCCGCGCCACCCCTATGGCGGCGAGCTCGTCTACACCGCCTTTTCGGGCAGCCATCAGGATGCGATCAAGAAGGGCTTCGCCGCGCGCGAACGCCAGAATGACCTGGCGTGGGAAGTCCCTTATCTGCCCATCGACCCCGCCGACCTCGGCCGCAGCTATGAAGCGGTGATCCGCGTCAACAGCCAGTCGGGCAAGGGCGGCGTCGCCTGGGTGCTCGAACAGGACAAGGGCCTGAAACTCCCCAAGAAGATGCAGGCGAGCTTCAGCCATATCGTCCAGGCGCTCGCCGACGAGACGAGCCGCGAACTCGGCGCCGAGGACATCTGGGGCGCCTTCGAAACCGCGTACCTCACCACTCAGAACAAGCGCTTCCAGCTCGTCGACTGGTCCGAAAGCCATGCCGGCAGCGACCGCATCTTCGCCGGCAAGCTGATGATCGAAGGCACCCCCCGCACCGTCAGCGGCCGCGGCAACGGCCTGATGTCGAGCGTCATCGCGGCGCTCGCGGAGTCAGGAGGCCCGATCATGGACATCGTCGACTATAGCGAACACGCGATCGGCCAGGGCAGCAACGTGCAGGCCGCGGCCTATGTCGAATGCCGCACCGCCGACGGGAAGAGCCTGTTCGGCTGCGGGCTGGACACCGACGTCGCGACGGCGAGCGTTCGGGCGATCTTGAGTGCGGCGAACGGCGCCTGACGTCAGCCAAGGCTTCCGGCAAAGCGTTCGGCCAGCCGTTCGCGCCTGAACATATCGGCGACCCAGTCGACAAAGGCCCGCGTCTTGCCGGGCAGCAGGGTGCGCGAAGCATAATAGACAGAGATGGCGCCCGCATCGGCGTACCAGCCGGGAACCAGCCTCGTCAGCGTGCCGTTTTCCAGTTCGGGCAGCACGTCGGGCATGGCGAGCAGCGCAACGCCAAGGCCTAGTAAAGCTGCTTCGCGCACCGCCGCAGGATCGTTGACGACGACTGTCGCCTGCAAGGTCGCCTCGACTTCGTTGCCGGCCACGTCGCGCATCGCCCAATGCCGTATCCGGCCCGATTGCAGCGATCGCATGGCGATGCCGTCGAAAGCCGCCAGCCCCGCGGGGTCCGTCGGTGCGTCGCGGCCCGCCATATAGGCGGGCGATGTCACCGCGACGATATGCGCCGGCGCCAAGGTGCGCGCGACGATGCCGGGCGAGAGGTCGAAGCCGCCGCCGATCGCGGCATCATAGCCTTCGGCGACGATATCGACATGCCGGTTCTCGAAATGCCATTCGGGCCGGATGCGCGGGTAGCGCGCGAGGAAGCCCGGCAGCATCGGGAGCAGGTGCATCACGCCAAAGGTGGGCGCCATGCTGACCTTCAGCACCCCCGCCGGCTCGCCGCCGTCCGATGCCATTCCGGCGATGGCCGCCTGGATATCGTCGAGACTCCCCGCGATCGCGAGGCGAAACGCCTCGCCCGCTTCGGTCAGGGTCAGCTTGCGCGTCGAGCGATGGAAGAGCCGGACACCCAGATTGCGCTCGAGCATCGCCACATTGCGGCTGACCGCCGCCGGCGTGAGCGTCAACCGCCGCGCGGCTTCGGAAAAGCTGCCCAGGTCGGCGCTGCGCGCAAAGGACAAGAGATTGGCGAGCGTTTCCATTTTCAATCAACAGTTGAAAAAATAGCAAATCATTACCGACTAATCCAGACAGAAACTCTCCGCCATCTTCGCTCCACCCCCAATCAGGAGTGAAGACCATGACCAACGCCACCCATAATCTCTCGGGCAAGATCGCCCTCGTCACCGGCGGCTCGCGCTCGATCGGTGCCGCCGTCGCGAAACGCCTCGCCGCCGACGGCGCAGCCGTCGCCATCACCTACAGCGCCTCGCCCGATCGTGCCGCGGCCGTCGTCGCCGACATCGAAGCCGCGGGCGGCACGGCGATCGCGATCGAGGCCGACGCGGGCAATCCCGACGCCGTGCGCGCCGCCGTCGCCGCGACGGCCGAACGCCTCGGCGGTCTCGACATCCTCGTCAACAACGCCGGCGTCGCGATCAATGCACCGATCGACGATTATCGCTTCGAGGATTATGAGCGCATGATCGCGGTCAACGTCACCGGCGTGTTCGTCGCGACGCAGGAAGCCGTTCGTCACATGAAGGCGGGCGGCCGGGTGATCCATATCGGCTCGTCGATGACCCGCTACGCGGCTTTCCCGACCGCCTCGGTCTACACGCTGACCAAGGGCGCCGTGTCGGGCTTCAACCGTAGCCTTGCGCGCGATCTGGCGCCGAAGGGCATCACCGTCAACTCGGTCCACCCCGGCCCGACCGATACCGACATGAACCCCGCCGATGGCTCCGTCGCCGAGTTCGTGACCGCCGGCATCGCCCTCGGCCGCTACGCGCGGTCGAGCGAGATCGCCGGGGTCGTCGCCTTCCTCGCGAGCGAGGATTCGTCCTTCGTGACCGGCGCCGACATCGTCGCCGACGGCGGCCTCAGTGCCTGACACACCGGCAGAAAGGAGCATCATCATGCCCAGCATCGGCATCATCGGCGCCGGCAATATCGGCCGCGCCATCGCCGCCGCGCTCGCCAACAAGGGCATCGCGGCCACGCTCGCCAACAGCCGCGGGCCCGACAGCCTCGCGCCGGTCATCGCGACGCTCGGCGCCGGCATCGTCGCCGGAACGCGCGAGGAGGCCGCGGCGCGGGATATCGTCTTCGTTGCGGTAAACTGGTCGAAACTGCCGGGCGCGCTTGCCGGCCTGCCCGCCTTCGACGGCCGTATCGTCATCGATACCAACAACCCGATCGAAGCGCCGCTGTTCAAACCCTTCGATCTCGGCGGACGCACCTCGTCCGAGGTGTTTGCCGACATGGTTCCGGGCGCGCATGTCGTGAAGGCCTTCAACCATCTCCAGCCCCACCTCCTGTCGGCCGATCCGGCGAGCGAAGGCGGCAAGCGTGTGCTCTTCTATTCGGGAGACCACGCGGCGGCGAAGGCGATTGTCGGTGGACTGATCGACCGGCTCGACTTTGCCGGCATCGACCTGGGGTCATTGGCGATAGGCGGACGTCTGGCCCAATTCCCCGGCGGGCCGCTGCCTGCGCTAAACCTCGTCAAATTCGGCTGACATTTGAGGAATCGGCGGGTTTTTACGGGATCCGCCGATTCTCCTTTCCTAAAATACACCCATATGGTTCATTCTATCAGTTTCACCTAACCACAGGAGCGACTCGATGGAAACCATGGAAAACCTCGACCACGATCCCGCCGGCATCCCCGCCCCCGCCAGCTACCACTGGACACCGCGGCTCCAGCGCGACTTCCTCGAACATGTCGCCGACACCGGCTCGGTGCGCATTTCGGCGGAGCGCGTCGGCATGTCGCCCAGCGCCGCCTATCAGCTCAAGCAGCGGCCCGGGGGCGCGGCGTTCCGGCTCGGCTGGGCGGCGGCGGTGCTGATCGCGCGCGGGCGGATCGCCGACGAGCTGCTCGACCGCGCGATCTATGGCCATGAGGAGACGACCACCGTCTTTCGCGAAGAGGATCGCAGCTTCGTCAAGCGCCGCCGCCTCGACGCGCGCCTCGGCCTCGCGATGCTCGCGCGCCTCGACCGCATGGTCGAAACCCGCGCCAAGGCAGGCGAGGAGATGCTGGCGCAGATCATCGCCGGCGATTGGCCGGGCTTCCTGTCACTCTTCGATGTCGCCGAAGCCGCACGCGCCGCCACTGCGGACGCGGACGCGGACGCCGACGCCGCCGACGCCGCCGACGCCACCGGCGCGGACCGCCCCGAAAGCGGCCCGCAACCCGGAATGGCCGCCGCGCTCGCGCTCTGGCTCGCCGCCCGCGACAACCGCGCGAACCCCCTCGCTTCGCTCTGGCAAGACACCCCGATCGCGAATGAAGTTGCGCGGTTTTCCGCCGATTCCGGCGACGCGCCGCAACCCGACCCGACGCCCGAGGAAGACGCCGAGGCGATGACCGTCTGGCACGACGAGGAGAAGGACGAGCTGCGCACCAATTTCCCGCCCGCCGACGACTTCATCGGCGATGAGGAGGGCCAGTTCGGCGACGCCGATTACGAACGCTCCCTCGATCCCGAGGAGGTCGAGGCCTATGAGGCGGCCTATAACGCCGAACTCGCCCCGCTCCGCACCGCCGGCGAACGCGCCCGTTGCGCCTTCTTCGGCTTTCCCGAGCCCGCGAATGATCGCGAGGGCAGGGACGAAGGCGTTTCGCGCAAAGACGCAAAGACGCCAGGAAGCGGCGAAGACCAGCGCCGTCAGGCGCCTTGATCAATGGCATGCCCACAGGAGAGCGCTTCGCGCGGGGCCATGCGCGACATCTTCGTGTCTTTGCGTCTTTGCGCGAAACAGATCGAAGCCCACCGCATGCCAATTCGAACGAGGGTAAAAAACCGCCATCGCCGGACAGAAGGACTCCCACGACCCCCGCAGCCAGGGAAGGTGCCGGCCGCGCCCCCGCCAACCGGGAAATCAGGGCGAACGCCCACCCCGGGCCCTTACAATCCGTCCCGCGCGTCCCCATATCGATCTCATCGCGGCACGCCTTTCCGTAAGCCGCCGCGACTGAGAGACCGACGCGCGCTCCCGCTTACCGACAGGAGCCGCCCCATGGACCAGCCGCCCGCCAACCCCGCCGCCGCCCGCCGCACCAACAGCCATTTCCGCAAGCGCGGAACCCCGCTCCCGCCCGCCGACGCGCGGCGCCAGGGCGACATCAGCCAGCTCGCCTATCTCCAGATGGGCGGGCGCGATCCGGCCATCGCCTTTCTGAACACCGATCATCCCGCGCTCGGCGGCCGGCCGCTCGATATCGCCACCGCCAGCGCCGAGGGTTATGCCAGGGTCGCCGGGATCATCCGCGCCGCGGCCTCGCCGGCGGGTGTCGCATGAGCCGCGCGATGAACGTCATGCTCGACGAGGCCGGCGTCACCGCCATGTGCCGCACCGCGGGCGTCGACATCAGCGCGATCGAGCCGCTGCCCGACGGCGGCACCCGCCTCGTCTGCGTTTCGCCCGACGGCGCCGACCGGATGCGGGCGAAGCTCAAGAAACATCTGATCGAGGGAATGGTGGCGCGCCACCGTTTCTATCGCGCGCCGGGCCCGCCGGGCAGCTATTGACCACGCGGGCGCGGCGGGCCGCTCCGGGTCAGTCGGCGACCCAATAATCCGCGGCATCGCCCGGCTCGCCGCCGCGGCGGCACACCGTTTTGCCGTCCATCGACAGCACCGCCCAGCGGCCGATCGGTTCATGCTCCATCATCGCCAGCGCCGCGGCGAGGTCGGGGGCGTCAAAGGCGACGCGTTTCTCCACCCCGAACCAGCGGTCCTCATAATGGAGGACAAAGGCCAATGCGGGGGCAGGCGCCGCGGGGAGATCGATGTCGGACGCCGCATCGGACGAACGCGGCAGGCAGTCGCAGCCGCCGCCGGCCGCAGGGGAAGGAAAGGGCACTATGGAACACCTTCGTTGGGGGGAAGCGAAGGGGCAACCGGCACGATCTGGTCCACCGTGAAAGCAGCCGGGGCGAAAAATCTCCTGACACGCGTGAGACGGATAGAAGCCGCACGACCCGCAAGGGGCAGCGCGGCGAGAGTCCACGCTCCGCGATGACCCGTGAAAGGAAAGCATACTATGCTTTGTTCGACGGGCGGCCCGTTCGCCTCGACCAACGACAGCGCCGGCGCAAGAAAGTTACGGTGCAATCTCCGCGACATAGAGGCGGACGCCGCCGCCTCCGGAAACGCCGCCGGTCAGCGCGTGCCGTTCGCCGCCGCGGCTTCGGCGAACAGCGCCTTCAGCGCCGCCTCGTCGATCGCGTCCCCCGCGCCGATGTCGATCGCCCGCCGGACATTGCCGTCGAGGCTGGCGTTGAACAGCCGCTTCGGATCGTCGAGCGCCGCACCCTTGGCAAAGGTCAGCTTGACCTTGTCCTTATACGTCTCGCCGGTGCAGACGATCCTGCCGCCCGCGTACCAGGTCGGCACCCCGCGCCATTTCCACTCCTCGACGACGCCCGGGATCGCTTCCTTGATCAGCGCGCGCGCCTTTGCCAGCACCGCGCCGCGCCAGTCGCCCAGCTCGGCGATGCGGGCGTCGATCAGTTCGGCGGGGTTCTTCTCGTTCTCGCTCATTTCACCTTGTCCTTCGCATGCGAAATCCAGCCGGGCAGCGCCGCCGCCTGCCGGATCCAGCTTGTCAGTTGCGCCTCGTCGATCGCCTCATCCTCGTGAATATGGAAATAGCGCGCATCGGGGTCCTTCGACCCCACCGGCGGCACAGGGTCGAGTTGCTGGCCGCGGAACCAGGTGATCTTGATGTATCGGTTGAAGCAGTGAAAACAGAGGAACCACCCCTGCCCCGGCACCCCGTAAAAGGGCGAGTTCCAGCGCACCGCCTTCTCGACGCCGGGCACGGTCCGGACGATCAGCGCGTCGAGCTTCGCCCCCGCAGCGCTCTTCCACCCCGGCATCGCGGCGATATAGTCCTGCACCGGCCCGTCGCCGTCGCCCTTGGCGATCTGCGGATTGCCGCCCGACAGCAGCACGACTTCCTTCTTCTTCGCCATCACATCCTCCTAAGCCGGCACGGCGCACGCCGCCGCACGCCCCAGCAACCAGTCACGCTCGCGGTCGTTCCCTGCGAGCGCCGCCGCATCCTCGAACGCCGCTTTCGCCTCGCCCAGCCGTCCGGCGCGGAACAGGAAATCGCCGCGCGCCGCGGGCAGCGGCGCATAGTTGCGCAGCAGCGCGTCGTTCGCGATTTCGTCGACCAGCCGCAGCCCCGCCTCGGGTCCGAACGCCATGCTGTGCGCGACCGCGCGGTTCAGCTCGACCACCGGCGACGGCATGGCGATCCGCAGCCGGTCGTAGAGCGAAGCGATCCGTTTCCAATCGGTATCCTCGACGCGCCGCGCCCGCGCATGGCACGCCGCGAGCGCCGCCTGCAGCGCATAGGGCCCTTCGGCCCCACCCAACGCCTCGGCGCGCTCCAGCGTTTTCAGCCCGCGGCGGATGAGCAGCTGGTCCCAGCGCGCGCGGTTCTGCTCGGTCAGCGGCACGAAGCGCCCGTCGGGCCCGGCCCGCGCCGCCAGCCGCGACGCCTGGATCTCCATCAGCGCGAGCAGCCCCAGCACCTCGGGCTCCTCCGGCATCAGCCCCGCCAGGATGCGCCCCAGCCGCTGCGCCTCGGCGCAGAGCGGCGGGCGCACCAGCGACGGTCCCGCGGTCGCGGCATAGCCTTCGTTGAAGATCAGATAGACGACCTCGAGCACCGAGGCGCGCCGCGCCGCCAGTTCGCCGCCACGCGGCACTTCGAACGCCACCCCCGCCTTGGCGATCGCCTTCTTGGCGCGCGTGATCCGCGCCGCGATCGCGGGCTCGTTCGACAGGAAGGCGCGCGCAATTTCCTGGGTCGTCAGCCCGCCGACCAGCCGCAAGGTCAGCGCGGCGCGCGCCTCGGGCGCGATCACCGGGTGGCAGGCAGCGAAGATCAGCCCGAGCAGCTCGTCGCCCAGTTCGTCGTCGATCGCGGCCTCGATCGCCGCGACGCTGTCGTCGGCTTCGTCCATGTCGCGTGCCAGTTCGTCATGCTTGCGGCTCGCCATCGCGCTGCGGCGAAAGCCGTCGATCGCGCGCCGCTTCGCCGCCGCCATCAGCCAGGCGCCCGAATTGTCCGGCACCCCCGTTCGCGGCCATTCAGTCAGCGCGGCCAGCAGCGCCTCCTGCGCCAGTTCCTCGGCGCGATCGACGTCGCGCGTCATCCGCGCGAGCCCGGCGATCAGCCGCGCGCGCTCGATCCGGAACACCGCCTCGATCGCGCGGTTGGTCTCGCTCGTTGCCGCCTTCGCCATGCCGGCCTTCTCGGCGAAAGCGCCGGGAGAGGCAAGCATGGCGGCGGCGCGCGGCGCTTATTCGCCGCTCAGCTTGTCGCGCAATTTCTGTTCCTGCGCGATGATTTCGGGGGTCAGCGCGTCGCCGAAATCCTCCATCTCGTAGAAGGGACGGATTTCGAGCTCGCTCGGCCCCGGCATCGGGTTGGGGCAGCGCTTGGCCCAGGCGACCGCTTCGTCCATGTCCTTGACCTCCCAGATCCAGTAACCGGCGACCAGCTCGCGCGTCTCGGCGAAGGGCCCGTCGATCACCGAC
The DNA here is from genome assembly GCF_058806755.1 of Sphingopyxis sp. GW821-FHT12F08. NCBI lineage: Bacteria > Pseudomonadati > Pseudomonadota > Alphaproteobacteria > Sphingomonadales > Sphingopyxidaceae > Sphingopyxis > Sphingopyxis sp. GW821-FHT12F08. The sequence continues at coordinate 367,808 of NZ_JBXAQA010000004.1, forward strand.
CGGTTCGGCCCGTCGAACGCGATGCGCTTGCCATGCGACGAAGGCCTCAGTCCGTCGCCGTCGACCATCACGCCGGCGCCCACCAGTTCCTCGTTGAACTTGCCCATCGCCTCGAACATCGCGGTCATTTCCGGAGTCGGGTCGATGCCCCTTTCGCTGTCCTCGGTCGCTTTGACGAAAACCATCACACGCATTGTCTTTCTCCTCAAAAAACGAAAGCCGCTATCGGCCTCTTGTACAGACGACGAACGGGCCGCGCGCGAATCGACAGGGTCTGCGAATTTTTTTCATCTTTTGCAAATCGCGCCACGACCTCCCGGCTCGGCCGGGAAAAAATGCGCCATATCGGGTGTTTGCCGCACACCGGCGAAAATCATGGTAAACCCGGCTTAATCCTCTTCGACCGCGACCGTTAAACCTCGCATGACCACTTTCGTATCTTCCTCTGGTGAGCCGGTCGGGCGGCTCCTTGGTTGGCTGGGGCTTCGCCATTCCCGCGGCGGCGAGGCTTCGCAGCAGGATGCGACCGAGCCTGGGGGCGTGCGCGACCTCGCGCGGCTCGCGCGGCGCGACCTCGTCGAGGCGATCGGCACCTTCCTGCTCGACAACAATCTCGACGTCACGCCCGCCAATCTGCTGCTCGCGCACAGCGCCTTTTCGGGCAACAACCCGCGCCTCGCGCGCCAGATCACCGCGCGCACCGGTACCGGCGGCGTCACCCAGGCGTGGCTTGACGAACTGACCGAGGAGGTCGCCGACAGCTCGGCGCAGGCCGAGCTCGAGCGGCTGATGGCGCGGCTCGAGACCAATCTCGAAACCTTCCAGGTGCAAAGCAAGAGCGCGCACAAGCACGCCGCCGATTACGGCAGCGAGCTCGAACAGCATGTCACCGACCTCGAACAATTGCAGAAAACCGGCCAGATCGTCTCGAACCTCGCCGACCTTGCCAAGACGATGCTCGAACGCACGCGCAAGGCCGAGGATGAGATGCGCAAGAGCGAGGAGGAAGCGAAGTCGCTCCGCCGCAGCCTCGAACGCGCCAGGCGCGATGCCGAGATCGACTATCTCACCGGCCTGCCCAACCGCCGCGCCTTCGAGGAGCTGCTCGAACGCCAGTATCGCGATGCACAGATGGCGATGGAGCCGCTCAGCGTCGCCTTTTGCGACATCGACAATTTCAAACTGATCAACGACGCGCACGGCCATGAGGCCGGCGACCGCGTGCTCAAGGCGATCGCCGACACGCTGTCGCAGATCAGCGACGACCGGTGCCATGTCGCGCGCCACGGCGGCGAGGAATTCGTCATGCTGTTCCGCGGCCGCACCCCCGCCGCCGCGGCCGAACGCCTCGACCAGGCGCGCGAGCATCTCGCCGCGCGGCGCTTGATCAACCGCAAGACCGACGAGCCCTTCGGCCAGATCACCTTCTCGGGTGGGGTCGCCGACATCTTCGGCCACGGCGACACACGCGCGGCGCTCAAGGCCGCCGACGACGCCCTCTACCGCGCCAAGCAGAACGGCCGCAACCGCGTCGAGATCGCCGGCGCGGAATAGGGCCCGCTATCCGGGCGGATGTTCGACGAACGTCACCCGGTCGGGATAGAAAGCGACATGCCCGGCGATCGCGGCCACCGCGTCATAGGGCGCCTCATAGGTCCACACCGCATTCGCGCCCTTGTCGCCCAGCGCCGACAGGTCGAAATAGCCCGCCTCGCCCTTGTACGGGCAATAGCTCGCGTGGCTCGACTCCCGCAGCTGCGCCATGTCGACGTCGGCCCGCGGGATATAGAGCACCGCGGGATAGCTCGCCTCGCGCAGCGCCAGCGCCGCTTTCGTATCGACGATCACCCGGTCGCCGATCCTTACTTCGACCCGCGCGGGGTGCGGGGCGATCGTGATCGGGTGGCTGGCATCGGGAATCAGCATCTTGTATTCGGCCATGGCGGCGCTCCTTCGCAAGGACAGATGGGAATCCGACCCGCGCTTCGCCAGTAGTGGCGATGGACAGCCCGTCTCCTCTCCCCCTATGCAGACCCCATGGACTCCACCAAAGCCAAGCTCGTCATCCGCAATAGCGCCCCCCGCGACGCCGCCGCGATCGCGCGCCTGACCGCCAAGGTCTATGGCCGCGGCGAAGGCTATTCGGCGGCGCAGATCCGTGGCCAGATCAACAATTTCCCCGAGGGCCAGTTCGTCGCCGAATATGAAGGCGCGATCATCGGCCTCTGTGCGACGTTGATCGTGCCGCAGGAGGAAGTGTTCACCGACCATCGCTGGTCGGCGATCAGCGGCGGCGGCTTCGGCACCAGCCACGATCCCGACGGCGACATCCTCTATGGCATGGAAGTATGCGTCGACCCCGACTACCGCCGCCTGCGCATCGGCCAGCGCTTCTACCGCAAGCGCCAGGAACTCTGCCAATCCTATGAATTGAAGGGCATCGCCTTCGGCGGCCGCATGCCGGGCTACGCCCGCCGCCGCCGCAAATATCCGGACCCGCAGGATTATCTCGACGCCGTCGTCGAAAAACAACTGCGCGATCCCGTCATCAATTTCCAGATCGCGCAGGGCTTCGAGGCGCGCCGCGTGCTTCACCACTACGACCGCCGCGACCTCGACAGCGGCGGCCATGCTGTGCTGATGTACTGGGAAAACCCGCTCGAGCCCAAGGATGCGGCGAGCCCCAAGGCGCGCGGCGCGATCCACGACCGCCTGCCCGCCTCGGTCCGCGTCGCGACCGTCCAGTTCCAGATGCGCGGCATCGCCAAGATCGAGGAGTTCGAGGAACAGGTCGAATATTTCGTCGACGTCGCCGCCGACTACAAGGCGGACTTTGTCGTGTTTCCGGAACTTTACACACTGGAATTGCTGTCGATCGAACGCAAGAAGCTGGAGCCGCAACAGGCGATCGAGAAGATCGCCGACTACACCGACCGCTATGTTGCCTTCATGGAAAAGCTCGCGGTCGGCTATAATATCAACATCATCGGCGGCTCGCACCCGACGCGCATGCCCAATGGCGACATCCGCAACATCGCCTATGTCTTCCTGCGCGACGGATCGGTGCATACGCAGCAAAAGCTCCACCCGACCCCGTCCGAGCGCCGCTGGTGGAACATCAAGGGCGGCCATGGCGCCGACGCGATCAACACCGACTGCGGTCCGATCGGGGTGATGATTTGCTACGACAGTGAATTCCCCGAACTCGCGCGCCACCTCGTCAACCAGGGCGCGATGATGCTCTTCGTCCCCTTCTGCACCGACGAGCGGCGCGGATATCTGCGCGTCCGCTATTGCTGCCACGCGCGCGCGGTCGAGAATCAATGCTATGTCATCACCTCGGGCGTCGTCGGCAACCTGCCGAACGTCGAGAATATGGACATCCATTATGCCGAGAGCGCGATCCTGACCCCGTCGGACTTCGCCTTCGCGCGCGACGGCGTCGCCGCCGACACCGCGCCCAATACCGAGACGATCGCGATCGCCGATCTGAGCCTCGCCGACCTGCTCACCAGCCGCCAGAGCGGCGCGGTGCAGAATCTGCGCGACCGCCGCTTCGACCTCTACCGCGTCGACTGGAAGGATGCGCCGACGCCGGGGATCGGGTCGCGTTGAGATGATCAACGAAAATATTCGCGCCGACCGCCCGACCTTCGTCACCCATCTCGAGTGCTCGCTGACCGGCGAGACCTATCCGGCGGACCAACTCCACGGCCTCTCCGCCGCCGGCCGGCCCTTGCTCGTCCGCTACGACCTCGACGCCGCCGGCGCCGCGCTCAGCCGCCACGCGCTCGAAGCGCGCGCCACCGACCTCTGGCGCTGGCGCGAGCTGCTGCCCGTGCGCCACACCGAAAACATCGTCTCGCTCGGCGAGATCGAGACCCCGCTCGTCCCCATCCCGCATGCGGGCGGCGCGCATGTGCTGGTCAAGGACGAGGGGCGGCTGCCGACCGGGTCGTTCAAGGCGCGCGGGCTGGTGATGGCGGTCGCGATGGCGCGCGAACTCGGCGTCACCCGCATCGCGATGCCGACCAACGGCAATGCCGGCGCCGCGCTCGCCGCCTATGCGTCGCGCTGCGGGATCGAGACGGTGATCCTATGTCCCGAGGAAACTCCCGAGATCAATGTCCGCGAGATCGCCGCGCAGGGCGCGCGCGTCTGGCGCGTCAACGGCCAGATCGACGATTGCGGCGGCATCGTCGCGCGGGGCGCCGCCGAGGGGCGCTGGTTCGACTTCTCGACGCTCAAGGAACCCTATCGGATCGAGGGCAAGAAGACGATGGGGCTCGAACTCGCCGCGCAGTTCGGCTGGGAATTACCCGACGCGATCTTCTACCCCACCGGCGGCGGCACCGGCCTGATCGGCATGTGGAAGGCCTTCGACGAATTGGAGGCACTCGGCTGGATCGGGCCGAAGCGCCCGCGCATGTACGCCGTCCAGGCCTCGGGCTGCGCGCCGATCGTCCGCGCCTGGGAGGCGGGCGAGGAACATGCCGAACGCTGGGAAGACGCCGCGACCGTCGCCGCGGGGATCCGCGTGCCGCGCGCGGTCGGCGACTTCCTGATCCTGCGCGCGGTGCGCGCCTCGGGCGGCCGCGCGCTCGCGGTCGGCGACCCCGCGATCCTCGCCGCGGTCGACGCCGCCGCGCGAAAAGATGGCCTGCTGCTCTGCCCCGAAGGCGGCGCGACGCTCGCGGCTTACCATCAGGCGGTCAAACAGGGCCTGGTCGATCACGACGAACGCGCCGTGCTGTTCAACTGCGCGACCGGGCTCAAATATCCGATGCCCGAAGCGCCGCAGTGGCTCGACCGGCACGGCGACATCGACCTCGCGCTGCTGTAAAGCCCCTCCTCTTCAGAGGAGGGGTAGCGAGACTTACGAACTTGTTCGTTAGTCGCAGCGGGGTGGTGCTCGCGGCTTGGTGTGCGGTCGCCAGCACCACCCCGCTCGACTAAAGGCCCGGCTACGCCGGACCAAGTCTCACTGCCCCTCCTCTGAAGATGAGGGGTTAGCTCAGGTCTCCCAACGCCCCTTGCCAGACCTTCCCTTTACGTTAAGGTAAGTTGCAAACAGCAACCGGAGAGTGTGATTCCATGGCCCTTCCCCCGATCTTCGACCGCCTGCGCCTGCCCGTCATCGGCTCGCCCCTGTTCATCGTCTCGGGGCCCGAGCTCGTCATCGCACAGTGCAAGGCCGGCGTCGTCGGCAGCTTCCCCGCGCTGAACGCCCGGCCGCAGTCGCTGCTCGACGAATGGCTGCACCGGATCACCGAGGAGCTCGCGGCGTGGGACCGCGACAATCCGGACCGTCCGTCGGCGCCTTATGCGGTCAACCAGATCGTCCATAAATCGAACGACCGGCTCGAGTCCGACATCGCGACCTGCGCCAAGTGGAAGGTGCCGATCACCATCACCTCGCTCGGCGCGCGCGAGGAGCTCAACCAGGCGGTGCATAGCTGGGGCGGCATCACGCTGCACGACGTCATCGACGACCGCTTCGCGCGCAAGGCGGTCGAAAAGGGCGCCGACGGCCTGATCCCCGTCGCCGCGGGCGCGGGCGGCCACGCCGGGGTGCAGTCGCCCTTCGCGCTGGTGCAGGAAATCCGCGAATGGTTCGACGGACCCGTAGCGCTGTCGGGCGCGATCGGCCACGGCCGTTCGATCCTCGCCGCGCAGGCCTGCGGCGCCGACCTCGCCTATATCGGCAGCGCCTTCATCGCCACCGAGGAAGCCAATGCCGACCCGGGCTACAAGAACGGCATCGTCGAGGGCCGCGCCGCCGACATCGTCTATTCGAACCTCTTCACCGGCGTTCACGGCAATTACCTGCGCGGCTCGATCGTCGCGTCGGGCATGGATCCCGACAATCTGCCCGAGGGCGATTTGAAGACGATGAATTTCGGCTCGGGCGGCAATACCAAGGTCAAGGCGTGGAAAGACATCTGGGGCTCGGGGCAGGGTATCAGCCCGGTGCGCGGCGTGTTGCCGGTCGCGGAATTCGTGGCGCAGCTCGAGGAGCAATATCTGGCGGCGCGGCGCGAGCTGGAGGCGAAGGTGCGGCTGTAATTTTGCCTTTCAGAACCAGTTCGCACAGCCTGAGGACAGTTGTGGACTCTGGGCCGAATATGATGGACAAGCTAAGCAGAAGAAATTCTGCGGCGGCGTGTTTATTGCGATGCTTAGAAACAACGGGAGCAAGAGAATTGCGGCTGCGATGGGGTGCGCCCTACTGCTGTGGACGTTCGGCATCGGATACTATGTCGCCGCTCTAAACTACCCCAAAGAGCAGCTTTATCAGCCTTATCGTTATGCTGCCGATAAGTCGTTCGAGATTGATCCGGCTGCCGCGAGATTACCCAATGCCAATCCAATTGAATATCGCAGCCCCTGCAATAACCCCAAAGGACACAATGAAAGCGACCTTTGCGCACAGTGGCGTGCGGCCAAGGCAGCCGAAAAGAGTGCTTTTTGGACAAAGTGCGGGTTCGGTGCCGCGATACTAGGCTCATCCCTCTTGATGTGGCAAATCGCGTTAACTCGGCGGGCCGTACAGGATACGGCTCGCGCTACAGAAGCAATGAATCGACAGAACGAGTTGACCGATCAGGCTCAAAGGCCTTGGATCGAAATATCAGTTGAATTCGACTTCATTGCCAAAACGGAACATGGGTTTATTATTTCCGTTTATGCCATCCTCGGAAATATCGGAAAGACGCCCGCATACCACGCTGACATTTATCATTTCCTAGCACCACCATTCAAAAATCCAATTAAGGACCATAACCCGATCGGAGGATTTAAAATTCTTTCTGATGTCCCTCATAAAGAAGTAAGAAATTATCGATCTGACTTGATCGTTCTTCCAGGTGGACGAGCACAAGATCAACAACTCATTGTTCTAGAAAAATCAGACCCTCGACATCCGGCCGACGGGGTGGTTTTGCAATTTATGATTTCCGTTCACTACCAACTACCCGACGGTCGGGAGGCACAGTCTTCCGCTTGGTTCGTGGCGGGCGTGCCTTCGCTACCCGAAGCATACGGAATAATTCCTTGGGACTGGGACCCAGGCGGGACAGAGCTCCTATTCGAAGCTCGCGGATACATTAAGGCCACATAACGGCTTCGCGGGTGACTCTGGAGGTGGCGAATGCCCTCCTACCCCCCAAACAACCGCTCGATCGCCGCATCCAGATAGGGCCGGTCGGCGAACAGCCGCATCGGGTCGCGGCGGTTGAGCCAGAAGGCCGCGCCGTGGCGGTCGGTCAGCGCGCGGCGCAGCGTGTCCTGCAACAGCCGCAGCCGCATCGCCGCGACGCGCCGCGCGCCCGAATGGTCGGTCGCGGCCTGCAACGCGTGACCAGCCCGGATCTGCTCGACCCGCGCCGCAACGACGTCGCTATAAGCCCCGTGCGGTCCGCGGTGCAGCGCCTGGCCCGACAGCCGCGCCAGCCGCTCGTTGCCCGGCAGCACCAGCCCGTTGAGGTCGAAGCGGTGCAGCACGAAACCCTCGCCGTGCAGATCGGCGAACATCGCCATCATCTGCGGCCGCTGCAGCAGCGCGACCGGGATCAGATGGTGGCGCTGATACCCGCTTGTCGCAGGTGCGGCGCCGGACCAGCGGCAACGGGGGAGCCCGGGCGGATCGCCCCCGGCCATCAGCGGTCGACGCTGAACTCGACCAGCACCGTCGCCGGCCGCCCGCCGCCGCCGCCCTGCGGGGTCAGCGCGACCGATTCGCCGCGCTCCAGACCCGGCGCCTGCTGCGCCCGCGTCACCGGGCCGTTGAGCATCATGTCGAGCGCCAACCGCGCCAGCCGCTTGACCATCGCCGCCATGTCCCACCCCGGCGGGATATGCGCCTCGAGTTCCTGCCCCGCGAAGACGGCGAGCCCGCGCGTCGCCACGCGTTCGCCCGCCGCATCGTCGCGGCGACGGAAGGCGACGAGATGCAGCACCGGGGGCATGCCGCTCGCCTGCATCTCGGCGACCGCGCCGCGGAACTGCGGCGCGCTGGTCCATAGCCGCGCCGGCGACCAGAAAATCTGATCGGCCTCGAAGGCATCGATCAGCAGCACGAGCATCTTGAGATAGTCGGCGAGCGGCGGCGGCGGCGCATCGGCGGCACCGTGCGCCGCGCCGAGTTTGACGATCCAGCGCGCGCGCGTCCCGCGCCAGCCATCGGGCAGGCTGGTACCGAGGCTGCTCGTCGCCCGGTCCGCCGGGTCGGCCAGGTCGAGCGCTGCATGGTCCGCGCGATCGAGCGTCGCGCTCAGCGGCCCCAGCGCCAGCCGCAGCGGCAACCCGCCCACGCCAGACGTCTCGGGCCGCAGCCCCATGCGCCGCATCAGCGCCTCGACCGCATGGTCGGCCATCGCCGGCCCGAGCAGCAACGCAAAGGGTGCGCGCGCCGCCACGGCCGGCTGGATGATCGCGTCGCGCGGGGGAATATCCATGCTGCTGGCCGACCTTCTTTGAGGGGCCAGCATCGCAAGACTGCCGGTCTTGTTCAAACGCTTATTGCGGCGATGCGTCCGAAGCGGACGCACCCTAGATCGCGACCTGGCTGCCCAGTTCGACGACGCGGTTGGTCGGCAGACGGAAATATTCCATCGCGCTTTCCGAGTTGCGCAGCATCCACGCGAAGAGTTTCTCGCGCCAGATCGGCATCCCCGGCTTCGCCGCCGCGATCAGCGTCTGGCGCGACAGGAAGAAGCTCGTCTCGAGCATCTTGAAATCGCCGCCGCAGCCGGTGACGCGGTGCAGCGCGGCGGGCACGTCGACCGGCTGCATGAAACCGTAGTTCAGGATCAGCCGGTGGAACCCCTGGCCCAGGTCGTCGAGCGCGCACAGCTTCTTTTCCTCGACGAACGGCACGTCGGCGATCTTGATCGTCAAGAGGATGATCCGCTGGTGCAGCACCTTGTTGTGCTTGAGGTTGTGGAGCAGCGCGTGCGGCACCCCGTCGGCCGACGAGGTCATGAACACCGCGGTGCCCGGCACGCGCGTCGCGCTGTTCGCGGCCGATTTGACGAAGATCGGGATCGGCATCGCGCCTTCGGCCATTTCCTGCTGCATCAGCTTGCGCCCGCGCGACCAGGTGGTGAGCATGGTGAAGATGACGAGGCCGATCGCCAGCGGCACCCAGCCGCCGTCGGGCACCTTGATCAGATTGGCGCCGAAATAGGCGATATCGACGGTGAAGAAGACCGCCAGCACCGGCAACGCCTTCCACGCCGGCCACTTCCACAGCGTGAACAGCACGACGCTGAGCAGGCAGGTGTCGATGAACATCGCGCCCGTCACCGCGATGCCATAGGCCGCGGCGAGGTTACTCGACGATCCGAAGAAGAGGACGAGGATGATCACCATCGTCATCAGGAACCAGTTCACGACCGGGATATAGATCTGCCCCGCCGCCGACGCGCTGGTATGCTCGACGCGCAGGCGCGGGATGAAGCCCAGTTGGATCGCCTGCTGGGTCAGCGAGAAGGCACCCGAGATCACCGCCTGGCTCGCGATGATCGTCGCGAGCAGCGCCAGAATCACCACCGGCACGCGCCACATGTCGGGCATCATCTGGAAAAAGGGATCGGAGATCAGCTCGGCGCGCGGTCCCGCCTCGGCGGCGAGCACCATCGCGCCCTGCCCCATATAGTTGAGCATCAGCGCGGGCAACACGAAGACCAGCCAGCTCACCCCGATCGGCTTGCGCCCGAAATGGCCCATGTCGGCATAGAGCGCCTCCGCTCCGGTCACCGCGAGCACCACCGCACCCAGCGCGATGAAGGCGGTGAACCCGTCGATAGAGAAAAAGCGCAGCGCGTTCAGCGGGTTGACCGTCTCGACGATGATCCACGGATTGTCGCCGATATGCATGATGCCGAGCGCGGCGAGCATGATGAAATAGGCGAGCATGATCGGCCCGAAGAGCGCGCCGACCTTGGCCGTCCCGCGCGACTGGATCGCGAACAGCCCGATCAGGATCGCGAGCGCGATCGGCACGATATAGGGCGCGAAGCCGGGGTTCACATATTCGAGACCCTCGGTCGCCGACAGCACCGACATCGCCGGGGTGATCATCGAATCGCCATAGAAGAGCGCGGTCGCGAATACGCCAAGCAGCACGATCGGCCAGGTCCAGCGCTTGCCCTCCGACGAACGGCTGATCAGCGCGAGCAGCGCCAGGCTGCCCCCCTCGCCCTTGTTGTCGGCCTTCATGATCGTCAGCACATATTTGAAGGTCACGACCAGCATCATCGACCAGAAGACCAGGCTGAGCACGCCATAGATATGCAGCCGGTCGGGCTCGATCGGATGATGCCCGGCAAAGGTTTCGCGAAAGGCGTAGAGCGGGCTGGTCCCGATATCGCCGAACACGACGCCGACCGCGCCGACGGCGAGCTTCAGCACGCCGTCACTATGGTGGCCATGGCCGTAATGGCCGGTATCGGCGGCGTTGGGGGCGGCGCTTTCGGCACCGCCTGCCGCCTGTTGCGACTCAGCAGTCATCGCGCGCCTTTAGACGAGCCCGCATCGGAGGAATAGCGGGGAATCATTGACCCACCAGCGCTTCGGCAGGGGCCTCGCTCGCCGCTTCGGGCGGCAGCTGCGGCCCGAGCGCCTGGCGCAATTGCCCCAGCCGCACCTCGAGGTCGGGACGCCACGGCGCATCGGCGGGGCTGCGCGCGAGCAGTTCGCTCCACACGGCGTCGGCGCCCCGCAAATCGCCGCCCTGCGCGAGCGCGAGTCCCGCGAAGAACGGCGGCCCCGGATGCGTCGGATCGCGCTTCGCCGCCTCGTCGAAGGCCAGCGCCGCCGCAGGCGACATCATGCCCCCGCCGTGCGCGACCAGCGCATTGCCGAGGCCGACCCACAGGTCGACATTGTCGGGATATTTGGCGAGTCCGTTCTGCAGCATCTTCGCCGCATTTTCGGTGCGGCCGCGGCGCATCTGCCCGTCGGACGCCGCGATCCATTGCGATGCCGGGCCGAAGCGGTCGGCCATGCCCTGTTGCCGGTCGGTGATCGGCTCGCCGAAACCCTCCATCGTCTCGGTCGGGATCACGGGCTTGCCCGGCAGCGACGGATGGCCCTGCAGCGCATAGCCCGCGAGCCCCAGCATCACCGCTGCCGCCGCCAGCGGTCGCGCCGCCGCGGGCAGGCGCCCCACGAAGAGCAGCCCGCCGATCGTCAGCGCCGCGGCGAGCAGGACCCACAGCCAGATCATGCCCCGCCCTCTTCGTCGGTGCCGCCACGCCGGAAGCGCCCGAAGGCGAGCCAGCCGCCGAGCGCGAGGAACAGCAAAGGCCCGAACCACAAAAAGGCGGTCGCCGCATCGAACGGCGGATCGTAATCGACCCAATTGCCGTAGCGCGCGACCAGCCAGCTGCGGATTTCCTCGGGGCTCTCGCCCGCCGCGATCTTGCTGCGCACCTCGTTGCGCATGTCACCCGCCAGCGGCGCATCCGAATCGGCGATCGATTGGCCCTGACAGACCAGGCAGCGCAATTCCTCCATCAGCCGCTTCGCCTTGGCCTCCTGCGCGGGGTCGGCAAGCTGCTGATAGGCATAGGGCGCCGGCGGCAGCCGGTCCTGCGCGGCGAGCGGCGCTACCGCGGCCAGCGCCAGCAGGCCGAGCATGGCGAGGCGCAACGTCATTTCATCGCCTCCAGCTTGGCGATGATCTCGGGCACCTGTTCCTGCAGGATCACGCCCTGGATCTGCTCGCGGATGATGCCCTTGCCGTCGATCAGGAAGGTTTCGGGCACCCCCGACGATCCCAGCGCGATCTGCACGCTGCTCTGCATGTCCGACCCGATGCGGTCGAAGGGGTTGCCGAATTCATTGAGAAACTGCGCGACATCTTCGGGCCGGTCGCGAATCGCGATGCCGTCGATCGGCACGCCCGCGCGCTTCAGCGCCTCGAGCTGCGGCGCCTCGGCGCGGCACGGGATGCACCAGCTCGCGAAGACATTGACCAGCCGCGGCCTGCCGTCGGCGAGCTGGCTGCTCTTCAGCCCCGCGACCCCCGCGGTCGCGGGCGGCAGGTCGAACAAGGGCATCGGCTTGTCGATCCACTGCGACTGGATCAAAGTCTCGGCGGGCGTCGTCAGCCGATAGATGAAGGCGCCGAACAGCAATCCCATGATCGCCAGCGGCACGAACAGGACCCAGCGGTTCTTCATGGTGCAAACCGCTCCTGCGACTGGCGGTGTCGGCGCGCACGCCACAGCGTCAGCAACTGCGCACGCCCCAGCAGCGACAGCGCCCCGCCGATCGCGATCAGCGCGCCGCCCAGCCAGATCCACCACACCAGCGGCTTCCACCACAGCCGCAGCTGATAGCGGCCCGCGCCGTCGGCGCCGACCACCGGCTGCCCCAGCACCGCATAAAGCTGCCCGCCCGGCCGCGTCAGCAGCGCCGCCTCGTTGGTCTCGGTCGGCGCGGTGCCCATCAGCCCGGGGAACATGCGCGATTCGGGTTTCAGCACATGCGACCCGCCGCCCGGCGTGGTCGCGACCAGCGTGCCCTCGATCGCGGTAAAATTGGGTCCGGCGACGGGCTTCACGCCTTCGAAACGGACGTCGAAATCGCCGACCTTCACCACGTCGCCGGGCTTCGCCGCAACCAGCTTTTCCTTGATGAAGGCGCTTTCGGCCCCCATGCCGGCGAGGCACACCGCGACCCCGAAATGCGCAGTCACCATGCCCCAGGTCGGCAGCGGCGTACGGCGGAGGTTCCGCCCCCACAAAGGCGCGAGGCTCGCGACCGCGACCACCCCCGCGACGGTCATCCCCAGCAGCGGCAGGATGCCGACCTTGCCGCCGAAGATCACCAGCGACACCAGCACCAGCACGCCTGCGAACACCGCGAGCGGCAGCCGCGACCACAGCTTCCGTCCGTCGTCCTTGCGCCAGGCGAGCAGCGGCCCGGCGACCATCACGAGGCACAGGATCAGCGCCAGCGGCCCCGCGACCTTGTTGTAATAGGGCGGCCCGACCGAAATCTTCTCGCCCAGCGCCTCGGCGACGATCGGATAGAGCGTGCCGAGCAGCACCAACGCGAGGATCGTCGTCAGCAACAGATTGTTGATCACCAGCGAGCCTTCGCGGCTCAGCAGCGCGAATTTCTTGCCCTCGGCGACCGACCCGGCGCGCAGCGCAAACAAGGTGAGCGCGCCGCCGATATAGATCGCCATCAAGGCGAGCAGGAAGGTCCCGCGCTCGGGATCGACCGCGAAGCTGTGGACGCTGGTGAGCAGCCCCGAGCGCACGATGAAGGTGCCGACCATCGACATCGAGAAGCCGATCACCGCGAGCATCACCGTCCAAGCGCGCAGCGCATTGCGCGTGGCGGTCACCGCGACCGAATGGAGCAAGGCCGCGCCGGCAAGCCAGGGGATCAGCGAGACATTCTCGACCGGGTCCCAGAACCACCAGCCGCCCCAGCCGAGCTCATAATAGGCCCAATAGCTGCCCGCGGTGATGCCCAGCGTCAGGAAGATCCAGCTGAACAGCACCCACGGCCGCATCGCGCGCGCAAAGGCCGGCCCGATCTCGCGCGTGATCAGCGCGCCGACCGCGAAGCTGAACGCCACCGACAGCCCGACATAGCCGACGTAGAGCGTCGGCGGATGGAAGGCGAGCCCGATGTCCTGGAGCAGCGGGTTGAGCCCCTGCCCGTCGGGCGGCGCGACCGCCAGGCGGTTGAACGGGTTCGACGAAAAGAGCAGGAAGGCGAAGAAACCGAGGCTCAGCGCCGCTTGGGCCGCGAGGGTCGCGACCAGCGTATCCTCGCGCAGCCGGCGCTCGAAGATTGCGATCAGCGCCCCCGACAACGACAGGATCATCAGCCACAGCAGCATCGACCCTTCGTGATTGCCCCACGTCCCCGCGATCTTGAAGATCATCGGTTTCAGGCTGTTGCTGTTGCGCGCGACCAGCTCGACCGACATGTCCGAGCGCACGAACAGCGCGATCAGCAGGCCGAAGGCCGCGGTGGTCAGCACCCCCTGCGCGACGCTCGCCGGCCGCACCAGCGACGCGAGATCCTTGGGCCCGCCGCGCAGGAAGACGATCCCCGCGACCAGCGACAGGCACGCAAGCGCCGCCGCGATCCACAGCAGGGCCAAGCCGAGTTCTGCGATCATATTTTCGGCGCCATCTTCGCGACGCCCTCGGGCATCTCGCCCATCTGCGGCGGCATATAGCGCTCGTCATGCTTCGCCAGGATGCGGTCGGCGACGAAGGTCCCATCGGCGCGCATCCGGCCGTCGGCGACCATGCCGCTTTCCTCGGCGAACAGGTCGGGGACGATGCCGGTGAACTGCACCGGGACCGACGCCTTGCCGTCGGTCGCGACGAAGCGGATCGTCACCCCGTCGGGCAGGCGTATGATGCTGCCCGCGGCGACCATGCCGCCCAGCCGCATCGGCTCGCCGACTTGCGCCTTGCCCGCCTTGATCTCCTGCGGCGTGCGGAAATAGGCCGCCTCGTCGCGCAGCGCGCTCGCGCCGAGCACGCCGGCGCCCGCTACGCCAACGACCGCGACCAGCGCCAGAATCAACCGTTGATGCTTCGCCTTCATTTCCGGTCCCTACGCAGCGCGTCGCTGCGCTTTTCGGCCTTCTGCATCGCGCGCCAGCTCGCGAGCAGCACCGCGCCGGTCAGCAGCACGGTCAGCCCATAGGCGGCCGCGACATAGGCCCATTGCCCGCCCCCGCTGATCACCCCCGTCACGCGTCAATTCCCCTCATCGTCGGCGAGCCGCCGCAGCCGCGCCGCGACGCGGTTGTCGGCGATGATCCGCCGCATCCGCATCAGCACGATGGCGCCGAACAGCAAGGAAAAACCCAGCACGGTCAAGCCCAAAGGCCATAACAGCGCGCCGTCGATGCTCGATCCGCGCAGCGTGATGCTCGGCCCCTGGTGCAGGCTGTTCCACCATATGACGCTGCGGTTGATGATCGGAATGTTGATCGCGCCGACCAGCGCATAGATGGCGGCGCCGCGCGACAAAGTGCCGCCCTGCCTTTGGCCCCCAGTTCCATTGGCGTCGCCGCTCGTCAGCGCGATGAAGCCCGCATAGAGGAACAGCAGCACGAGCATCGAGGTCATCCGCCCGTCCCATTCCCACCAGGTTCCCCAGGTCGGCTTGCCCCAGATCGATCCCGTCGCGAGGCACAAGGCGGTGAACAGCATCCCCGGCACCGCGATCGCGCGCGCCGCGATCCCGGCGAGCGGATGGCGCCACACCAGCTGCACCAGCCCCGCGACGGCGAGGCTCGTCCAGCCGCCCATGCCGAGCCAGGCCGAAGGGACATGGACATAGAGGATTCGCGCGGTCTCACCCTGCTTGTAGTCGCCCGGCACCTGCGTCAGCCCGGCAAAGGCGCCGCCGAGCACGAGCAGCAACCCAACGCCGAGCAGCCACGGCGTCAGCGGCTTCGCAATCGCGAGGAAACGGGTGGGATTGGCATAAGCGTGCATCGGTTTCGCGTCGTCTTTAGGGGAGGCCGATTTATCGGTCCAGTGAATTGCCCGGCGCGACCCGGCGGCGCTTGTGTTGCGTGCATAGGCCGCGAGGTCAAGCCTCGGGCGACGGGCCGCGCCTAAGCGATCCCCCCCGCAGGGGGAGGGGGACCACCCGAAGGGTGGTGGAGGGGCACAGGAGATCATACGCAGCGCTCGACACCGCGTGCCCCTCCACCAGCTTCGCTGGTCCCCCTCCCCGTTCCGGGGAGGATCGGCTAAAGCCGCGCCGACAAGCCCGTCACCCCTCCGGCCGCGTCCAGATCCACGTCCCCGTCACCGCCGCGACGACGATCGGCACCATCATCCAAGGCCAGGGCGCAAGGAGCAGCGCAAGCACGATGCTCGCCGCGAACATCACGCTCGCCGCGATCTTGCCCTTGCGGCTGATCGCCCCCTTGTCGCGCCACGCGATGATATGCGGACCGAAGCTGCGATGATTCAGCAGCCACGCCTCGAGCCGCGGCGACGAACGCGCGAAGCAGAAGGCGGCGAGGATCACGAAGGGCACGGTGGGCAGGAGCGGCAGGAAAGCCCCGATCGCGCCGAGCGCGAGCGACAGCCAGCCGCAGACGAGGTAGAAATGCCGCTTCATGCGAGGCTGGCTTAGCGGAAATCGGAAACAACTAAACCCCTCCCCTTCAGGGGAGGGGCAGAGAGGCTTGGTCCGGCGTAAGCCGGGCGTTAGCCGAACGGGGTGGGGGCCAGCGGCGTCGCGCAACGCCGCCTGCCCCCACCCGCTGCGACATAGGCAGCAAGCTGCCAAGTCTCGCTGCCCTCCCCTGAAGGGGAGGGCCTCAACCAACTCACCCCCGCCCGATCAGCTTCTGCGCCATCCGGTCGGCCACCACCGACGCCGGGGTGCCGCTCGCCCTGCTCTCGGCCCAGATGTCGGCCAGCCGGCCCGGGATCTGGTGGATGCGGCTCTCGACTTCCTCGCGGCTGCCTTGCCCGAGATATTCGAGCGCGACGTTGATGATCCCGCCCGCGTTGATCACATAATCGGGGGCATAGGTGATGCCGCGGTCGTGCACGCGCTGGCCGTCGGCCGCGGTCGCGAGCTGGTTGTTCGCGCCGCCGGCGACGATCGGCACGCGCAGCTTGGCGATGCTCTCCTCGGTCAGGATCGCACCGAGCGCATTGGGGCTCAGCACATCCGCCTCGATCTCCATGATCGCCGCCGAATCGGCCAGGTCGGCGCCCAGTTCGTCGGCGAGCGCCTTCGCGCGCGCCAGGTTGACGTCGGCGAGCGTCAGGATCGCGCCGTCGGCCGCCAGCCGCCGCGCGACCCCGCCGCCGACGCTACCCACGCCCTGGATCGCGACGCGCACCCCCTTTGCACTATCGGTGCCGAGGCCGTTCGCGATCGCCGCCTTGATCCCCAGATAGACGCCGAGCGCGGTCAGCGGGCCGGGGTCGCCCCCCGCTTCGCCGCTCGCCACCGGCAGGCCGCTGACATGCTTCGTATGCTTCGAGATCGCGACCATGTCGGCGTCCGACATGCCGACATCTTCGGCGGTCACATAGGCGCCGCCCAGCGATTCGACCGCGCGCCCGAACGCCGCGAGCAGTTCGGGGGTCTTCTCCACGCCTTCGTCGGCCAGGATCACGCCCTTGCCGCCGCCCATCGGCAGCCCCGCCATCGCATTTTTATAGCTCATGCCGCGCGACAGGCGCAGCGCATCGGTGATCGCCGCCTTGCGCTGCGGATAATGCCAGTAGCGCACCCCGCCTGCGCCGGGGCCGAGGTGCGTCGAGTGGACGGCGATGACCGCGGTCAGCCCGCTCGCCCGATCGCGGAACATATGAACATGCTCATGATCGTCGAAATCGGCGAAATCCCAGACAGCAGACATGCGCGACTCCTCGCGTTAGAAAATTACGTCAAAACGCAATAATGCAACGAGTGCGGCGAGTCACCCCTAAAGCGTCTATACGCGATGATAGAGGAAATGGGGCGACCAACGGGGCTCGAACCCGCGACCTCCGGTACCACAAACCGGCGCTCTAACCAACTGAGCTATGGTCGCCACACGCCGGGCGAAACCGCCTCGACAGCGCGCGGCGATAGGCGCGCTAGGCCCCGTTCGTCAAGCATTGTTCGTGTGGGCAATGCCCCTTAAAAGCGCGCCATGACCGACAAGATCGTCGATATGGCCACATCGGGCGCCGACCGCACCGCCGAGCGGCTCGCCGCCGTGCCCGGCATCCGCCGCGCCCCGACTCCCAAGCTCCAGCAGTTCATGCTCTCGAACTTCCTCGATGCCGCGACCTGCGCCGCGCTGATCGAACGCATCGACCGCGACGTCCGCCCCTCGACGATCGCCGACCCCAATGGCGACGATGCGTTCCGCACCAGCACCACCTGCGACCTCGACCACCGCGACCCGGTGGTGCGCGCGGTCAACGACCGGCTCCACGCCCTCACCGGCATCCCGTCCGAATATGGCGAGCCGCTGCAGGGCCAGCGCTACGACGTCGGGCAGGAGTTCAAGGCGCACACCGACTTCTTCGATCCGCGCGGCAGCGACTGGGAGCAATATTGCGCGATCCCGGGCCAGCGCAGCTGGACGCTGATGGTCTATCTCAACGAGCCCCCCGCCGGCGGCGCGACGCGCTTCCTTGCGACGGGCAAGATGCACCAGCCGGAAGAAGGAAAATTGCTCGCCTGGAACAATGTCCGCCCCGACGGCACCACCAACGACGACACGCTCCACCACGGGATGAAGGTGCGCAAGGGGCGCAAGTACATCATCACCAAATGGTTCCGCGAACGGCCCTGGCCGTGGGCGGAGGGAGAATTGGATTAAGGGCGAACTGGATTAAGGGAGTGCCGGGCTAAAGGCCCACCTCAAATCCCGTTCGTGTCGAGCGAAGTCGAGACACCCATGGGGAGCGCGTGCCTTCGCGTGTCTCGACTTCGCTCGACACGAACGGAAAGAGGGGTCGGCTTTCACCGACCCCTCGTTGGAATTACCTCACCAGCCGATACTGGAAGCTCAGCGTCAGCGTGTTCGACACCTGGCCCGGCTCGACCGGGGTCGCCTTGCCCGCGGCGTCCATCGCCTGCAGGCGCACCATCGGCATCGGCGGCATCGGCCCGCCGAAGCTGCCCTCGCTGATCGACACCAGCTCGGCGCCGCGGAAGCCCGCGAGCCGCGCATAGTCGGCGGCCTTCGCTTCGGCTTCCTTGATCGCCGCGCCGCGCGCGCCGACGAGCTGCGCGTCGGCGTCCTTCATGCCGAACCAGGGGCCTTCGATATTGGTCCCGCCCGCCGCGACCAGCGCGTCGAGCAGCGGCCCGATATCGTCGATCTTGGGCGTGGTGGCGCGGACTGTATTGTTGACCTGATAGCCGATGAAGCGCGGCGGCTGGCCATTGCCCGTGTTGTTATAGTCGTACTGCGGCGACAGGTTGATGCCGCTCGTCTGGATATCTTCGGGCTTGATCCCGCGCGCCTTCGCGGCCGCGATCAGCTTGTCCATCGCCGCGGCGTTGAGGCGCATCGCCTCGACCGCGGTCGGCGCGGTGGTCTGCACCCCGGCGCCGACGGTCGCCTGATCGGGGCGCGAGCGCACCTCCTCGTTGACGCTGAAGCTCAGGATCGGCCCCTGCACACTCGCTGTCGTCACCGTCGAACCTCCCTGCTGCTGCGCAAGAACCGGCGTGGCCGCCGTCAGCGCGAGAGCGCTAGCCATAGCGGTGAGCATATGCTTCGTCATTGTCTTCTCCTGTGACCGGAACCCCCGGCCGTGATGAACGCCCGCCCCATACGCAGACGGAGCGAGTGCGTTCCCGCCTTTGCCTGCACGGCGCTTGCATGATGCTGAACACCTCAGTAGCGAGCCGTTCATCATGGCAGCTCCCATTCTTTCATACGAAGGCCTTGGCCTGGTCCAGGGCAGCGGCTGGCTGTTCCAGAACCTCGACATCTACGTCGGCGAGCGCGACCGGCTCGCGCTGATCGGCCGCAACGGCGCGGGCAAGACCACCTTGCTCAAATTGCTCGCGGGACAGATCGACGCCGACAAGGGCAAGCGCGTCATCGTTCCCGGCACGCATGTCGTGATGCTCGAGCAGGAACCCGACTTCCGCCCTTTCGATACCCTCATGGACTTCGCGGTCGCCGCCCCCGATGCCCCGCCCGAGCACGAAGTCGCCGCGATCGCCGATCAGCTCGGCATCGACATGAGCCGCACCGCCGCCAGCGCCTCGGGGGGCGAGCGCCGCCGCGCTGCGCTGGCGAGAGCATTGGCGCAAAACCCCGACGTGCTGCTGCTCGACGAGCCGACCAACCACCTCGACCTCGCGGCGATCGACTGGCTCGAGAGCTGGCTCGCCCGCTACACCGGCGCTTTCGTCGCGATCAGCCACGACCGCACCTTCCTCACCCGCCTGACGCGCCAGACCCTGTGGCTCGACCGCGGCAGCATCCGCCGCAAGGAAATCGGCTTCGGCGGCTTCGAGGAATGGAGCGATGCCGTCGCCGCCGAGGAAACCCGCGCCGCACAGCGCCTCGATTCGAAACTGCGGCTCGAGGCACACTGGCTCGAACGCGGCGTCACCGCGCGCCGCAAGCGCAACCAAGGCCGGCTCGAAAAACTCAAGGAAATGCGCGCGACCCGCGCGGCGATGATCGGCGGTCCCGGCGTCGCCAAGCTCGGGCTCGCTAACGACGACGTCCGCTCCAAATCGGTGATCGTCGCCGAAAATATCAGCAAAAGCTTCGGCGACCGCGCGATCATCAGGAATTTCGATTTCCGCGTCCAGCGCGGCGACCGCATCGGCATCGTCGGTGCCAACGGCGCGGGCAAGTCGACCCTGCTCAAGCTGCTGACCGGCGAGATCGAACCCGACAGCGGCAAGATCACCCTCGCCCCGACCCTCGACGGCATCGTCATCGACCAGCAGCGCAGCCTGATGTCGCCCGAAAAGCGCGTCCGCGACATCCTCGCCGACGGCGGCGACTGGGTCGAGGTGCGCGGGGTCAAGAAACATATCCAGGGTTATCTCAAGGAATTCCTCTTCGACCCCGGTGTCGTCGAGGCGAGCGTCGGCGCGCTGTCGGGCGGCGAACGCTCGCGGCTCCTGCTCGCCCGCGAATTCGCCCGCGAATCGAACCTGCTCGTCCTCGACGAGCCGACCAACGACCTCGACCTCGAAACGCTCGACCTGCTCCAGGAAGTCATCGCCGATTATGCCGGCACCGTCCTGCTCGTCAGCCACGACCGCGACTTCCTCGACCGCACCGTCACGGTGACGCTCGGCCTCGACGGATCGGGCAAGGTCGATATCGTCGCCGGCGGCTATGCCGACTGGGAAGCCAAACGGACGAAGCCCAATGCCGCGAAAGCCAAATCGGCCTCGACCGAAAGCGCCCCGCCGCCCCCGCAGGCGCGCAAGAAGCTGAGCTACAAGGACCAGCGCGACTACGACCTGCTCCCCGCGCGGATCGAGGAGATCGAGACGGAGATGGCAGGCATCGAAGCCGAGCTCTCCGACGGCAACCTCTTCGTGCGCGACAACGCCCGCTTCACCGCGCTGACCGGAAAACTCGAAGCGCTGCGCGCCGAAAGGGCCGCCGCGGAGGATCGCTGGCTGGAACTGGCTGAAGCGGTCGAGGCGCTGGGATAACCCGCCGTCCGCTTTGGGGTGGTTTCCGGACCGTCCTCTATTTCCGTTCGTGTCGAGCGAAGTCGAGACACGCGAAGGCATGCGCTCCCCATGGGTGTCTCGACTTCGCTCGACACGAACGGGATTTATAAGTTTGGTTTGTCCGCAGTCGCCCGAAAGCCGACGAACTTCATCTGACGAAATGAATGCGCGCAGAGGCGCAGAGGCCGCAGAGAGGATTGTCTTTCCTCTCTGCGGCCTCTGCGCCTCTGCGCGAATATTATGATAGCCTGCGGCGGCTCCCGCCCCCGCCCCCTCATCCCGTCCCGTAAAACCGCGCCAGCCGGTCGAGCGCCAGCCCCAGTACCAGCTTCCCCGACCGGGCGGGCCAGCCAAGCCCCTTCTCCGCGCAGCCGATCCCCTCGCCCGCGCAGATCACCCGCCAGCAGATGTCGGCGAGCCCCGGCCCCGCCGCGTCGAGCGCGGCGTGGAAACGCCGGTGCGCGTCGATCCGCGCCAGCGACGCGTCCGCCGCCCTCGCACCGCCGCGTGTCTTGGCGGGCGCCGCGGCGTCCCAGCGCATCGTCACCCGCGCCGCGAGCCCCGCGCGCTCGTAATCGGCGCGCAGCCGCTCGCCCGCGCCGAGCTGCGCCGCGGTCAGATGCCCACGCGCCGCCAGCCAGGCGATCGGGCTTTCGGCGACATTGACGCTGACGTGGCGCATCATTTGCGGCCCCGTCTTGCCCGGGTCGAGCCGGTCGTCGGGGTGGATGCGCGTTTCGAGTCGGGGGCCGGCCATATGATTCTCCTTTGCTGGGAGAGCAGGCTTGACAGTGGAATATTTTTTAGGAAAGAAGAAACCGATTTGGTTATAGCTAGATTTTAACGATGAGGTCGCCATGATCAACAGCATCCGCGCCGTGCGCCGCGCCAAGCGCCTGACCCTCGAAGATGTGGCGCTGCGCTGCGCCCCCCCGACCACCGCGCAGACGATCGGCCGTCTCGAAACCGGCACGCGCACGCTGTCGCTCGGCTGGATGAACCGCATCGCCAAGGCGCTCGGCGTCGATGCCGCCGAGCTCGTGCAACTGCCGCAGGACACCCAGCTCACCATCACTGCGCTGCTCGGCGCCGACGGGGTCGAGGCGCCGACGCGCGTCGAGCAGGCGCTCACCGCGCGCCCGGGCGAGGATATGGTCGCGGTGCGCGTGACCTCGTCGATCGGCGATTATCGCGCGGGCGACGAAATCTGGTGCCGCCGCATCGAGGGCGACTGGGCGGGCATGCTCAACCGCGACCTGCTCGTCCCGCGCCCCGCCGGCCGCTTCTTCTTCGCGCGCCTGCTCAACGTCGACGGCGAGAAGCTCCACCTGCTCCCGCTCGGCACCGGCCAGCGCCAGCAGGTCGTCAGCAACCCGCCCTGGGCCGCCGTGGCGGTGCGGCTGATCCGCACCCTCTAAAACCCGTTCGTCCTGAGCTTGTCGAAGGACCGTCCTTCTCTTTGACGAAAGAAAGAACAGTGCTTCGACAAGCTCAGCACGAACGGATGAGAGGGTGGGCATGAACACGCCCCTCCGCGTCCTCAGCATCGCGACGCTCTTCCCCGACGCCGCGCGCCCGAACTTCGGCCTCTTCGTCGAACGAAGCCTGCGCGCGCTCGCCGCGCAGCCCGGTATCCAACTCACCGTCGTCGCGCCCGTCGGGCTGCCGCCCTTCCCGCTGTCGCTCCACCCGCGCTACCGGGCGCTTCGCGACCTGCCGGAACTGGAGCAGTGGAACGGCCTCACCGTCCACCGCCCGCGCTTCGCTTTGATCCCGAAGGTCGGCGCACGCTACAATCCCGCCGCCATCGCGCGCGCGGTCCTCCCGATCGCCCGCGCCGCCGCGCCCGATATCCTCGACGCGCAATTCTTCTACCCCGACGGCCCCGCAGCGATGCGCGTCGCCGAAACGCTCGGCCTGCCTTTCTCGGCCAAGGCACGCGGCGCCGACATCAGCCATTTCGGCCACGACCCCGCCACCGCTCCGCAATTGATCGAAGCCGCCGCCAAAGCTGCCGGCCTGCTCGCCGTTTCCGACGCGATGCGCCGCGACATGGCCGCAATCGGCATCGACGCGCAGAAGATCGCGGTCCACTACACCGGCATCGACACGACGCGCTTCCATCCCGGCGACCGCGCCGCCGCGCGCGCCTCGCTCGGCATGGGCGATGCCCCCGCGATCCTCACCGTCGGCGCGCTCATCCCGCGCAAGGGGCAGGCGCTGGTGATCGAAGCCCTCGCCGCGCTCCCCGGCGTCCACTACTGGCTCGCCGGCGCGGGCGAGGAGCAGGGCCGCTACCGCGCGCGCGCCGAAAAGCTGGGCGTCGCCGACCGCGTCCACTTCCTCGGCGCCGTCGCCAATGCCGAACTCCCCCAGCTTTACCGCGCCGCCGACATCGTGGTGATGCCCTCGGCCAGCGAAGGCCTCGCCAACGCCTGGGTCGAGGCGCTCGCCTGCGGCACCCCGATCGTGATCAGCGACGCCGGCGGTGCCGCCGAACTCGTCACCTCGCCCGTCGCCGGTCGCATCGCCCCGCGCTCTCCCGCGGCCATCGCCGAAGCGGTGCGCGCGATCCTCGCCGCGCCGCCCGCGCCCGCCGACGTCGCCGCGACGCTCGGGGGCCGCTTCGACTGGGACCGCAACGGCCGCGAGTTGGGGGAGCATCTCCACCGGTGTGCGGGCCGCTCAATCGGGCCGTCCAAATGAAAACATAGCCCTGGGCCTGTCGAAGGGCGCTTCTCGGTGAAGCGCCCTTCGACAGGCTCAGGGCCATAGTGATTTTCCTGCTCTAGCCGATCAGACGACCGCGCCGTCGTCCTTGCGCTCGATCCGCTCGCCGCCCGCCATACCGGCGCTCGTGCGCGGCACGAAGCTGTCGGGACCGACCTTCAGCCAGACCAGCACCGGGGTCGACATCAGCACCGACGAATAGCCGCCGATGAACACGCCGAACAGCATCGCCGCGGTGAAGCCGAAGATGACGTCGGGTCCGAAGATCAGCAGCATACCGAGCGCAAGCAGCATCGCGACGGTCGTCATGACCGTGCGCGACAGCGTTTCGTTGATGCTGAGGTTGAGGAGCGGGATGATGTCCATCTTGCGATATTTTTTGAGGTTCTCGCGGATGCGGTCGTACACCACGATCGTGTCGTTCAGCGAATAGCCGACGATCGTCAGCAGCGCCGCGACGCTGTTCAGGTCGAATTGCATCTGCGTCACCGCGAACAGGCCGAAGGTCAGCGCGACCTCGTGGAACAGGCGCCCGAGCGCCCCGACCCCGAACTGCCATTCGAAGCGGATCCAGATGTAGATCGAGATGCCCAATATCGCGAGCGCCAGGCTGATCGCACCGGTGCGCAGCAATTCGCCCGACACCTTGCCCGACACCGTCTCGACCGTGCCGGTCTTGGCGGTAGGAAAGGCCTTGGCGATCCCCGCGACGAGCTGTTCGCCCGCGCGGTCGGCCGACGCCTTGTCGCCTTCGGGCAGCGCAGTGCGGATCGAGATCGCCTTGTCCGATCCGAACTGCTGGATCGTCGGTTCGCCGAGGCCGATCGCGCTGACCTTCTCGCGAATATCGTCGATCGGCGGCATCGCCTGGGTGAATTCGACGCGGACCGACTGGCCGCCAACGAAGTCGACGCCCAGGTTCAGGCCCTTGACCGCCACCAGCGCGATCGAGATCGCGACGAGGAAAAAGCTCATGAACGAGGCGACTTTCCGCCAGCGCAGAAAATCGATGTTGGTGTCGTCGGGGACGAATTTCAGCAAGCGCATGATGTCGCTCCCTTAAATGTTGATCGACGTCGGCCGCGCGCTGCGCAGCCAATGGGCGACGAACATGCGGGTGACGGTGACGGCGGTGAAGACGCTGGTGACGATGCCGATGGTCAGCACCACGGCGAAGCCCTTGATCGGCCCGGTGCCGAACCAGAACATCAGCGCCGCGGCGATGACGTTGGTGACGTTGGCGTCGAAGATCGCGCGGCTCGCTTCGCTGTAACCGAGCTCGACCGCCTGGAACACGCGCCGGCCGCGCTTCAACTCCTCGCGTATTCGCTCGTTGATCAGCACGTTCGCGTCGACCGCGGCGCCGATCGTCAGCACGAAGCCGGCGATGCCGGGCAGGGTCAGCGTCGCGTTGAACGCCGCCATGATCGCGATGATGAGGAACACGTTGAACGCCAGCGCGATGTTCGCATAGACGCCGAAACGGCCATAGACGACGAGCATCAGTGCCAGCACCGACACTGTCGCGATGATTCCCGCGATCGCGCCCTTCTCGATCGAATCCTTGCCGAGTTCGGGGGTGACCGTGCGTTCCTCGACCACGTCGAGCTTCACCGGCAGCGAGCCCGAGCGCAGCGCAATCGCCAGCTCGTTCGCGGTCTGCACCGTGAAGCTGCCCGAAATCTGCGCCTGCCCGCCCAGAATCGCTTCGTTGATCGTCGGCGCCGACAACACCTGGCCGTCGAGCACCATCGCGAAGCGCTTGTTGACGTTGGCGCCGGTGACGCGCGCAAAGGTGTTCGACCCCGCCGAATCGAAGCGGATCGACACCGCCGGCAGCTGCGCCTGGTTGAAATCCTGCCGCGCGTCGATCAGCTGGTCGCCGCTGATCATCACCTGCCGGCTCAAAATCTCGCCCGGCGCGCCGCCGCCTTCATTGGGGGCATAGGGCACGAATTCGCTGCCGATCGGGACGTTGACCGGACCGCCGGCCCCCACCGTGCCATTGGGATCGACCATGCGGAATTCGAGCCGCGCGGTCCGGCCCAGGAGGTCCTTCAGCGCCTTCGGGTCCTGCAGCCCGGGCACCTGCACCACGATGCGGTCGCTGCCCTCGCGGATGATCGTCGGTTCGCGCGTGCCCAGTTCGTTGACGCGCTTGTCGATGATCTCGCGCGCGGTTTCCATCGCGCGGTCGATCGCCTGATCGCGGCCCGACGCGGTCAGCGTCATCACGATACGCGTGGTATCGACGACCTCGATCTGCCAGTCGCGCTGGCCGGTCAGCCCGGCGCCCTGCGTCTCGCGGAACAGCCGGTCGCGCGCATCGTCGAGCTGGTTCTGGTCGCGCACGAGGAAGCTGATCGTGCTCCCCGACGCCTTGAAATCGCCGATCGCGATATCGTCGTCGGACCCGGTCTCGCCGCGCATCGACACGCGCACGGTCTTTTCCATGTTGGAAAGCTGGGTCTTGTTGAGGTCGGCGATGTCGGCCTCGAGCAGCAAGTGGCTGCCGCCCGCCAGGTCGAGCCCCAGATTGACCTTGATCTGCGCAAAGCTGGGCAGCTGGTCGAAGGTCTTCTGGGGCAGGAAGGTCGGGATGGCGAACAGGATGCCGAACAGCAGCGACAGGCTGATGCTGATGGTTTTCCAGCGCGGGAAATCGAGCATGTCTTTGGTCCGATAACTTGGGCGCGCGCCCGCCGCGGCGGGCGCCGCCGCGTCAGTCGTTGGCGGGCTTGGCGCCGGGCTGCAGGACGTCCGACAGGGTCGACTTCACGACCTTGATCTTCACGCCTTGCGCGATTTCGACATCGGCGAAATCATCGTCGACGCGCGTCACCTTGCCGACGATGCCGCCGCCGGTCACCACCTGGTCGCGCGGCTTCACCGCCGCGATCTTGGCGCGATGCTCCTTCATCCGCGTCTGCTGCGGGCGGATCAGGAAGAACCAGAAGACGATGAAGATCAGCACCAGCGGGACGATCTGTCCCGCAAAGAGCGCGGCCCCGCCGCCCGATCCGGCCGCCTGGCTCAGAAGCAAATTCGTCGACATCGATGAGAATCTTTCCGTTCGAAAGCGGCGCCGTCCCCACCCGGGCCGGCGCGCAAGATAATGGCGCGGCGCCTATCACGCGGGGGCGGAGCGTGCAACCGGCGGCTGCGTGCCGCCCCCCGCGGCAAGCAGAGCGAAAATGGGGCGGCGGCGCGCGAGTTCAAGACGGCTGGAAAGGATATCGCATCGCCGTCCGTCGACTTCGCTAACCTCTGCGCTTGCATCCCCCGCCGACCCGCGCTAGGGGCCTCGCCTGCCCAACAGGGCCGGTCGGGACGTAGCGCAGCCTGGTAGCGCATCACACTGGGGGTGTGGGGGTCGGAGGTTCGAATCCTCTCGTCCCGACCAATTCAATCAATCGCTCGAGCGTAGCGTTTGAACAAAAGGCCCTAGCGGCGCTTTCAAGCCAATCCCATGACAATCCTGCTCCAGGATTTCGCTACGCCGAATCCTTGGGCCCGAAATCGCATGGCCGGTCCCGCGTATCTGCGAGCCCCCATCTCCAAAGGCCTCCGCCATTGCAACCGGGCGCATATATCTATACCTTGTAGATAGCGGCGGCGAATGGCGCGGGTCATATGGGAGAAGCTGGATGGCGGGCCGGTTGTCGGGGAAGATCGTCCTTCTGTCGGGCGGAACGCGGGGGATGGGCGAAGCGCAGGTCCGCGGAATGGTGCGCGAGGGCGCCGAGGTCGTGTTCGGCGGCCGGGACCGGGCCGCCGGAACGGCAATCGCGGCATCGCTCGGCGGCAAGGCGCATTTCGTGCCGCTCGACGTCACGAAGTCCGAAGACTGGACGGCCGCGGTCGACTGCACAGTGGGGCGGTTCGGCCGGATCGACGGCATTGTGAACAATGCCGGCGTCGGTGCCACGCGCCCGCTGGTCGAAATCGGCGACGAAGAGTGGGCCGGCATCGTCGCGGTCAACCAGAATGGCGTGTTTTTCGGCATGCGCGAGGGCGCACGCGCGATGCTGCAATCGGGCGGGGGCTCGATCGTCAACGTCGCATCGCCTGCAGGCACCAAAGCCCATGCCAATCTGGTCGCCTATTCGGCCGCGAAGGCAGCGGTGATCGGGATGTCGCGGGCGGCCGCGAAGGAGCTCGCGCCCAGCGGCATCCGCATCAACGTCCTGATCCCGGGCTTTTTCGCGACGCGCCTGCTGACCGAGACGACGAACAGCGAGGCGCTCCTGCGCGGGGCGCAACTGACCCCGCTCGGGCGCGTCGCACAGCCCGAGGAGAGCGTCGGCGCGGTCCTGTTCCTGCTCTCCGACGAAAGCAGCTTCGTCACGGGGACGCAGGTCGTCGTCGACGGCGGCTACACCGCCTGACCCGATACGTCAGGCGTTCTTTTCGAACGCATATTGCCCCTCGGGCAGCACGACCCACGGCAGCGCGGTCGACGTCCAGACGCTGACCGTCGGAACGAAGGGGGCCGGATCGTCGAGCGTCCCGGCCTTGACGATCAACAGCCCCTTCCCGTCGGTGGGCTCCGAGAAGATCGGCGACCCGCAGCCGCCGCAGAATTTGCGCAACACCGCGTTGCCCGAGAATGTGTCCTTGTCTTCATAGACCGAAAGCTCGCCTTCATGGATGACCGCGGCACCCTTGAAGAGCAGGTTGATCGAGAAGGCGCTGCCCGATTGCCGGCGACAATTGGTGCAGTGGCATTGCGCCACCACGATCGGCTCGCCTTCGGCACGGTAGCGCACCGCACCGCAATTGCATCCACCCTCGATCATATTGCCCCGCCCTTCTGTCCGTACCGAAATCTGAAACCATCGAGCAGCACCTCCAGCGTCTCGACGAACAGCGCCTCGTCGGACACCGGCGATTTGGCGATCGCCGCGGCGAGCAGCGGATAGCGCGCCGCATCGACCGGCGGCATCGCGGCATGGTCGTGCGCCTTGGCCGCCGCGTCGAAGAGCGACTTGCCATAGGTCAGCTTTTCGAGCGCCTCGAGTACCGCCAGATGATGCTCGGGCGGATAAGGGCAATCCGACAGCCCGCGCTCATAGGCGCCGAGCATCAACTCGCGCGGAAAGAAGCGGAGCATCAGCGGCCCGGCATGCGCATGGGTCAGCATCACGCGCCGCGTCGCGACCGCGAGGTCGATCACCCGCTCCTCCCACGACGAGCCGGGCTTTTCTCCCTGCCCCACCTCGACCAGCAAGGTCCGGGCGATCATGTGGAGAAGCTCGTCGCGATTTTTGAAATGATAATAGAGCGACGGCGCCTGGACGTTCAGTTCGCGCGCCACCGCCTGCACCGTCAGCGCGTCGAGGCCCTTGCGATCGAGCAGGTCGATCGACACCTGGATCGCGGTTTCGCGCGTGATCAGCGGCGTCAGCGGGCGTCCCGGTCCCTTTTTTCTCTTGGCTTGGCTGGCGGGCAAACTGATCCCTTTCCCTATCGGCATTAGGCCGACAGATGCCATCATTGCCCGGCTTTGAACAGCCAGCAGGCTGCAACGCGTCGAATGCCCCTCGATCCGCCCCCTCGCGATCACGCAAAGCGCCATTCGCGAAGCGCCGCGCCCTCGACGATCCGGCCGGGCGCACCGACGGGATCGGTGTCGGCATCGGCGAGCCGCCGTAGAACCTCGCTGTCGCCGGGCGGGACATGCGCGAGCGTCCGCTCGCCCTCCGGCGTCCGCGCAACCACCACGCCCGCCTTCGGCAATCCGTCGCGCCGGTAAAGGATCGTGTAGCTTTCGATGGTCGCGTCGCCCAGATAGTCGCGCGCCAGCGCCGGAATTGCATCGCGCATCGCGTCGGCCTCCTCCTGATAGTCGTAACGGCGGGGAAAGGAGGCGGCCGCGATCGGCGCGCTGCTGATCACGATGCTGTGATTATGCGTCGCATAGCCGCCATTGGCGAAGAGCAGCCCCGTCCCGCCTTCCGCGCGCAGCCGGTCGGTCATGCTCGCGATGGCGTGTCCCATATAATTGCCGATCGGCCCGCCGCCGAAGGTCAGGCCGCCGAAGACCGTCGCGGGCCAGTCGGCCGGCCAATCGATGATCCGGCGCGCGAGCTTGGGGATGCAGGGAAAGCAGCTGTACAATTCGACCATGTCCAGCTGCGACGGATCGACTGCGTTCAATTCGAGCGTCCGGCGGATCGAGACCGCCATGCTCGCGCTATGGTCGTAGCGATCGCGTTGCAACGGGCTGTTCGGTTCGTGCGCGGCGGCGCCATTGCCGACATAGATCCAGCGATCCTCGGCGATCCCGCGCCGGCGCGCCTCTCCGACGCTCGTCACGATGAAGGCGGCGCCCTGGTTGACCGAGGCGTTGGCGACCATCAGCTTGTTATAGGGAAAGGCGATCGGCCGGTTGCTCTGGGACGGCGTCGTCACCTCGGCGGCGCTGACCGCCCCCCGGATCCAGGCATTGGGATTGGCGGCTGCGACCTCCGAAAAGAGCGACCAGATCGTCCCGCTTTCGGCCTGCGCTTCGTCGAAACTCTGCCCCAGCGATGCGCGGAGCGCATTTTCGTAGAGCGGATAGACGTCGACCGGCGCGACCAGTCCATATTGCTGCGCATAGCTCGGTTCGCGGCGCTGCGCCGCTTCGCGCGTCGCATCGACGCGGCGGCCGGACTCTTGCGCCGCGGCCCTGGCCGCCGCGGTTCGCAGCGCTTCGGCCCCGCACACCAGTGCGATCCGGCACTCGCCGGCCCCGATCCGGTTGGCCGCCTCGTTAAGCAGCAGCACCGGACTGTCGCCGTTCGGTCCTTCGCTTTGCACCATCGTCGCGGGCGCGATGCCGAGTTCGCCGGCCAGGGGCCCCCGCGCATCGCGGATCTCGCGGAACGATATCTGCTGGACGATGCCGAGGAAATCGGCGTCGGCGAGCAACGCCGTGCCGGCGTCCTCTTCGGCGATACGCAGCGCGTCCGCCATCAACAGGATGGGGTCGCGCCCGTCGGCGGGGTTTTCCGGCCGATCATTGATCTGGCCGACACCGACGATGATCGGGCTGTTGTCGTCCGGCATTCTTCGCTTCCTCAACGGGCCTGCCATATGGGCTGGCGCTTTTCGGCAAAGGCACGCGGGCCTTCGCGCGAATCCGCGGAGGTGAAGACGAGCCGCGTCTCGCGCTTGTTCGCTTCCCAATATTCGTCGTCGCCGGCGATCCGGCCCTCGGCGATGCCCATCGCGATGCGCTTGCTCGCCTGCACCGCGAGCGGTGCGTTGACCGCGATGCGCTCGGCGAAATCGAGTGCGGCCTCCATGAGCTTGCCCAGTGGAACCACCTCGTTCGCGAGGCCCAGGTCGAACGCGCGCTGCGCCGAGATCGGCTCGCCCGTCAGCAACAGCTGCATCGCGACCTTGCGCGGCAGTTGCTGGACGATGCGAAAGGCACCGCCCGCCGCGGCGATGATCCCGCGCTTGACCTCGGGCAGCCCGAACTGCGCATGGTCGGCGGCGATCACGAGGTCGGAGGCGAGCACGAGCTCGGTGCCGCCGCCAAGCGCGAAGCCGTTGACCGCGGCGATGATTGGCTTGCCGATCGGGTGCCGCACGAAACCCGCGAAGCCCCAGGCGCGCTGTGCCTTGTCTTCGGGCTCGAGCCGCTCGCCGCGCGACAGCGCTTTCAGGTCGGCGCCCGCGCAAAAGGCCTGGTCGCCCGCGCCGGTGACGATCACCGCGCGGATCTCGGGATCGGCCTCGGCCCGTTCGAGCCCCTCGCCCAGCCCGACATGCACCGCGGCGTTGACCGCGTTACGCGCCTCGGGACGGTTGATCGTCAGGATCAGGACATGGCCGCGGCGTTCGGCGAGCACGGCGGGAGTGTCGGTCATCTTGTCTCTCCGATTGGGGGCGTAGCTTGTGTCGCCATTCAGTTCAGGGTGAGTCGAAAATGGTGATTTTTCGCGACCGGAGCGCAGCGTACTTCAGTACGTGAGCACCGGAAGCGCGGGAAATCGCCATTTGCAGGCCGCCCTGGGCTGAATGGCGACACAAGCTAGAGGCCCATGATCTTGGCAATGATGTTGCGCTGGATCTCGTTGGTCCCGGCATAGATCGACGCGGCGCGTTCGCTGACGTAGCGCATCGGCGCGATCGCCGCCTCGCGCGGCCCGGCGAAGGCGCCCTCTGCATGCGGGAAATGGACGGGACCCGCGGAAACCCCGGCTTGCGGCTGATAGGCCATGCCATAGCGGCCGGCGGCGAGCAGGCGCAGCTCGGTGATCCGCTGCTGCAATTCGGTGCCGCGGATCTTCATCAGCGACGGAATGGCATGCGGATAGCGCCCTGTCCCGGCATCGCTCATCGCACGGAATTCGAAGATTTCGAGCGCCAGCACGTCGATCCGCGCCTGCGCGATCGCATCGGCGAAGGCAGTATCGTCGATCAGCCGCCCGCCGGCATCGCCCCGAACGTCGCGCGCAAATTGCTCGATCTCGTCGAGGTCGATCTGCAAGCCCGGCGCGTAGGCCGCGCCGCCGCGCTCGAACTCGAGCAGATATTTCGCGACGGTCCAGCCGTCGCCGATCGCGCCGACGACATTGGCCTTGGGCACGCGCACGGCGTCGAGGAAAATCTCGTTCTGGATATTCTCGCCCGCGGGCGAGACCGTCGGCACCACGGTGACGCCGGCGCTGGTCATGTCGATCAGCAGGAAGCTGATCCCCTTCTGCGGCCGGTCGAGCGTCGCGGTGCGGACGAGGAAAAAGCCCCAGTTCGCCACATGCGCATGCGTGCTCCACAATTTCTGGCCGGTGACGACAAGATGATCGCCATCGTCCTCGGCGCGGCACTGGAGGCTGGCGAGGTCGGAACCCGAGCCGGTTTCGGAATAGCCCTGGCACCAGAAATGCTCGCCCGAGAGCATGCGCGGCAGGAAGAAAGCCTTCTGTCCGGCGCTGCCATGGCCGATGATCGCGGGGCCGCACATCTGGACGCCCATCGGCGAGACCGGCGGCGCGCCCGCGGCGATGCGTTCGCGCTGCCAGACATAGCGCTGCGCGAGGCTCCAGCCGGTACCACCATATTCGACCGGCCAGGACGGCGCGACCCAGCCCTTTTCGTGCAGGATCGCCTGCCAGGCGCGCGCATGCGCCGGGTCGGCGTAGACGCTGGTCATATGGGCGCCGCTCGCGCGGAGTTCATCTGTCAGCTTGTCCGCTAGAAAGGCGCGCACCTCGTCGCGGAAGGCGATTTCGTCGGCGCTCCAGGCGATGTCCATCGATCCCTCCTCAGGCCGCGCGCGACAGGGCGGCGAAGCGTCGGCGGTGCCAGTCGGCCGAGCCGAATTCGCTTTCGATCACGGTGGCGCGGCGGAAATAATGCGTCACCCGAACCTCGTCGGTCATGCCCATGCCGCCATGGAGCTGGATCGCATTCTGGCCGACGAAGCGGCACCCGTCGGCGACGGTCACCTTCATCGCCGACACGGCGCGTGCACGTTCGTCCGGGGCTGCATCGAAGCTGAGTACCGCGCGATAGACCGCCGATGTCGCAAGCTCGAGCTGCATATACATGTCGACCATGCGGTGCTGGAGTATCTGGAAAGTCGAAATGGCCTGTCCGAACTGGTGGCGCTCTTTCGTAAAGGCGATGGTGTCGTCGAGCATCACGCGCATCACGCCGAGCGCCTCGGCACCGAGCATCGCGGTCGCGATGTCGCAAAGCCGCTCGATCGCCTCGGCGCCGCGCGCGACGAGCGCGCCTTCGGGCACTGCCACGGCATCGAAGGTCACGTCGGCGGCGCGGCGGCCGTCGATCGTCGGGAAGCCCTGCTGCGACAGGCCGACGGCACCCGCTTCGACGAGGAAAAGTGCCGGCTGCTCGCCGATGCGCGCGGTCACGAGGAAATGCGTCGCCATCGGCGCCGCGGTCACGACGATCTTGCGTCCGTCGAGCCGCCAGCCGACCGTCGTGCGCAGCGCAATGGTGCCCCGCGGCTCGCGGTCGAAGCGCGTTTCGGCTTCGGCCCAGGCGAAGGCGATCCGCATGTCGCCGCGGGCGATTGCCGCCAGTTCGGCCCCATGCGCGGCGCCAAGCGCCGACGCCCCGATCACCGCAGTTTCGAGATAGGGCTCGACGAGCAGGTTCGCACCCAGTTCCTCCATCACGACCATCATGTCGACCGCATCGCCGCCGACGCCGCCTGCGCCTTCGGGCACGAGCACGCCCAAAATGCCAAGGTCGCCTGCCAGCCCACGCCACAGCGATTCGCTCCAGCCGGATGCGCTGCGCACATTGGCCGTGCGCGCCGAAAACCCGTTGTTGCGCTGAAGATAGCCGCGCAGCGCGTCGCGCAACTGGCGCTGATCGTCGGTGAAAGTGAAGTCCATCGGCAGCTCTCCGTGGCGTGGCCGCTATCATAGAAGGCCGGCACCGCAAAACGAATTAGTCGATTAATTAACTTTTCTTGGTGGCGCAGATATGCCAAGCGGCGGACACGCCCGACGCACCTTTTTTTGCGTCGGCGCCCGTCGATCAGAAGGAAGATATATGTCCAATCGCCCGCTGTCCGGCATCCGCATCGTCGAGAGCGTGCAGGGACCGCTAGCGATGATCGGGCGCTATCTCGCGGACCTCGGCGCCGCGGTCGATCGCTTCGCACCCGATGCCGATGCCGATGCCGATGCTAGCGCGGAAGCGGTCGTCGCCCATGCGGGGAAACGGATTCACGCGGAGGATCTGAGCGGTCCGACCGCCGCGACGGCGATCGCGCGCGCGCATATCGTCATCGTCGGCCCGGCGTCGGGGGTCGACCTCGCAGCGCTTCGCCGCGCCCGCCCTGCCCTCGTCACCATGACCGTCAGCGACTTCGGCGAAAACGGGCCGCTGACGAACTGGCGCGCGACCGGCCCGGTGCTCCACGCGCTGTCGGCAGTCCTGTCACGGTCGGGCATTCGCGGTCGCGAACCGCTCCTGCCGCCCGGCGACCTCGCCTATCAATGCGCGGCGCCGCAGGCGGTGTTCGCGCTGCTCGGTGCGCTGTACCGCGTGCTCAGCGGCGGCGAAGGCGCGCATTTCGATTTCGCCGCGCTCGACGGCGCGGTGCAGGGGCTCGACCCGGGCTTCGGCATCAACGGCAGCGCGACGATGGGCAAGCCCGTCGGCCTGCTGATGCGCGACCGGCCGCGCGTGGGGTTCCAATATCCGATCATGCGCTGCGCCGACGGTTATGTGCGCATCTGCCTGCTCGCGAAGCGCCAGTGGCGCGGCATGTTCCGGTGGATGGGCGAGCCCGAACAATTCGCTTCGCCCGATTTCGACCGGACGTCGCACCGCTATGCGTCGGCGGACTTGCTGCCCCATATCGCCGGCTTCTTCGCCGACAAACGCCGTGTCGACCTGGAGCTCGGTGGACAGGAGCACGGCGTACCGATCGCGTCGGTGCTGACGCTCGGCGAATTTCTCGACAGCGACCACGCCGCCGCGCGCGAAGCGGTCGCGACGCTGGCCGACGGCACGCGGCTGCCCAATGGATTCCTGACGATCGACGGCGAGCGCATGGGTCCGTTGCCGGCAGCGGAGGATGCCGGGTTTCCCGCGGCCCCCGGCACGGCTCCCCTCGCCCCCTTCGGCGACCTCAAGGTGCTCGACCTCGGCGTCATCGTCGTCGGTGCCGAGGGCGCGCGCCTGCTCGGCGATCTCGGCGCCGATGTCATCAAGATCGAAAGCCAGGCCTTTCCAGATGGCAGCCGCCAATCCTATCTCGAGCATGGCATGTCGGTGAGTTTCGCCGCCGGCCATCGCAACAAACGCAGCCTGGGGATCGACCTGCGCAGCGCCGAGGGGCGCCAACTGTTCTTCGACCTGGTGAAACAGGCCGACGTCGTCTGCTCGAACTTCAAGCCCGGCACGATGGAGAAGCTGGGCCTCGGCGAGGCCGCGCTGCGCGCGGTCAATCCGCGCATCGTGGTGTCCGAAAGCTCGGCCTTCGGCGATACCGGGCCGTGGAGCGGGCGGATGGGCTATGGCCCGCTGGTCCGTGCGTCGACGGGGCTGACGCTCGCCTGGCGTTATCCCGACGATCCACAGAGTTTCAGCGATTCGATCACCGTCTATCCCGACCATGTCGCGGGGCGCATCTGCGCGATCGGGATCGCGGCGCTGCTGATCCGCCGCCTGCGTACCGGGCGCGGCGGGGTCGCCAAGGTCGCGCAGTCCGAGGTGATGATCGGCCATTTCGCCGCCGATGTCGTACGCGGTACGTCTGCGGGCGGCACGCCGACCGACTGGCCGTGGGGGGTGTATCGCGCCGCCGGCGACGACGAATGGTGCGTGATCACGGTCGAGGGCGACGCCGACTGGGCGCGGCTGTGCGAGGCGATCGGCTATACCGAAGGCGCGGCCTATGACACCGCCGCCAGGCGGCTTGCCGCACGCGGCGAAATCGACGCTCGGCTCGAGGCTTGGCTGGCCGACCGCACGCCGCGCGACGCGGCGGAGACGCTGCAGGCGGCCGGCATCGCCGCCGCACCGATGCTGCGCCTCGCCGAGCTTCCCGACTTCCCCTATTATCGCGAGCGCGGCTTCTACCGGATCGAGGACCATCCCTGGCTGCAGGAGGAGGTGGTCGGCGATGCCTATGTCGTGTGGACCGCCGACCTGCCTGCCCCGCCGCGGCGCCCCGCGCCGCTCAGCGGCGAGCAGAGCGCGGAGGTCATCGCCGACTGGCTCGGCATCGACGCGGCGGGCATCCAGACGCTCAAGGACGACGCCACCCTCGAACCGCTGGCCGACGTGACGCGGCAGCAGGCCGAGGCGCATATGGCGAGCCGCGAGCCCGTGACCGCGACGGGGCGGCCGAAATAGCGAGACTCGCCCCGCCTTAGTCGATGACGTGAAAATCGTCCGACAGGAAGATCGGCGAATGGGGCAGGTCGATGAACGTCTTCTCGTCCGCGAGCAGCAGCGCGCCGGCGATACGCCCCGCCTCGGTCGACCCGGCCGCGGCGAAGCTGGCCATATCGTCCCACCACAGCTGCGCGACGCCGTCGAAATCGAGGCCGGAGGAGCCGCGCACGTCGGCGAGCGGAAAGGCGCCCGGGAGCGTCAGGCTGTGCGACTGGACATATTTGCGGATGCCAAGCGCGGCGGCATGTTCCTTGACCAGCGGCGCATGCTTGTTACGCCAATAGTCTTGGAATTGCTCGCGCGTCAGCTCGGATAGCCGCTTGAGGCAGAAAGTCACTCTGAGCATCATTGTCTCTCCCATCCGCTCGCACATCCATGCTGCGGTGCACTTCCTCATTGCACGCTTCGATCAAATCTATATATAGTAGATAAATGATGCAATGGCCGCACGGGCGATGCGGCGGGAAAGGATGGCAAGGGGCGAATGACCTATCATTCGGCAACGGGTCCGATCGGCGCCGAGGGGCGCTATTGGGACGCGCTTCTGGAAGGGCGGCTCGAACTGCCGCGCTGCACGGGTTGCGGGCGCTGGCATTGGCCCGCGGTGTGGCGCTGCGGCAGCTGCGGCAGCTGGGACCATATATGGGTCGAACAATCGCTCGGCGGCGAGGTCTTTACCTACACCCGCACCCACCACCCCTTCGGCGGGACCGAGGGGTTCGACCAACCCTTTTCGACGCTGATCGTCACCCTGAACGCGGTGCCGGTTCGCCTCGTCGGGGTTCTCGAAGGCGACGAGACCGGGCTGAAGATTAGCGCCCCCGTCACCGGGACGATCGCGCGCACCGCATTCGGCGACGCGCAGATCCCCGCGCTGCGCTGGAGGCTCCTATGACCCCGAAGCTGTCGGGCCTCACCGCCGCCGCCGGCGTCGGTTATCGCCAGTACAAGCGCGGCACCGCGCCCGTGCCCGAACGCGGCGTGCTCGTCCGCGCGATCGTCGACGCGTGCGAGGACGCGGGCTTCGATCCCGCCGACGTCGATGGCTTCGTCTCCTATGGCGACGACAAGAACGAGCCGGTGCGGCTGATGCCCGACCTCGGCACCAAGGCGATCAACTGGTCGGCGCAGGTCTGGGGCGGCGGCGGGGGCGGCATCGCGGGGGCGTTCGGCATCGCCGCGTCGGCGATCCTCACCGGACAGGCACGCGCTGTCGTCGTGTTCCGTGCGCTCGTCGAGGGCAACAGCGGGCGGCTGTCGGCGGCGGTCATGGCGCATCACCTCAACGACCATATGGTGTCGTCGGGCATCCTCGCCCCCGCGCAGGTCTGCGCGATGCGCGCGCAGCGCATGTTCGAATATCATGGCGTGCCCTACGAGCTGTGCGAAGAATTGGTGAGGGCGTCTTATTATCACGGCAGCCGCAATCCCGAGGCGGTGGCCTATGGCAAGACCTTCGACCACGACGAATATCGCGGCTCACGCATCATCGCCGAGCCCTTCCACCTCTTCGATTGCAGCCGCGAGAATGACGGCGCGGGCGCGATCCTGCTCGTGTCGACCGAGATGGCGCGCGACCTGAAGAAGACGCCGGTCAAGCTGCTGTCGGTCGCGCAGGGGACCGAGGCGGGTTATGGCGACCTGCTCGAAAACGACGCGACCGAGCTTTATCCGACCGCGGGTTTCCGTGCGATCCGCGAGCGGCTCTACGGCACCGCCGGGCTGACCCCCGCCGACATCGATGTCGTCCAGTTGTACGAGAATTTCAGCGCGCAAGGCATCGCGTCGCTGATCGACCATGGCTTCTGCACCTATGAGAATGTCGCCGAGGTCGTGCGCTTCGAAAATCTCATCGCGCCGTCGGGCAAGCTGCCGGTGAACACCTCGGGCGGCAATCTCGCGCATGGCTTCGTCCATGGCTTCGTCACCGCAGTCGAGGCGGTGCGCTGCCTGCGCGGCGAGAGCCCGAACCCGGTGCCGAACGCGCGCACCTGTTTGCTCGCAGGCGGTCCCGGCGCGCCGACGATCAGCTCGGCGATCTTCGGGGTGGATTAGGGTTTATCGCGTCGAACGGGCGGTTTCGGGCGAAACACGCCATTTATAGCATCGTCATCCTGAACTTGTTTGAGCATCCATGGCCTGCCGTTTCCTTCGACGCGGCGCCTGACGAGAGCTCAGACCATGGATGCTGAAACAAGTTCAGCATGACGAGAATTGGAGGGAGGCTCCCCACCCCGAAGCAGGCGCCAACACCCCGCGACAGGACAAACCTCAACTGACGGTGTAGATACCGCCGCTGACCGGCAGCAGCACGCCCGTCACCCATGCCCCGGCGCGCGACGAGAGGTAGATCACCGCGCCCGCGATATCGTCCATCTCGCCCGCGCGCGCGCCGAGCGGCGTGACGAAGCCCTTGGGCACCGCGTCGCCCTCGCCCATGCCGAGGAACTGCTTGGTCATCCGCGAGGGGAAAAGGCCGGGCGCGATCGCGTTGCAGCTGATGTTGCGCTTGGCGAGATGACGGCCGAGGTGGCGCGACATCATCGCGACCCCGGACTTGCTCGACGCGTAGGCGAAATTTTCGAGATGCCCGGGATTGATCGCGGCAATCGACGCGATGTTGATCACCCGCGCCGGATCGCCTGGCATGGCGCCGCTTTCGAGCTGCGGCAGCAATTTGCGCGTCAGCAGGAAGGGCGCGGTCAGGTTGAGCCCCAGCACCGCGTCGAAATCCTCGCGCCCCTCGGCGTCGAGCGGCGTCGGACGGTCGGTCCCGGCATTGTTGACGAGGATGTGCAGCGGCCGCTCGCCGAGCGCTTCGGCGACGCGTGCGATGCCCTCGTCGGTCGCGATGTCCGCCGCGACGCCCTGCGCATTGCCGCCGAGTTCGGCGACGATCGCATCGACATCGCCCGCGCCGCGCGCGACGACCCACACCTCGACCCCGGCCTGCGCCAGCCCGCGCGCGATCATCCGGCCGATGCCCGAGGTCGCGCCGGTCACCAGTGCGCGCTTGCCCGCGACGTCGAACAGGCCCGCTGTATACTGCGCGCTCATGCGAGCGCACCCGGGGCTTGCGGCAGGAAGATCGTCTTGACCTCGGTGAAGGGCTCGATGCCCTCGGGCCCGCCTTCCCTGCCAACGCCCGATTTCTTGAAGCCGCCGAACGGATTGGTCAGGTCGAAATCGCGGCCATTCTGGGTGAAATGGCCGGTGCGGATCCGCCGCGCCACCGCATAGGCGCGATCGGTGTCGTGCGTATAGACGCCGCCCGACAGGCCGAAAGGACTGTCGTTGGCAATCGCGATCGCTTCCTCGACGCTGTCATAGGCGATGACCGCGGTGACCGGACCGAAGATTTCCTCCTGCGCGATTCT
The DNA here is from genome assembly GCF_058806755.1 of Sphingopyxis sp. GW821-FHT12F08. Taxonomy (NCBI): domain Bacteria; kingdom Pseudomonadati; phylum Pseudomonadota; class Alphaproteobacteria; order Sphingomonadales; family Sphingopyxidaceae; genus Sphingopyxis; species Sphingopyxis sp. GW821-FHT12F08. The sequence goes on from NZ_JBXAQA010000004.1 coordinate 407,983, forward strand.
CATGTCGTTGGTCGCGTCGGCGAACACCGTCGGCTCGACATAATAGCCGCTGTTTAGCGTCGGCGGGCGGCGGCCGCCGGTCGCGATGCGTGCACCCTCGGCGACGCCCTTGTCGAAATAGCTCGACACTTTCGCATGGTGCCGCGCCATCGCGAGCGGCCCCATCATCGTCGCCTGGTCGAGCGGATCGCCGACACTGGTCGCCGCCATCGCCGCGGCGAGGCTTTCGACATAGGCATCCTTACGCGCGCGCGGCACGAGGACGCGGCTGAAATTGATGCACACCTGGCCGCACAGCAGGGTGATCATCGGCGCAAGTGCCGGCCCCATCGCCTCAGGCTCAAAATCGTCGAGGACGATCGCCGCCGACTTGCCGCCGAGTTCCATCGTGAAGCGCGCCATGCGCCCGGCGCAGACCTGCGCGATATGCAGCCCGACCTCGGTCGAGCCGGTGAAGGCGACCTTGTCGACGCCGGGATGGCGGACGAGCAGATCCGACGCCTCGCGGTCGGCGGGGAGCAGGTTGATCACGCCATCGGGGAAACCTGCTTCCTCGGCGGCTTCGGCGAGCATGAACGCCTCGAGCGGGGTTTCGGGCGCGGGTTTCAGGATCACCGTGCACCCCGTCGCGAGCGCGGGCGCCAGCTTGATGAGCAGCGAGGCGAGCGGGCCGTTCCATGGCGCAATCGCGGCAACGACGCCGACGGGCTCGCGCACGACCACCGCGACCTTCGACATCATGCCGTTCGACGGGCGCACATCCTCGAACGGATAGGTCTCGGCGAGTCCGGCATAATAGTCGAGCAGCCCAGCGGTGTCCGCGCCCGATCCCTGCGCCATCCAGATCGGTACCCCGACCTGCGAGATCCACGCGCTGTCGAGCGCGGCGCCGCGGCGCTGCAGCGCCTCCGACAGCGCGCGCATGTAAGTCGCGCGCTCGGCGGCGGACATCCGCGGCCACGGCCCTTCGTCGAACGCCTTGCGCGCCGCCGCGACCGCGCGTTCGACTTCGGGCACACCCGCCGCGACGACCTCGCCGAACACTTCCTCGGTCGCGGGATTGGTCACCGTAAAACGGCCGCTCCCTTCAACGGGAATCCAGCGCCCGCCGATAAAGAGCCGGTCGGGATGCGCCACCTGCGCGTTGGCTTGGCCGATCATCGTCTTCTCCTGATTATGGTTTTCAGCGTTTGTGGTCGTCGTGGTCGGACAGGAATTTGCCGAACGTCTCGCCGCCGGCCGGGGCGTCGGTCATGCTCGCGATCATCCAGTCATATTCGGCCTGCCAGCCCTCGATCGGCGAGCGCGTCAGGCTGCCGTCGACGAGCGTCTTGATGCCCGCGATCCCCTGCGGCGGATGCGCGGCGATGGCGGAGGCAAGCGCTATCGCACGGGCGTCGAGCTCAGATACGTCCACGATTTCGTTCACCAGCCCGATGCGTTCGGCCTCCTCGGCTTCGACGACCTGCCCGGTCATCAGGATCGCCTTGGCGCGCGGCGCGCCGACCGCGCGCGGCAGCGACCAGGTCGCATTGGCGCAGCCATAGCCGACCGCGGTCACCTTGAAGCGGAAACCCGGTGTCGCGATGCGCATGTCGCAGGCGAGCGCCAGCAGCGCGCCGGCGCCGAAGCAGATGCCGTCGATTGCGGCGATGATCGGCAAGGGATGTGCGGCGACGCGGCCGAACACCGGGTCGCGCGTTTCGAAGGCGCGGCGCATCGTGGCGGCGTCGAACCCCGCCATCTCATGAATATCGAACCCCGCGCTGAACGCCCTGCCCCCGCGCGCGCCAATCACGATCGCGCGGATATCGGGGTCACTCGCGGCGCGGTCGAGTTGCTCGGCGAAGGCGGTAAAGGTCGGCGTGTCATAGGCGTTGTGCACGTCGGGTCGGTTGAAGATCAGGTGCAGCACGCCCGGCGCGGGGGTCGCGACGATCAGCGTCGGTTCGGTGGTCATGATCGGGGTCCTCGGGTCTTGGCCGGCATATGCGCCGCCTGGTCGGGATCGAAGGCGGTCACCATCTCGTATCCGAGCGACGCCTCGAAAATCGGCATCGCGCCGCGCAGCCAGTGGTTGAGCGCGCGCTTGCTGAGCTCGACCGCGAGCGGCGAGCGCTCGGCGAGCGTCGCGGCATAGCGTAGCGCGAGCGGCAGCACCTCGGCGGGCGGCACCGCGTCGGAGACGAGCCCGACCCGTTCCGCCTCGCGGCCGCTGAGCTTGTCGCCGGTGAGCAGATAGCGCTTCGCCTTGGCCATCGAGCAGAGCAAGGGCCACACCATCGCGGCATGATCGCCCGCAGCGAGGCCGATACGGAGGTGGCCGTCGGAGAGGTTCGCCTCTTCATTGACCACCGAAATATCGGCGAGCAGGCCGAGCGCGAGGCCGATCCCGGCGGCGGGGCCGTTGATCGCCGACACGAGCGGTTTGCGCATCTCGATCAGCGCGGTCAGGATCTGCGACGTCTCGCGCATCATCCGGATCTTGTTGGCATAATCATTGCCCTCGCCCGCTATGTCGGCCCAGTCGCCGCCGACGCAGAAAGCATGTCCGGCTCCGGTGACCACTGCGGCGCGTGCCTCGGGATCGGCGTCGATCAGCGTGGGCAGCCGCACCAGCTCGCTGTGCAGCACATCGTTCGTGGCATTCATCCGCTCCGGCCGGTTCAGCGTCAGCAGGACGATGCCCGGCGCCGGCCGCGCGGCCGTCATATGCTCGAAGTCATAGGCGGCGGCGCTGCTCATGCGCTGGTGCGGATCAGTTCGGCGGCTTTTTCGCCGATCATGATCGTCGCGGCATTGGTGTTGCCGCTGGTGATCTGCGGCATGATCGAGGCGTCGGCGACGCGCAGCCGCCCGACCCCTCGCACGCGGCATTCGGGATCGACCACCGAGGCATCGTCCGATCCCATGCGGCAGCTGCCGACCGGGTGATAGGTGATCATCGTCTTGGCGCGAACATACGCCTCCCACCCTGCATCGTCGGTCGGCACCGGGTCGGGCGAGCGGTCGCCGAGCGTGATCGCGCTCAGCGCCGGCATCGCGAACAGCCGGTCGACCAGCTTCATCGCGCCGATCAGCGTATCGACGTCGGCGCGGTCGCCAAGCAATTGATGGTTGATCACCGGCTCGAGCGCCTCGCCCAGTTCGACGCGCCCGCGCGACTTGGGCCGCGTCAGCGAGACGTTGATGCTGATGCACGGCTCCTTGGGCATCACCGCCTCGGCGGAGGACACCGTCTCGGGCTCGACATTATAAGCGAGCGGCATGAAATGGAGCTGGACGTCGGGCTCGTCGAGCCCGTCGCGGGTCCGCGCGAGCCCCATCGCCTGCACCGCCGGCGCACCCATCGGCCCGGTCTTGTTCCAGAAGAATTTGGTCAGGTGCCGGATCATGTCGAGCGGACCGACCTGGCTGTTGAGCGTCGGCACGCTGACGAACTTGTTCTGCGTGATGCCGGGATGTTCCTGGAGGTTATGGCCGACCTCGGGCCGGTCGGCGTGCACCGCGATCCCGCGCGATTGCAGATAGTCGCCGGCGCCGATCCCCGAGCGCAGCAACAGCGCGGGCGAGCCCATCGACCCCGACGAGAGGATCACCTCGCGACGCGCGCGAAGGATTTTGGCATCACCCCCTTGGCGATAACGGATGCCGACCGCCTCGCCTTTTTCGATCAGGACCGTCTCGACATGCGCGTTGGTGACGGTCATCAGATTGGGCCGCCCCCGCGCGTCGCGCAGATAGGCTTTTTCGGTGCTGCACCGCCAGCCGTCGCGCTGCGTCGCCTGGGTCAGATAGGCGCCCTCCATCTGCCCGCCATTATAATCGTCGAGCCGCGCGAGCCCATATTGCTCGCAGGCGCGCAGGAACAGGTCGCACAAAGGATGCGGTTCGCGCATCGGCGACACCGACAGCGGCCCCTGCGATCCATGATTCTGGTTCGGGGCGCCGCTCCAGCTCTCGCTGCGCAGAAAATAAGGAAAGACGCCGTCGAAATTCCAGCCGGTGGCGCCAAGCCGCTCCCACGCGTCGAAGTCGGCGCGGGTGCCGCGGATATAGACCTGGCCGTTGATCGCGCTGCCGCCGCCGAGCATGCGCCCGCCCGACCAGATGAAGCGCCGCCCGTTGATCGACGGGTCGGGCAGCTGCCAATATTTCCAGTCGTAGCGGTCGTCGACGAGCATCTTGGCGAAGCCGACGGGCATCTGGACCATCAGCCCGGTCGATTCGCCGCCCGCCTCGACCAGCGCGACGCGAACGCCCGGATCCTCGCTCAACCGCGCCGCCAGGACGCAGCCCGCGCTGCCCCCGCCCACGACGATATAGTCCGCTTCCTCGCCCGACATGCACTCTCCATCAATCGACTAATTAATTTTTATGCTTCATATGCGCCTTCGTTGACACCGTCACCATGAAATATTAATTGATCAATTGAAAGTGGGTTGGACCACGGTGGCCGGGACAGGGAAAAGCATATGCCGAGCGTGAATTTCCAGAGTGCGGACGGCAGTATCGATACCGTCGAGATCGAGGTCGGAGACTCGGTCATGCGCGGCGCGCGCGACGCTATGGTCGATGGGATCGAGGCCGATTGCGGCGGCGTCTGCGCCTGTGCGACCTGCCACATCTATGTCGCCCCCGACTGGCTGGAGCGCGTCGGCCCCGCCGGCGCTGACGAAAGCGAGATGCTCGACTGCGTCAACGACCCGCGCCCGAACAGCCGCCTGTCGTGCCAGATCGCAATGACCGACGAACTGGAGGGCTTGACAGTCTTCCTGCCCGAGTCCCAACGATAGACGCGAGACATATATCGGACATGCGAATGGATGGAGACAGCGGCTTGACGATCAAGGCGGCGCGGCGCGAGGAACGATCGGCGTCGGCCGAGGCGCTTTTGAACGCGACCGCGCAGCTTCTGTCCGAGGCGAGCAACATCGACGTGTCGCTCAACGAGATTTCGCAGCGCGCGTCGGTGAACAGCGCGATGATCAAATATTATTTCGGCAACAAGGAAGGGCTGCTGCTCGCGGTGCTCGAACGCGATGCCGAAACCGCGATGACCGCGCTCAAGGCGTTGAGCGAGATGGATATTCCGGCGCAGAAGAAGCTGAAGATCCACATCAACGGCATCATCAACGCCTATTACCGCTCGCCCTATATCAACCGCCTGATCCACTATATGGTCGAATCGGGCAGCCCCGCGGCGAGCAAGCGCGTCGCGCAGATCTTCATCGAGCCGATGATCGAGGTCTATCGCGACATCGTCGCGCAGGGGGTGCGCGAGGGCGTGCTGAAGGACGTTGACCCCGGCCTGCTCTATTATTGCCTCGTCGGCGCCGCCGACCATATTTTCCACGCGGGCTATTCGGTCCCCTCGACGCTCGGCGTCGCGAAGCTCGATGACGGCATCAAGCAGCGATATGCCGAGATGGTCTGCGACATCTACCTGCGCGGCCTCGCGCCCTGAGCTCACCCTTCTCACGCCGGGTGTAGCGCGGTCACCTCGACCGCGATCCCGTCCATCAGCGTGGTCCCCGACACCGCCTCGACGACATCGGGACCATGGCCGAGCAGGATGTTGACGTTCGCGCCCCCGGCGTGGTTCGCGCGCTGCCAGCCGCCGGTGCTATGCCCGAAGCAATGCGGATAGGAGACAGTGCCGGGCAGATGGTCGGCGCTCACCTCCACCTCGACCTCGATCGCCCCGAAGCGGTTCGACAGCGTCGCGCGGTCGCCATCCGCCAGCCCGCGCTCGGCGGCATCGTCGGGGTGGATGTGCAAGGTCGGCCTTTGCGAGCGGATCAGCCGGTCGACATTGTGGAGCCAGCCATTGTGCGAACGCATGTCGCGCCGCGACAGCAGTTTCAGACCCTCGATCGGCGCGGTGGCGAACAGCCGGTCGAGTTCGGCGGCGACCATATCATCCCACAGATGGATACGGCCATCGGCGTGCGCGATCTTCTCCTGATTGCCCCACGGGATCGGAATGTCGAGCATCACCCCGTGCGGATGCTGACGCAATTTGTCGATCGACCAGTCGCCATGCACCCCCGCCGGCCCCTGCCGGATCGCCCCGTCGAGCACTTCGAGCGGGCGCATCTGCCCACCCGCCGCCTGCGCCGCGACCTCATCGGGCGACGAAGCCGGCATGCGCAGCCCCATGCGCGCCAAAATCTCGCAGAAGGTGTCGAACTCGCTCCGCGCCTCGCCGACCGGCGGAATCACCGGCTCGGCATATTGCAGGAAGGGTTGCACCATGCTCATGAAGGGCACCATCGGCAGGTCGGCGCGCTCGTAGAAGGTCAGGCCCGGCAGCACATAATCGGCGTAGGAGCCCGCCTCGTTGATATAGAGGTCGAAAGATACCGACAGCTCGAGCTGTTCGAGCCCCTGCCGCAGCCGCTCGCCGCCGGGCGCCGCGAGCAGCACATTGCCGCCGAGCGAGAGCAACGCACGCACCTTGCCCGGGCCGGGTTCGATTATATCGTCAGGCATCACCGCCGAGGGCAGGAATTGCGTCACGCTCGGGAAATTGCCGACGCGGCTGCGCACCTCGTCATAGCCGCCGGTGGTCGCCCGGTCGCTGCCTGCGAGCACGGGGGTCGCGAAGGTGCTGCCGCCCTCGTGGCCGAAGGTGCCGCCGACCATGTTGAGCGCCGACAGCAGAAAGTTCGCGAGCGTCGCATGCGGCCCGCGGCAGATGCCGACACGGCCGTAGCACACCGACTTCGGGCTGGCGGTGAGCCGGCGCGCAAGACCCTTGATCGTCTCGACGTCGATCCCCGTGCGCCGCGCGGCATCGTCATAGTCGATGCCCGCGAGCGCTGCCTGCAATTCGGACCAGCCCGCGCAACGCTCCGCCAGGAACGCCTCGTCAGCGAGCCCCTCGTCGGCGAGGGTCTTGAGCATCGCCAGCATCAGCCAGCAGTCCGAATTGGGCTCGATCGCGACATGTTCGTAGCGCGCCGCGGTTTCGCTGCGCCGCGGATCGACAACCACGACCCCGCCGCGCGCCGCGACCGCGTCGAACTGCTGCCGGACGCGCGGGGTGAAGATCAGCGAGCCGTGCGAGATCAGCGGATTGGCGCCAAAGATGAGCATGAAATCGGCATTGTTGACGTCGGGCACGTCGATCGTCAGCGGGCTGCCATAGAGGATCCAGTTGGCGGTGAAGCGCGCATTGGTGTCCTGCGACCCCGCGCCATAGATTTTGGTCGTGCCCAGCGCTTTCAGAAACATGCGGAACCCCGTCATGCCGTCGGTGGCATAGGCGAGCGGATTGCCCTGATAGCTCGCCACCGCGTCGGGACCATGTTCGGCAATGATCGCCGACAGCCGCGCCGCGATATCATCGAGCGCTTCGTCCCAGCTGACCGGTTCGAACCGCCCCGGCGCGACGCGCTTCATCGGCCGCGTCACCCGGTCGGGGTCGTGCGTCACGCCATGATAGGCGATGCCCTTGACGCAGGCTTGCCCCTGCGACGACGGATTGTCGGGGTCGGGCCGCGCGCGCACGACCTTGCCGTCCTCGACCGTCGCCACCAGCCCGCACACCGCAGTGCAGATGCGGCAGAAAGTGATATGATCGCCGTCCTCACCCGTTGCTGGTCGCATGGAGTCGCTCCAGTTAGTCGTTCGGTTAGAGCCTTTCATTCTTTTCACAGACTGTCCAGATTCTTCAAAATGTAAAGTCGGCCGATATCGCCAAAAATCCTCATAAAGCGCCATTTCCTGTACGATCGACGCAGGAAATAATTAATCGTTTGGTTGACACGGCTTGCCATTTGATCGAAATTGCCTCGCGAGAAGGCCCATGGGCGGCACAGGCGAGAGGATCGATCGATGGCGGACGTCAAAGACTATGCGGTGGAAGAGTTCAGCCAGCACGACCGCACGCTGATGCAGCGTCCTTATGATTTCTACGACAAGGTGCGCGAGACCGGCTGCCCCGTGGCGCGGTCGGAGCAGCTCGGCGGTTTCTGGTACACCACCAACTATGCCGCGACGCGCCGCGTCTATGACGATTTCCGCACCTTCAGCTCGGCCGACGGCACCGCGCTGCCCAAGCAGCCACTGGCGCTCTATCCGATCGACCTCGACCCGCCGCAGCAGACGCGGATGCGCAAATTGCTCAACCCGATCTTCCTGCCCGACGCGATCCGGAAATATCGCCCGCGCTTCGAGGCGATCATCACCGAACTGCTCGACGCGATCGCGCCGGCCGGCGAGGCCGAATTGCAGGAACAGCTCGTCCGCCCGACGCTCGCGACGGTGATCATGCCCTTCCTCGGCGTGCCGCGCGATGATTGGGATATGCTGTCGTTCAAGATCGATTTCCTGACCCGGATGCGCGTCGAGGATCCCGAAACCTGCGGCCAATATGGCCTTGAACTCAGCCAATATCTCTATGACTTCGCCGCGCGGCGGCGCCAGTCGCCCGCCGAGGACGATCTGATGCAGACGCTGATCGACGCCAGGATCAACGACGAAGCGCTGACCGACGACGAGATCGTCGGCATCGCGACCCTCGTGCTCTTCGGCGGGCTCGACACCACCAGCGCGGTCGCGGGCATGTCGCTCTGGTATCTGATCGAACATCCCGAAGAACGCGCAAAGCTGCTGGACGGCGAGATCGATTTCCCGACCGCGCTACAGGAGTTCGTGCGCTACGCCTCGCCGATCCAGGGCCTCCGCCGCACCGTCACCCGCGACACCGAGCTCGAAGGCTGCCCGCTCAAGGCCGGCGACTATGTGATGGCGATGAACGGCGCTGCGAACCACGACCCCGGCCATTTCGCCGAACCCGACGAGGTCCGCTTCGACCGTGAGGTTCGTACCGAGCACGATCATCTCGGCTTTGGCGGCGGCGCGCATATCTGCATCGGCCAGCATTTCGCCAAGGCACTGCTCGAAATGATGATCCGCTCGATCTTCGATCGTCTGCCCGATCTCCAGATCCGCTCGGATTTCAAGCCCGACTTCGCGGTCGGGGAATCGCGGGTGCTCAAGACGCTACCGGTCACCTTCCGCGCATCCTGACCATGTTCTAGGGTGGGGGCCCCACCCTGCCGACAGGATGCCGATGTGCTGAAGCTCACCCCCGAAGAAGCCGCCTTCCAGGACGAGGTGCGGACGTTTTTCGCCCGCGACTATCCCGCGCACGTCATCGCGAAGAACAAGGCGGGGCAGCGGCTGACGAAGCAGGACCATATCGACGCGCAGCGGGCGCTGAACGCGCGCGACTGGCTGGGCGTCGGGTGGCCGCGCGAGGTCGGCGGCACCGGCTGGACACCGATCGAGCGCTACATCTTCGACCAGGAACTCGAATTCGCCCACGCTGCCGGGATCATTCCGATGGCGGTCATCTATATCGGGCCGATCATCGCGGCCTTCGGGTCGGAGCAGCAAAAGGCCGAATGGCTGCCCGCGATTCTCGAATCGCGCAGCTTCTGGGCGCAGGGCTATTCGGAGCCCGAGGCCGGGTCCGACCTCGCCTCGCTGCGCTTTTCCGCGGTGCGCGACGGCGACGATTATATCCTGAACGGAACCAAGATCTGGACCTCGGGCGCCGGATGGGCCGACTGGATCTTCTGCCTCGCACGCACCAGCCGCGAGGAGCGCAAGCAGCAGGGCATTTCGCTGATCTGCGCACCGCTCGACCTGCCGGGGATCAGCGTCCATCCGATCCGGCTGATCGACGGGTCGGACGAACTCAGCCGGATCGAATTCGACAATGTCCGCGTGCCCGTGACCAACCGTATCGGCGAAGAAGGACAGGCCTGGCACTATGCCAATGTCCTGCTCAAGAACGAGCGCCTGTCCTACGCGCATATCGGGTCGAAGAAGCGCGATCTCGCGAAGCTGCTGGAGGAAGCCGCGCAGATGCCTGCAAGCGGCGGCGGCACGATGGATCGCAACCCGGCCTTTCGCCTCGCCCACGCGCGCGTCGAGGCGCGGCTCGCGGCGATCGAGGCTTCGATCCTTCGGGCGCTCCGCGGCGAAGTGTCGATGGCGACCGCGGCGGCGCTCAAGATCGCCTGCACCGAATGCGCGCAGGCGATCACCGAGCTGGGCATCGACCTGGCCGGGCGCCACCGCCTGCCGATGCTCGATCGCGATAGCGCCGACTGGGCGGCAGCGGCGCCCGCTACTTCGCGCTTCGGTCCGGCCGCGGTGCAATCCTATCTCTTCGAGCGCGCGCAGACGATCTACGGCGGATCGACCGAGGTGCAGAAGAATATCATCTGGCGTTCGCTCGCGGGGATGGCGCGATGAGCGCGCCGCTGTCCTACGCCGAACAGGCGATGCTGCAGGGCGCGGTGCGGGCGTATCTGGGCAAGGGCGGCCCGCATCGCTGGCCCGATTTCGCCGAGCGGCTCGGCATCGGCGCGGCGCTGCTCGATGCAGAGCAGGGCGCGATCATCGCCGAGGAGATCGGCCGCGCGCGGGCGCATCTGCCCTTCGCCGAAATGGCGACGGCGGCGTGGCTGCTCGCGCAAAGCGGCGCCCCTGCCCTGCCCGCCGATGCGGTGGCAACGTTCGCTTGGGCCGAGCCAGGCCTGCGCTACGATTTTGCGGATATCGAAATGCGCGCGCGGCGCGACGGCGATGGCTGGCGCCTCGACGGTACCAAGGCCGTCGTCGGCTGGGCGGCCGAGGCCGATGTCATATTGGTCTCCGCGCGCACCGGCGACCAAGGGCTGTCGCTCCTCCGTGTCGATCCCGCGAGGACCAAAGGCCTCCGCCTGTCGCCCTATCGGACGATCGACGGCCACCCCGCCGCCGACCTGATCTTCGAGAACCACATCCTTCCGGCTGACGCGCTGATCGGCCCCGAAGGCGCCGCCCTCGACCTGCTCGAAGAAGCCCGCGACCGCGCGCTCGCGCTGCTCGCGGCCGAAGCGGTCGGGCTGCTCGACAGCCTGCTCGAACAGACCATCGCCTATACCGGCCAGCGCCGCCAGTTCGGCCAGCCGATTGCCGATTTCCAGGCGCTCCAGCACCGTATGGTCGACATGTATCTCGAATGCGAGCTGGCCCGCTCGTCGGCGTGGCTCGCGGTCGAGGCCTTGGACGAAACCCCCGCCGCGCGCGCGCGCGCCGTGTCGAGCGCGATGGTCAATATCGCCCGTGCCTGCCGCTTTGTCGGGCAGCAGGCGATCCAGCTGCACGGCGGCATGGGCATGACCGACGAGCTGGCGGTCGGCCATTATGTCAAACGCGCGATGGCGATCGAGGTGCTGTGGGCCGACGCCGACTGGCATCTCGCCCGGATCGCCGGGCTTTAGGATCGGCGGGCGCTTGGTCGAACAGCGCGCCCGCCCCTGGACCTCAGGCCGATTTTTTCGGTACGAAGATCACCTTGGGAAAGGTGAATTCGCGCAGCCCCTCGGCGCCGTTCTCGACCCCGAAACCCGACTGCTTGGCGCCGGCAAAGGGAATATGCGGGCCGTTCTGGAAATTGTCGTTGATCCAGACGGTCCCCGTCTCCATCCGGTCGGCGACCGCGACCGCCGCGTCGATGTCCTTCGACCAGACCGCGCCCGCAAGCCCATAATCGCAATCATTGGCGCGCGCGAGGACATCGTCGATGTCGGAGAAGCGCAGCAAGGGCAGTATCGGGCCGAACGCCTCCTCGGTGACCACGGCGGCATCCTCGGGCGGGTTGTCGACGAGGGTGATCGGGATGAAATAGCCGTCGCCTTCGGGCACGTCGGCGCCCTGGAGCAAGGTCAGCCCCTCGGCACGCGCGCCGTCGATCAAGCCGCGGACGCGGTCGTACTGCGCGCGGTTCTGGACCGGGCCATACTGCACCCCCTGCTGCGCCCCGTCGCCGACGACCGCCTCCTTCGCAAGGCGGTGAAAGGCGCCCAGCATCTCGTCATAGATATCGTCGTGGATATACAGGCGCTTGGTCGCGATGCAGACCTGCGCGCTGTTGTAGAAGGATCCGAAGAACAGCTTCGGCGCGACCTCGGCCACATCGACGTCGGGCAGGACGATCGCAGCATCGTTGCCGCCGAGTTCGAGCGTGATCCGCTTGAGGTCGCGCGACGCCGCCTCCATCACGCGCTTGCCCGTCGCGGTCGATCCGGTGAAGCTGATCTTCGCAAAGCCCGGATGCGCGGTCATCAGCGGGCCGAGCGCATCATCGCCCGAAATGACGTTATACACCCCGGCCGGCAGGATATCGCGCCACAGTTCGGCGAGCTTCAGCGAACAGAGCGGGGTGTAGGGCGACGGTTTGAGGACCATCGTGTTGCCCGCGAGCAGGGCGGGCGCGATCTTCCACATCGCGAGCAGGAAGGGGAAATTCCACGGCACGATCGCCGCGACGACGCCCAGCGGCTCGTGCTTGACGATCACCTGGCGGCTGTCGCTGTCCTCGACGATCTCGCCGGGCAGCTCCTGCCGCGCGACCGACTTCAGCCACCAGGCGCCCATCTGCACCTCGCCCTTGGCCAGCGCGGTCGGGCGCCCTTGCTCAGCGACGAAAAGCGCGGTGAACTGGTCGAGATGCGGTTCGATCGCCTTCGCCGCCTTGACCAGCAACTCGCGCCGCCCTTCCCAGCCGAGCGCTTTCCACGCCGGCAGCGCGCGCGTCGCCGCGGCGACCGCCAGGTCGAGCTCGGCCTGCCCCGCGCAGGGCGCCGATGCGAAGACCTTTCCGGTCGCGGGATTGATCACATCGACGCGGGTCGCGGTGTCGACCGCCGCGCCGTCGATGGTCAGCCTATAGTCGTTCGTAAAGTCCATTTTCACTCTCGCCCAATGATGCAGAAACTGTCTCTTGCGGCCGGGTTTGCACCAATTTTGACGATAATCAAATGATAATAGATAATGGACGGAATTTGTGAGGAACAGGCGATGATCGACAGCCAGACGAGGCGGCTCGCGCCCGGCGAGGATGGGGTGCATTTCACCTTCTGCCGGCTGTGCGAGGCGCATTGCGGGCTCGCCGCCAGGGTCGAGGGCGGGCGGATTACCGACGTCCAGCCCGACAAGGACAATCCGCATTCGCAAGGCCATGTCTGCCTGAAGGGCATCACCTTCCACAATGTCACCTATGACCCCGACCGCATCCTCACGCCGATGAAGCGCGTCGGCGGTCCCGGCGAATTCGTGCCGGTCGGCTGGGACGAGGCATTGGACGACATCGCGGCAAGGCTAGGCCATGTGATCGACACCCACGGCCCCGACGCGGTCGCGTCGTACAAGGGCAATCCGATCGCCTTCGGCATCGACGTGTCGTTCAGCCTGAAAGCGTTCCTCAAGGCGCTGGGCATCACCAAATATTATGGCGCCGGGTCGCAGGACACCAATGCGCGGCTGACCGCCTGCTACCTCGCCTTCGGGTCGGCGGTGACGTACGAGATTCCCGATCTGCCGCATACCGACATGTTGCTGATGTTCGGTGCCAATCCGCTGGTGTCCAACGGATCGATGCTCTGGTCGCCGCGCGTGCGCCACGACCTCGACGCGATCGCCGCGCGCGGGCGCGTCGTCGTGGTCGATCCGCGTCGCACCGAAACCGCGCGCCGCTATCAGCATGTCGCGGTCCGCGCGAACGGCGACATCTGGCTGCTGCTCGGGCTGCTCGGCGTCCTGATCGACGAGGGGCTGTATGACGCCGACTATGTCGCGGCGCATACCGAGGGGTTAGCCGATCTCGCCCGTGCGGTCGCCGCGCAGGACCTGGCCGACTGCGCCGAGCGCGCGGGCGTCGATGCCGACACGATCACCGAACTCGCGCGCAGCTTTGCCGCGACGCCGCGCGCCGTCGCTTATGGCCGGCTCGGCGTCTGCCGCGGGCCGCATGCGACGCTCGAGAATTTCCTGCTGATCGCGCTCAACCTGCTCGGCGGCAAGCTGGGGCGACAGGGCGGCGCGATCTTCAGCCGCACGATCCTCGGCGGATCGCAGAAGATACTGACCGGCGGCTATGGCGACACGCGCAGCCGCGTCGGCGACTTCCCCAGCGTCGCGCAATTCCTCGCCTCGGCCATGCTGCCCGCCGACATATTGGAACCCGGCGAGGGCCAGGTGCGCGCGATGATCCTGACCGGCGGCAATATGGTGATGTCGGCGCCCGGCGGCCAGGCATTGGTCGATGCGCTGCAGCAGCTCGACCTCATCGTCGCGCTCGACCTCTATCAGACCGAGAGCAATCGTTACGCCGACTATATCCTGCCCGTGCCGACCTTTTTCGAGCGCGACGATTATCCGATGGCGGGGCTCGGGTCGATGATCCGCCCCTTCGTCCAGGTGACCGACGCGGTGATCCCGCCGGTCGGCGAGGCGCGCTCCGAATGGGAGATTTTCAACGCGCTGCTGGCACGCATGGGCAAGCCGACCCACGGCCGGCCGATGGACGATCTCGACAAGGCCTTTCGCCTCGGTCCCGCGGGCGACGAGATGGGCGCGCGCGACGGCTGGAACTTCGACAAGCTCCGCGAGGTGCCGCACGGCGTGATGGTCGACCTGCCCGATCCCTATGACCCCTGGCCGCGCATCGCCTGGCCCGACGGCCGGGCCAAGCTGTGGCACGCGATGATCGCCGACGAATTCGCGCGTCTCGATCCGGCGCCGTCGGACACGCTGCGCCTGATCACGCACCGCGACATCCGCTCGCTCAACAGCTGGCTGCACAATGTCCCGCGCCTCGTCCGCAGCCAGCATCCCGAATTGCTGATGCATCCCGAGGATGCCGCGCGGCTGGATCTGTCCGATGGCGAGACCATCGACCTGTCGACCGGCGCCGCGACGGTCACCGTCTGCATCGCAGTGACCGGGGATATGCGCCCCGGAACGGTCAGCTATCCGCACGGGTGGGGCCATCATGGCGGCTGGCAGCACGCCAATGCGCAGGGCGGCAGCAACATCAACTGGCTGCTCCCCGTAGGGGCGGAGGCGGTCGAGGCGATCTCGGGAACGACGATCATGGACGGGCTGGAAGTATCGATCCGCAAGATCGCCGCGGCCGCGTGACGAATTTGCGACTTGTTCGCGATGCCAGCCTTGCTACGACGGTCGGATGCAGCATTCCCCGGTCGGGGCAGGAGATCAGGCGATGGACAGCGGCCCGGCATCAGCCCGGACGGACGATAATTCGACGCAGGAACGCATCCTGCGCGCCGCCTATGATTGTTTCGAGCAATATGGGATCGGCAAGACGACGATCGAGAATATTGCGAGCCGCGCCAAGGTGTCGCGCCCGACCGTCTATAAATATTATCCGAGCAAGGACGCGATCCTCGACGAAATTTCGGTACGCGAGACCTGGCGCGTCAACAGCGAGGTGCGGCGGCGGCTGGTGCGCTCGGACGATTTCGCCGATTTCCTGTCCGATACCTTGCTGCTCGTCATCCGGCTGGCGAACGAGAATATCTATATCCGCCGCATGGTCGAAAGCATCGAGTTCCAGGAATCGGTGATCTCGCCGAGCAGCCTGATGCAGCAACTGCAGCGCACCTGGTGGGCCAATCTGTTCGAACAGGCACGCGCGCGCGGCGAGATCGCGACCGACCTCGAGGTCGACGAGATCATCTATTGGCTCGCGCGCGCGCAGGCGATGCTGATGCTGCAGGTCGCCTCGCCTGCGATCGACGAGGCCGAAAAGCGCCGCTTCATCCGGCGCTTCATCGTCCAGCCTTTGCTCGCGGGCAGCGAAATCCGCTAACGCCTTCATCGCCGACTTGACGGCCTCTCCCCAAGCTGACACAGATATTAATCAATCGATTAAGTAGCCGCTCGATCATTCGCGAAGCGGCGCAGCGAGAGAGGCCCGCTCGACCGATGACCGACGATCTGGCGAGCCGGATGCCCGCCAATCCCCGATATGGCGATGGCTATTTCGTCCGGTCGACGGCGTTTCGCCGTCTCGCGCCCGATCGGGTCGAAGCGGTGATGGAGGATAGCTTTCATGCGCTCGCGCTGCGGATCGATCATGACGAATATGCGCTGACCAGGGTCGAGGCGCGGTGGGAGCGCCACCCGTTGACCAGCTGCGCGGGCGCAGGGGGCGCCTTGACCGGTCTCGCCGGCCTGCCGTTGATCGCCGACCTGCGCACGCGTTGGCCGCAGGCCGATCCGGCGCTGCAATGCACGCATATGTTCGACACGCTGCGCCTCGCGGCCGCGCATATCGCGCAGCGGCGCGACGACCGGCGTTATAACGTCATCCTGCCCGATTCCGACGCCGACAAGCAGCCGGTCCGGCTGTTGCAGGATGGCGCGCTTGTGCTGGAAATTATGATCGACGCCGGTTTCCATATCACCGCGCCGGCCGATCATGCCGGCGCCCCGCTCCTGAACGGCTTCGCGCGCTGGGCGACCGAGCGGCTGTCGGCCGAGGAATTCGAGCATCTTTTCCTGATCCAGCGCGGCACCTTTGTCGGGCGCGGCCAGCGGATGGATATCACGCATTATTATGGCCGCGACGGCGCGCTGTCGGGCCCGCTGCCCGCCACCTGCTTCGGGTCGCAGCCCGAACGCTACGCCACGTCGCTCCGCCTCGCCAACGCCCGCCCCGGCCTCCGCCGCGAGGATGCGGCCCGCTTCCCCTTCGCCTGACCACAGCAGGAAATCGCCGATGTCCGACATGCCCTTTCCCACCCCCGATCAGGCGGTCACCCGCTATTTGCTCGAACGCCAGGCGCGCGAGCATCCGGACGATCTCTACATGCGTTTTCAGGACGGCAGCGAATGGAGCTTCGCCGAGGCGCTCGATCAGGCGCACCGTGCGGCGGGGGCGCTCAAGCGGCTCGGCGTCGCGCAGGGCGACCATGTCTTCAACTGGCTGCCCAACGGCAAGGCCGCGGTGCGCGCCTGGCTCGGCACGCATATGCTGGGCGGGGTCTTCGTGCCCGCCAACCTCGCCTATCGCGGCAGCCTGCTCCAGCATGTGCTGTGGCTTGCCGACGCCAAGGTCGGGCTGGTCCACCGCGACCTGCTGCCGCGCCTCGCCGGGGTCGAGCGCTTCATGCTCGAAAAGCTGATCGTGATCGGCGGCGAAGCCGAGCCTATCGAAGGCCTCGAACTCCACGACGAAGCGATGCTGGAAGAGGCGGGCAGCGCGGGCGACCTCGCCCAGCCGCTCGCGCCGTGGGACAATATGACGATCATCTTCACCTCGGGCACCACCGGCCCGTCAAAGGCGGTGATGTGCTCCTATGCCCATATGTGGACCTTCTACCACGCCGCGATGCCGGCGATGATCGGCCGCGACTATCGCCATCTCGCGCATCTGCCGATCTTCCACTCGGGCGGCTTCGGCTGCCTCTATGGCCAGCTGTCGAACGCGGGATCGGTGGTGCTCGTCGAATCCTTCAAGACCGACCAGTTCTGGCAGATCGTGCGTGAGCATGGGGTAAGCACCACGACGCTGATCGGCGCGATGATCCCCTTCCTGATGAGCGCGCCGCCGTCGGACGACGACTTGAACCACAGCCTGAAATCGGTGAGCGCGGTGCCCTACACCGCCGACGTCAAGGCGTTCACGGCGCGCTTCGGGGTCGGTGCCTTCGCCGCCTACAGCATGACCGAACTTGCCAATCCGGTGCAGAGCCCGCTTAATCCCGAGAAGATCGGCGTCGCGGGCCGACTGCGCGCCGGGCAGCACATCCGGCTGGTCGATGAACATGATATCGAGGTTCCCGAGGGCGCGGTCGGCGAGGCGATCCTGCGCTGCGACCAGCCCTGGACGATGTTCACCGAATATTACAAGAATCCCGAGGCGACCGCCGAGGCCTGGCGCAACGGCTGGCTGCACACCGGCGACCTGCTGCGCCGCGACGCCGATGGCGATTATTTTTTCGTCGACCGCCGCAAGGACGCGATCCGCCGCCGCGGCGAGAATATCTCGGCCTATGAGGTCGAGCAGGAAATCCGCGCCTTTGACGGGGTGAAGGAGGCCGCGGTGATCGGGGTCGCGAGCGACAAGACCGAGGATGAGGTGATGGCGTGCATCATGCCGTCGGAGGGCGCGGATGTCGATCTCGAGGCCTTGACCGATTTCCTCGCGACGCGCCTGCCGCATTATATGGTGCCGCGCTATTTCCGCCTGATGCCCGACCTGCCGCGCACCCCGACGCAGAAGATCCAGAAATATGCGCTGCGCGACGACGGGGTGACCGCCGACACTTGGGACCGCGAGGCGGCGGGAATCAGGTTGCGGCGGGAACGGATCGGCTGAGCCGGTCCCAGGTCGCGTCGTTGACGGGCGCCTCGCGCAGCCCCGCCTTGCGGATCTTGCCCGTCGGGGTGCGCGGTAGCTCCGCGACGAACTCGACGAAGCGCGGCACCATGTAACGCGGCAACCGCTCGGCGAGATAATCGACGAGGTCGCCCTCGCTGAGCGGCACGCTGCCGTTCAGTTGCACCGCTATCTTGATCTCGTCCTCGCTGGCGCGCGCATTGCCGGGAAGCGCGGGAACGTCGGCCGCCTTCACCGCGACCGCCGCGGCTTCGGCGACCGCCGGATGCGCGCGCACCTCGCCCTCCAGCTCGAGCGACGAGACATTGTTGCCGCGCACGCGCAAATAATCATTGGCGCGGTCGAGGAAGTAGAAATAGCCGTCAGGATCGCGGCGCAAAATGTCGCCCGTCTTATACCAGCCGCCCCGCCATGCCTTCCGGTTCGCCCCGGGCTTGTTCAAATAGCCCTGGGTGATCAGGAACGGCGCCTTGCCGCGGATCAGCAGCTCGCCCGCCTGTCCGTCGGGCAGGTCGCGTCCTTCGGCATCGACGATCCGCACCTCATAGAGCGGCGACAATTTTCCGCAGGTCTGCGCATTGGGCAGGTTCGACGCATTCAGCGGAAAGCCGATTTCGGTCATGCCCCAGCCGGTGCAAACCCTGACCCCGAAACGCGCCTCGAAGTCGCGATAGTCGGGCAGGACCGGGTTCATCAGCACCCATATCAGCGGATTGTCGGCGTCATCGGGCCGCCGCTCGACATTCATCAGGAAACCGGCGATCCCCATGAGCTGGGTATGGGTGCAGCCATGTTTGCGCACGTCGGCCCAATAATGGCTGACCGAAAAGCGGCTGCGGAATACCATCTCCCCGCCGCGCACCGCCGCGAAGACGAACCCGACGCGCCCCGACGAATGAAAGGTCGGCCAGGGCGAATAATAGACCGGCACCTGACCGGGATCGATCACCTCGCCGCTGAAATTATGCTGCACCTGCTGGATCGAACCCCACGCCTGCAGCACGCCCTTCGACGGTCCGGTGGTGCCCGAGGTGTAGATGACGGCATTGGTATCGGCGAGTGTCGGCTCGGCATGGTCGATCCGCGCGGCGCCCGCTTCGACCGAGACCAGCGTCGCGACCGGGATGGTGCTGGCGCGGGCTTCATCATCGATCGTGATGATGCGCTCAAGCGTCTCCAGCGGGGCGCGGATCGCATTCACCTGCTCGACACAGGCATTGCTGGTGATCAGCACCCGCGCGCGGCAATCGTTCAGCGCATAAGCGAGCAGATTGCCCTTATATTCGGGATTGATCGGCACCTCGAGCGCGCCGCGCCAGCTGAGCCCGATCCACGCCGTATAAGCGGTCAGGCACGGGTCGAGCATCGTTGCGACGCACTCGCCGGGCGCGACCCCGATCGCCGCCATCGCATCGGCGACGCGCAGCGCGGCGTCGTGGAATTCGCCGCCGGTCATCGTGCCGCCCGCGACGTCGGTGATGAACGGGGCCGACGGATCGGTCTCGGCACGCTGGCGGATCAGCACCGGGACCGAAGGCATCTGCAAGGTGTCGGCCATATCTCTCCCCGCGCTTTCGATCCTCGATGCGATCAAGCGTAAAGTCCCATCTTTCGCAAAGCCCTTTTTATATAGGTTTTTGCTATTTACAATGCTATATATGTGTAAAGTCAATCGCGTCGGACCACAGGGGTCGCGCCGCCCCCCACGGAGAGTCGAATGTATCTGAGCCCCGAACATAACCGGCAAGTCGCGGAAAAGCTGTTCCGTCACATCCGCGACAACAGCACCGACATGATCGAGGAAAGCTACGAATATCCGCTTGTCGTCTATTCGGACCCCGATATCGCGATCGCCGAGCGCGAGAAGATCTTCGAACATTATCCGATGATGGCGCTGCACGGCAGCCAGCTTCCCGAATCGGGCAGCTATGTCACGGTGAAACTCAACCGCAGCGAAGCCCTCGTCACGCGCGGCAAGGACGGCCAGGTCCGCGCCTTCCTCAACATGTGCCGCCACCGCGGCGCGACCTTGGTGACGCAGGCCGAGGGCAAGCAGGGGCGCTTTTCCTGCCCCTATCATGGCTGGACCTACACCAACGAAGGCGAATTGATCGGCCTCACCTTCAAGCAGACGCTCGGCCTCAGCCTGCCGTGCCGCGAACGCAATCTGATCGCCCTGCCCTGCGAGGAGCGCCATGGCTTTATCTGGATCGTCGAGAACCCCGAAGGATCGATCGACGTCGCCGCGCATCTCGGCCCGGTGATGGACGGCGTGCTCGCGAACTATGGCCTCGACCGCCAATATTTCTATCGCGAGGCCTTTTTCGACTTCGCCCAGAACTGGAAGATCATGGTCGACGGGCTGACCGACGGCTATCACGTCCAGTGGGTCCATGGCCCGACGATCCGGCCCTTTTTCTATATGAACATGATGGCGCGCGTCGAAGGCACCGGCGACCATGCCGTGACCACCACCCCGCGCCGCAAGATCGACGAGATTTTGGGCAGCGAACCGGGCGAGCACGACCTCGATCCCTATGTCGTCTATGGCAATATGGTCTTCCCCAACGTCAGCATCCAGCTGCACCCGCATCACGCCGAATTCTGGACCATGTACCAGGACGTCCACAACCCGGGGCGTTCGCGCGTCCATCTGCGCTTCCTCACTCCCAAGGCGCCCGCCGACTATGACGCGAAGGGGCAGACCATCCTCGCGAAGAATTGGGACATCGCCGAGGCCGCGATCCTGAACGAGGATGTGCCGATCGGCGACAGCATCCAGCGCTCGGCGAACATGCCGGGCACCGGCACGATGCTGCTCGCGCACAACGAGGTCATCAACCAGCAGTTTCACCGCAGCTACGACCGGGTGATGGCGGGTCCCAGCGTAGTTCCGATGCAGGCGCGCGTAGCGCGGGGCTGAAAGACGGAGAGCCGTGAATCTAAGCCATTCCCCTCCCTGAAAGGGAGGGGTTAGGGGTGGGTAGCGAGCGTAGCGAGCAAGAAGGAGAGCGCCGCCTATCGGCGGTCACCCACCCCCGGCCCCTCCCTTGCAGGGAGGGGAGATCAACGTCCGCTCTCGCCCAAAACCCACCATTATTCCCCGCCCCCGCCGAGCCCGAATTCGGCGCGGATCGCGGCGTCGTCCTCGCCGGCTTCGGGAGCCAGCGGCATGCCGAAATGCTGCCCCGCGACGTGGATCGCGGTCGAAGTCAACGTCAGTTTGCGCCCATCGGGCAAAGTCGCCTGATAGGTGTTGTCGCGCGCGCGGAAATGGGGGTCGGCGATGACGTCGGCAAAGCTGTTCACCGGCATCGCCGCCACATTGTCGCGCGCGAAATCGGCGAGCCAGTCGGCGCGCGGGCGCGAGGCGAAGATCGGGACCAGCGCCGCATTGACCTCTTCATCCTCCGTCCCTGTCTGCGGCGCGCGCGTATAGATGGCGTCGAGATCGGGACGGCCGACCAGCGTCAGCAGCGCCTGCCAGCTCTTGGGCGTGAAGGTCATCAGGAAGATCAGCTTGCCATCGGCGCAGCGGTAATTTTCCATCCGCGCCCAGAAGCGCATCTTGCCGCTCGCATCGAGGAAACCCGGCCGCGCAAAGGTCGTGTCGGGGTTGAGCAGCGGATCGAGCGCCTCGGGCAGCCAGTGCGCCGAACAGTCGGCCGCCGCGACCTCGATCGCCGCGCCCTCGCCCGTCCGCCGCGCGCGGTGCACCGCCGCGACCACCGCGAAAGCCGCCTCCAGTCCATAGGCATACATGCCGATCGACGGCGCCTGCGGCCCGTCATAGCGCGAGATGCTGTCGCCCACCGGCGTCCCGAGCCCGCCATAGGCGTCGAACGACGGCCCGTGCGAAGCGAGCCTGGCATAAGGCCCGGTCTCGCCCAGCCCCGACAGCGAGCAGAAGACGAGCGCCGGATTGACCGCTTTCAGCACCTCGTAACCGAGGCCCAGCCGCGCCATCACGCCGGCACGCATGCCCTCGATCACGACATCGGCCTTTGCCGCCAAAGTCAGGAAGTCCGCCCTGCCCTGCTCGCTCGCAAGGTCGATGATCACGCTTTCCTTGCCGCGGTTCCAGCGCAGATGCATGTAGGAGAAACCGTTTTCGTCGCCCACCGACCAGGGGCCGGCGCGGCGCAGCGGATCGCCGCCGTCGGGGCCCTCGACCTTGATCACCCGCGCGCCCATGTCGGCGAGCCGGCCGCCGAGCGCGTCGGGGCCGAAATGCGACACTTCGAGCACCAGCAGGTCGGTCAGGAAATCATAGGGCATGGGCATGCTTCTCCATCGCCGCGACGGTCGTCACGTCACTCTCCCGCCGAAAAAACGCGGCCGCCGGCAGTGCCCGTGCCGGCGGCCGTGCCCCCTTTAACGCTGCGACCCGAACTTCGTCCCGATCGTCACGCCGCCGGTGATCCCGCGCGACAGCACCGAATAATAGCCGAAGGACGTCGTCGACACGTTGCGGAAGACGTCGTTCTGATTGAACAGATCCTTGCCCCACACCGACACATAGAAGGCGTCGTCGGGCGCATGGAAGGTCGCGGACAGATTCAGCGTCTCGGTCGCCTTCTGGACCGGGGCGCGTCCTATGCCAGCCGGATAGGCGCCGGCGCCCGTCCCGCCCGCCGGATAGGCGCCGTAGGTCGCGTGATCGAACGAGTCGACATAGCTGAACAGCCCGCTGAGTTCGAACTTCCCGCCATTGGCCAGCGGAATGTCGTAATTGGCCTGGACGCTGACGGTGATGTCGGGCGTTGCCGGCAGGTCGAAACCCGAACAGTCCGCATTGGGCGGGATCGCCAGCCCCGAGGCGCGCCGCCGGTAGATGACGCAATTCTGGAACTCGTCATATTCCGACTTGAAGAAGGTCGAGAAACCCGTCGACAGCGAGAAACGATCGTTGGGCCGATAGGCGGCCTCGATTTCGAGGCCCGAGATCGTCGCCTTGGCCGCGTTGATCGACTGCTGGGTGTTGGTGACCGGGTTGACGACCGGCACCTGCAGATTGTCGTATTTATAATAATAGGCCGCGGCGTTGAAGGTCACCTTGCGGTCGAACAGGCTGGTCTTCAACCCGACCTCGAACGCGTCGATCGTCTCCGGCTGCGTCGGAATGACGTTCGGGATCGACGAGATGTTGTAAACGCCGCTCTTGAACCCGCGGTTGTAGCTCAGATAGCCCATGACATCGTCGCTGAACTTATAGTCGAACACCGCGCGATAGGTCAGCTCGGAGAAGGGCGCGCTGAGGCCCTTGCAGGCCGGGTTGGCCGCGCAGATCGCTGCGGAATTGCTCCGGATGGCGATGACACCGCCGGTTCCGTTGGGCACGTAAGTGGTGCCGGCATTGTCCTTGTCGAGCACATGCTTTTCGTCGGTATAGCGCAGGCCAACGGTCAGCTTGGCGGCATCGCTGAATTCATAGGATGCTTCACCGAACACGCCGAGCGACTTGACGGTCACAAAGGCGCTCTGATCGATATAGGCGAGACCCGACGTCGGACCGGCGCCGGCCGCCGAGCGGGCCAGCAAGGCGGCGGGGACCGTGTGCGGCTGCAAGGTCGCCGGGACCGGCAGCCCGACATATTGATCGAGCTGGGCATAGCCGTCACGATAGTTGAGGTAGAATCCGCCGAGGATCCACTGGAACGGACCGTCGTTCATCGAGGTGATGTCGATTTCCTGCTGATAGCTCCGTCCCTTGAGCGCGGTATCGAACCAGAAGACCGATGCCGGCGAGCCGTCAAGGTCATATTCGACCCCTGAGGTGCTGTGGCTATAGGCGGTGATCGACTTGATGTTGACCGGCCCGACATCGGCGTCGAGCGTCAGCGAGGCGCCATAGCCCTGGAAGCGGACCTCGGGATCGATCTCGCCATAATAGGAGCGTTCGGGCCGCGAGATATCGATCCCCGACGCGACCTGACCGACGGTCGTGGTCTCGCCCAGGATCGGCTGCAAGGCGACCACCGCATTGGTCTCGCCCTTCGAGTAATAGCCTGCCAGCGTCGCGGTGAAATCGGGCGTCGCTTCCCACAGCAAGGCCCCGCGAAAGCCGAAGCTCTTGTCGCCGCCGACATATTTGCCGGCGCCGTTCAGCGCCTGGGTGAGGTTGCGCACATAGGGACGCTCGTTGCGGTAGAAACCGCTGACACTGACCGCCAGCGTTTCCGACAGGCCGCCCGTCAGGAAGCCGCGCGCGCCTTCTTCGTCGGTGCCATAGGTGCCTTCGAGCATGCCGCCGAACTCGGTGTCGGGCTTTTTCGTGGTGACGAGGATCGCGCCCGACGTCGCGTTGCGACCGAACAACGTCCCCTGCGGGCCGCGCAGCACCTGCACCGACTGCACATCGGGGAAACCCTGAAGCAATATGCCGGTCTTGTCGGTCTGATAGACGCCGTCGACGTAGACCGCGGTCGTGGCTTCGTTGCCGGGGGTGATGTTCCGCCCGCCGACGCCGCGAATATAGGGCTGCGCCGCGCTCGATCCTTCGGTGATCAACAGCGACGGGGTCACCGCGGCCAGTTCCAGGACGTCGGAAATGCCGCTTTGCTGGAGCTGGTCGGGCGTGAAGGCCGTCACGGCGATCGGCACGTCCTGCAGGCGTTCGTCGCGCTTCTGCGCGGTCACGACGATTTCATTGGCGTCCGAGCTGTCGTCGGCGGCGTCGCCGGCATCCTGCGCCATCGCCGCCGGCGCGATGGTCGAAACCGCGATCGCCAGTGTGCACGTGGCGAGCTTGTAAGAAAAGCGCATAGCATCCTCCCATATGCGGTGCCCGCCCTTCGTTGGGGCGGCACCGCGCAGTCCATCGTTGCGGGAGGCGCGCTGCTCGAACGATCAGGGCAGATCGTGTCGGCCGGTCCTGTTGCCGTGCATCACTCCCGGAAGTTACAGACAACAGATTCGATAAAATGTCAACTCTGTCGCCGATCGCGAAAACCTTGGTGCAGCGCACAATCTATGATATGTAGTTTAATGCGCGGAAAAGCTTGATAATATTAATCAGATTATCGCTTTCTTGCCGAAATTTACCGGTATCCGACGCCCGCGATCGACGCCCGGAAAGTCGCGAATCATATCCGCACCGATCGGATCGGTTAGCTTGACGGACTTGATCGATTGGCAAGCAAGGGCTCGACGACGAAGCGGCGCACGATATGGCGCAGCTTGTCCTCGTCGCCGCCGAACTGGTCGAGCACGCGCAGCAGCATGACCTGGTTGCGCGACAGCCAGTTCACGACATCGGCAGGGTCGAGGTCGGCGGCGAGTTCGCCGCTCGCCTGGGCGCGCCGCATCACCGATTCCCAGCGATGCCGCGCCTGCTCCTGATAGGGGCTGGTGGGCAGCTGGCTCTGCGCCGACACCTCCAGATCCTCGACGAAGCGGCGGATATAGGGATTGCCGCTCGCGACCTGCACCGAGGCGACGATCGCTTCTGTGGTCGTGTCGGCGAAGTTCCGCTGGCGCTGGACGCGGACGCGGACGAGTTCCTGAATCTTGTCGAGTTCGGCGAAGCCGATATAGTCGACGATATCCATCTTGCCGCCGAAGAATTTATACACGGTGGGACGCGAGACGCCGGCCGCCCGCGCGATATCCTCGATCGTCGTCTTCTCGATCCCGTAACGTTCGAAGCAGCGCCGCGCGCCGTCGACGATCTTGACGCCGGTCTTCCCGATATCGGGCATGGCCTTTTCCTGGCGATGTGTCGGACCGTCCAATGCCTCTTCCACCCTTCCCTCGCCGGTTTTCCGCCGGACCTTGGCGCGGCACCCGACCCGGCGAAACCGGCCGGCCGACTCCGCGGACTATCCTCGTCATAGCATCAATATTTACATTTTCCATTTTTTGTTATTTGATGCTTTGACGGATTCTCGATCCGTTGGAAATCACGATGGGTGGAGGAAAGACGCCCGCGATATCGGGCGTTGCCGATGGTCGCCGGCAGGATATCGGCGACGGCGCGCAGCGATCGCATCTGTGCTTTCCCGGCGTGGCGCAGTTCCCCGGCGCGGCCGGGAGTGACATCAACGATGCGCCCAGCTGGAGTTGTACCGGGACGATGGCGCCCTGATTTTCGTCGCCCCCGCGGAGGCGGGGGCCGCAGTCGGCCCAAAGCCGCGGCGCCGCGCAAACCGATGGCGGCCCCCGCCTTCGCGGGGGCGACGGCTTGGTTTATCGAGCCCTATTTCCCGAACAACGCCCTCGCCCCCTCGGGCACCGCCGGGAACAACCCGCGCAGCGTCGGCTTGGAAATCTTGCCCGACAAGGTTCGCGGCAGCGGGTCGTCGATGAACACCACGCGCCGCGGGCGTTTGAACGGCGCGAGCTGCGCCGATCCGTCCGCTTCGAACACGGACAGCGCGGCCGCCTCGTCCTTGACCCCGCTCGCGACGATCATCGGCACCTCGCCCCAGTCGCGGTCGGGCACCCCGATCACCGCCAGCTCGCCGATATGCGGGTTCGCCGACAATATCTTTTCGATCTCCGCCGGATAGACGTTGATGCCGCCCGAGATGATCATGTCCTTCGACCGGTCGACGACCTTCACAAACCCTTCGTCGTTCATCATGCCGGTGTCGCCGGTGCGCAGCCAGTCGCCCGCGAAGGTCGCGGCGGTGGCCTCGGGATTGCGCCAATATTCGCGCATCACATGCGGCCCGCGCACCATGATCTCGCCGATCTCGCCATTGGCCAAAGCCATACCGTCGGCGTCACCGATCTTCATCTCGCTCCCCACGATCGGGCGCCCGGCCCAGCCGATATGCGCTATCGCGTCGTCGCCGTGCATCGTCGCGGCCAGCCCCGACGCTTCGGTCAAGCCATAGGACTGGATCAGCGAAATGCCCTTGGCGCGATAGGCCTCGATCAGGTCGATGCTGACCGGCGCGCCGCCCGCGGCGGCCGAGATCATGCTCGACAGATCGGCCTTTTCGAACCCCGGCGAGCGCATCAGCCGCTCCCATACCACCGGCACCGTCGTCGCCGCGCTGACGCGATGCCGCTCGATCACGTCGAGATAGCGGTCGATGTCGAAATCGGATTCGAGCACCATCGTGCCGCCGGCGTTGACCGCGAACTGGATGAAGCAGGAGACGATCGCGCCGGTGAAGACGAAGGGCACCGCGACCATGATCGAATCGCGCCAGGCCAGCCCCTCGGCGATATTCTTGGCAAGCCCCGGATACATGGCGCTACCGTGGGTCAGCAGCGCGCCCTTCTGCCGCCCCGTGGTGCCCGAGGTGTAGCAGAGGAAGCCAGCGTCGCTCAGGCCGATGGCCTCGACCGGTACCGGTCCGCTGTCGATCAGAAGCGAGGAAAAGCCCGGCACATCGCTGCCGTCGAGGCTGTAGATCGCGAAAGGCAGCGCCGCCGCCGCGAGTTCGAGCCGGTCCAGATGCTTCGCTTGGCTGACGACGAGCTTGCAGTCGGCATCCTCGAGCAAGGGCAGGATCTCGCTGGCGGTCAGCTTGAAGTTCAAGGGCACGATCATCGCGCCGAGCTTCAGGCACGCGACCGTCAGCAGCGGCGCCTCGATCCGGTTGTCGAGGTGCATGCCGACCCGGTCGCCCTTGCCCACCCCGGCAGCGCGCAGCCCCCGCGCGATCGCATCGCTGCGCGCGTCGAACTCGGCCCAGCTGGTACGGACGTCGTCGGTGATCACCGCGGTGTGCCCCGGCCTCCAGCGCGCCCAATAGCGAACGAGTTCGGCGATATTCATGCAGTCTCTCCCGAGGCGGGTCCGGCGACCCCGGCTCTTCGTCCGGAGCTCGCGCGATAGTGTTGATCGTCCGGCGGCGTCAGGCCAGCGCTTCGAGCTCGCGCGCCATCTGCAGGTGCAGATGCTGCGTCGGCACCTCGTTCGCGCCATAGAGGAAATCGGTCGTCGGCAGCGCCGCGGCATTGGCCTGGATCATTTCCTCCATCGGGAAATCCTCCTCGGTCGCCGCCTGCCGCAATATCTCCCAGCTCCGGTTGATCCGCGCTGCGACCTCGTCGGTCAGCTTGGCGGGATCGGTGAGAAAGCGGATATGGACATGGCATTTGCCGGGGTCGGTCAGGTGCGGCCACACGGTCCAATGCTCGATATGGTCGGGGGTCGGGATCACGCTCATGTTCGGGAAGATCATGAGGTTGCCGGTCAGGTAGCGCCAGCCGCCCTCGATCGGCTCGCCGGCCTTGAGCTTGCGCGCCAGCCGCTTGCGTGCCGAATAGGATTGCCCGTGCCGCCCGAGGTCGAGCCACACCGCGGCGCCGGTCTGGATCAGCTTGCCCACGCCCTCGGCGTGCAGGAATTGCGGGTGCAGCACGTCGATCGCCCCGTCCATCACCAGCTTCCAGTTGATCGCGAGATCGATCTTCTGGTCCATGAAGACGACGAGCCTGTCGATGTCATAGGCCGCGAGCCGCTCGTCGGCCTCGCCCAGATAGTCGGCGATGGCCATATCCTGCGGCGCTTGCGGCAGCTTGATCCAGATAAGGCCGTGGCGCTCCTCGGCCGCGACCGAAAACAGATTGCGGCACCCCTTGTCGAGCGTGCCATATTGTTCTTCGAACGGCACGCCGCGCAAGGACCCGTCGCCCTTGAAGCTCCAGCCATGATAGGCGCAGACGAAGAAGGGCTTCTTGCCCTTCTCGCCCTGCTCGACCTTGCCGCCGCGGTGGCGGCACATGTTGCGGAACACCCCGACGCCGCCGTCCTTCTGCCGGACGATCAGCAAAGGCACGCCCAATATGTCGCGCGTCACGAAGCTGCCCGGCTCGGGGATCTCCATGCTCGTCGCGGCGGCGAGCGGCTGGCGGCGGAATATCTCGAGCTCGCGAGCGAGATGGTCGGTATCGGTAAAATGCGCGGCGGGGACCGCGATCGAATCCGCCGCCATGTCGGTCGTGCCATTTTCCAGATGATCGACGATGCGGCGATAGATCGTGTCCAATTCGATTTTCATATCCCGTCCCTCGCCAATCTCGATGTTTACACTTTACGAAGAATGTAATTCATCTATAGTGCGGCGTCAAGCATCCGGCGATCGATCGACACGAGGTGTGCGGGAATGAGGAAGTTCAGGATTTTCAGTGCGGCGGCCGCCTGCCTCGGCGCGGCGGGGATCGCCGTGCCAGCGTCGGCGGCACCCGGCGATCAGCCCAAAATCGGCAAGACCTTCGCCGATTCGGCGCCGGAAAAAATCCAGCGCACCGCCGCCCCCGCGGGCGCCCCCAATGTCCTTGTCTGGGTGATCGACGACATGGGCTTCGGCCAGCTCGGCAGTTATGGCGGGCTGATCGAAACCCCGAACATCGACCGCATCGCGCAACAGGGCCTCCGCTACACCAATTACCACACCACCCCGATCTGCTCGGCGAGCCGCGCCGCCTTGCTCACCGGGCGCAATTCGCACCGCGTCCACATCGGCGGCCATTCGGCGATCGCGGTCGGTTTCCCGGGGCAGGACGCGCTCGTTCCGCGCAATGCCGGCACCGTCGCCGAGAATCTGCGCCAATCGGGCTATCTCACGTACGCGATCGGCAAATGGGACCATTTGCCGCAGGCCGATGCCTCGGCCGCGGGCCCCTTCACCTATTGGCCGAGCGGCCAGGGCTTCGACCGCTATTATGGCTTCCTCGCCTTCGACGCCGACAATTTCGACCCGACGCTCTGGTCCGACCATGACCCGGTCGCGCTGTCGCCACGCCCCGACTATCACCTCAGCGCCGATATGGCCGACAAGGCGATCGGCTGGATCGGCGCGCGCGACGCGACCGATCCGCGGCGGCCCTTCCTGCTATATTGGGCGACCGGCGCGGTCCACGCCCCGCACCACGCGCCGCAGCGCTGGCTCGACCATTATATGGGACGCTTCGATGCTGGCTGGGACGTCGCCGCGCAGCAGGTGCTCGACCGCCAGAAGAAACGCGGCCTCGTCCCCGCCGACATGATCCTCCCGCCGCTCCCCCCCGGGGTCAAGCCTTGGGCCGAGCTCAGCCGCGACGAGCAGCGCATGTTCGCGCGCCAGATGGAGGCCTTCGCAGCGCAGCTCAGCCATGCCGACGAGCAATTCGGGCGCATTCTCGATGCGCTCGAAGCCCGCGGCGAACTGGACAACACGGTCATCCTGATCACGGCCGACAATGGCGCCAGCGCCGAGGGCGCGCCGCAGGGCACTTTCAGCGAACATTATTTCGCCAATGCCTATTTCGCGACGATCGAGGAAAATCTGCGCCACTATGATGAATGGGGCGGTCCCTCGACCTATCCGCATTATGCCAATGGCTGGGCGGTCGCGGGCAACACGCCCTTCCGCTATTACAAGCAGACCGCCTATGAGGGCGGCACGCGCGTGCCGCTGATCCTGTCCTGGCCCGGCGGCATCGCCGCGCGCGGGGAGCTGCGCGGGCAATATCAGCATGTCACCGACATCACCCCGACGATCCTCGACGCCGCCGGCATCGCCCCCGCCGCGATGGTCAATGGCCACCGCCAGATGGCGTTCGACGGCGTCAGCATGACATACAGCTTCGCCGCCCCCGCCGCGCCGACGCGGCACCCGGCGCAATATTATGAGATGTACGGCAACCGCGCCATCTATGCGAACGGCTGGAAAGCCGTCGTCCCGCATCGGCTCGACGTGTGGGATTTCATGAACCGGCCGGTGTTCGGCGACGGCAATTGGGAACTCTACAACCTCGCCACCGACCCCGGCGAACAGCGCAACGTCGCCGGCGCCAACCCGCGCAAGCTCGCCGAGATGAAGGCGTTGTTCGACCGCGAGGCCAAGGCGAACAATGTCTATCCGCTGACCAACACCAGCGACGCCTGGGGCTTCGTCCGCAAGACCGCGGCTGCCGACATGGCGCGGCGGAATTACCTCTGGACCTACGCCGGCGCCCCGTCGCGCATCCCCGAGGCGCTCGCCCCGCCGCTCCCGTCGACCAGTTTCACGATCGAGGCGCAGGTCGATCTCGACGCCGATGCCAGCGGCACCATCGCCGCGATCGGCGGCCGCCATGGCGGCTTCGCACTGCATCTGCGCAAGGGTCGCCCGGTCTTCACCTATCGCAGCCTCGACCTGAAACTGACCGAAGTCGCCGCCGACCGCGCGCTGCGCAGCGGTGCCGCGACGATCTCGCTCCGCTTCGAACGGCGCGGCGAGAGCGAGGCGGTCGTCCACATCCTCGCCGACGGCAGTGAAATTGCGAGTGGCACGATCAAGGGCGCCCTGCCCCGCCTGTCCTTCTCACCGACCGAGACCTTCGACCTTGGTCAGGACAGCGGATCGGGCCCGCTCGCCGACGGCCGGACCGCGGGCGCGCTCGATGGCCGCATCCGCTCCGTGAATGTCCGCATCACGCCGCCCGCGCGGTGACATAGGAAGGAAGTAGCCCATGGCTTTCACCACCATCCCCGGCGCCGATGGCGACCACATCACTTACTGCCGCGTCTGCGAGGCGCTGTGCGGCATGGTCGCGACGGTCGCCGACGGCAAGATCGTCAAGGTCCGCCCCGACCGCGACAATCCCCATTCGCGCGGCCATATCTGCGTCAAGGGACCCGCGCTGGCGGAGGTCACCTACGACCCCGACCGCGTCACCACCCCGCTCAAGCGCGTCGGCGGCCCCGGCGAATTCGCGCCCGTCGGCTGGGACGAAGCGTTGAATGATATCGCCGCACGCCTGTCAGCCTCGATCGACCAGCATGGCAGCCAAAGCTTTGCGATGAATACCGGCAACCCGCCGAGCATGGGCTGGCCCAGTTCGACGGGCAATTATCTGTTCAGCCGCGCGATGGACTGCACCAAGCTGTTCACCCCCTCGTCGGAGGATATCACGTCCGTGGTTCTCGCCACCGAGCTGATCTTCGGCACCCACGGCTTCGTCTTTCCCGACCTCGCGCAATGCGAGCATCTGCTGATCTTCGGGTCGAACCCGCTGGTCAGCCACGGGTCGCTGCTCATCGCACCGCGCTTCAAGGAGGATCTGGTCGAGATCGCCGAACGCGGCCGCGTCATCGTCGTCGACCCGCGCCGCAGCGAGACCGCGCGCAAGTTCGAACATGTCTCGATCATCCCCGCCGGCGACGTCTGGCTGCTCGGCGCGATGGTGCAGACCGTCATCGCCGAAAGGCTGACCGACATGGCGTTCGTCGAGCGCCATTGCATCGGCTTTGCCGAGCTGGCGGCGGCGATCGACTGGGTCACCCCCGAACGCGCCGCGCCCCGCTGCGGCATCGACGCCAACGCGATCCGCACCCTCGCCCGCGATTTCGTCGCCGCGCCGCGCGCCGCGGCGATGGGCCGCATCGGCATCTGCCGCGCCAGCTATTCGACGCTGACTAACTATTTCCTTCATCTTCTCAATGTCCTCGGCGGCAAGTTTCACCAGCCCGGCGGGGTCGGCTGGGGACATGGCGGCACCGCGACCGACGCGCAGGCGACCGGCCCCGGCCAGGCGCGCCACAAACGCCACAGCTCGCGCGTCAGCGGCCAGGCCTCGGTCTGGGGCACCCAGTCGAGCCTGACCTTCCTCGAGGAAATGACGACGCCCGGCGAGGGCCAGATCAGGACGCTGCTGACCGTCGGCGCCAACCCGGTGCTGTCGATGCCCGGCGGCCCGCGCCTGCCCGAGGGTTTCGAGGCGCTCGACCTGATGGTGTCGGTCGATCTCTACATGACCGAGACCTCGCGCCACGCGCACTATATCCTGCCCGCGACCACCGCGCTGGAGCGCGAGGACATCAACCAGTTCTTCATGAACCATATGGTCCGCCCCTTTGCCCAATATGTGCCCGCGGTGATCCCGCCGACCGGGCAGGCGCGCGGCGAGTACGAGATTTTGCGTGACCTTGCCGCACGCATGGGCCGCGACGGCGCCTTCGGCAACATGACGCCGTTCGAAATGGCCGACGGCGCGCTCCAGGCCGGGATCGAGGGGCAGGACGGACTGTCGCTCGCCAAACTCAAGGACAATCCGCACGGGGTGATGATCGAGCGCGGGCGCTGGGCCTTCGAGTTCGAGAAGCGCATCGGCCATCCCGACGGCAAGATCCATCTGTGGGACGAGATCGCCGGCGAAGAGGTGACGCGCCTCCGCGCCGAACCCGATCCCGACCCGAATGCGTTGCGCCTGATCAACCTGCGCAAGCTCCGCTCGATCAACAGCTGGATGCACAATGTCGACAAGCTGGTACGCTCGGACTCGCCCGCGCTGCTGATCAACCCCGCCGACGCCGCCGCGCGCGGGATCGACGACGGCATGGCGGTCAAGATATCCACGCAATGGGGCACGATCGAGGTCGTCGCCGAGGTGACCGACGAGGTGCGCCCGGGCTGCGTCGCCTATCCGCACGGCTGGGGCCATCGCGGCGGCTGGCAGGGCGCCAACGCCCAGCCGGGCCGCAATCTCAACGAAATCACCCCCGCGACCCCCGATCAGGCCGAACAGGTGTCGGGCATGAGCTGGCTCGAAGGCTTTCCGGTGGAAATTTGCGCGGCGTGACGGAGACCGGATGGCCGTCGCTGGGCCGCGCCTGGTACGTCGCCGGGCTGCTCTGCCTGATCGCCGCGCTCTCCTATCTCGACCGTTACATCATCGCGCTGCTCGCCGACCCGATCATCCGGGATATGGGCATCGACGCGACCGCGATCGGTCTGCTCATCGGCCTTGGTTTCGGGCTGCTCTATGCCTTGTCAGGCGTGCCGGTCGCCTATCTGATCGACCGCGGCACGCGCGTGCGGATCGTCGGCATCGGTGTCATCGTCTGGAGCCTGTCGACCGTCGCATCGGGTTTCGCGCCCAGTTTCGAGATATTGCTGCTGACGCGGGCCGGGGTCGCGATCGGCGAAGCGGTGCTGGTCCCCGCAACCGTATCGATCGTCGCCGACCTCTTTCCGCCCGAAAAGCGCGCACTGCCGATCGGGCTGTTCATGGCGGTGTCGACCTTGATGGCGTCGGGCGCCTTCCTGATTGGCGCCTGGGCCTTCGAACTGGCGACTTTCCTCTCGCCCGACCTCGGGCTCAGCCCTTGGCGGCTGACGCTCGTCATCGTCGGCGTGCCCGGCCTGCTGCTCGGCCCGCTCTGGCTGCTGACCGTATCAGAACCCGCGCGGATCGAGGAAGCGGGCCAGTCCGGCCAGACCAGCATCGCGGCCGCCTTCGCCTATCTCCGCCGCCACTGGCGCTTCTACCTGCCCTTCTATCTCAGCTTCGGCGTATCGGCGCTCGCGAGCTACAGCTTCATCGCCTGGACCGCGACGATGCTCACGCGCAGCTATGGGCAAAGCGTTGCCAACGCAGGCGCGATCTTCGGCTTGGTCGGTGTCGTCGCGGCCGCCATCGCCGCCTTCTTCTGGCCGGCGATCAGCGCCTGGGTGCTGAAGCGCGGCCGCGCCGAGCTGGCGGTTCTCGCGCTCGCCGCCGGTCTCGGCATCGGCCATGCCGCCGTAGCCGCCTTCCTGCTGGCCCGCGACATCGACGGCGCCATCGCGATCATCGCCATCGCGACCTTCGGCTATGGCGCCGCGGGCGGGCTCGCCGTTTTGATCATTCAACACATCGCCCCGCCGCGCATGCGCGCCAAGATCACCTCGCTCTATGTGCTGGTCGGCAATCTCGTCGGGCTGACCTGCGGCCCGGCGCTGTCGGCGTGGATGTCGGATGTGGCCTTCACCGGCCCCGACGCGCTGCGCCAGAGTCTCTCGCTTCTCGCGCTCGTCATGCTGCCGCTGACCGTCGGCCTGATCCTGCTCGCGATGACCGCGCACCGGCGCGTGGCAACCGACGAGGGGCGCTGACCCCGACAACATGAACCCGGCCCTGCGCTCGCAAGACCGGGTCCATTTGGACGGTCAGTGGCCGGTCAGAATTTGACCGACGCTTCGATGTAGAATTCGCGCGGATTGTCGACGAAGGCCGACAGGTCGCTGAGCACACCCGGCCCGGCCGTGCCGGTCCCGGTGCCGCCGGTGAACGGGATTTCCGAGCCGCCGGTGACGACATATTTGTTGCTGAGGTTGCGGCCGATCAGCGCCAGCGTCCAGCGGTCGTCGGGTCCCTTCAGCCGCAGCGAGGCGTCGAACTTGGTGAAGCTCGGCTGGATCGCGTCGGGGCGCAGCGTATCGGAGAAATTATATTTCGAGCTGTAGCTCATGTCGCCGCTGGCTTCGAGCGTCATGCCCGAATCCGACAGCTCGATCGCATAGCTCGCGCCGAGACGGCCGGCGAAGCGCGGCGCCTTGGGCGGCGTCAGGCCGTCATAATCCTGGCTGGTGAAGGCGGCCGCCGGCGAAGGCTGCAGCAGGTTACATCCTTGTGCAATCGTCTGCCCGCCATAGCATTGGCCGACATAATCCTTGTAAGACGCATTGTTATACGCCGCCGCCCCGCGCAGCGAGAAGCCACCCGAGCGCCAGTTGAAATCACCCTCGATCCCCTTGACGCGCAGCGTACCGGCGTTCGCCACCACCTGCCCGATCGTCACCGGGTCGAAATTCTGCACCTGCAGGTCGAGATAGTCGTAATAATAAGCCGTCGCGTTGAGCGAGAGCGCGCCGTTCATCAGGATCGCACGCGCGCCGACTTCGCCGCCGCGGGCTCGCTCGGCGCCGAACTGGCCCGCCGCCACGGTCGCCGCGGGAGTCAAAGTCTGCGAAATGTTGAACCCGCCCGATTTGAAGCCTTCCTTATACGCGGCGTAGAAGGTCAGGTCGCGCGACGGTTTGTAGCGCAGCGTGACCTGCGGCGAGACGTCGGATTCGCGATAGCGGTCGTCGAGTCGCAGCCCGCCGGGAAAGGCGCCGGCAAAGACCGGATTGGCGGCGAGCGACTGCTGGAAGCTGTCGCGCGATTCATAGCTGTAGCGCGCGCCCGCCGCGAGTTCGATCGCGTCGGACAGGTTCGCGGTCACTTCGCCGAAGGCCGACATCGAACTGCCCGTGAAGCCGTTGTCGCGCTTGAAGGTCACATAGGTCGTGCCCGCCGCGACGGCGGGCAAGGGGAAGATATAGGCGTCGGTGTTGAAGATGAACTTGTTGCTCGACGCGAACAGCCCGAACAGCACATTGACCGGGCCGTCCCACTTCGACTGGAAGCGCAGTTCCTCCGACGTCTGGCGATAGTCGGCGAGCTGCGAGAAGGTCGCCGGATAGGCCTCGCCCGACACATTGTTGAGGTCGTTCTGCTTGAAGCGATAATAGGATGTAATCGAGGTGACGTCGAAGACGTCGCTCTCCAGCGTCGCGGTCAATATGCCGAAACCCGATTTCAGCCGCGAATACATGCGCCCGTCGCCGGCATAGCGATAATTGAGGTTTGCCACCTCGACGGGGATCGTCGAACTGTCCGACCGGCCGTTGATCACGCAATCGGCATTGGGGCTCGGCGGGATGCCGTTGGCCGCGAAGGGCGTGGTCCGCCCGCCGCCGCAGATGCGTTCGATGATGTCGGTCGGGCCGCCGTCCTTCTGGTCGGTATAGCCGCTCTTGACCTGAAAGGTCAGATTGTCGGTCGCGTCCCATTCGATCGTCGCGCGGCCGCTATAGGTCCGGCCATAGCCGCGGTTCTTGCTGTTGCGGTGCCGCTGCAGCCCGAACGGATCGATGTAGGTTTCGGCCGCGGTGTTGGTGAAGGCACCCTCGCTGTCCGAAACGCGGAACGCCAGCCGCGCGCGCAGGCCGTCGGCGAGCGGCCCCGAAATATAGCCCTCGCCGTATTTCTCCTTCGCCTCGAAGCCATAGCCGGCCTTGAACCCTGCCTCGAATATATCGCGCGGATTGTTCGTGGTGACGGCGATCAGGCCCGCGGTGGCGTTCTTGCCGAAGAACAAGGCCTGCGGACCCTTGAGCACCTCGACGCGCTGGACGTCATATTGGCTGAGGCCGATTTCGCGGCCGCGGCTCATCGGCATGCCGTCGACGACGAAAGAGACCGACTGGTCGAACCCGGCGCTGAGCGCGGTCGAGCCGACGCCGCGCAGGAAAATGCTCGCCGACGAACCCGACGCCGCCTTGCCCGCGACCATCGTCGGGACGAGCTGGGCGATATCGTTGAAGTCGGTGACCGCATAATTGTCGAGCGCCGCGCCGCCGAGCGCGGTGATCGCAACCGGCGCGTCGATCAGCCGCTCGTCGCGGCGCCGCGCGGTGACGATGATTTCGGCGTCGCTGCCGCTATCGGCCTCGTCGGCGGGAGGCGGAGCGGCGGGTGCGTCCTGCGCGTAAGCGGGGGCAGCCACCGCCGCGAGCGCGATAACCGATGCCAGGCAAGCGTAGCGAATTGCAGGACGCGAAACTTTGCGATCCATGACCGTCTCCTCCCAAAAGATCGGGCCGTCAGCCGCGGCCCTGTGGGATTTAACCTACAGTCATTAGATTTAAAGTCAATCGCAAATTTAACGCCATAAGGTTTTCGCAAACCCGGGATAATCTTGTTTAAAATCTGTGTATTATAGTGAAATAATGATCACGACACCGGCATCAACAACCGCTTTGCAAAGGCGATCACGCCGTCGTTGAACGCATCATTGCGGTCGCCCGCGACCATATGCCCCGCGCCAGCCACGTCGAGGATTTCGAGCCGCGGCACCTGCCGCCGGAACGCCGCGATCCCCGCCTCGCTCACCACGTCGCTCGACAGCCCGCGGACGAGCAGCACAGGCATATCGACCAGATCGCCCAGCGTCTCGGTTGCGCGCTCGACGACGATATGATGCGTCGTCGGCGCCGTGTCGAGGATGCGCGGGTCCCAATGCCAATAGAGCCGCCCGTCATCGCGCGGGCGCAAATTCTTCATCAGCCCGCCAGTATCGGTCGGCCGCGCGCGCTGCGGATTATAGGCCGCGACCGCTGCCGCCGCCTCGTCAACGCTCGCAAAGCCCTCGCGATGCCCGTGCATGAAGCCGACGATGCGCTCGATCCCGCGCGGATCTGGCTCGGGCACGATATCGACGAGGACGACGCCCGCCGGCCGCAGCCCTTCGTGCACCGCCTGGATCGCGGTCGCCCCGCCCAGCGAGGCGCCGACGAGGACGAAGGGCACCCGCAAATCGGCCACGACCGCACGCAGATCGGCGGCGCGATCGCTCAGCGCATAGGCGCCCGCCGGCGACCAGTCGCTGTCGCCGTGCCCGCGCGCGTCGAAATTGATGACCTGCAGCCCGGCATCGATCAGGCTGTCGACCGCGCGGCTCCAGCTGTGCCGCGTCTGCCCGCCGCCGTGGAGCAGGATCACGCACGGCGCATCCGCCGCCCCGCCGCGATCGCCGACCAGTTCGACGCCGTCGGACGACACAAAAACATGGCTCTGCACGCGATCTCTCATCGGCTGGCTCTCCTCATACTCGACAATGACCCCAGGAATATCTAACGTCAATAGATTGAACGGGTCGCCCGAAGTGGCGGGAATTTTGCACTGGCACGCGCGGCGCCGCGCTGCCATGAGCAATTTGGGCAAGGGGGAATTTCGTTGGCACGGCCATCCAAACCGCTGATATCGCGCGCCAATGCGGCCGAGGCGGCGCTCGAGGTGATCGACGAGGTCGGGCTCGAGGAACTGAGCCTCAACCTCGTCGCGCGCAAGCTCGGCGTGCGCCCGCCCTCGCTCTACCATCATTTCAAGGACAAGTCGGAACTGCTCCAGGAGGTCGCGCGCATGATGCTGGTGCGCATGCCGACGGTCGACAATCCGACCGAGACCTTCGAGGAACAGATCATCGCGCGCTGCGTGCTGACGCGCCGGACGTTGCTCCAGCACCCCAATGCCGCGCCGCTGATCCTGCGCTATTTTCCGCGGCACCTCCTCCTCGCCGCCTATGAGCGCGCCGCGGCCGAAGACCCCTACCCCAGTTCGGTCCACCTGACGGTGATCGATGCGATCGAAAAATA
The DNA here is from genome assembly GCF_058806755.1 of Sphingopyxis sp. GW821-FHT12F08. Taxonomy (NCBI): domain Bacteria; kingdom Pseudomonadati; phylum Pseudomonadota; class Alphaproteobacteria; order Sphingomonadales; family Sphingopyxidaceae; genus Sphingopyxis; species Sphingopyxis sp. GW821-FHT12F08. The sequence goes on from NZ_JBXAQA010000004.1 coordinate 447,082, forward strand.
CACCTTCGGCACCGCGCTGTTCCAGGCATCGGCGCAGGTCCGCGGCATCGCCCAGATGCCGCCCGTCGATGCGGGCAAATATCCGAGCTTCGCCAAGGCGGTCGAAGACAATCCCTTTGCCGAGGAAGAGATGTTCGTCGAATCGCTGCGCATGTTCCTCGCCGGCGTGCGCCTGCGGCTGGCGAACGAAACCATCGGCCAGCCGCTCGACCAGCCCGGGTAGTTCAGCCCGCAACATCCCATTCGATCGGCAGCACTTCGAGCGCCATCACCGTGCCGATGCGGAACGCATGCCGTTCGCCCGGAGTCGCGCGGAAGGCGGGGATGCGCTTCACCCATTCTTCGGTGAGGATGCGCAGCTCGGCGCGGCCGAGGACATGGCCGACGCACAGATGCGGCCCCGACGAAAAGGTCAGATGCGCGGTCTTCCTGCGGTCGAGATCGAAGACGTTCGGATGCTCGAACTTCGCAGGGTCGCGGCTGCCGAGGCACAGGATGTTGAGCACCATCTCGCCTTCGCGGAACTGCGCTTCGCCGATCGCCTGGTCCTGCACGACCAGCCGCGGCGTATTGACGACGCCATACAGCCGCACGGCCTCGTCGGCGAAGGCGGGGATCAGCGACGGGTCGGCAGCGAGCCGCGCCTGCACCTCGGGCATCTGCGCGAGCTGCTGGAAGGCAAAACCCGTCACGTTGGTGACCGTGTCCATGCCACCGAGGAACAGCACGAAGCTCATCGCGAGAATCTCGTCGTCGCTCATCGTCCGGCCGTCGATGTCGACCTGGATGAAGTGCGACATCAGCTTGTCGTCGGGCGCCGCTTTCTTTTCGTCGATCAGCGCCTTGAGTTCGCCGAGGATCAGCGCGCTCAGCCGGCCCAACTCCGCTTCGTCATTCTGTGCCGAGAAGAAATCCTCGGCGAGATGGCGAAAGTCCTGCAGCCGCGCGAGGTCCATGCCCATCAGTTCCATGAAGACGCTGACCGGGAATATCTTCGACACATCGGCCTGGAAATCGCACGCGCCCCTGCCCGCGACCGCCTCGACGAATTCGGCCGCCCATTCACGAATCCGCGGTTCGAGCGCCTTGATCGCGCTCGGCCCGAACATCGGCATCATCGCGCGGCGATAGGGCAGATTCTCGGGCGGATCGAGGCTCAGCGGAATGAAGAAGGGCGGATTCTCGACGCGCGGAATCTGCATCTCGCGCACCGAAAAATGTTCGGGATCGAGCACGATCTGGCTGATCGCGTCGAAGCTCTTGACGATCCAGTGCCCGCCGTTGAGCCGCGTCCAGAAAATGCCCGGCGCGTCCTCGAGCGCGGCGGCGTAGGTGCCCTGGACATCCTCGCCGATGCGCGGGTCGGCATAGATGTCGAAGTCGAAGACGAGGTGCGGCGGCACATGCGGCGGGACGGGCGCGGCGGCCAGTTGTAGGGCGGTCATCACATGCTCCTCATCGCACGCGTTCCATCGTCTCGTGCGCGCCGGCGTAACGCTCGCGCACCGCGGGCTTCGACAATTTTCCGGTCGCGAGCCGCGGCAGCGGATCGGCCGAGAAGGCGACGTAGCGCGGCACCTTGTAGTTCGAGAGGTTCGTGTTGCAGTGGTCGATCAGCGCCGCGACATCGACCTCGGCGGCGCCATGATAGACGACGAACGGCGTCTCGCCGAACTTGGGATCGGGCGCGGCGATCGCCAGCGCCTCGACGACCCCGGGGAATTCGCACACGACGCGCTCGACCTCGGCCGCCGAGATGTTGAGCCCGCCCGAGATGATCAGATCCTTCATCCGGTCGACGAAGGTCAAAAGGCCGCGTTCGTCGAGCGTTCCGATGTCGCCCGACCAGAGCCAGCCGTCCCTGATGACCTTGGCTGTCTCCTCGGGGTTGCGCCAATAGCCCTGCATCATCCCGGGCGAGCGCATCAATATCTCGCCGGGCTCGCCGGGCTCGCAATCGCTGCCGTCGGCGCGCACCACGCGCAGGTCCATGAAGATGCACCCCCAGCCGCATTTCTCGGGCTCGTCCATCGCCAGATGCTCGGGCATCATCGTCGCATTGCCGCCGATCTCGGTCTGGCCGTAAATCTGCCGGATGACGATGCCCTTCGCCTTCCAGGCGTCGAGCAATTGCCGGCTGACCCGCGCGCCGCCCGCGGTCGCGAGGCGGATCGACGACAGGTCGGCGTCGGCGAAGCCGGGGCAGCGCGCGATCGCCTCGAAGAAGGTCGGGACGGCACCGAAACAAGTGATCTTCTCGTCCTGCAGCAATTGCAGGATCGCGTCGGGCGCGAACACCGGTTCCATGAAGATGGTGCAGCCCTGCACCGTATAATGGATGAGCTGGACAAAGCCCGCCGAGGTGTTGAGCGGCGCGAGGCTGATGATCCGCGACCCCGGCGACGACGATGTCTCCTCGGTCGCCCAATTGGCGGCATAGGCGGTCATCGACCGGTTGGTGAAGACGACACCTTTGGGCTTCGCGGTCGATCCGCTGGTGGCGATGATCACGACGGGCGCGTCGGGTTCGGGGTCGTACCGAACGGTCGGGGGCGCGCCTTCGCGCAGCGCCGCCACCTCGGCCATCGCACGCGGAGCCAGCCCAGCCGCGATCATATTGTCGGCAAACTCCGGCGCGACGAAGGTGAAACGCGGCTCGCTCGTCTCGCATAGCTCGCGGATTTCGCGCGGGGTGAAGCGGAAGTTGACCGGATTGACGATCCCGCCCGCGCGGATGATCCCCATGATCAGCGCGCAATAAGCGAGGCTGTTGGTCGAACAGATCGCGACGCGGTCGCCGGGCTCTAGCCCGTCGGCCTCCAGCATCGCGGCGACGCGGTCGGACCAGTCTTTGTAATCGCGATAGCTCAGCCGGTCGCCGCCGAGCACCACTGCAGGCTGCCCGGGCCGCATCCGCGCCCACCAATCCATCGCACCCGGCAATGTCTGCGCCATTCAGTCCCTCTCCGTCCAGTCTTGTGCCGGCTCAAACTTCACAGAAGTGCTTCGATCGCCTCATAATAGCGGATGATATTGGTCTCGAGCCCGCAATAGATCGTCTCTTCGGGCACGCCGGCGTTCAGCCCTTGCTGGCTGATCTCGGCGGCGCGGAAATCCTCGCCGCCGAACACATCGAGGATCAGTTCGTAGGATCGCGCGAACACTTCCTCGGCCTTCGGTGTCGCCGCCACCTCGGGGGTCAGCATGAAATATTCGACCGTCGTGCGATCGGGGCCGCGCGGCATCAGGAGCATGACGCTGGTATAATATTGGCTGGTGACCACGACGCAGTTGGGGAACGCCGTATAGGCGTGCGTCACCAGCTTGTGGACATTCGCCTCGGGGTCTTCGTCGAGCATTTCGGGGACATAACCGATGCGCCCCGACACCTGGCGGATGTTCGGCCCGAACATGTCGACGATGTTGGGCGCGTCCTGGAAGCGGTCGCCGATCGACGCGGCGTGGAGCCGCTGGACATGATAGCCTTCGAGGAAGGGTTCGAGCACGACCTTCCAGTTCGCCTGGAGGTCGAAACTCTTGCGGCCATAGACGTGCGCGGTCGGAATGCCGAGCGCGTCGAAATCGTCGGCAACCTGCTGCGAGAGCTGCGACCAGTCGGCGGGGATATCACGGTTGAGCTGGACATAGACGATGCCACCCCATTCGCGCGCCTCAAGCTCGATGAGCCCGCGCTGGCTTTTGTCGAGGCCCTGAAAAGCCTCGCTGCGCGACACGCCGATCAGCTTGCCGTCGATGCCATAGGTCCAGGCATGATAGGGACAGGTCATGCGGCCCTGCTTGTGGACCGCGCAATCCTCGATGATCTTCGACCCTTTGTGCTGGCACGCGTTGACGAACGCCTTGATGCTGCCGTCGCGGGTGCGCGAGACGAGCATCGGGAAGCCATAGCTGTCGTTCGCGACGATGCTGCCGGGTTCGAGCAGCGCCGAGCAGGTGACCGGAACCGGATAGCGGCGGAAGATTTTCTCCTGCTCGCGGTCGAAACGGTCCTGCCCGGTGAAGATCGCATTGGGGCGCGTCGCGCCGAACGGCATGACCACCGCGTCCTTTTCGGCGGGGATCTTGCGGATCGCCCCGATCTGGCTCGGCGTCAGGTCGGCGAGCGTCGTCAGCTTGCGCGCGGGGCGTAAAACTTCTGCAACTTCACTCATATTGCAGATCCTCTCCTTTTGTTGGCATCAGCCTATTCCACCCTTTACCTAATAACAATAGTTTTTTATGACGAGAGTGAAAGCGCCGCAAAACGGCCGGATTCGAGGGGATAAGGCCATGAACTTCGACTATATTATCTGCGGCGCCGGGGCGGCGGGATGCGTGCTCGCCTATCGCCTGTCCGAGAATCCGGCGATCCGCGTCGCGCTGATCGAGGCGGGGCCACGCGACCGCCATCCCTTCATTGCGATGCCCAAGGGCCTGGCCAAGGTCATGCAGGATCCCAGGCATCTGTGGGTCCATATGAGCGAGCCCGAGGCGTCGACCGCGGGCCAGTCCGAAGCCTGGGTGCGCGGGCGCGTGCTGGGCGGATCGTCGTCGGTCAACGGCATGATGTATGTCCGCGGCCAGCCCGCCGATTTCGACGCGATCGCCGAACAATCGAGCGACGACTGGAGCTGGACGCATATCGGCGCGGCCTATCGCGCCTTCGAGAACCACGAGCTGGGCGCCGCCGAGACGCGCGGCGACGCGGGCCCGATGAAAATCTCGATGCCGACGCAACGCCTGCCGATCAGCGACGCGCAGGTCGCGGCGGGCGAAGCGATGGGCTGGGCGAAAAAGACCGACATCAACGCCCCCGACGACCAGGTCGCGATCGGCTATGCCCCGCGCACCATCTGGAAGGGCAAGCGCCAGAGCGCCGCGCAGGCCTTCCTGCGCCCCGCCGAAAAGCGCCCCAACCTCACCGTCCTGACCGACCGCACAGTCGACCGCGTGATCTTCGACGGCACGCGCGCGGTCGGTGTCGAGGTCGTCCACAATGGTCAGCGCGAGCGTATCGACGCGAAGCACGAAGTCATCCTGTGCGGCGGCGCGATGGCGAGCCCGGCGATCCTCGAACGATCGGGCGTCGGCGATGCGAGCCGCCTCGCGGCGCTCGGCATCCCGCTCATCCACCATAGTCCGCAGGTCGGCGAAGGGCTGATCGAGCATCGCGGCATCATCATGCAGTGGAAACTGACCAAAGCAGCGCTGTCGCAGAACCGCGTCTTCGGCGGCTGGCGCCTGCTGCTCGCGACCCTCAAATATTATCTCACCGGCGACGGCCCGATGTCGGCGGCCGCCTATGAGATCGGCGGCTGGTTCAAGTCGCGCCCCGGACTCAACCGCCCCGACGTCCAGATGCTGATCGCGCCCTTCAGCTTCGACATGGCGAAACAGCGCACCGCGCTCGAGAAACATCCGGGGATCAACGCGGTGATCTATCCGCTGCGCCCGACCTCGCGCGGCAGCATCCATATCGCGACGCGCGATCCCGACGCGGCAGCGAGCTTCAGGCCCAATTACCGCGACACCGAAGAAGATCGCGCCGCGATGGCGGGCGCGGTGCGCGTGATGCGCGACTATGCGCGGCAGGAACCGCTGGCGGGCATGATCGCCGAGGAGACGCTGCCCGGGCCTGCCTTCGCCAGCGACGCCGAAATCCTCGACGCCTATGACCGTTTCGGCACCTGCGGCTATCATGCCGTCGGCAGCTGCCGCATGGGCAAGGACAACGCCTCCGTCGTCGATCCCACGCTGCGCGTGCGCGGCGTGGAAGGACTGCGTGTCATCGACACCTCGATCATGCCCGCGATCCCGTCGGGCAACACCAATGGCCCGACGATGGCGATGGCATGGCGCGGCGCCGACATCATTTTGCGCGATGCGCCTAAGGGGTGATTGATAGCGAACACCATACCCCCTCCCTTTTAGGGAGGGGCTAGGGGTGGGTAGCGAGCGTAGCGAGCAAGAAGAAGAGCACCGCCTCCGGCGGTTACCCACCCCCAACCCCTCCCTAAAAGGGAGGGGAGGCATGGCCAACACCATCGCCCCAACGACTAAGGCGGCGGGACGGCCGGCGGTGCCCTTACCGCCTTTTCGCCGCCCCGCCGCCTCGTCACGCCGTCACGAACCGAATTTGAAGCCGATCGTGACGCCCCCGGTGATCCCGCGGCCGAGCGCCGTCGAATAGCCGAATGTCGTCGTCTGCATGTTGCGGAACACGCGGTCGCCCTGGTTGAGCAGGTCGCGGCCCCAGACAGTGACGTAGAGATTGTCCTTCAGCGGCCGGAAGGTCGCCGACAGGTTGAGCGTCGTCAGCGCCCGCTGGATCGGCGCCCGCCCCTCGCCCGCCGGATAGGGCACCCCGCCCGCATCGACCCCCGCCGGATAGAAGCCGTGCGTCGCATGGTCGAATTCGTCGGTGTAGCTGAGCAGCCCGGCGAGCTCGAGTTCGCCGTCGCGGCCGAGCGGGAGTTTATAATTCGCCGACACGCTCGCCATGATGTTCGGCGTCACCGGCAGATCCTCGCCCGAGCAGTCGGCATTGGTCGCGAGCGCCAGCCCGACCCCCGCGGGACGATAGATTTCGCAGTTCGGGAAGCTGTCATATTCCGACTGGAAATAGGTCGAGAAGCTGGTGTTCAGCGTCAACCGGTCGTCGGGCCGGAACGACATTTCGGCCTCCAGCCCCGAGATCGTCGCCTTGGCGGCGTTGATCGAAATCTGGGTGTTGGTCGCGGGGTCGACCACCGGCACCTGCAGATTGTCGTATTTATAATAATAGCCCGCGAGGTTGAGCGTCAGCTTGCGGTCGAACAATTGCGATTTCAGCCCGACCTCGAAGGCGTCGATCGTCTCGGGCTCGGTCGCGCGCGCCGACAGCGACGAGATATTATAGACCCCGCTCTTGAAGCCGCGATTGTAGCTCGCATAGACGAGCAGATCGTCCGAGAATCCATGGTCGAGCACGACACGATAGGTGAGTTCGGAGAAGCCGGTGCTGAGCCCGTCGCACAAAGGATCGGCGGTGCAGACGTCGCCGATCGTCTGCGGGATCGCGATGACCCCGCCGGTGCCATTGGGCAGATAGGTGACCTTGCCATTATCCTCGTCGAGCGTCGCGGTCTCGTCGGTGTAGCGCAGCCCCGCGGTGATCTTCGTCCCCTGCCCGAACGCATAGGACGCCTCGCCGAACAGCCCGACCGATTCGATCGTCACGAAAGTGCTGAGATCGATATAGGCGAGCCCCGACGTCGGCCCGAGCCCGAGCGCCGACAGTTCGAGCAGCCGCCGCGGCACGGTGAGCGGTTCGAGCGGATTGGGCACCGGCAGCCCGACATATTGGTCGAGCTGCGAATAGCCGTCGCGATAATTGATGTAGAAGCCGCCAACGAGCCACTGGAAGGGCGCGCTGCCCTCTGACGACACCAGCAATTCCTGCTGCCAGGTGCGGCCGTTGAGGTCGGTGTCGAACCAGAAGACCGAGGCGGGCGACAGGTCTAGGTCGAGCTGCACCCCCGAGCCGCTGCGCGTATAGGCGCTGGTCGAGCTGATCGCGACATCGCCCAGATCATAGTCGAGATGGAGCGAGGCGCCCCAGCTGTCGTAGCGCACCTCGGGCGGCACCTCGCCATAATAGGCGCGCTTCGGATTGCGGATATCGACCCCCGACACCGCCTCGCCGATCGAGAAGGGCGACCCCGGCGCGGGCTGCATCGCCATGATCGGGGTCGTATAGCCCTCGATATAATTGCCCTGCAGCTGCGCCGAGAAATCGCCGCTTTCGAACAGCAGATTGGCGCGGAAACCATAGGTTTCCTCCTCACCGGTGCGCTTGCCGATGCCGTTCGACGGATTGCGGTTGACGATATAGGGCGTTTCGTAGCGATAGAAGCCGCTGACGCTGAACGCCAGATTTTCGCCGAGGCCCGTGGTGACATAGGCGCGCGCGCCGCGATCGTCGGTGCCGAAGGTCCCCTCGACCATGCCGCCGAAATCCTGGCTCGGCTTTTTCGTCGAGATCAGAATCGCGCCCGAGGTCGCGTTGCGCCCGAACAGCGTGCCCTGCGGCCCGCGCAGGACCTGGATCGATTCGACCTCGGGAAAGGTCTGGAGCAATATGCCGGTCTTGTCGGTCTGATAGACCCCGTCGACATAGACCGCGGCGGTCGATTCATTGCCCGGGGTGATGTTGCGGCCGCCGACGCCGCGGATATAGGGCACCGACTGGCTGCCGCCCTCGGGAACGACGAGCGACGGCGCCATCTGCGACAATTGCCGGAGGCCGTCGATCCCCGTCGATTGCAACTGTTCCCCCTGGAACGCCGACACCGCGATCGGGACGTCCTGCAGCGCTTCCTCGCGCCGCTGCGCGGTCACCACGATGACGCCGTCGCCGCCGTCATTCTCTTCGGCGGCAGGCGCGGTCGGATCGCTCTGTGCCGCGGCGGGCACCGCGGCCATCGCCAGCAGCATCGCGGTCGAACCCAGCAAGATTTTGTGCGAAACAATCATCTTCTCTCTCCCCATATCTGTCTGTTATAAATCGACATTCTACGGTCCGGGTCGGGCACCCGGCGGCCCTTCAAAAATAGCGGCGATCGGCGGCGAGGCGCCGGAGGCGCGCGGTCGCGAGCCGTTCGTCGGGCGTCACGCGCCGCTCGTCGGCGGGAAATTCGTCCTTCACCGCGGCGAGCGGCACGAGCTTGGTCAACGGCTTCACGGGCGGGATGCCCGAGGCCAGTTGCTGGAAGCGCATGAAGATGAAGCCCGATTCGACGCCGGTCGTGTCGAGCCAGTTCCACACGCCCGGATCGGCGCCCGCGAGCACATAGCGAAAGCGCCCGTCGCTCGACACGCGCGATTGCGCGCCGGTGATGCTCGACTGCACCGAGCGCGGGATGAAGCTGTTGAACCAGAGCGGGTGCGCGAGCGCGAGGCTCTGATATTTCGCGTCGCAGGGCTCGATCGTGATCACCAGCGCCTGCCCCTCGAGTACCTCCCAGCGGCCCTTGGTGTTGAACTGCCCGGGGAAATAGCCGGCATCGGCGGGGCCGACGGTCGGCGCCGGATAATCGTTCACTGGCAGCACCTTCGACCAGTTTTGCGCAAAATCGTCGAGGAACTTCACCTGGTCGACCATGTTGCGCGCGGCGACGGCGTAGAGCTGCTGGACGTCGGCGAGCGCCGGGCGGCGCGGCGCGTGCACCGGCTGATCCATCCGCTCGATCAGCATCGGCGTCGGCTGCTCGGTCAGCCAGTCGTTCACCGTCTGGCGCACGAACAGGCAGCGCGCGCGCTCGTCGCTCTTCATCCAGTTGCCGGGGCGTTCGGGACCGCCGATCCACAGCTCGAAACGCCCGTCGGCCTCGATCTGCAGCCGGCTCGATTCGAGCGCGCCGATGCGGTCGCCGACCACCCCGTCATCGCCCGCGAGGCCCGACACCAGCTCGAAACAATAATCGACCGTGTTGCCGCGGTGCCCGAGCACACGATACACGCCGCCGCCGTCGATCTGGGCGCTGTAATAATGATGATCGGGGGTCGGCAGGCCCCAGGTGCGGACATTGTCCATGTCGCGCACAAAGGCGGGGCGGTCGAGATCGTAACTTTTGAACGCGCGCTCGACGTGGAAAATCCACATGCCGGCAAGATAGTGATAGCCCTCGGCCAGGTCGGCGTCGGTCGTGCCGGGGTGCGCGCGGACGATCGCCTCGACCTCGCGCGCCGCTTCGAGGAATAGCGCGTAACCATTTGCGGTGTCAGGCATGGGCTGTGGTCTCCCTGTTGTTGGTGGAATCGAGGAAGCCGAAGGCGTCGTCGACCATCGCCTCGGTCAGTCCGTAGCGACCCAGCGAATATTGGTTGATGCCGTGCTTCCCCGCGGGATTGTCGGCGATCCACGCGCGGATCGCCGCTTCGCCGGCATCGGACAGCGCGGCACCCGCCTGTCCGTAAAAGCCCCGGATATGCGGGATCGGGTCGGCGAGCAGATCGCGATAATCGACCTCGATCATCTTGAGCCGCGCGCCCAGCCGGACGCGCGCCTGCTGGAAACGGTGCATTTCGGGCACCCAATATTCGAGCGCGATGCGCCCGATCGCGGCGGGCGAGCGCGTCAGAAACGGCTGCTGCGCGGCTTCCAATGCATTGCAGAAGGAGGCGACGACGGTGCGGAAATCGCGGCGCGGATAGACGAAGGTCGCGCCGGGATGAAAGGCCAGCATCTCCTCGAGATGGCCGACATGCACCGGGCTCTTCAGGATCCATTTGCGCCCGCGGCGCCCGCCGTCCTGCCATTGCAGGTAGCGCAACAGGTCGGCGACATAGGCGTAGCTCCGGCGGCGCGGCAGGCCGCGCAGATAGCCCAGATAATCGGCGTCGGGGACGCCGGTGTAGATATGGCCGACATGCTGGAAACTGAGATGATGGAGGTTCCAGTCCTCGTCGGCATCGTCGGCGACCGCCGGATGCGCCGCGTGGAGCGCCGGGTTGCCGATGCGGATCGCGTCGGCGACCGCCTCGGCATAGGTGAGCCGCCCGCCGGGCTGATACGGCGCCTCGCCGGGGAAGGGCGCGGGGTTGAGCAGCCGCCAGAATTTGAGCGACTGCATCGCGGGGTCGGCCGACATCATCCGCTGCAGCACGGTGGTGCCGCTGCGCGGGAAGCCGAGGACGACGATCGGGTCCGCGACATTTTCGACGAGGATTTCGGGGTGGCGTGCGACGTCGTCGGCAAAGCGCAGGCGGTTGACGAGGAGGCGCTGGACCATCGTATCGAGCTGCGCGAAGCCGGCCTCGTCCGCCGTGCCCCGGCGCGCGAAATGATAAAAGGCGTCGAGCGCGGCGACGAAATCTGTAGGCTCTTCGCGTTCTATCCCGCTTTCCGCGCGCGCCGCGGCGCGCGCGCGCGCACCGTCCGCCGTGTCGAAACCCGTCATGCGTCTCTTCCCCTGTTCGATGATGCGCGGCACGCCGCGAGCAGACCGTCGGCCATCTCCTTGCGGCAGATCAGCAGGTCGGGCATCGCCACGTCTTGCTGGTTGTAGACGAGCGGCGCGCCGTCGATGCGCGAGGCGTGCAGCCCGTGCGCGAGCGCGACCGCCGCGGGCGCGGCGCTGTCCCATTCATATTGGCCGCCGCTGTGGAGATAGATGTCGACCTCGCCGCGCACGACCGCCATCGCCTTGGCGCCCGCCGAGCCCATCGGCACGAGCTCGGCGCCGAGGCGTTCGGCGACGGCGAGCGCTTCGGCGGCAGGGCGCGTGCGGCTGACCGCGAGGCGCGGGCGCGCGGCGGCGTCGGGGAGCGGCCCGGCGCGGTCGGTGGCGAGCACCACGCCGCCGTCGAGGCCGGGCAAGGCCACCGCGCCGATGAGGGGTTCGCCGTCGATCGCGAGCGCGACATGCACCGCCCAGTCGCTGCGCCCTTCGCCATATTCGCGCGTGCCGTCGAGCGGATCGATGATCCACACGCGGCTTTTGCCGAGCCGGTCGGGCGTGTCCCTGCTTTCTTCCGACAGGAGACCGTCGGCGGGACGCTGTTCGCGGAGCGCGTGGATCAGGAACTGGTTCGCGACCTGGTCGCCCGCCTTGCCGAGCGCCTTGCCGGCGAAGAGGCCGGAGTCGCGGACGGTCAGCAGGATGCGCCCGGCATGGTCGGCGAGATGCGCGGCGAGCGCGGCGTCGTCGAGTCCGGCGCTCATCCGATAAGCCTGTCGACGATGAGGTCGGCGGCATCTTCGGGGGTCATGGCGGTGGTATCGATGCGGACTTCGGCGTCTTCGGGTGCTTC
>NZ_JBXAQA010000005.1:0-92500 GCF_058806755.1 Sphingopyxis sp. GW821-FHT12F08
ACCCCACCGACGCGCTCGGCGAGCTCAGCCCGACCACCCCCAAACCGCCCAAGAAACCCAAATGCGGCATGTTCGGCCAGTTCCTCGTCGCCGCCATCGCCATCGGCCTCGCCGCATGGCTCGGACCGCAGTTCATCCAGGCGGCGCAGGGCTTGCTCGCGGGAGCCGGCGCCGCCAGTGGCGCCGTCGCCGGTGGCGCGGTCGCTGGTGGCGCGGTGGTCGGCGGCGCCGGTATCGGGGCCGGTATCGCCGGCTTGGGGGCCAGCGCTGGCCTCGTTACCGCCGGCGCCAGCTTTGCGACGATCGCCGGCGCGGTCGTGGGCGGCGCCATCACCGGTGCGGTCGCGTCGACGGTGTCGCAGGGCGTCGGGGTCGCGATCGGTGCGCAGAACGGGTTCAGCTGGAAAGGCGTCGGGCTGTCGGCGCTGGGCGGGGGCATCGGTGCGGGCGTCGGCGCCGCCAATCTGTTCGGTAGCGGGACCGGCGCGGCGATCGGCCGCGCCGCCGCCGGCAGCGCGCTGACGCAGGCCATCGGCCGCGTCACCGGCCTGCAGAGCAAGTTCGACTTCGCGGGCGTCGCGGCGGCAGGCGTCAGTGCGGGCGTCGCAAGCTTCGTGGATGCGCGCAGCGCGTCGCTGGGGAGCTTCGAACGCGACCTCGCGTCGAGCACTGCCTCCGGCCTCGCCAACGCGGTAACGCGCAGCGCGATCACCGGCAACAACTTCGGCGACAGCCTCCGCGCCGCCATCCCCGATATCATCGGACAGGTGCTCGGCAATGCGGGCGCAAGGGGCGCCGCGGCACTGGCGCGATCCGTGTCGGGAAGCGCAACAGCAAGGCCGGCCGAGGGAGGCGGAGGGACAACCGGAGCGTTCGTGGAGGATGCCGTTGCTTATGGCGGCGTGTTCGACGCCGGCGGATTCAACAACGGGCTCATCGAATCGAGCCTTAGCGGCTTTGGCGCCCTCGATTTTGGTGGCAGCGGAGTCAGCGTCGCAGACAGCGATCCAAGCTTCGATGGTATCGTCATCACCGCCGACCGGCACGAGGTTGATTTGCACAGCCCGCTGTCGATGAACACGCTCCGGTTCAACGACTATTTCGCGGGGCTGGGAGGGCGCGCGAATTCGCACAATCTGGCACATTGGTATCAGGATCGTGCGGGACCGACCGGTACGCACCGAACCGTTGGTGTCACTCCAATGGTGGATGATCGCAATGGGTTCCAGCGCTGGATGGACACCCATATTGTCGATCCCTTGATGAGCTGGGCGACAAACTATGATGCAAAGTACAGACGCGAAATGGCAGCCAATGACCGCTATTATGCGACGCGGCCGGTCGAAGGTACGCTGGCACTACCGTTCCGATTGGTCGACAACATAGTCTATAGCTTCGCCAAGCCCATCATGCATGCGCCTGGCGCAATGGCATGGGCCTTCACACACCCGACATATGCCTTTGGCGGAATTGCGCAGTCGGTGAACGACGCCCTGATGGACGACACCCCGGCGCGGGTCTACGTGGACCAGATCGCGAATAATTCTATACGGACCAACCTGATGGGGGGTGCTGAAATCCTTGGCAACACGTTCATGATCCTGTCGCCGCTCAAAGCGCGTGGGGTAGCGAACGCTGGTTATGCCACGCCCCTTCCCAATAGGCTTCCGATTGGCGCCGCAGAAAGTAGAGTCGTTGCTCCGCTTCAAGGAGGTGTTGCTCACGAAGCCGAGCGACTAGCGCAGTTGGGCATTCCCAAGAACAATGCCGTTTGGAGGCCGGGCCAAGCTGATTTCGACAGCGCAGCGTTCAAAGTCATTGTGGGAGAGCCGAAATTTACCAAGGGTGGATTGCCAAGGGGAACGATCTTTGACGGCACGATGGGCGGAAATCTTGAGATCAAGGGAGGGTCTAGCATGCTGGATTCGAGCTACCAGCTCAGGCTCCAAACCTATCGGTCTCTGAAAACGAACACGCCTCTTACGATCGAGACGACGCGCCCCATCAACCCTGCCTTCCAGAGCTGGTTAGACCGATGGGGTGTTTCGGTTGCGAGACCGAAGTGATAGGCGGTGTGGACGCTGACCTCAGAGGGGATGGGCTGTGGAATTTATGATGACGAAGCGGCATGTCGCGAGGGGTGCGCGTGCCGATGCCGAAGTGAATAATAGAATCTATCTAATTAAGAACGTCTCTGAAATGAGGGCGACTTATCAGGTTAGGCTTCTTCTTTATCGAGCGACGCAAGAAGGCACGAAGCTGGTTCTAGACCTTCCAAAAGACTGTAAGTTGAGCGATAGCTTGAAGGCGTTGGCCAAAGAGCATCGTCGGCATTTTGAAATCACGAGGAACTGATGGGACTTTATCTGGCTATCTTTGATGGCGAAGAGGAGCTGGATGGCGTCGAGGTCGGTTCATATGCTGACTTCGGAACGTTCCGCTCTGCGGTTGCAACGCACGTAGAACAGGGCGTCGTAGGATCGCGGTGTCCGACGCTGATGGAGCATTCTGACTGTGACGGGCAATGGTCGTCTGAAGAAGCCGCCCTATTGCAAGCGGAGCTGTCGATGATCGCCGAAAGCTTCTTGGAGCTGCCTCCTGAACCCCTTGGGGATGGTTGGAAACCAGAGGTTGCCCGGCTGTTTGGGCTTCGGCCGAACAGCCTTTATGACTGCTTTTTTGATGTAGACGGCGAGCCTCTCGTGGACCGCCTAATGGGCTTGGCTCAACTGAGTATGCAGCGGAATCTCCCGATTTTGTTCCAATGAGGTTGAAGGCAAGATAGAAGGACAGCACCGTAGGTGCTGTTAAGCCTTTGTCTGCACATCATAATTTAGGGAGACTCCCGGTGCCACCGCGAGACTCTGACACTCTTTTGGTGCCCTCTTCGGCGCCAAGCTGTTGAATTACCGGGAATTACGGTGCCGGGAATTACGGTGACAGGTGGGGAATTACGGAATTACGGTGGGAATTACGGTGACAGGGAATTACGGTGACAGGTGCAACAACCCCCAAACTCGACCGTCATCAGAAACCTCTTTCCTAAAATATCCCGCTATGCTCCAAGCTGGTAAATGAGCCGCCCGCATCGCCTTGCCACGTCGATACCGCATGCTTCGTTCGCCGAGGCCGCATGGCGGCTTAAAGCCACAAAAGCCTCAATTTCGCTGCGCGCATGCGGGGCTTTTGTGGCTTTAAGCCTCCCGCACGGAGCGATCGTCCCGACCTCCGCGTCGTCGACATGCGCGATGATCGCGACATTCCGCATGGCGGCTCCTTCGGAAAGGAGGTGTCCGCAAAACTGATTTGCGAATGAAGTTGCGCGGTTTTCTGTCACTTCCGCGCCCGTGAAACCTTCACCTACGACGCATCGGGCCGTCTATCGGCGGTTCGCGAAGCGGTGGGCGGGGTGCGTTACGAGGTCGACGAGCTCGACAATCTGGTACTGGTCTTCGAGGATCCGGTGGGCCCGGGCGGGGTGCGGGGCAGCTTCACCTACGATCTGATGGGGCGCGTCACGCTGCAGGAAGATACGGGCTGGGTGGAGGGCACGTCCTTCTCGGGCGTGACCTATTCGCGCAGCGTCCAGTATAACGCCCGGGGCCAGGTGACGTCGGACGATGTGTCGACGGTGAAGGGCCGCTACGGCAACAACCAGTATGACATTTTCAAATCGGTCACCAGCTATGCCTATGGCAGCGGGGCGACCTGGGCGCTGGGTTCGGTGGTATCGCAGAGCGCGGTGAACACCAAGCTGGCGGCGGGGTCGGGGAGCTGGACGAGCGAGCCCGGGACCTCGACCAGCACCAGCTACGAATGGTGGGACGGGGCGGTGCAGACCCAGATCGGCTACGACAGCGACACGGGGTCGGGCAGCAACCCGGTCTACACCACCGACCTCATCCTGAACGGGCTGGGGCAGCTCACGGGGGCCGACGTCGACGACGGGGTGGCGAAGGACGTGACCTACACGCTCGACGAGAATGGCCAGATCATCCGCCGCGACGAGAGCCGCACGTCGAGCCCGGGCCAGGCGGCGCCGCACGAGATCTTCTACCGCTTTGCGGGCAAGCAGATGGGGATGGTCGGCAACAACGGGACGACGCAGCTCTCCTATGGCCAGAATTACGGTGACAGGTGCAATAACCCCTAAATTCTAATTGGGGATTTATGCACCTGTCACCGTAATTGTTTTGTTGAAGCGGCGCACCCAGCTGCTCTACGCGCTGAAGCAAAGGGGTTGTTAGGTGGTAATCCTCATACAAGAGTTGGAGATGCGGTTGATCGGGCAGCCGCTCAAGACCTCAATGCTTGGTTACGCAGCGAAG
Organism: Sphingopyxis sp. GW821-FHT12F08; assembly: GCF_058806755.1. NCBI lineage: Bacteria > Pseudomonadati > Pseudomonadota > Alphaproteobacteria > Sphingomonadales > Sphingopyxidaceae > Sphingopyxis > Sphingopyxis sp. GW821-FHT12F08. The sequence continues at coordinate 4,329 of NZ_JBXAQA010000005.1, forward strand.
GCATCTCGGAAGGACCTAATAGCCTTGTTCAGATCAATCGCTGGCTACGAGACCCCACAAAATCGGGACTCTATGTTCGCCCGGACGTTCGCATTCCTGCCGCTGGCCGCATATTTGATGCAACAGTGGGCTTCAAAGGCTATAATAGCACGCAGATTACTCGCTTCGGATCGTACTCCGGTGGTGACTATATTACTATAGTCAGACCATCATCGATCGGTGGTAGTTACTCAATTGTTCCATAAGGAATTATAATGTTCGTTGTAGAAACCGTTGATGATCTATGGAATCACATTGCATATGTTCTTTTGTATGCCCCCGATTTCCCTCATCGAGACTTCCTTTCTGATGATAAGCAGATGAATCTCGATCGCGCTTTTGAGCAATTGCGTCAGGGTGTTGAAATTGCCTATCCCGAGCCGGAGTTCGCTTCAAAGCGCACCATGTTGAATGATATTCTGAACCGTTCCTATGCGGGCTACAAGGTTGGCGAGGATGTCACCGCTGGGCATTTGCTGAACGAATTCCAAGACAACATCTTCAAATCTGAATAATCTCGGGATTACGGTGTGGGAATTACGGTGACAGGTGCATAAATCCCCAATTAGCTGAATTCCGCATGGCGGCTCACCCCGAACGGAGCTGCCCGCAAAGCTGATTTGCGAATGAAGTTGCGCAGTTTTCCGCGCTTCTCCTGTCCGCCTTGTTGCGCAGCGCGACGCGAACGGGAGCTATGCCGAGACCGGCACCGATGCGGGCAATGCGACGGGCAAGGCGGCGGACACCGGCAACCTCACGCGACTGACGCTGCTCGCGGGCACCGGCTATGGCGGCGGGCAGGCGCTGGTCATGGTTCAGGTTGCCGCCGACAATGGCGTGCGGATCACCCACTATGACGTCCATGGCGACGCGCGCCGGACCTATGACGAACGCAACACCGAAATCGTCGGCGGTGCGCCCGTCCTCAAATCGGGGGCGGTTTATACGGCAAGCGTCTATGACAGGCTCGGCCGCGTCACGCAGGTCAGCCACCTGGGCGGCCTCGTCGATTCCTACAGCTACGACATCCTCGGCCAGCGCCTCAAGCACTGGAACAATGTTGCGGAGCTTGCGGGCGATATCGAGACGACCGACTATGACGTCCAGGGCCGGGTGACCGCGACGCGCAGCTTCGGCGGCGACGTCGGTTCGACGACCTACGCATGGGATGCGGCCGTCGCGGCGATCGCGGGCACCATCACCGGCGGCTGGGCCGAGACCACCCGCCTGTCGGACAGCGCCGCGAACCTCGCCCGCGAATCGTGCGGCGCCCGAGGCGACCAGCCGATCGGGCGGTGCCGGCTAGAAACTGGCCTGGAACGCGTCGGCCTTGTCCGTTTCGCGGATGATCGGGTTCTCTCCGGGATAGGCCGCGACGCTTCCGCCGCTCTGCAAGGTCGTGAAGGCCTGTTCGGCCCAGGCCATCGCCGCATCGGTCAGCCCACGCCACGACAGGCCATGCTCGGCGAAAAGATAGAGCCGGTCCTTGTGGCGAAAGCTCGAGAAATTGCCCGGCACCGGGACGAGCCGCGGCTGCTCTTCGAACAGCGCGGCGAGATCGTAGCCGCCGAGGGCCGGCATATAGGTCGCGGGCGCGCTTTCGAACTTCGCGGCGCCTTCTTCGTTGGCGAAGAGCCAATAGAGCTCGCCGACGCGGCGGGCATAGCCATAGCGACCGGTGCGGACGGCGCAATTGTCGGTATAGAGCTGTTCGCGATAGGAGGAGTCGATCGTATCGGCGGTTGTATCGATAGCGGCCGCCGCGTCCGCTGCGGCCGCCATAGCCGTCGCGGCAACTTCGGCCTGAGAGGACCCCGAGGCACTCATGATCCCAGTTGCGTCGGCCCGTTCGAAGACGGCCAGTCCGGCTTCGCGCGCGACGTCCAGGGTCAGGGACAAGTCGCAGCCCGTCAGGTCCATTCCGCCGAGCGCGATCGATTCGCCCGGGCGCGTCCAAGCGAATTGCGGAGCCGCCGCGACCGGCGGCGCCTTCGCGAGCTCGGCGGCGATCCCCGCTTCGACCGCGCCGAAGCCCTGCTCCAACCGCGCGCAATCGGCGGTGCCGACACCCGATTTGCACAGCGCCTGCGTCATCGTGCGCAGGGCGTCGATATCAGCGCCGTAGAAGAACTGGCCGACATGGCGCCGTCCGATTTCGAGAAGCGCGACGGCCTGGTCCACGAGCTCGATGCGAACATTGGCGGTCGCGGCGAGACTCGACCTGTCGGCGATATCGTCCGTCCAGGCGATGGCGCTCGCCGCCGCGGCGACGCCGTTCGCAAAAGACGCGTTTTCGACATCGGCGATGTTCATGCCGGTCAGCGGATTGTCGAGAACGCCAATGGACTCGAAGGCCGGATCATTCGCGGGGGGCGTGGGCGGCGGCGCGGACTGCGGTTCGAAACGGTCGAGCGCCGTGAGATAGGCCTGGCCCAGCCGCAGCCGTCCTTCGACGAGCCGCGCCCAGATGGATGGCGCGAACGACGCGCGGTCGCGCTTCGCAAATTGCGTCGATCGCGTCTTTTGGTCGAGCTGGGCGAGAAAGGTCAGCTGGTCGCTCAGAAGAAAGACGGCGGATTGGTCGGCCACATTGGCTTCGGCGAGGTCGAGCCCGACGTCGAGGCTGGTGAGTGCATCCATCGCCGCATAGTTTCGGGGCTCGCCGTAAAGAAAGTCTGCCACCGGCGTGCCATTGCCGCTGTAGTGCAATGCCGGCCGGTCGGTTCGAAGGTCGGGCCGGCTTGCCACCAGGTCGAAGCCGCCCTCGGTCGTCGGCAGCATGGAGCGGTCGGCGGGTCCGGCCGGGCCGAACCGCCGCAGCAGGCGATAGAATTGCGCGCGCCAGATCGAGGCATTGGGGCCTTTGTCCGAGGTGAAGCGCCGCATCCGGTCGGCGACTTCGGTCCAGCGCCGCTCCGAACGCTCGTCGCCGCCGCCGCCGGCGGCGAGCTTCACGGCTTCGCAGACGAGCCCGATCGACCCCGCGAGCTGCAGATCCGACGGTGCTGTGGAAAAGAGGTCGATGTCGGCGGGGTCGATCTTGCCCGAAGCGATGCGCTTGACCATCTCATTCTCGCCTGCGGCGCCCGTCGCGAACTGCTTGCGCTTGGCGCCGGTCTCCAGCGTCTGGAGGCAGCGATCGGCCCATTGGGTGGCGAAGGGCGCGGCCTGGCCCTTGCGCTGTTGCGGCGCCCGCAGTCGCGCGAGCGGGGGCGCGGTTCCGGCGCCGTCGGTTGCTTGCAGCTCGGCGAACGCCAGCCGGGCATAGACCGCGGCGAGCGTCTCGGGCGGCAGGCGGTTGTCGGCTTGCTGCAGCGGTGCCAGGCTGTCGCGATAGGCGCCGATCGCCGCGGCTTCATTGCCTTCGATCTCATATTGCCGCGCGAGCATCAGCTGGCGCGCCGAAACGGTCGCCGCGCGCGCCTTGTCGTCGCCGGTATCGACGAATTCGGCCAGCCGTTGCTGCGCCTCCTTGACCCCGGCGCGGTCATATTCGTGATAGGCGCGCTGGCCGGCCAATTCCTCGCGGGTCAACCGCGGCTGGACCGTCATCGTCGGGCTGGCGCCCGACAGGATCGGCAGGAAGACCTCGACGAACTGCCCGTCGTTCGACTGCCGGTCGTAATCGCCGCGGTTGTAATAGCTGATGAGTTCCTGGTTCATGCCGGGGCTGAAGATCAGCGCCAGCCGGTCGGCATTGTCCTGGACGGTGCGTTTCGATTCCTCGGATGCCGCGAGCGCCGCGGCCATGTCGCTCCGGGCGCGCTTGGACGCAGCGTCGGCTGCGGCGATTTGCAGCTTCGACTTGGCGAGCTGCGCCTCCGCCTGCTTCGATTTCGTTTCGGCCAGCCCCTTCTGCCGTTCGGCTTCGGCGATCTTCTTTTCGGACTTTTTGATCAGTTGCAGCGAATCGGCATCCTTCTTCTCGAACTCGGTCTGGGCTTTTTCGAAATCCGCCTCGGCGTTGCGAAGGTCCTGCTGGGTCGACCACAAGGTTGCCGCCGATGCTACAGCCGCCACGACGAGCGCCGCCGTGCCGCCCAGCAGCGTAAGCCGTCGCCGCCGTGCCCGTCGCTCGGAGCGTGCCAGAAAGGCCTCGGCCTCGGGAAAGCCCCCGCCGTAGCGGTCGGCCCAGCCGGCGTGCGGGCCATGGCGGCGCCACCATTCGCGCCGGTCGACGAGGTCGACGCCGGTCAGCGTGCCGCGGCGCCCCTCTTCGCGCTGGACGCGCAGCAGGTCCTGCCAGCCGCGTCCGGCATCGGCTTCGGTGCGGATCCAGCCGCGCAGGCTGTCCCATTGCCGGATGATGGCTTCGTGCGAGATGTCGATCTCGGTGTCTTCGGTCAGCGCTTCGCCGGGGTCGGGGGTCAGGATCGACAAGCCGTCGGCGCGATAAAGTTCGGCGACGGCCTGCAGCGCCGCGACCGACTCGCCCGCCTCGGCGGCGATGTCGCCGAGGCGGCGCGGCCGCCGCACCGCGCTGCTTTCGGCCGAGCCGCCGGCGTTCGCCCCCGACTGGTCGATGATCGCGCGGAACAGCCGTTCGGCGACGCGCGCGCGTTCGGGCTCGCCGTCGAGCACGCCGTTGGCGTGGAGGCTCAGCGCTCCGCGCAGCCCGCCGACCGCGAGATAATCGTCCAGCGTCAGCAGCAGCGGCCCCTTGGACCCTTCCGCGGCCGCCTTCGCGACGGCGCGGCCCCACAGCCAGTTCAGCACATGCTGCATCAGCGGCAGCTGGTCCGCGCGGCGTGCGATCAGGTCGGCCTGGCGCGCGTCGAGGCTCATCGCGTCGGCGGCACCGTCCCCGGCGGCGGTATCGCCCTGGCCCTCGGGATCGAATTTGGCCAGGCTGTTCATGTCGTTGAGCAGCGCGTTGACCAGCAGCGGGTCGAGCGCAAAATCGTCGCGCCCGAAGGCTGGCCCGGTGATTGCCAGCTCGCATTCGGCGCGGGTCATGCGCGGCGTCAGGCTGAGTCCGCGGTTGATGCGTTCGGCAAAGCCGGGGAAGAGCGAGCATCCGCCGAGAAATTCCGAGCGCATGGTCAGCACGACATAGACGGGGAGGTCGCTGCTCGACGCGGTATGCAGCAACAGGTCGATGAAGGCTTCGACCTCGTCGCGTTCGGCCGAGGTGCCGAAACCGAACAATTCCTCGAACTGGTCGACGAGCAGCAGCAGATTTTCCTGCGGGTGGCGCGGAGCGGCGGTCCACCAGCGCAGCAGGGCCATCGGATCGCGGCGGAGTTCGGCCTGGCGGCGGTCGAGCTCGGCTTCGTCGGGTTCAGGCGGCGGCACGCCTCCGGCCGCGTCGCTGCGCAGGCGCTCCTCGATCAGCGTGACGCGCGCCAGCGCGCGATAGGGGCGGCAGCGCGGATGCTGGATGTCGAGGAAGGTCCAGCGCGCACCCGCCTTGCGCGCGAGCCCAGCCTCGAGATAGGCGAAGAGGCCCGAGCGCACGAGCGAGGATTTGCCGCTGCCCGACGGGCCGAGCACCGCGAGGAAACGCTGTTCCTGCAACGTGTCCGCCATGCTGTCGATGCAGCGGTCGCGGCCGAAGAACAGCAAGGATTCATAGCGCTTGAACGATCGCAGTCCGGGATAGGGCGGCAGGTCGGCGTCGTGCCAGTGCAGCGCGTCGCTGGCCATGGCGTCAGGCCGGCCCCTGGCTGCAGAGCGTCGTCTTGACCCATTGCGCGAAACGCGCGGGATCCCATTCCTCGCTGAGGTCGATCTCGACGATCCGGCCGCCGGCGACCATGCCGATGCGCTTCGGCGGCGGTGGTGCATAGATGGCGGCCTGGCCGCGCAGCGCGCCGCCGCTGTTCGCGATGGCGCGTTCGCGATGGACGTTGATGATCCGCGACGTCAGCCAGCGCGGCGACACATTGCCCTGGACGAAGGCGATGACGTCGGCGTCGGCCCAATTCTGCCGCGCGATCTCGTTGATCTCGCAATCGTCGAGCAGCGTGATGCAGTCATTGTCGGCGCACGCCTGGACGAGTTCGGCGGCGAGCTCGAAATCCTCGGGATCGGCGTTGACCAGGACGACGGGCGCGCGCATCCCGGCGGCGTCGAGCGTCGGCGCGGGTTTTTCCGCCGCGCGCTGGATGTCCTGCAGTTTCTCGAGCACCGCACGCGTCAGCTCGGGCACTGCGCTGCCGTTGCGGGCGCGTAGCAGGATGTTGCGATAGGCCTCGTCCTGGATGCGATGCGGATCGAGTTCGTCGGGCAGCCACAGGAAGGTCTCGACCCCGCGGGCCTCGGCCATCGCGAGCTGCACCTCGGTATAGCTGCTGCCCAGCGCGGTCGTACTGCCCTTCTTCCAGCCGAGGAGGTGGACATAGACGTCGGCGCGGTCGAGCATCGCGCCGAAATCCTTTTCGAACTGTTCGCGGTTCGGCGGGAGCGGTTCGGCCGGCCGCAGCACGGCGATGCCCTGGCTGGCCAGATAGTCCGATACCGCGTCGCGCTCCTCCGCGACGTCGGGGGTGCTGGCGGCGATCAGGACGGTGTGTGCGCCCTCCGCGGCACCGGCGCCGGCCATGGAGGGCGCCGGACCGGTCTGGACGGGTTGCGGACGGTCTTCGCGCGCCAGCGTCAGAAGGCGGCAGCGAATATCCTCGGCCAGCGTCTGGATACAGATCTGATAATCGCGCTCGCCGCGCTGCATCAGCAAGGGGACCGCCTTGACGCCGGCGCGTGTGTAGAATTCCTTGCGGGTATTGTCGGGCAGGGTCGGCGGATAGGCGAGTTCGCCCTCCGGCGGGCGGAATTCGGCGACCATCACGCGCGTGGTGTCGGCGCGTGTCGACAGGAATTCCTTCAGCTCGCGGGCGCACCAGTTGCTCTTGATCCAGCTGGGGGTTGCGAGGACGACGAGCAGCGCCGACGAGCGCACCTCGCTCAATATGCTTTCGATCGTATTATAGGCCTTTTGCTCGGCCTGGTCGAAAAAGACGTCGAGCGGGCGCGACAGCCCGTTCTCGATCGCCATCCGCAGGTCGCCGACAAAACCGGTCACCCAGCCGGGCGGGAAATTCCGCTCGTCGCTGTGGGCATAGCTGATGAACAGGTCCCACCGGTAGTTGGGCAGATAGGCCATGCCAGTCGCAAACCCCCCATGCGCTGCGATGCCCCGACAGTAACAGCATAATGCAGGAGCGAGTCAAGAAATGCTGGGTTATTTGTGACTTGGCCGGCGTCACCGAGTCCTGGAAGTCGAACGAAGGCCTCGGCGGGCGAAGAACGCGTGATTCCAACCGCGCACCGATTACACGAGGCGCGTGTCGATCGGCACCCCGCCCTTCAGCGTCAGCGTGACCGGGGTGCGCTCGGCGATGTCGGCGAGGCGCGCGGCTTGTTCGGCATCGAGCCCGGTGATCTTGAGCGTGCGGTCGATCCGGCGGTCGGGATGCTGGCCCGAGAGGCGCAGGCCGACCTCGACCGATAAGAGCGGCCATAGCTTGCGGTCGGCATACATGCGCAAGGTGATCGCGGTGCACGCCCCGAGGCTGGCGAGCAGCAGGTCATAAGGCGCCGGGCCGACCGCGCCGCCGCCGAGCGCAGGCGGCTCGTCGGAAACGAGCTTGTGTCCGCCGACGTCGATCTCGGTACGATAACGATCCCTGCCGATGATCGCGGTGCCATGGGCCATGGGAATCTCTCCTGCGGTGATTCAGGCGTGGATGGTGCGCTGGAGCCAGGGAATGAGCAAGGCCTCGACCTCGGCGGCGCGCTCGGCTTGCGTCCAGTGGCCGCAGCCCTCCAGCATATGCGCTTCGAGATCGGGGACGACTTCGCGCATCAGCGGGATCGGGTCGGCGGTGCCGAGCACCAGCGCGGGGTCGCTGGTGCCGCCGATGAAAAGCGCGGGGCGGCGGATGACGGGATCGAACTGACCAGCCCATTCATAGTCGCGGCCGTGGTTGCGGTAGCGGTTGAGGGCGCCCGCGAAGCCGGTGCGCGCGAAGGTCGCGGCGGCGTGGTCGAAATAGCCTGCGTCAAGCCACGCCGGCGCGCGGTCGGGGAAGCGCAGGCCGTCGAGCAGCCTGGCGCCGTGCGGCTTGTCGTTCGGCCAGTCGCCCGGCGCGGCGTCACCCGAGATCGTATGATAGAAGGCACGCAGGAAGCGCGCCGGATTGGCGTCGAGCTCGGCCTCGGCGACGCCGGATTCCTGGAAATAGGCCTGATAGAAGAAGCGCCCCTTGTCGGTGAAGCGCCGCGTGAAGATCGCGTCGAAGGGCGCCGCAGCGCGACCGAGCCAGGGGATCGACAGCGCCGCGACCGCGCCGAAGCGGTCGGGGCGCGCCATGATCGCGTTCCAGACGATCGAGGCGCCCCAGTCGTGGCCGACCAGCGTGACGGGCTCGCCGGGCGCGAGCACGTCGGCAACTGCAACGAGGTCGGCGACGATGGCTTCCATGCGATAGGCTTCGATCGCTTCGGGCCGGTCGCTGTCGCCATAGCCGCGCACGTCGATCGCCGCGGTGCGATAGCCTGCCGCGCGGGCGGCCGCGGTCAGCCGCTGCCACGACTGGCGCAGTTCAGGAAAGCCGTGGACGAAGAGGACGAGCCGACCGGAACCCGCGACATCGGCGGCGATACGCACGCCGTCGGGGGCGGTGATGATCGTTGCTGCCTCGTTCATTCCGCCCCGCTTGGTCCGTCGCCTATCGCCAGGCGGTATCGCCCGGAAGGCCGAGGCGCAAGGCGGCCTGCCACGCGGGCGAGGCGGAATCCTTGTGGCGATCGGCGAGCCTGCCCATCGCTCTGACCATGATGCGGTCGCGGGTGCGAAGGTCATGTTCGGGGCCGAGTTCGAGCCGTTCGCGCACGACAGTCGGGAGCAGCGAGGCGGCGGCGCGCGCGAGCGCCCTGTGCAGGAAGCGCGGCACCGAAGGCGCGGCGCGGCCCGAGCGGATGATGTCGAGGAATTCGCTGTTGATCGGGTGCGGCTCGAAGCGCGGCAGCAGCGCGTCCATCATCGCCAGGAACTCGGCCTCCGACTTGGGGGTGCGCGTCACGCCGTATAGTTCGGCGACCGGCTGGCCGTCGGCCCAATAGCGCGCCTGCTCGGCCGGCGTGAGCGGGCGAACGAAGCGGTGATAGGCGGTGAGGAAGCCATATTGCGCGGTGGCATAGACCCAGTTCAAAAGTTCGGGGTCGAGCGCCGTGTACGCCTCGCCCTTCGGGGTCTCGCCCGCTACCTTGGCGTGCATGCGGTTGACCCCGCCGATCAAGCGCCGCGCGGCGCTTGCCGGGCCATAGACGCCGACCATCGCCGCCATGCCGGTGCGCTGCGAACGGCCGATCGGGTCGCTCTTGTAGATCGAATGGTCCCACACCCCCGAGCGGATGCGCGCGTCGGCGAATTCGAGCAGCACCGCCGCGACCCCGCCGACCGCCATCGCGATCGGGTTCTTGAAGATGCGCCATTGCAGCGAATCGGGGGCGAGCAACGACGGCTCGCCGAGCGGCTTGCCGAAGTCGATCGCCATGCCCGGCGCCATATTGCTCATACGGTTCATGCAGATTCCTCTGGTCGCGATTGACCCTGTCGGAAAAATTGTTATCAGATGTGATAACTACATGCAACGGACGAGACGATGGACCTGAACTGGAGCGCCGAGGAAGAGGCTTTCGCCGCCGAGATGCATGCGCTGCTGGTGCGCGAACTGACTCCCGGACTTCGCACGGGGGCGGAACTGGCGACCAGCGTCTATCCCGACCATCATGTGTCGATGGACTGGCAGGCGCGGCTGCATGCGCAGGGGCTCGCGGCGCCGCACTGGCTGCCCGAGCATGGCGGGCGCGACTGGACCCCGGCGCAATTCTACCTCTACGCCCGCGAACGTGCGCGCGCCGGGGCGCCGGCGCTGTCGCCGATGGGCATCCATATGGTCGCGCATGTCATCGCGGCCTTCGGCACCGACGCGCAGAAGGACTGGTTTCTGCCGCGAATCCTGACCGGCGAGGTCTTCTTCTGCCAAGGCTATTCGGAACCGGGCGCGGGGTCGGACCTTGCGGCGCTCCAGATGAGCGCGGTGCCCGATGGCGACGATTATATACTCAACGGGTCGAAGATCTGGACGACGCATGCGGGCGAGGCGAACTGGATATTCTGCCTGGTGCGCACGTCGAAGCACGCGCGGCCGCAGCAGGGGATCACCTTCCTGCTCGTGCCGATGGACCAGCCGGGGGTGACGGTGCGCCCGCTGACGATGATTTCGGGCGAGACGATCCAGGCCGAGGTCTTCTTCGACGAGGCGCGTTCGGCGCGGAGCAATGTGATCGGTGAGGTCGATCGCGGGTGGACGGTCGCCAAATATCTGCTCGAATTCGAACGCGGCGGGTCGGTGCATGCGCCCGCGCTGGCGATGCGCATCGACGCGCTGGCGAAGCAGGCGCGGGCGACGATGGCGGGCGATCCGGTCCTTGCGTACAAGCTCGCCAAGGCGCGCATCCGCGTCGATATCTTGGAGATGATCGAGCTGAAATTGCTGGCGGGCGCTGGACAGGGCGAGAGCATCGGCGTCATGGCGTCGATGCTCAAGATCATGGCGACCGAGCTGGCGCAGCATATCACCGAGCTCGCCTATGAGGCGGCGGGGCCTGCGGGGCTGGCGTTCCAGCCGCACGCGGCGATGCCGGGCGCCGAAGTTCCGGTGCATGACGCGCCGGAGGACGGGCATGTGAGCGGCGCGGCGTGGCAGGCGATCGCGCCGCTGCGCTATTTTAACGAGCGTGCAGGGTCGATCTATGCCGGATCGAACGAGATCCAGCGGAATATTCTGGCGAAGGCGGTGCTGGGGTTGTGACCTAAAGATCCTCCCCTTGGCGCAGCCATGGGGAGGTGGCAGCCCGCAGGGCTGACGGAGGGGCGACGCCGCCAGGCGTCGGCGCAAGGCCAGACCCCTCCACCACCCGCTTCGCGGGCGGCCCCCCTCCCCATGGCTGCGCCAAGGGGAGGATCTAGCCCGCCATACCCGCCGCGTAACGGGCAACGTGGAGGTCGCTCGCCCCCAGCCGCTGCTCGATCGCGGTGGCGCGCTTGAAATAATGGCCGATGCGCAGTTCCTCGGTCATGCCCATAGCGCCGTGGAGCTGCACCGCTTCCTGCCCAATCTTGCGCAGCGCGTCGCCGATCGTCGCCTTGGCGGCGGCGGTCGCGCGCCCGTCGCCGGGCTTGAGCGCGGCGAGCAGGGCGGCCGCCGAAATCGCCTCGCGCAGCATCAGCATGTCGACCATGCGGTGCTGGAGCGCCTGAAAGTTCGACAGCGTCGTACCGAACTGCCGCCGCTGCTTGGCGTAAAGCAGCGTGTCGTCGAGCAGCACGCGCGCGAGCCCCGCTGCCTCGGCCGCGAGCGCGGCGATGGCGGCGTCGACCGCGGCCTGCAGGGCGGCCTCGCCATCCTGCCCGCGCCCGATCTCGGCGGCGCTGTCGATCCACAGGCCATCGAGGTCGATGTCGGCGGCGGGCATGTCATCGATTGTCCAATAGGGGTGGAGCCGGCCCTTGAACGACGCCGCGGGGACGAGGAAGAGGCGCAGGTCGTCCTCGGCGTCGCGCGCCGGGATCACGATATGGTTGGCCTCGGCGGCAAAGGCGACGACGATCTTGCGGCCGGCGAGCGTCCAGCCATCGTCGGCCGGAACCGCACGCGCCGCGATCGCGCCGATGTCGCCCCGCGTCGCGGGTTCCTCGATCGCGGTGACGATCAGCGCTTCGCCTTGCCCGATCGCGGCGGCAAGCGCGGTTTCGCCAAGCGTGAGCAGCAGGCCGGCGGTGAGGATGTGGCAATCGATATAGGGGGTGACCACGAGCGCGGCGCCGAGTTCCTCGGCGACGATCATCGCCGCGACGCGCCCGCCGCCAAAGCCGCCGACGCTTGCCGGCAGCGCCGCCGCGCCGATGCCGATGCCCGCATCGGCCGCGCGCCACAGCGCGAGCTGCGCGGCCGGATCGCGCATCGCGCGGCGCTTTTCGAACGGCAGATGCTGCGCCAGGAAGCGCACGAGCGTGTCGCGCAGCATCCGCTGGTCATCGTCATAGTCGAGATTCATGCCCCGGCTATGCGCGCCGCGGGACCAATTATCAAGTCTGATAATTCTTCACCAGCCCAGCGAGCAGCGTCTCGACCGTATGCGCGCGGTAACGCGCGTGGAGGTCGTCGTCGGCGTGCGGCTTGCCCTTGAACACCACCTGCAGGGTCAGGCGGTTCGAATAGAGGCCGTCGGCCGCGCCGATGGTGTTGAAGTAGAAGAGCTTGGGATCGACCGTGTTGAACTCGCCCGCCGCGATGCCTTCCTCGATCATCCGCGCCTGCGCGCCAGCGATCTTCGAGAGCAGTTCGTCGCCGATATGGCGCACGCGCTCGGGCTCGGCGTCGCGGACCATATATTGGATCAGCCGGTTAAGATACGGGATGCGGTAATAGGTGTCGACGATGCCCTCGAGGTGGATGCGCATCCGCTCGGTCGGCGTGACGGTCAGCCGGAACAGCGCATCGAGCTGGTGGATCGCGCGGATCACGTCGCGGTCGAGCAGCGCCGCGAGCATGCCTTCCTTGTCGCCGAAATAATAGCGGATCATGCCGTGGTTGACCCCGGCGCGCGCCGCGATCTCGACGATGCCGATATCGATCTTGTCCTGTTCGCGCATCAGCGCGCTTGCCGCGTCGAGCAGGGCATCGCGGATCGAACCGCGCGTCCGGCTTTCCGCCTTTTCACTTCGGGTGGCCATTATCGCTCCTTGTCCCCGACAGACCATCATTGACCGGAAAATGCAATTGCCGGTTGCATAATCTATCATGATTGATAATTATCATATCTGATAATAAGCTTCATCAGGGAGAAGTGGGATGGCGATTGCGGTGCGTGCAATGGGTCTGGCCGGGGTGGCTTGGGCGGCAATGTTGGCAAGCCAGTCGGCGCTGGCGCAGGAGGTGTCCGCGGCAGCCGAGGCGGAAGAAACGGCCGACGGCGGCGTGATCGTCGTGACCGCGCAGCGCCGCGCCGAAAGCATCAACGACGTCGGCATCGCGATCCAGGCCTTTTCGGGCGACACGCTCGAAAATCTGCGCGTGACCTCGACCGAGGATCTGCAGGCGGTGGTGCCGAGCCTCAACGTCTCGCGCGGCTATCAGGGCATTCCCATCTATACGTTGCGCGGGATCGGCTTCAACACGATCAACCTGTCGGCGACGTCGACCGTCGGCACCTATCAGGACGAGGTGGCGCTCGCGTATCCCTTCATGAATAGCGGCCCGGTCTATGACCTCGAGCGTGTCGAAGTGCTCAAGGGCCCGCAGGGCACGCTCTATGGCCGCAACACCACCGGCGGGCTCGTCAATTTCATCACCGCCAAGCCCAAGTTCGGCGAGTTCTCGGGCGGGGTCGCGGTCGATGTCGGCAGTGAGAAGACGCTGAACAGCGAGGGCCATCTCAACATCCCGCTCGGCGATGCCGTCGCGATCCGCGCCGCCTTCCGCACCGAGGACAGCTGGGACGGCTGGCAGAAGAGCATTTCGCGGGGCGAGAGCCTGGGCGAAGTGCACCGCTACGGCGGCCGCCTGACGCTGACCGCCGAGCCCGTCGACGGCATGAAGATCGAACTCGGCGGCCATTTCTGGATCAACAAGTCCGACACGCTGGCGGGGCAGGCGGTGGGTTTCACCCCGAACACCGATCCCGCCAACAGCACCCTGTTCAGCCTGTTCAACGCCCCCGGCCTCCCGGCTTATGTGGCGGCGAACGGCACCAACTGGGATTCGAACAGCGCCGACTGGGCGCCCTTGTCGCAGCGCGGCCCCAATATCGGGCGCGGCACCGGGATCGACGGGCCGCTCCAGGAGGACAGCGATTTTGTCGGGCTGCGCGGTCTCATCCAGTTCGACCTGACGAGCGACCTCAGCTTCATCTCGCTCACCGGCTACAACCGCGTGAAGCGCGATGCGACCTACGACTGGAGCGGCGCGCCGTACGAGATTTTGATCCAGCGCGCGCGGGGCAAGATCGAGAGCCTCTCGCAGGAGATGCGCTTCCAGGGTTCGACCGGCCCTGCCGAGTGGGTCGTCGGCGGCTATTATGCCAAGGACGTTGTTTCCGACACCAACCAGACCCTGTTGGGGCAGAACGCCAATGTCGGGGCGATCCGGGCGCTGATCGTGCAGCTCGGCCTCTTGAACACTCCGTTCAACAGCCCCGGCTATACGTTCGCCGACGTGGCGACCTCGTTCCGTACCTATCGCGACGTCGCCGATTTCGACACCGAGACCTTCAGCCTGTTCGCCAGCGCCGACTGGGAGCTGTCCGACACGTTCAAGCTGACCACCGGTGTGCGCTACACCGAGGACCGGCAGGAGTATCAGGGTTGCTCGCGTGATCTGAACGGATCGATGCTGCCCAACGTCAATCTGTTCAACCGCGCCTTCTTCTTTCAGGTCTATGGCGCCTTCACTGCGCCGATCGCGGAGAATCAGTGCAACACCTTCGACGTCGACACCGGCACCTTCGGCCTCGTCACCTCGAACCTCAAGGAAGACAATGTCGCGTGGCGCGGTGCGCTGACGTGGGAGCCGACGAACGACGCGCTGGTCTATGCGTCGGTCAGCCGCGGCTACAAATCGGGGTCTACCCCGGTCAACGCCGCGAACATCGCGACGCAGAACCGCCCGGCGAAGCAGGAGGAACTGACCGCCTATGAAGTCGGCACCAAACTGGCGCTCGCCGACCGCAAGGTGAACCTCAATGTCGCGGCCTTCTATTACGACTATCGCGACAAGCAGCTCGCGGTCTATTTCGCCGACCCGATCTACACGACGCTGCTCCGCCTCGACAACATCCCCAAGTCGCGCGCCTATGGCCTCGACGGCGACGTCAGCATCCAGGCGACCGACAGTCTGAACGTCATGCTCGCGGGCACCTGGCTCAAGACCGAGCTGCAGGGCTATGTCGGGATCAACGCCGCGGGGCAGCCGTTCGACTTCGACGGCTTCGCTTTCCCCTACAGCCCCAAATTCTCGGGCGCGGCGACGGTGACCTATGACACGCCGGTCGGGAATGACCTCGGCATCCGCGCGATCGTGAACGGGCGCTACCAGTCGAAGACCGGCAGCACGATCGAGGATTTCGCGCCGCTGCAGATCAAGGGCTATGGCATCCTCACCGCCAGCCTTGCGCTATACCAGCAGGACGGCCAGTGGGAGGTCTCGCTCTGGGGCAAGAATATCACCGACACCTATTACTGGATGTCGGCAGCGACAAACGCGAACACCGCGGTGCGCTTCCCCGGCCGCAGCCCGTCCTATGGATTGAGCGCGAAGGTCAATTTCTAGGCGACGCTCGCCAGCGATTCGGTCGAGAAGCGCTGGCGATAGTCGTTCGGCGACAGGCCGGTGATGCGGTGGAAGAGCTTGCGGAACGCGGCGGCATCCTCATAGCCCACTGCCCACGCGATCTGGTCGACGGTGCGGCGCGTGAACTCGAGCAGTTCGCGCGCCTTGCCGACGCGCAGATGCTGCGAATATTCGATCGGGGTCATGCCCGTCGCGGCCTTGAAGCGGCGCTGGAAGGTGCGCTCCTCCAGCCCCGCCTCGCCCGCGAGTTCGGCGACGCCCGACATCCGGCCCTCCTTCGCCTGCAACCAGTGCTGCGCCTTCAATATCGCTTCATCGCCGTGGGTGAGGCGCGGGGCGAAGCTGGCGTAATTCTTCTGCTCGCGGCCGCCGGGGTCGATCAGGAAGAAGCGCGCGGTCTCCATCATCACCGTCGGGCCGAGCAGCCGCTCGACGATGCGCAGGCCAAGGTCGGTCCACGCCATCAGCCCGCCCGCGGTGATGATGTCGCCGTCGTCGATCACCATGCGGTCGGATTCCATCCGCACCTCGGGGAAGCGCGCGCGGAATTCGTCGGCGAAGAACCAGTGCGTCGTCGCGGGGCGGCCCGCGAGCAGCCCGGTCGCCGCGAGCGCGAAGGCGCCGCCGCAGGTCGAGGCGAGCGTGGTGCCCTGCGCGTGGCGATCGAGCAGCCAGCGCGCATAAGGGACGACCTCGTCGGCTTCGAGCAATTTGTGGAGGCTGCCCGGCGCGATCAGATAGGTCGGCGCGGTCGTGCAGGGCTCGCCGGGATGACTGTCGTAGCAGCGCGCAAAGCCGCCCGCCTCCTGCAGCCGCCAGTGGCTGACGCGGATGGGTTGGCGTTCGTGCTCGGCGGCGAAGCGGCCGGCGACGTGGAAGAGGTCGGTGATGCCGCTGACCATGCCCATCTGGCAGTCGGGGTAGAGCATCAGGCCGACTTCGGGGAGTTTGGCCGCGTCTTTTCGATCTTTATGCATATCATGTATCCATTTGTCGCAATCGGCCCGCATAATGTCGTTTCCGCCAATCCCGCGCAAGAGAGAAGCTGCGTAAATGGGTGGCACAGGGACGGACGGTTCCGCCCCACAGAGTGAAAGGAACCACGACATGACCACGATCACCACCAAGGACGGCACGCACATCTTCTACAAGGACTGGGGTCCGAAGGATGGACAGCCGATCATCTTCTCGCACGGCTGGCCGCTCAGCGCCGACGCCTGGGACGCGCAGATGGTATTTTTCGCCAACCAGGGCTTTCGCACCATCGCCCACGACCGCCGCAGCCATGGCCGCTCGGACCAGGTCTGGGAGAATAACAATATGGACCAGTACGCCGACGACCTCGGCGAACTGATCGAGCAGCTGGACCTGCATGATGTCATCCTCGTTGGCCACTCGACCGGCGGCGGCGAAGTCACCCGCTATATCGGCCGCCATGGCACCGACCGGGTCGCCAAGGTTGCGCTGATCGGCGCGGTCCCCCCGCTGATGCTCAAGACCGAAGCCAATCCGGGCGGGCTGCCGCTCGACGTGTTCGACGGCATCCGCAAGGGCACGTTCGACAATCGCCCGCAGTTCTTCAAGGACCTGACCTTGCCCTTCTACGGCTATAACCGCGAAGGCGCGGTGATCAGCGAAGCGGTGCGCGACGACTTCGTGCGGCAGGGCATGAACGGCGGCCTTAAGGGCCTGCTCGACAGCATTCGCGCCTTTTCGGAGAGCGACTTCCACGAGGATTTGAAGCGCTTCGACAAGCCGACGCTCGTCCTGCACGGCGACGACGACCAGATCGTGCCGATCGGCGCCGCGGCGCTGTCGACCGTCAAGATCGTCAAACAGGCGGTGCTCAAGGTCTATGAAGGCGCCGACCATGGCCTGACGGTCACCCACCAGGACCGGTTTAACGCCGATCTTCTCGACTTCATCAACAGCTGATACGCAGCGGGGCGCGGGCATCAGGTCCGCCCCCCCTCCTGCCAGAAGGAGACGTGCCATGATCCTCGGTCTCACCATATCGCAATTCACCCTGCTCCACGTCGCGATCAGCTTCGTGGGCATCATCACCGGCCTGATCGCGCTCCCCGCCTTTGCGCGCGGACGCATCCTGGCCCGGCTGACCGGCGTCTTCCTGTGGACGACGCTGCTGACCAGCCTGACGGGCTTCCTCTTTCCGATCCTGACCTTCACCCCGGCGCTCGGGGTCGGCATCCTCTCGACGCTGATCCTCGTGCTGACCTTCTGGGCCTGGTACGCCCGCAAGCTCGCGGGCTCGGCGCGGACGATCTACGCGGTGACCGCGACGATCGCGCTGTGGCTCAACCTGTTCGTGCTGGTCGTGCAGAGCTTCCTGAAAGTGCCTGCGCTCAATATGCTGGCGCCCAATGGCAACGAACCGCCGTTCCTGATCGCGCAGGCGGTGCTGCTGGCGGCGCTGGTATTCCTCGGCTACCGCGCGGTGAAGGCGAAGGCGGTCGCGGCCTGACCCAGATCCTCCCCTTGGCGCAGCCATGGGGAGGTGGCAGCGCGAAGCGCTGACGGAGGGGTAATATCACTAACGTCGAAACCCCTCCACCACCGCCTGCGGCGGCGGTCCCCCTCCCCAACGCTGCGCGATGGGGAGGATTTTTTTGTCAGCCCCGCACCTCGCCAGCCACCCTCGTCATCGCGAGCGCCGCCAGCAGCCACGCCGCGGCGGCGAAGGCCATCGTCCAGATCGGCTCGCCGGGGAAAAAGGCCTTCATGACCTGCCCCATCAGCGTCGCGACCAGCAATTGCGGCACGACGATGAAGATGTTGAACAGCCCCATATAGATGCCGAGCTTGGCCTGCGGCAGGTTCGAGGCGAGGATCGCATAGGGCATGGCGAGGATCGACGCCCAGGCGATGCCGATCGCGATTTCGGAGAGCAACAGCGCCTGCGGATCGCGCAGCAGGAAGAAGCTCGCGAACCCCGCGGCGCCGGTCAAGAGACAGATCAGATGGGTGCGCGCCTGCCCGACGCGCTTCGATAACAGTGGCAGCAGGGTAAGCGCGGCGATGGCGGCGACGCCGTTCTGCACCGCGAACAATATGCCGACCCAATTGCCGCCCTCCTGATAGGCGGCCGACGCGGTGTCGGTGCTGCCGAACATATATAGCGCGACGACGGGCGTGGTGTTGATCCACATGATGAAGAGCGCCGACCAGCTGAAGAATTGCACCAGCGCGAGCTTCTTCATGACCGGCGGCATGCCCGCGAAATCGCCGACGATATGCGCGAGCATGTTGCTGCTGCGCCCCGCGCGGGCGAGCGCGATGGCAACCGCGCTGGCGAGGCCATAGCCCGCGACCAGCACGGCGAGCAGATACATCTCCTTTTCGAGCCCGAATTCGGCGACGAGGGCGGCGATGGCGAGGCCCGCACCGGCCCAGATTGTGCTGCCGCTATAGCCGCGCGCGGCGAGCAGGCGGAGCGTGTCGGGGCTGTCGGCACCGGCGTTGCTCTCGGCGAAGGCCGCCATTTCCTCGGGCGAATATTCGCGCGTCGTGAGCACGGTCCACAGCACCGAGAGGAAGAAGGCGAGGCCGCCGGTCCAGAAGCTGTAGCGCACCGTGTCGGGAATCTGCCCCGGCGGCGCGGTGTTGGCGACGCCGAGATGGTCGAGCGCCCAGGGAAAGGCCGACCCCGCGACCGCGCCGACGCCGATGAAGAAGGTCTGCACCGCATAGCCCGCGGCGTGCTGGTCGCGGCGCAGCATGTCGCCGACGAAGGCGCGAAACGGCTCCATCGAGACGTTGATCGACGCGTCGAGCACCCAGAGCATCAGCACCGAGAACCACAGCACCGAGGATTCGGGCATGATGAGCAATGCGAGTGCGGCGAGGATCGCGCCGGCAAGGAAATAAGGCCGCCGCCGCCCGAGTTTGCCGAGCCAGGTGCGGTCGGACATATGGCCGATGACCGGCTGGACGAGCAGCCCGGTGAGCGGCGCGGCGGCCCACAGGATCGGCAATTGCTCGAGCTCGGCGCCGAGCGTCTGGAAGATGCGGCTCATATTCGCGTTCTGGAGCGCGAAGCCGATCTGGATGCCGAGGAAGCCGAAGCCGATGTTCCACAGGCCGGCGAAATTCTGGCGCGGCTTTTCCATGATGTCTCCCCGGGGCGCCGGCTGGTGCGGCACTTGCGGGAGGAGGATTGCCGGGTTGGGCGGGGGAGAGCAAGCGCGGCGGGGTGGGTATACGAATGCATAAAATCATGCTCTCTCCCCTTCAGGGGAGAGATACGCAGGCTTGCCAGCTTGCTGGCTAGCCGGAGTTGAGAGGGGTTTGCTGCACCAGCGGCCAGGCCCCTCTCCAAGCTTCGCTAGCTCCTGACGGAGCAAGCTGCGCTACCCTCTCCCCTGAAGGGGAGAGGGCATTTGGGCAGATTATTCCCGATAGGATTCTGCGCCTAAACCGCCGTACTCTGCCGCTCGATCAACCTTGTCGGCAGCACGCTCCGCTCGACCGGCGCATCGTCGATCCGCGCGAGCAACGCATCGACGAGCAGTTCGCCCGCGCCTTTCAGATCCTGCATCACCGTCGTGAGCGTCGGCGAGGTCAGGCTGGCGGCGGGGATGTCGTCGAAGCCGATGATCGCGACATCGTGCGGCAGCCTGAGCCCCGCCTCGGTCAGTGCGCGCATCGCGCCGATCGCGATCAGGTCGCTCGCGGCGAAGATCGCGTCGAAGGGCCTGGCCGACGCGAGCAGCGCCTGCGCCGCGGCATAGCCCGATTCCTCCGACGACACGGCATCCTGCTGGAGCGCCGGGTCGGGTGTCAGGCCCACGGCGACCATCGCGCGGCAGAGGCCGGTGTAGCGGTCCTGGAATTCGGGGGCATGGTCCGACGCATCGCCGAGGAAGGCGATGGCCTGGCGCCCGATCGCGACCAGATGCTCGCCCGCCTGGACCCCCGCGCCGATATTGTCCGAACCGACAGTGAGCCCGATGCTGTCGTCCGATACCGAGCCCCAGCGCACGAATTTCGTGTCCATCTCGACCAGATGCTCGAGCTTGGCGCGGTAGGTCTGATAGTCGCCATAACCCAGGAGGATGATCCCGTCGGAGCGGTGGCTGTCCTGATAGGCGACGTGCCAGTCGTTGTGCATCTGCTGGAAGCTGATGAGCAGGTCGTAGCCGCGCAGCGCGCATTGCCGCGTGATCGACCCGAGCATCGAGAGGAAGAAGGGGTTGATCATCGACTGGTCGGGGGTCGGATCCTCGAAGAAGAGCAGGGCGAGCGTGTGGGTGCGCTGCGAGCGGAGGCTCGAGGCATTCTTGTCGACGGTGTAGTTGAGCTCGCGCGCGATGCGTTCGATGTTCGCGCGCGTCGCGGCGCTCACCGACTTGCTGCCGCGCAGCGCGCGCGACACGGTCGGTTGCGACACACCCGCCAGATAGGCGATGTCGAAGCTGGTCGGCTTGGCGGAGGGCGGGCGCCCCATGCTCCTCTCCTGTCGCGCGGGTGCCTTGTTCCCGGTGCCCTGCATATACGCGAGCCTAACGATTGGTCCGGTCGATGCAACGGCGCAGCGGCGGGCGGCGCGGCGGACGTGCGATTGTCGGAAAGCGTGACTTTTTGGCGACAGTCGGGCTCCCCGCATAATATGCGTATACGTATACCCTATGGCCGCGGCGGGCGATTGGTTCCAATTGCGGGGGCAGACGATGGGATCAACCCACGCGGAAGGTGAGGATGCCGTGCGGCCGACAGGCGCCGCCCCCTTGCCGACGCATGGCCAGACCACCCCGTCGCACCAGGGGAAAGACATGACCAAGCCGACCAGCCGCCATCCGCAATTGCGCCGCGGCGCCAGCGTCCTCGCGCTGGGCCTCGCGATGAGTGCCTTCGCGCCGCACGCCTTTGCGCAGGACAGCGCTCCCGTCGCGGCGGACGACGCGGCCGACGACGAAATCGTCGTCACCGGCTATGGCGCCAGCCTGCAGAGCGCGGTGAACGCCAAGAAGACCCGCGACCAGATCGTCGAATCGGTGTCGGCCGAGGATATCGGCAAGCTGCCCGACGCCTCGATCGCCGAAGCGATCGCGCGCCTGCCCGGACTGACCTCGCAGCGCGTGTCGGGGCGCTCGAACGCGATCTCGATCCGCGGTTTTGCGCCCGACTTCTCGACCACCCTGCTCAACGGCCGCGAGCAGACCTCGACCGGCGACAATCGCGCGGTCGAATATGACCAATATCCGTCGGAAGTCGTGAACCAGGTGCTCGTCTACAAGACGCCGATGGCGTCGATCGTCGGGCAGGGCCTGTCGGGCACGGTCGATTTGAAGACGATCCGCCCGCTCGATTACGGCAAGCGCGTGATCTCGATCGGCGGCCGCGGCACCTGGGCCGACCTCGGCAAGCTCAACGTCGGGTCGAAGAAATATGGCTACCGCGTCAACGGCGTGTTCGTCGACCAGTTCGCGAACGACACGCTCGGCGTCGCGCTGTCGGCGAGCTATGTCGACGAGCCCTATCAGATCCAGGAATTCAACGCCTGGGGCTATGCGGGGAACGGCACCGCGGCGAGCCCGGTGGTGATCGGCGGGTCGAAGAGCTATGCGACGTCGACCCAGCTCAAGCGGCTGGGCCTGCAGGGTACGCTGCAGTGGCGCCCGAGCCCCAATTTCACCTCGACCTTCGACGCCTTCTATTCGGACTTCAGCGACGAGCAGATCAAGCGCGGCATCGAGTTGCCGCTGGGCTTCGACGGCAGCGTCGGGGTCAACGTCACCGACGTCGACAGCAGCGGCCAGTTCGTGTTCGCGCGCGCGGGGACCTTCACCAATGTCGAGGGCGTGGTGCGCAACGATGTGTTCGAGCGCAAGGCCAAGCTCTACAGCTTCGGCTGGAACAACCGCTGGGAGGGCGACGACGGCTGGAACGTCACCGCCGACATCAGCCTGTCGAAGACCGACCGCAACGAGCTGATCTTCGAAAGCAATTCGGGCACCGGGCGCGGCGCGGGCGTGGGCGCGCGCGACACAATCGGCTTCACCAGCGACATCAACGGGACGGTGTTCAGCCCGACGCTCAACTATGGCGATTACAACCTGATCAAGCTGACCAGTCCGCTCGGCTGGGGCGGCGACCAGACCGCGGTGAACGGCGATCGCATCCGCGGCGGCCAGGACGGCTATTACAACAACCGCATCATCGAGGACGAGCTGTGGCAGTATCGCGTCGAGGTCGAGCGCGAGCTCGAGGGCTTCCTGAAATCGGTGCAGTTCGGCGTGAACTACACCGACCGCAAGAAGAGCCTGACCCCCGACGAGGCGTTCGTCGGGCTGGTGGCGAACACCGACGGGATGACGAGCGTCACCATCCCCGAGCAGTTCCGCCGTGGCACGACGAACCTGTCGTACCTCGGGCTCGGCCCGGTGGTCAGCTACGACCCGCGCGACCTGCTCGCGGCGGGCATCTACAAGCTGGTGCCCAACCCCTATGGCGATGTCGTGGTAAAGGCCTATGACGTCGGCGAAAAGATCATGACCACCTATCTTCAGGCCAACATCGACCAGGAGATGGGCTCGTCGGTGCTGACCGGCAATTTCGGCGTCCAGGCGATCTTCACCGACCAGAATTCGAACGGCGCCTCAGCCTCGTTCATCGGGACCAACCCCAATGGCTCGCCGAACATCCAGGGCATCCCGCGGCGCGAGAGCACCGACTATATCGACATCCTGCCCAGCCTGAACCTGTCGCTGCGCACCGACAGCGATTTCGTGATCCGCCTGGGGCTGGCGCGCGAGATCATCCGGCCGCGGCTCGACGACATTCGCGCGTCGCTGAGCTATGGCACGACGGTCGGCGATCCGGGCGGGATGGTCTGCCCGACCGGGCGGCAATGCGCGGTGGTGCGCGGCGATTCGGGCAATCCCGACCTCCGCCCCTGGCGCGCCAACGCCGCCGACCTCACCTTCGAGAAATATTTCGGCGGGTCGGGCTATGTCGCGGTGCAGCTCTTCTACAAGCAGCTGAAGAGCTATATCTACAATCAGGCGATCCCGTTCGACTTCACCGGCTTTCCGATCGCGCCGGTGGGCAACGACATCAACGGCCTGCCGATCATCGTCAATTACATGGGCACGGTGAACGCGCCGATCAACGGCGAGGGCGGCAAGCTCTATGGCGCCGAATTCGCCGCGACGCTGCCGTTCAGCACCTTCACCTCGGCGCTCGAAGGCTTCGGCGTGACGGGCAGCGCCTCCTATACCAAGACCAATATCCAGCCGACCCCGGGCGCGCCGTCGGAGGACATCCCCGGCTATTCGAAATGGGTCGCCAACGGCACCGCCTATTTCGAGAAATGGGGCTTCAACGCCCGCGCCAGCGCGCGGTACCGGTCGAGCTTCGTCGGCGAGCTGTCGGGTTTCGGCGGCGCGCGGGTGCGGCGCCGGGCGCGCGCCGAGACGATCATCGACGCGCAGATCGGCTATGACTTCCAGCCGGGCAGCGCGCTCGAGGGGCTGTCGATCTTCGTCCAGGGGCAGAACCTGACCGACGAGCCCTTCGTCACCGACGATCCGCGCGACGCCCGTGCGGTGATCGACTATCAGACCTATGGCCGCCGTTTCCTCGCGGGCGCCTCGTTCAAATTCTGATACCCTCCCCCTGTGGGGGCGGCCGGGTCGCGCCGCCCCCGCTATTTTTGTTTGCACGCGAAGCCTGAGGCGGATCAAATGACCCCCATGCGGCTCATCATCATCGGCGGGGGTACGGCGGGCTGGATGGCCGCGGCGTGCCTGCGCCGTTTCCTGCCGCAGGGCTGGACCGTGACCCTGGTCGAATCGGAGGCGATCGGCACGGTCGGGGTGGGCGAGGCGACGATCCCGCAGATCCGATTGTTCAACGAAGCGCTGGGGATCGACGAGGACGAGTTCCTGCGCGCGACGCAGGGAACGATCAAGCAGGGGATCGAATTCGACGGCTGGACGCGGCCGGGACATCGCTACATGCATGCGTTCGGTGCGATCGGGCGCGGGCTGGGGCTGCTGCCCTTCCATCAATATTGGCTGCGCGGGCGGAGCCTGGGTATCGCGGACAGCCTCGACGCCTATTCGCTGAACGAAGGCGCCGCGCGCGCCGGGCGCTTCCGGCGCGGCGCCGGGGCGTCGCCGCATGCGCCCGCCATGCCCTATGCCTTTCATTTCGATGCCGGGCTTTATGCGGCGTTTCTGCGGAAGCGCGCCGAGGGCTGGGGCGTGGCGCGGGTCGAGGGCAAGGTCGTTTCGGTCGAGCGCGCCGCGAATGGCGATGTCGCGACGGTGATGCTCGAAGGCGAACGGCGCGTCGCGGGCGAGCTGTTTATCGACTGCTCGGGCTTTCGCGGGCTGCTGATCGAGGGCGCGCTCGCAACGGGCTATGAGGACTGGTCGCACTGGCTGCCCAACGACCGCGCGGTCGCTGTGCCCTGCGCGCATGGCGACACGCCGCAGCAGCCTTACACACGGGCGATCGCGCGCGCGGCGGGGTGGCAGTGGCGCATCCCGCTGCAGCACCGCATCGGCAACGGCTATGTCTATTGCTCGCGCTTCCTGGACGACGATGCGGCCGAGACGGCGCTGCTTGCCAGCCTCGACGGGCCCGCGCAGGCGGCGCCGAACCGGCTGCGCTTCACCAGCGGCAAGCGCCGCAGGATGTGGAACCGCAATGTCGTCGCGCTCGGGCTCGCGGCGGGGTTCATGGAACCGCTCGAATCGACGAGCATCCACCTCGTCCAGTCGGGCATCTCGCGCCTCCTGAACCTGCTCCCCGCGGATGCGCCCGACCCCGTGATCGTTGCCGAATATAATAGGCAGAGCGATTTCGAATGGGAGCGCATTCGCGACTTCATCGTCCTGCATTACAAGGCCACCGAACGCACCGACACGCCCTATTGGCGCGAGCGGGCGGCGATGGACATTCCCGATACGCTGGCAGCGAAGATCGACCAGTTCCGCGCGCAGGGGGTGATCGTGCGCGAGCATGAGGAATTGTTCACCGAGCCGGGCTGGCTGCAGGTGCTGGTCGGGCAGGGGGTGATGCCGCAGGCGTGGCATCCGCTCGCCGACACGCTGAGCGAGGCCGACCTCAAGACCTTCCTCGACACCAACAGGCTGGTCATCGAACGCGAGGTCGCGGCGATGCCGCCCTACGACGCCTTTCTGGAAAGCCTGTCCCCTGCCGGAGTTGCCGCATGATCCGCCGCGCCCATCGTCTCTGGGCCCCGCTCGCGCTGCTGCTCGCGCCGCTTCCCGCCGCCGCGCAGGACGCAGATATCGCCGCGGTGCGCGCGCGCGCGCCGACCGACGAGCTCGTCTATTTCGTGCTGCCCGACCGCTTCGAGAACGGCGATAAGAAGAACGACAAGGGCGGGCTGAAGGGCGACCGGCTGGCGACGGGTTACGACCCCACCGCCAAGGGTTTCTACCATGGCGGCGACCTCGCCGGGCTGACGAAGCGGCTCGACTATATCGCGGGTATGGGCGCGACCGCGATCTGGTTCGCGCCGATATTCAAGAACAAGCCGGTGCAGGGGCCGAAGGGCGACGAGAGCGCGGGTTATCACGGCTATTGGGTCACCGACTTCACCCAGGTCGACCCGCATTTCGGGACCAACGCCGAGTTCAAGGCTTTTGTGGATGCGGCACATAAGCGCGGGATGAAGGTCTATATGGACATCATCACCAACCACACCGCCGACGTGATCCGCTACGCCGACGGCGACGACGCGGGCTATAAATATCGCAGCCTCGCCGATTATCCCTTTTCGCGGCGCGGCGGGGTGACCGGCGCCCCGATCAATCCGGGCTTTGCGGGCGATCACGATCCGAGCGCGGAGAATTGGGCGAAGCTCATCGATCCGGGTTTCGCCTACACCCCGGTGGTGCCCAAGGGCGAGGAGCGGGTGAAGGTGCCCGCGTGGCTCAACGACCCGATCCATTATCACAACCGCGGCAACAGCGACTGGGTCGGCGAATCCTCGCTCTATGGCGATTTCGCGGGGCTCGACGACCTCGCGACCGAGAGCCCGAAGGTCGTCGCGGGCTTCATCGATATCTACGGCCGCTGGATCGACGAATTCGGCATCGACGGCTTTCGCATCGACACCGCCAAACATGTGAACCCCGAGTTCTGGCAGGCCTTCGTCCCCGCGATGCAGGCGCGCGCCGAGGCGAAGGGCATCCTCAATTTCCACATCTTCGGCGAGGTCTATATCGACGCGGTCGATCCGGGCGGGCTCGCGTGGCACACGTATGCCGCGGGGCTGCCCGCGGTGCTCGACTTCGCCTTCGCGCGCGCGACGATCGACGCGGTGAGCGGCACGAAAGGGACAGCCGACTTCGCGCGGCTGTTCGACGGCGACCTGCTCTACAAGGGCGGGGCAGAGGCCGCGCTCGAACTGCCGACCTTCCTCGGCAACCACGACATGGGGCGCTTCGCGATGTTCGTGAAGCAGGCGAACCCGGAGGCGAGCGAGGCCGAGCTGCTCGCGCGGGTGAAGCTGGGGCATGCAATGCTGCTGGCGCTGCGCGGGGTGCCGGTGATCTATTATGGCGACGAGCAGGGTTTCATCTCCGACGGCAACGATCAGCTCGCGCGGGAGGACATGTTTGCGTCGCGGGTTGCGGTGTACAACGACAATGACCTGATCGGCAGCGATGCGACGACCGCGGCCGCCAATTTCGATACCGGCCACCCGCTCTATCGCCATATCGCGGACCTGGCGGCGCTGCGGCGCGCCAGCCCGGCGCTGTCGCGCGGATCGACCAAAGTCCGCGCCTTTTCGGAGAAGCCCGGGCTGCTCGCGGTGTCGCGCTTCGACCCCGATAGCGGGCGCGAGACGGTGGTCGCGTTCAACACCTCCGCGGCGGCGCTTGCCGCGACCATTGCCATCGATATGAAAAGCGCCGGCTTTACCGCGCTCCATGGCGACTGTCCGGCGGCGCCTGCCGCACCGGGCAGCCTCAGTCTTTCTCTCCCCGCCTTCGGCACGATCATCTGCCAGGCCAGCGAATAAGCGACGATAAGTGACGACGAACCAGCCCCTCCCCAAGCAAGATTTCGCCCCCGCGCCCGCCGCCCCACGCTGGTGGAAAGGCGCGGCGATCTACCAGGTCTATCCGCGCAGCTTCGCCGATTCGAACGGCGACGGCATCGGCGACCTCGCGGGGATCACCGCGCGGCTCGACTATATCGCCAGCCTCGGCGTCGATGCGATCTGGCTGTCGCCCTTCTATCCCTCGCCGATGGAGGATTTCGGCTATGACGTCGCCGATTATTGCGACGTCGACCCGATCTTCGGCACGCTCGCCGATTTCGACGCGCTGGTCGAGCGAGCCCATGCGCTGGGGCTGAAGGTCACGACCGACCTGGTCTTCGCGCACACCTCCGACCGCCATGCCTGGTTTGCGACAAGCCGCGCGAGCCGCGCCAATGCCAAGGCCGACTGGTATGTCTGGGCCGACGCGAAACCCGACGGGTCGCCGCCGACCAACTGGCAGTCGGTGTTCGGCGGCCCGGCGTGGACGTGGGACGCGCGGCGCGGCCAATATTTCATGCATAATTTCCTGAGCAGCCAGCCGCAGCTCAACGTCCACAACCGCGATGTGCAGGACGCGCTGCTGGCTGCGGTGCGCTTCTGGCTCGACCGCGGGGTCGACGGCTTTCGCATCGATGCGATCAACTTCTCGATGCACGACCCGATGCTGCGCGACAATCCGCCCGCGCCGCCGTCGAACAAGCCGCGCACGCGGCCGTTCGATTTCCAGCAGAAGATCTACAACCAGTCGCACCCCGACATCGCCTTGTTCCTCGAACGCATCCGCGCGCTGACCGATGAATATGAAGGGGCCTTCACGGTGGCCGAGGTCGGCGGCGAGGATGCCGAGCGCGAGATGAAGCTGTTCACCGCGGGCGAGCGCCGGCTGAACAGCGCCTATGGCTTCAACTTCCTCTACGCCGACGCGCTGACGCCGCGGCTGGTGCGCGAAGCGGCCGAGCAGTGGCCCGACGCGCCGGGGGTGGGCTGGCCGAGTTGGGCGTTCGAGAACCACGACGCGCCGCGCGCGGTGTCGCGCTGGGCGGTCGAAGGGGTCGATGCGTCGGACTATGCCGCGATGAAGATGGCGCTGCTTTGCGCGCTGCGCGGCAGCATCATCCTCTACAATGGCGAGGAGCTGGGGCTGGGGCAGGTCGAGATCCCGCTCGAGCTGGTCAAGGATCCCGAGGCGCTCAAGAACTGGCCGCTGACCTTGTCGCGCGACGGCGCGCGCACGCCGCTGCCGTGGGTTGCGGGGGCGCGGCACGCGGGGTTCAGCGACGGCGATCCGTGGTTGCCGCTGGGCGAGGCGCATGACGCGCTCGCGGTCGACCGGCAGGAGGCCGACCCCGGGTCGATGCTGGTGCTGACGCGGCGGCTGCTCGCGCTGCGCGCGGGCAGCCCGGCGCTGCGGCTGGGGGCGAATGCGCGCTGGGTGGTCGAGGGCGATTTGCTCGGCTTCGACCGGGTGGGCGAGGGGCAGCATCTGCGCTGCCTGTTCAACCTCGGCGCGGGGACGATCGACATCGCGGCGCATGGGGGCGGGGGCGTACTGCTCGCGCTCAATGGCGCCGACGAGGAAAGGCTGCCGCCCGCGGGCGTGCTGTGGATGGAAATGGAAGAGACGAAGTGATGCGTAGCCTGCTGTTTTTCGCCGCCGCCGTAGCAGCGGTTCCCGCCCTTGCGCAGCCCGCGCCCGCGCCGGTGACCGCGGCATCGCCCGACGGGTCGCTGGTGCTGACCGTCGCGACCGACAACGACCAGCGCCCGACCTGGTCGCTGTCGCGCAAGGGGCATCTGCTGATCGCGCCGTCGAAGCTGGGCTTCATCCTGACCGACCGCATCGGGCTGCAGCGCGGCTTCGCGATCGAGAGCGTCGAGCGCGCCAAGGGCGATGCGACCTGGGAGCTGCCGTGGGGCGAGCGGCGCTTCGTGCGCGACCGGCACGAAGAACTGCTCGTGCGCTTCCGCCAGAACGGAAGCTGGGGCGGGCACCGGATGAACGTGCGCTTCCGGCTGTTCGACGACGGCATCGGCTTTCGCTACGAGCTGCCCGCGCAGCCGGGGCTGAAGACCGCGAACATCGCCGACGAGTTCACCGAATTCGACATCGCGCCGACGGGCACCGCCTGGTGGATCCCGGGCGGCGAGTGGAACCGCTACGAGCAGGTCTATCAGGAAACGCCGATCGAGGGCGTCGCGACCGCACACACGCCGATGACGATCCGGCTCGAGGACGGCACGCATCTGGCGTTCCACGAGGCGGCGCTGGTCGATTATGCGGGCATGTGGCTGAAGCGCGCCGAGGGGCGCAAGTTCCGCGCGACCCTGTCGCCCTCGTCGCGCGGGCCGCGCGTCGTGCGCGACCTGCCCTTTGCGACGCCCTGGCGGACAATCCGCATTTCGGATGATGCCGCGGGGCTGGTGCAGAGCGACCTCGAACTCAACCTCAACGAGCCGAACAAGCTTGGCGATACGAGTTGGTTCAAGCCGATGAAATATGTCGGCATCTGGTGGGGGATGATCCGCGGCGACTGGAGCTGGGCCGAGGGGCCGAAGCATGGCGCGACGACCGAGCGGACCAAGGCGACCATCGACTTCGCGGTGAAGCACAAGTTCGGCGGCGTGCTCGTCGAGGGGTGGAACAAGGGTTGGAACGGCAACTGGTTCGGCCATGGCGACGAATATAGCTTCACCGAGGCGACCCCCGATTTCGACCTGAAGGCGGTGACCGACTATGCGCGGAAGAAGGGCGTGCAGTTGATCGGCCATCACGAGACCGGCGGCAATATCGCGGTCTATGAAGCGCAGCTCGACGATGCGATGAAGCTCTACGGCGAACTCGGGGTCGGGACGGTCAAGACGGGCTATGTCGCCGATGCCGGCGGGATCATCGCGCCGGGCGATGCGCCGGGCACGGTGCGGATGGAGTGGCACGACGGCCAGCGCCAGGTGCAGCACCATCTGAAGGTCGTCGAGACCGCCGCGAAATACCATGTCGCGGTCAACCCGCACGAGCCGGTGAAGGACACGGGCCTGCGGCGCACCTATCCCAACTGGGTCGCGCGCGAGGGCGCAAGGGGCATGGAATATAATGCCTGGGGCGCCTTTGCGAACGGGCCCGAGCATGAGCCGACGCTCGTCTATACGCGCATGCTGTCGGGGCCGATGGATTTCACGCCGGGGGTGCTGAGCCTCGAGGGCGCGAACAAGGCGCCGCTGGCCTCGACCTTGGCGAAGCAGCTCGGCCTCTATCTCGCCATCTATTCGCCGATCCAGATGGTCGCCGATTTTCCCGAGACGCTGGCGAAATTCCCGCGCGAGCTCGACTTCATCAGCAAGGTGCCCGCCGACTGGGCCGAGAGCCGGCTGATCGCGGGCGCGATCGGCGACTATGCGATCTTCGCGCGCAAGGACCGGGGCAGCGCCGACTGGTATGTCGGCGGGGTCAACGATGCCACCGCGCGGACGCTCGACCTGCGCTTCGATTTCCTCGAACCGGGCAAGAGCTATACCACGACGGTGTACAAGGACGGCGAGGGCGCGACCTATCTCACCGACGCGCGGCACCGCATCGCCTATGAGACGCTGACGGTGAAGAAGGGGGATACCTACAAGCTCTGGCTCGCGCCCGGCGGCGGCGCGGCGATCCGGCTCGCGCCCGGGAAGTGAGCGACAACCCGCCCTTCCGCATCGTCATACTCGGCGGCGGGACGGCGGGGTGGATGACCGCGTGCCTGTTCGCGAAACAATGGGTGGGGCGCGCAAGCGTCACAGTGATCGAATCGCCCGAGATCGGGATCATCGGGGTCGGCGAGGGATCGACGCCGCAATTGAAGGCCTTTTTCGACGCGCTGGGGATCGCCGAAAGCGCGTGGATGCCGGCGTGCGATGCGACCTACAAGATCG
Source organism: Sphingopyxis sp. GW821-FHT12F08 (assembly GCF_058806755.1). Lineage (NCBI taxonomy): Bacteria > Pseudomonadati > Pseudomonadota > Alphaproteobacteria > Sphingomonadales > Sphingopyxidaceae > Sphingopyxis > Sphingopyxis sp. GW821-FHT12F08. Next base: position 35,676 of record NZ_JBXAQA010000005.1, read on the forward strand.
GCATCGGCTTCGAGGGCTGGGGCGGCGCGGGGGCGGGGGGCTATTTCCATCCCTTTCCAACGCCGCTCGACGTCCATAGCCAGCCCGCCTTCGTGCACAATGCGGCGCTGCGGCGCGGCGGGGTCGACGTGCCCGCGCATCCCGATGCCTTCTATCTCGCGCCGCGGCTCGCGGCGGCTGGACAAGGGCCGCACCCGGCCGAGAGCTTTCCGTTCGAGCTCGGCTATGGCTATCATTTCGATGCCTATAAGGTCGGCGCCTTCCTTCGCGACCATGCGGTGGGGCTGGGTGTCACCCACCTTCCGCGCAAGGTCACCGAGGTGCGCGTCAGGGGCGAAGGGCTGGTCGAGGCGCTGCTGCTCGAAGGCGGCGAAGCGGTCGCAGGCGACTTCTTCGTCGACTGCTCGGGCTTTCGCGCGCTGATCGCCGAGGCGGCGCTGGGGGCGAAATTCCTGCCCTTCGAGGGCAATCTGTTCAACGACCGCGCGGTGGTGATGCCGACCCCGCACGCCGAGGGCGCGCCGCTGCCGATCGCGACGGGCAGCACGGCGATGGCGGCGGGGTGGCGCTGGACGATCCCGCTGACGACGCGGGTGGGCAACGGCTATGTCTTTTCGAGCCGCTATCTCGATGCCGAGGACGCCGAGGCCGAATTGCGCGCGGCGCTCGGCGTCGGCGACGAGGTCGCGGCCCGGCATCTGCAGATGAAGGTCGGGCGGCTCGCCGAAAGCTGGACGGGCAACTGCCTCGCGATGGGACTGGCGCAGGGCTTCCTCGAGCCGCTCGAGGCGACCGCGCTGCACATCGTGATCGCGACGGCGCAGGAATTCGTCGCGGCGTTCGAGGGCGGCAGTTTCACGCCGCAGCACCGCGACGTGTTCAACGCGCGCATCGCCGCGCGCTACGAGGGCATCCGCGACTATATCGTCGCGCATTACCGGATGAACCGGCGCGCCGACGCGGGTGATTACTGGCGCGACGCGGCGGCGATGGAGACGCTGTCCGACGATCTCAAGGCGATGATCACCGCCTGGTTCACGCGCGGCGACGTCGAGGCGGTCATCGCGGAGCGCGGCATCGGCGGCTATTATGGCAGCATCAGCTGGCACTGCCTGTTCGCGGGCTATGGCGTGTTTCCCGACGCGGCGCGGATGCGCGCGGCGGCGCCGGGCGACGGCGCGGCGGACATGGCGGCGATCGACAATTTCCTGCGGCGCGCGGCGCTGAACTTCGGCGAGCACCGGCCGCCGGCGTGAAATTTCGAGGGAAGTGGCGGCCCGTAGCTGAGGGAAGCCAAGCTCAGCTACGGGCCGCGACAGTATCTCTACTGCTTTGGTAGAGTGACAGCGGCCAATGATTCTGGCTAGATGCGAGTCGTTCGAAACGGCGCGGCAAATACTCGCTTCGTCGCCAGATTTGTCGAGTCAGTTTGGGGCCCATGACCAAGACCGGTCTCATCATCCGCCATGTGCCGCACGAAGGGCTCGCGGGATTCCGCGAACCGATCGAGGCGGCGGGCTATGTGCTCGACCGGGTCGATGTCGGCGATCCCGGCTTCGGCCAGCTCGACCTTGGCGCGCCCGACCTGCTGATCATGATGGGCGGGCCGATGGGGGTTTACGAGCAGGCCGAACATCCGTGGATTACGTGCCAGCTGCGGCGGCTCGCGCGGCGGCTTGATGCGGGGCGGCCGACGTTGGGGGTCTGCTTCGGCGCGCAGATGATCGCAGCCGCGCTCGGCGCGTCCGTTTATCCGGGGCCGGCGAAGGAGGTGGGGTTCGACGCGCTGACGATCCTCGACCCCGCCTCGCCGCTGGGCCAACTCACGGACGTGCCGGTGCTTCACTGGCACGGCGACACCTTCCACCTGCCCGCCGATGTCGAACTGCTCGCTTCGAGCGCGGCCTATCCGCACCAGGCGTTCCGGCGCGGGGCGAATATCCTGGCGCTGCAATTCCACGCCGAAATGGGGCTCGACCCGCGCTTCGAGCATTGGGTCGACCAGTGGCCCGAGGCACTGGCCGAGGTTGGGAGCTCGCCGGACGCGATGCGCGCCGATCATGCGCGCTTCGGGCCGGGGGCGGTCGATGCGGGGCGGCGGATGATCGCGCAGTGGCTGGGGGAGTTGGCGGGTTGACCTGCTCGATCCTCCCCACGCGAAGCGATGGGGAGGTGCCAGCCCGCAGGGCTGACGGAGGGGTTCGACGCCGTCAGGCGTCGGTGCCACCTTTCGACCCCTCCACCACGCCCTTCGGGCGCGGTCCCCCTCCCCAACGCTTCGCGATGGGGAGGATCTCATGATTGGCGAAACCCGCCTTCCGCGTCCCGCCCCACCACCATCGTTTACGCCACCTTTACCAGTGTTGTTGCATGACATTTACCAATGTTTGCGACTGGGGATAAATGATGGACAGCATGCGCGGACTGCTTGCGGGCAGCCACGGCCAGGACGATGGTGCGATCGATTCGCCGCCCTCGGTCGGGGTCGACGAACGGCGGATGCAGGTGCGCGCCTATAATTATTGGGCTTCCTTGCTGTCCGACCGCGCCTATCCCTCGGTCGAGGATCTCGATCTCGACCATCTCGACGATTTCGGCCCCTATGCGGTGCTGCTCGATTTCACCGCGGGAATCGACAATCCGGGCCTGTCCTTCCTCGGCGACAAATTGCGCGCCGAGTCGCAGATCGACGACGACGTCCAATATATCCGCGAGGTGCCCGGCCGCTCGCTGCTGTCGCGGCTGACCGACCATTATCTGCAGATCATCGCTAACCGCGCGCCGATCGGTTTCGAGGCCGAGTTCGTCAACGATCGCGGCACGACGATCATGTACCGCGGCATCCTGCTGCCCTTCTCGTCCGACGACGACACGATCGACTTCATCATGGGGGTGATCAACTGGAAGGAAGCCGCGCCCGCTGCGCAGGAAGAGGAATTGCAGCTGTCGGTCGAACAGGCGCTGCGCAGCGCCGCGCCGCTGACGGCGCCCGTGCCGGTGTGGGCCGACGGCCCCGACAGCGAGCATATCGACGACGAACCCGCGCCGGGCTTCGGTGCCTTTACCGATGTCGACACCGCGCTGGTGATGCCGGTCGAGGACGGGCTCGACGTCGGCGCCGAGTTGGGGGCGGACGCCGGGCTCGCCGACTGGCTGGCGCTGGCGCGCGAAACCGCCGACCGCGCGCTCGCCGCCGACAGCCGCAGCCGCAGCGCGCTGTACCAGGCGGTCGGGCAGGCGTGGGATTTCGCGCTCGCCGCCGAAGACGCGCCGGGGGAATTCGCCGAACTGCTTGCCGACGCCGGGCTGAAGGCGCAGGAGCGCGCGCCGATGACGCCGCTGGTCAAGCTGGTGTTCGGGGCGAATTACGACAAGACGCGCATCGCCGAATATGCCTGCGTGCTGGGGCATGCGCAGGGCGAAGGTGTGGGGCGCGGCGAACTGGCGCGCTATCTCGACGCCTATCCGGGCGGGCTCAAGGGGCTGGTCAGGGACGAGCGCGCGAAGCGCAAGCCCGCGGGGGCGGCCGAAGCGAAGGGCGCCGGCTCGCTCGACGCGCTGCGCGCGGCGCAGCCCGCGGTGATCCTGGAACATGATGCGGGCGATGCCGAATTCGTCGTGCTCATCGCGCGCGCGATGCCCGGCGGGCATATCGGAATCGTCGCCAAGGCGGCCGACGACGACGCGCTGCTGGCGAAGCTGGCGCGCAAGGCGGCGGTGATTTCGCCGTAGGATCCCCTTTTAAGATCTTCCCCACGCGCAGCGATGGGGAGGTGGCAGCGCGAAGCGCTGACGGAGGGGTAACAACGCTGACGTAAAACCCCTCCACCACGCCCTGCCGGTGCGGTCCCCCTCCCCAACGCTTCGCGATGGGGAGGATCTTTGCGCAACAGACAATCCGAAAATTGAAATAATTTTACGCGGGCCTTCGCGCGGGGGGTTGAGCCGCGCGCGCGACAGGCGCATAGGCGGACAGCGAACGGGCCAGCCACCCCCCGGCACAGGCCCGCCTCAGTGGGAAGCCTGAACCCTATGCCCCTTAATTCGTCCGAAACCGCCGAAGCCGAAGTCGAGGCCGCGGCGGCCGCTCCTGTTCCCGCGAAGATCGCCAAGGCCTATCAGGCCGCGCTGAAGGACAGCGCGTTGCCCGGCGAGGGCGACGACCTCGACGCCGCGGCGCTGAAGGCGGCGGGCGAGTTCGCCGCGCGCGCCTCGCTCGGCCGCACCCCCGGCACCCCGTCGCTGCTGCTCGAGCCGATGGCGGCCGACGGCACCGATCGCCGCATGCGGCTGGCGGTGGTCAACGACGACATGCCCTTCCTGGTCGATTCGGTGTCGCAGATCGTCGGCGCGCAGGGGCTGGTGATTCACCGCATCCTGCACCCGGTGGTCGCCGCGGCGCGCGACGCCAAGGGCGCGCTGACCGGCGCCGAGGCCGCGACCCCGGGCTGCGACGGGCGCGAATCGGTGATCTATATGGAGCTGGAACGCGGCGATGCGCGTGCGCGCCGCCGCCTGCTCGACGGGCTGGAAGGCGCGCTCGCCGATGTGCGTGCGGCGGTCGCCGACTGGAAGGCGATGCGCGCCGCGATGCTCGCCGACGCCGCGATGCGCGTCGAGGGCGAAGCCGCCGAGCTGCTGCGCTGGTTCGAGGGCGGGGCGATGACCCAGCTCGGCCACGAGTGGCGCACGCGCGGCGGCGCGGTCGAACAACCGCTGGGGATCAGCGCGTCGGGTAGCGGTCAATTGCTGTCGCAGAACGCACTCGACGCCGCCTTCGCCTGGTTCGATGCGGGCGGGCAGGCGCCGCTGCTGATCAAGTCGAACCGGCTGTCGGCGGTGCACCGCCGCGTGCTGCTCGACCTCGTGATCGTTCCCGAGTTGAAGGGCAAGACGGTCGAGAAATTGTCGATCCACGCCGGGCTGTGGACCAGCGCGGCGCTGTCGGCGCGCCCCGACAAGGTGCCGGTGCTGCGCGCGCAGCTGGGCGGGCTGATGGCGAAATTCGGTTTCGACCCGACGGGGCATGCGGGCAAGGCGCTCGCGCATGCGCTCACCGCGCTGCCGCATGACCTGTTGATCGCCTTCGATGCGGCGTCGCTCGAGGACCTCGTCCTCACCTCGATGTCGATCACCGACCGGCCGCGGCCGAAGCTGGTGATGGTGCGCAGCGCGCTGGGGCGGCATTTGTTCGCCTTCGTCTGGCTACCGCGCGACGAGGTGTCGACCGGGCGCCGCATCGCGGTCGAGGCGATGCTGGTGCGCGAGGCCAGGGCGGGCGTGATCGGCTGGACGATGGTGCTCGAGGACGGCGGCGCGGCGCTGCTGCGCTACACCCTCGACCTGCGCAGCGGCGGGGTGGTGCCCGACGCCGACAAGCTCAACGCGCAGCTCGAGCAGATGGTGCGCGGCTGGCAGCCCGAGGTCGAAGCGGCGCTCGCGCAGCGCGGCGATGCGGGGCGCGCGGCGGCGCTGGCGTCGCGCTTTGCGCCGCTGTTTCCCGCCAATTACCGCAACCTCTATAATCCCGAAGAGGCCGCGCGCGATATCCTGCGCCTGCGTGACCTCGATGCGGAAAATCCGCGCAGCGTGCGGCTGGCGAAGAAGAGCCTCGACGGCGACGACCGGCTGCGGCTGAAGGTCTATAGCGCGGTCGGGCCGCTTGCGCTGTCCGACGTCGTTCCCGCGCTCGAACATTTCGGTTTCGAGGTGCTCGAGGAGATTCCGACCGCGCTGAACCCGGCGCGGACGCCGGGAAGCCCGGCCGACGAGGGCGAAGCCGAACTCCCCGTGGTGATCCACGACTTCACGCTGCGCGTGCCCGCCAATGTCGACGAGACGATGCTGCTGCCCTTCGTCGATACGATCGAGGGCGCAATCGCCGCGGTGCTCGACGGCAAGGCGGAAAATGACGCCTTCAACGAGCTGGTGCTCGTGACGCAGACCGATCCGCAGGCGATCGTGTGGCTGCGCGCCTGGTTCCGCTACATGCGCCAGGGCGGGTCGAGCTATGGCATGGACACGGTGGTCGCGGCGCTGCGTCACGCGCCCGACCTGACCGGCGCGCTGGTCGAGCGCTTCTGCGCGCTTCACGATCCCGCCAGACAGGACGCCGACCGCGCCGCCTTCCTCGACGCCGAGATCCAGGCGGGCTTCGCCGCGATCAAGTCGATCGACGACGACCGCATCCTGCGCCTGTTCCATGCGGTGATCGGCGCGACGCTGCGCACCAACGCCTTCGCCCCCGCGGCAGCGGAAGCGCTGGCGTTCAAGATCGATTCGAGCCTCGTCCCCGGCCTGCCCAAGCCGCTGCCGTGGCGCGAGGTGTGGATTTATTCGCCGCGCGTCGAGGGCATTCACCTCCGCGCCGGCCCGGTTGCGCGCGGCGGACTCCGCTGGTCCGACCGCCGCGACGACTTCCGCACCGAGATCCTGGGCCTCATGAAAGCGCAGCGCGTCAAGAACGCCGTCATCGTGCCGACCGGCGCGAAGGGCGGCTTCTATCCCAAGGCGCTGCCCGATGTCGCGCTCGACCGCGATGCCTGGTTCGCCGAGGGCACCGAATGCTACCGCATCTTCATCCGCTCGCTGCTGTCGATCACCGACAATCTGGTCGCGGGCAAGGTCGTGCATCCGAAGGGCGTGGCCATCCACGACGGCGACGATCCCTATTTCGTGGTCGCCGCCGACAAGGGCACCGCGACCTTCTCCGACGTCGCCAACCGCCTAGCGATGGAGCGCGACTTCTGGCTCGGCGATGCGTTCGCGAGCGGCGGGTCGAAGGGTTATGACCACAAGGCGATGGGGATCACCGCCAAGGGTGCGTGGCTCTCGGTCCAGCGTCACTTCGCCGAGCTTGGCGTCGATGTGCAGACCGATACGATCCGCGTCGTCGGCTGCGGCGACATGTCGGGCGACGTGTTCGGCAACGGCATGCTGCTGTCGAAGGCGCTCAAGCTGGTCGCGGCGTTCGACCACCGTCACATCTTCCTCGACCCCGATCCCGATCCGGCGAAGAGCTGGAAAGAGCGCGACCGCATGTTCGCGCTGCCGCGGTCAAGCTGGGCCGATTACGACGCCAAGCTGATCTCGAAGGGCGGCGGGGTCTTCCCGCGCAGCCAGAAGAGCATCCCCCTGACCCCCGAAGTGCAGGCGGCGCTCGGCCTGTCGCAGGCAGAGATCGATCCGGGCTCCTTGATCTCGGCGATCCTGAAGGCGCCGGCCGATCTGCTCTGGTTCGGCGGCATCGGCACCTATGTGAAGGCCGCGAGCCAGAACAATGCCGAGGTCGGCGACCCCGCGAACGACGCGCTGCGCGTCGATGCCGAGGACCTGCGCGTGAAAGCCGTTGGCGAAGGCGCGAACCTGGGCGTCACGCAGGCAGCGCGCATCGCCTTTTCGGCGCATGGCGGGCGGATCAACACCGACTTCATCGACAATAGCGCGGGCGTCGACTGCTCGGATAACGAGGTCAATATCAAGATCGCACTCAACCGCGAGATGGCCGAGGGGCGGCTGTCGCAGGACGACCGCGATGCGCTGCTCGTGCGGATGACCGACAATGTGTCGGCGCTGGTGCTCGAGGACAACCGGCTCCAGGCGCTGGCGCTGTCGATCGCCGAAAAGGGCGGATCGGCCGCGGTGCCGTCGCTGGTGCGCGTGATGGAGACCTTCGAGGCGGCGGGCCGGCTCGACCGCAAGGTCGAGGGGCTGGCGGCGAACGACGAGCTCTTGCGCCGCTCGGCCGAAGGGCGCGGGCTGACGCGGCCCGAGCTCGCGGTGCTGCTGTCGACATCGAAGCTCGCGTTGCAGGATGCGATCGAGCATAGCGATCTTGCCGACGATCCAGCCTTGGCGAGCGATCTGGCGGCGGCGTTCCCGGTCGAGATGCAGCGCGATTTCGCAGGCGCGATCGCCGACCACCAGCTGCGCCGCGAGATCATCGCGACCAAGCTCGCCAACCGCATCGTCAACCGCATGGGCGTGGTGCATCCGTTCGAGCTGGTCGAGGAGGAAGGCTGTTCGCTCGGCGACGTCGCCGCGGCGTTCGTCGCGGTCGAGCGGCTGCTCGGCATGCACGACATCTGGATGTCGCTCGATAGCGCCAAGATCGACGAGGCGATCCGCCTGTCGCTCTTCAGCCAGGCGGCGTCGGCGATGGCGTCGCAGATCGCCGACCTGCTCCGCGCCGCGCCGGGGCAGCCGCAGCCGGGGCCGCTCGTCGCACGGCTCGAGCCCGGCGTCGACCGCCTGATGGCGGGGGTCGACGGCCTCCTGAGCCCCTCGGTCCGGCGCCAGTGGGACATGCTGAGCCAGCAATTGCTCGACGCGGGCGCGCCCGAGGCGCTGGCCGCGTCGGTCGTCCGCCTGTTCAAGACCGACGGCGCGATCGGCATCGTCGACCTCGCCGAGCGGCGCGGCGACGACGAGATCGCGGTGACGCACGCCTTCACGCATTTGGGAGAAGCCTTGGGGCTGGACTGGGCGCAGACGCTGGCGGCGCATATGAGCCCCGCCGATCCATGGGAACGCCTGCTGGTCAACAGCCTGGCGCGCGATTTCCAGCAGATGCGGCTGACCTTCCTCGCGGGGCTGCCCGCGGGCGATCTCGACGCGGCGGTGACCAAGTGGCTGGCGGACAATGGCCCGCGCGTCGTGCAGTTCCGCGCGACGGTCGACCGAGCGCGGACGATCCCGAACCCGAACGGCGCGATGCTGTCGCATATCGCCGGGCAGGCGCGCGGGCTGCTGGGGCGGTAATGCCCTATCAGCCCCGCGTCGCGATCCTCGTCCCGGCGCCCGACTATTATGAGAAGTGGCAGCCCGCCTTTGCGCGCAAGGCGCTGGCGCTGGCGGGCGCGGGGCTGGCGGTCGAGCAGCGCGTGTGGGGCGATCCGGGCGATTTGTCGGGCTTCGACCTGGTGCTGCCGCTCTTCGCCTGGGGTTATCATCGCGATGTGCCGGGCTGGTACAAGCTGCTCGACCGGCTGGAGGCCGAGGCGCTGCCGGTGGTCAATCCGGTCGCGGTGCTGCGCTGGAACAGCGACAAGGCTTACCTCACCGAACTTGCGGCCAAGGGCGTCGCAGTGGTGCCGACGGTCGAGGTCGCCGCGCTCGATGATGCGGGATTGGCCGAGGCGCGCGCGAAACTGGGCGCCGACGAAGTGGTGGTGAAGCCGGCGATCTCGGGCGGTGCCGATGGCACGCATCGCATCGCCGCGGGGGCCGGCGTGCCCGCCGACGCGTTGGGGCAAAGGCGGCTGGTGCAGCCGTTGATGCCGGGCATTTTGACCGATGGCGAGTTTTCGCTCTTCTTCTTCGACGGGCGGTTCAGCCATGCGATCGTCAAGCGCCCCGCGGCGGGCGACTTTCGCGTGCAGGAGCAATTCGGCGGGCGCGAGACCGCGTGGAAGGCGAGCGATGAGGGGCAGGCGCTGGCCGCCGCGGCGCTGGCAGCCGCGCCCACCGCGCCGGTCTATGCGCGCGTCGATATGGTCGGCGATGCGGCGGGCGTGCTGCACATCATGGAGCTCGAACTGATCGAGCCGTCGCTGTTCCTGCACTTTGCGGCCGACAAGGGCGCCGCGTTTGCGCGCGCGGTGGCGGGGGCGGCGGTTCGCTAGCGCTCCTCACCCGCAGGGGGAGGGGGGCCACCCGCAGGGTGGTGGAGGGGCACGGGCCCTACCTCCTTAAGATGATGCGTAAGCCGACTGTGCCCCTCCACCATCTTCGATGATTCCCCTCCCCGTTCCGGGGAGGATCAGCGCCCCCGCCACAGCCACTGCCGGATCGCCGAGGTCAGGTTCGGCGGGTCCTCCGCCTCCATCCGCTCGACGTCGATGCGCGCGACGAGGGCGTTGATCGGGAGGGCCTGCCGCGCGGCTTCGGCTTCGAGCGCGTCCCAGAAGACCGGCTCGAGGCTGATCGAGGTCGGATGGCCGGCGATCGTCACCGAGCGTTTGACCGGGGGGTGATAGGCGGCGGTCATCGCGGCAGCATAGCCTCTTCGCCGCCAATCGAGGTACGAATTATTTGGGGGTGACCGCGATTCGGGCGGGGCTTAGATTGGACACCAACACGTCGCCCCCGCGAAGGCGGGGGCCGCTGGCTGCATAGCGCAACGCCGATAGCGGCCCCCGCCTTCGCGGGGGCGACGGAAGGGGACGCAGACGACGTGACGACAGCAGGAATTCAGGCGCTCACCGAAAAGGAGAAGGAGACGCTGCGCCTGCTGGTCAGCGGCTATGACGCCAAGTCGATGGCGCGGCACCTGGGGCTGTCGGTGCATACGGTCAACGAGCGGCTGCGCGATGCGCGGCGCAAGCTGGCGGTGTCGAGCAGCCGCGAGGCGGCGCGGCAGCTGCGCGAGATCGAGCATCGGACCCCCGAAATATCGGGGGACAAGGCTTTGGGGGAAGCCGCGGCGGCCCCCGGCATGGAAGAGCTTGCCGCATCCGCCGAGGCGCGCCGCATGGGGCGGCCGTCGGGCTGGATTGCCGGAGGTTTAATCATGTCGCTCAGTCTTGCCTTGCTCGCTTTCGCCTCGATGTCCGGAAGCGCTGATACCCCCGCCGCGGCGCCATCGACCGCGCCCGCCGAGAGCCCCGCGGTCGCGGCAGCGCGGGGCTGGCTCGCGCTGGTCGACGCGGGCGACTGGAACGGCAGCTGGGAGGCGACGGGGCAGTCGTTCAAGGCGCTCAACACCGCCGAGACCTGGAGCCGGGTGGCGCAGCAGGTGCAGGGGCCGCTCGGGGCGGTGAAGTCGCGGGTGCTGGTCAGCGAAGAGACGGTACCCGCGCCGCCCTATGGCTATCAGATGGTCAAGTTCCGCACTGACTATGCGAACAAGGCGGGCGCGATCGAGACGCTGTCGCTGGTGCGCGACGGCGGGATCTGGCGGGTGGTGGGGGTGACGGTGGAGTAAAGGCATTCGTCATTCCCTCGGAAGCGGGAAACCAGCTTCTTGATACGCCAGCTGGGATGCGCTCACGGTTGATCCTAAGACCCTTTGCGTTCTTTGCGCCTTTGCGTGATTCCAAATTATCTCACGCAAAGGCGCAAAGGCACGAAGAAGGAAAAAGCTGGATCCCCGCATTCGCGGGGATGACGAATAAGGGGTGCGGGGAAGCACCCGCCCCCTCTTCCCGTTCGTGTCGAGCGAAGTCGAGACACACCGCGAGATAGCGCCCAGCCCGAGGGGCATCTCGACTTCGCTCGATGCGAACGGGTTTTGTATTTTTGACGTGGTGCCGGCGGCGACGGCAAAGCCGCCGCCATGACGTCGGACGGGTTCGGCCGGCCTTGGGGGCCGGCCGCGCCGGTGGCTGCCGCTTCGCGGCATCGGCGCCTAACGCGCCGTTCGCTGCGCGAACGCCTTCGTTATGCGCCTGCCACCGTCAATACATGTGTTGACCACCATTGATGCTCATCGTCGACCCGGTGACGAACCCCGCATCCTCGCTGCACAAAAACGCCACGCCGCGCGCGATTTCGTCGGCCTGGCCCAGGCGCCCCACCGGGATCTTCGCGACGATCTTCTCCAGCACCGGGGCGGGGACCGCGGCGACCATGTCGGTGTCGATATAGCCCGGCGCGATCGCGTTGACGGTGACGCCCTTCTTGGCGCCTTCCTGCGCCAGCGCCTTGGTGAAGCCGTGGATGCCGGACTTCGCCGCGGCATAATTGACCTGGCCATATTGGCCCGCCTGGCCGTTGATCGAGCCGATGTTGACGATGCGGCCCCAGCCGCGCTCGACCATGCCGGGAAAGCAAGCCTTGGCCATGTTGAAGCAGCCGCCGAGGTTGACGCGCATCACGTCGTCCCAGTCGCCGTAGCTCATCCGCGCGAGGGTGCCGTCGCGGGTGATGCCGGCGTTGTTCACGACGATGTCGACGGCACCGAATTCGGCGGCGATCGCCGCGCAATTGTCGAGACACGCCTGATGGTCGCCGACGTCCCATTTGCGCGCCGCGATGCCGGTGCGGTCGGTGAATTCGCGCGCCTTCTCGTCGTTGCCGGCATAGTTGGCGATCACCGTCGCCCCCTGTTCCTGAAGCTTCAGCGAAATCGCTTCCCCGATGCCGCGGCTGCCGCCGGTGACGATTGCGATACGTGCCATAATCTTGCTCTCCCACAGGGTCTGTTTGCCCCTGATTAAGACGCGCGCCGGGCCGCCGCAAGTTGACCGTTACGTCAATCGCAAAGCTATTCAGGGGGGTAGGGGGGATGGTCCTAGTTGCTGACCTGGACGATCGGGCGGTCCCAGCGCCCCGCGGCCAGGTCGGCCTTGCGCATCGTCAGCACCAGATGGTCGACGTCGCCGAAGATCCAGCTCATCAGCCCGCTGGTCGGCAGCTCGAGCAGCGTGGCATGATTATCCTCGTCATAGTCGTGGACATAGCGAAAGGGGATATGGCCGATGCTGGGCATCTCGTGCGCCGCGAGTTCCTGCGCATAGGGTTCGAAAACCGCGCGCGCGGCGCCGGACAGCGCGGCGGGGTCGGCGGCATAGGCGTGCTTGGCGTGGTCGAACCAGATGCCGTGATAGTCGTGCACCCACAGCGGCGCGTCGGGATGGTGCTGGGTGAGCGGGAGCGTCAGGCTCTCGATCAACTCGGCGCCGGGGCGTTCCTGCGGGTCCTTGCGGCGGATCACCTTGACCCACTCGATCGCCTGCAGCGCCTCCATCACCGCGGCGGCGTCGGTCGCGGTGAAGGCCATTTTGGGGGCGCTTTCGCGGACGATCGCGATGATTTCCTCGGCGCGGATGCGCGCGACATAATTGGCGGCGCGCGCCGCGGCGCCGGCGGCGTGGAGTTCCTCGAGCGCGCCGCGCATGTTGACCAGCCCCTCGCGCCCGAGCGGGTCCTTTTCGCCGCCGTCGTGCTTGATCAGGCGGCGCTCGACGCTGGCGAGCTGGGTGTCGATCGGCGAGGGACCGTCGACCTCGCGCCAATAGCGGGTGATGCGCATCGCGAGGATGTCGACCATCGCGAGCATCGAGGGCCAGTCGAACGGGTGGAAGGCGGGATCGGCGATGTCGTAGCCGAGGCGATAGAGGCGGTGGCCCGGGCCGTCGCCGTCCTCGCCCCCACCTTCGGTCGCGCCATCGCGGGGGTCGGCGTCGCCGGGGCGCACCGCGACGAGATCGACGGGCCATTCGGGAAAGGCCGCGCGCGCGAAGGGCATCAGGTCGCCGAAGCGCAGCCCGCCATAGGGCGCGAAGAAGTTGCCGCCGGGATCGAGCGGGTGCGGCGGGTCGACCGGGTCGCCGGCTTCGTGGACGTGGACCAGCGCGGCGTCGCCGTCGCGCGGGTGGATGAAGAAGGCGATGCTGCCGCGGCGCGGGCCGAGCCCGTCCCAGATCTCGGCGGGCAGGTCGGCGCAGGCGATCTGCGCGATGAACTGGCCGGGGACCTCGCGAATCTCGGGCCAGCGCGCGCCGGGGTCGAGGCGCGGCCGGCCGCCGAGCCAGCTGGTGCGGGCTTCGTCGGAGCGCGGCGGGATTTGCGGCGCGAGGCGGACCGCGACGGGTTCGGTGGCGCGGCGTTCGACCAGATCGGCCTCATGCTCGACCTGCGCGACCATCGATTCGAGCATCCGGCTGACCATCGCGTGGTCGGCCTCGGTCGGTTCGGCGGGCACCGAGGGAAGCGGCGCGGGGCGTTCGTCGACGAGGATGTCGGCCTCCGTCGGGGAAGGGGTTGCGGCCGGGGCATCGAAGGCGGTTTCGCTCGCCGGTTCGAGCGGGGCGCGGCCGCTGATCCGCGCAAGGCGCGAGGCCGAGATTTCGACCGGCTCCTCGGCGATGCGGTCGCGCGCGCGGTCGCGGCGCGGCAGGCCGGGCATGCGGGTTTCGCGCGGTTCGCCGCGCTCGCGCGAGGCTTTCGGCGGCTTGGGCAGGGCGGGGCCGCGGCGGCGCTGCCAGACGACATAGACGATGAGCAGATAGGCGAATATGCCGCCCCCCAACATCAGCATGGCCGATTGGACCTGACTCATCACGACCCTCCTGCGCGCGGGCGGTGTCCGGTCCGGCCGCGCGGAGGACCGGTTTAAACGAAGAGGTTAAACAGGAGGTAAGCGATTGCCCGTCAGAGCCAGCCGGCGAGCTCGCGGCGGGCAAGGGCTTCGAGCATCGCGAGGCCGGGGGCGCCGTCGTTCAGGCAGGGGAGACAGGCGAAATTATTGCCGCCCGCGTTTTCGAACTGTTCCTTGCCGCGGATCGCGAGTTCCTCGAGCGTTTCGAGGCAGTCGGCGGCGAAGCCGGGGGCGAAGATCGTGACCGTCTTGCCTTCGCGGCCGAGCCGTTCGAGCGTGGCGTCGGTCGCGGGTTCGAGCCATTTGGCGCGGCCGAAGCGCGACTGGAAAGCGACTTCCACCGGGCGGCCGAGCGCCTCGGCGAGGCGCGCGGCGGTCGCGCGGCACTGGTCGTGATAGGGGTCGCCGAGCGCGCGCGTGCGCTCGGGCATGCCGTGGAAGCTCGCGAGCAGCACGTCGGGGGCGAAGTCGAGCGCGGCGAGGCCTGCTTCGATCGAGGCCTTGAGCGCGCCGATATAGAGCGGGTCGACCGGATAGGGGGGCAGGAAGCGGAGGCTCGGCTGCCAGCGCAATTTGGCGAGGTGGGCGTTCACCGCGTCGGTGACGGTCGCGGTCGTGGCGGCGCAATATTGCGGGTAGAGCGGGGCGATCAGGATGCGGCGGCAGCCGGCGGCGAAGAGCGCATCGAGCGTCGCGGGAATCGCGGGCCGGCCGTAGCGCATCGCATGCTCGACGCGGATGTCGGGGCCGAGCGCGGCCTGCAGCGCCGCCGCCTGGCGCCGGGTGATCGCGGCGAGCGGCGAGCCTTCGTCGGTCCACACCTGGCTATAGGCGTGCGCCGATTGCCTGGGGCGCGTGGTGAGGATGACGCCGCGCAGGATCGGCTGCCACAGCAGCGGCGGGATTTCGACGACGCGGCGGTCGGAGAGGAATTCGGCGAGGTAGCGGCGCACCGACGGCGCGTCGGGGGCGTCGGGGGTGCCGAGGTTGACGAGCAGGACGCCGACGTCGCTCATGCGAGCTCGGCGGCGAGCGGGATGCGGCGGATGCGGCGGCCGGTCGCGGCGTAGAGCGCGTTGGCGATCGCGGGGGCGACGACGGGGACGCCGATCTCGCCGAGCCCGCCGGGGTCGCGGTCGCTCTCGACGAACTCGACGACGATCTCGGGCGATTGCGACAGGCGGGGGAGGCCGAGCTGGCCGAGCTTGCGCGCGGTCGCGACGCCGCCCGCATAGTCGGTGGTCGCGCCGACCGCGGCGGCGAGGCCGAAGATCAGCCCGCCCTCGACCTGCTGGCGCGCGATCGCCGGATTGACCAGGCGTCCGGCGTCGACCACCGCGACGAGTTGTTCGACCTGCAGCCCCTTTTCGCTCGGCCGCGCGGTCGCCATCAGCGCGATGTGGCTGCCGCGCATGCTGTGGCACGCGAGCCCCTGCGCCGAGCCCGAGAGCATGCCCTCCCACCCGCCGATGCTGGTCGCGGTGAGCAGGCAGCGCGCGAGCAAAGGCTGCTGCCCGAGCATCGCCATGCGATAGGAGAGCGCGTCGAGCCCGGCCTTCGTCGCCATTTCGTCGACGAAAGATTCGGTGAAGAAGGCGGTGTAGCTGTCGGCGTTGCCGCGCCAGCGCCCGGTCGGCAGTCCGATGTCGGCGGGGCAATGATCGACCGCGAGGTGGGGGATGGCATAGGCGCTCGCCGCGCCCTCGACCGCGGCGGCGTCGGAGGCGCCCGCGGCGGCGCGCTGCGCGATGTCGGGGGCGGTATTGCCGAACAGCCGGTCGCGAAACTCGTGGGTGGTCGAGGGGACCGCGATGCGCGCGACGAGCGCGTCGATGCCGCCCGCGGCGTTGAGCGTCGCGACCATGCGCGCGCGCGCCGGGGGGCGGGGGATGTCGCGCATGATCTCCTCGGCGCGCGACCAGGCGAGCTGGACGGGGCGCTTGATCGCGCGCGCGATCAGCGCCGCCTGCACCGCGACGCTATGGTCGAGGCAGGCGTCGAACGAGCCGCCCGCCATCATCGGGAAAAGCACGACGTCGTTCTCGGCGAGCCCCGTTGCGGCGGCGATCGCGGCGCGGCACTGCGCGGGCGCCTGCGTCGCGGTCCAGATTCGCAGCCGCGCGCCGTCGGGCGCCGCGGTCGCGGTGCGCGTCTCGATCGGGGCGTGGAGCGCCGGGGCGACGGCGTAAGTCGCGCCGATGCTCGCGCGGCCTTCCATCGCCTCGCTCACGTCGCCGCGCTTGACGATGCGGTGGCCGTCGGCCTTGAGCGCGGCCTTCAGCGCCTTGTCGATGCCGTCCGACGAGATCGGCGTGCCCGCGGTCTCGAAGACGGGCGCGAATATGTCGAGCGCGCGGTTCGCGGCCCACCAGTTGCGCGCGACCGCGGCGACCCAATGCGCCTGCTCGACGACATAGAGCATGCCCGGCGCGGCGAGCCCCGCCTTGCGATTTATGCTTTTCAGCCGCGTCGCGCCGAGCGGGCCCTGGCGGATCGACGCGAAGACCATGTCGGGCAGGCGGATGTCGCCGGCGTAATTGGCCGAGCCGTCGACCTTGGCGGGCAGGTCGAGGCGCGTGAGTTCCTGGCCGTAGAGCGGGTCGACGCTCGCCGCGCGATAGACGGGCTCGGCGGGCGGTTCGAGCAAGGCGGCGGCGGCGGCGACCTCGGCGAAGCGGAGCTTCTTCGCGCCCAGGGTGACGAAGCCGTTGGCGGTGTCGCACTCCTCCCAATTCGCGTCCCAGCGGCGCGCGGCGGCCATCATCAGCAGGGCGCGCGCCTGCGCCGCGGCGTCGCGGCACGGGCGTTCGAACATGCGCACCGACGAGCTGTTGGCGGTGAGCATCACCGCGTGGCGCACCGCCCATTCGCGCCGCGCCCAGCTGCGCACGTCGGACACGAAATCGGGCACCATCGAACGCGGGGTGAAGGTCGCGCTATCCTCGTCGACCAGCAAGGTGTTGGTGTAGAGCGGGCTGATCGGCGCGGTCTCGACCGCGATGGTGCGCCAGTCGGCGCCGAGCTCGTCGGCGATGATCTGCGGCAGCAGGGTGGTGACGCCCTGCCCCATCTCGCACTGCGGGACGACGACGCTGACATGGCCGTCGTCGCCGATCTTGAGGAAAGCGTTGAAGATATGCTCGCCCTCGGCGGCGGTGAGGTTGGGCGCATAGTCGCGCGGCCAGATGCTCCACGCAAGCGCGAGCCCGCCCGCGGCGGTCGCGCCGACGAGCAGCGAGCGGCGGCCGATGTGCGGCAGGCGCCGCTTCTTCAGGTCGATGCTGTCGCGAATGCCCGCCATCGGGGATGCTGATAGGCGGGGGGAGTCGGCGAGGCAAAGGCTTTTGGGGACTCCCCTCCCTTGCAGGGAGGGGAAGATCACCACCCCCACGGCGCGGGCGGCGGCGGGTTCACCGGACGGTTCCACGCGAAGGTGACGCGGAAGTGGCGGCCTTCGCGTTTCAGCTCATAGGCAAAACCCAGCGGGGTCGCTTCAATCGCCCAGACGTTCGTATTCGATACGCTGCGCCCGGTGCGGGTGAAGAGCGCGATCGATTCGGCGTCGACCGGGAACTCCTGCCGCGTCGCGGTGCCGGGCGTGGTGGTGTCGCCGCCGTACATCGTGACCTCGTCGGGCTGGCCGTCGGCGTGGCGATGGTCGTGCTTGAGGCGGAGGCCGCCCGCCGTGCGCGTGACGACCCAGGTGCGCGAGCGGTCCCAGCCGCCCTTGGGGCCGAGGCCGTCGATGTGGAAGGGGATTTCGATGCGATCGGGGGTGCAGCGGCGGATGTGCATCACCATCGCCTTGCCCTGCATCGCCGCGTCGGCGGCGTCGCTCGTCTCGATCCGCCCGGCATAGGCCTGGCCGCAGCGCGCGGTGAGCGCGGCGAAGAAGGCGTCTTGCGGGTCGGCGGGGGCGGGGGTGGCGGCGCAGCCGGCGAGCGTGGCGGCGGCGAGGAAGGGGAGGGCGTTCTTCATGAGACGCCCTTATTGTCGGAAATCACGTCCGAAATCCAGGTAGCGTCCGGTTTCGGGCGGGAGCGGACCTTCCTCACCCCCTCCTCTGAAGAGGAGGGGTTTTAGGTCCGCTCTCCACCCCAATCCCGTCGTCGGCGCGTGCGTTTGCGATATGATCGCCAAAATATTCGGTACAAAATTCAGCGCCGCTCGATCAGCGCAGCAGCCCCAGCCGCGGGATTTCGATCTTGGGGCAGCGGTCCATCACCACCGTCAGCCCTGCGGCCGCGGCGCGCTTCGCCGCGGCCTCGTCGATCACCCCGATCTGTAGCCACACCGCCTTCGCGCCATGCACGATCGCCTCGTCGACCGCGGCGCCGGCCGCATCGCTGCTGCGGAAGATGTCGACGATCTCGGCGGGGGGCTCGACATTGGCGAGGTTCGCGACGACGGGCGCGCCGTGGATCGTGGTGCCGGCATGACCGGGGTTCACCGCGATCACGTCATGGCCCTGCGCGACGAGGAAGGCGAGCACGCCGTTCGAGGGGCGCGCGGGGTTGGGCGAGGCGCCGACGACGGCGATGCGGCGGGGTTGGCCGAGCAGGCCCTGGATTTCATCGTCGTCGTTGATCGCCATCATGGGTCCTTTCGTGCCGCGAGCCATTCGGCGACCTTCGCCGCTATCGCGTGGAACGGCGCGCCCAGCGGATCGGTTCCGGCCGCGGGCGGCACGCCGCCGTCGCTGGCGAGGCGGATGCCCATCGACAGCGGCACGCGGCCGAGGAAATCGAGCCCCATCACCTTCGCCGCCGCCTCGGCGCCGCCGCTGCCGAACGGATCGCTGGTCTCGCCGCAATGCGGACAGGCGTAACCCGCCATATTCTCGACCAGCCCGATCAGCGGCACGTCGGCCTGTTCGAAGAAGGCGATCGCGCGCGTCGCGTCCATCAGCGCCAGATCCTGCGGGGTCGAGATGATGATCGCGCCCGCGGGCTTGTGCTTCTGGATCATCGTCAGCTGGACGTCGCCGGTGCCCGGCGGCAGGTCGACGACGAGCGTGTCGATGTCGCCCCAGCTGGCGTCGACCAGCTGTTCGAGCGCCTTGCCCGCCATCGGCCCGCGCCAGGCGATCGCCTGGCCGGGCGCGGCAATCTGGCCGGTCGAGAGCATCGGCACGCCATAGGCGTTGGGCACGGGGGCGAGCTTCGAGCCGCGCGCCTCGGGCTTCACGCCCTCGCTGTCCATCAGCCGCGGCTGCGACGGGCCGTAGATATCGGCATCGACGAGCCCGACCTTCACGCCGAGGCGGCGCAGCGCGACCGCGAGATTGGCGGCTAGGGTCGATTTTCCGACCCCGCCCTTGCCGCTGCCCACCGCGATGATGGTCATTCCCTTGCGCTCGGCGGTCATCGCGACGCGGACGCTGGTCACGCCGGGGCGGGCGAGCAGGCCAGCGCGAAGCTTTTCCTCGAGCGGTTTGCGTGCGTCCTCGGCAAGGCCGGTGACGTCGAGGACGATCGCGAGCGTACCCTCGCCGTCGAGGAAACGCAGGCCCGAGGTGCGGCCGCCCGTAAGGTCGGTGGCGATGCTGGCGAGGGGAGCGGTGTCGGTCATGTCGGTGGCAGATAGGCGCGGCGAGCATGATTGCCAGCCATTTTCGCGCGCACCCCCTGTTAATCGCGCCGCTCCTCCCTATAAAAGCCCTATGAGCAACGAGAATAGCGACGTTATGGGGCGCCGCGCCCTTTCGGGTGTGCGGCATTTTTTGAGCCGGATCGCCGCGATGGCGAACAACCCCTGGGGACCCAAGGGCGGCGACGACGGCGGCAAAGGCAGTGGGGGCGACGGCGGCGGCGATAGCGGCGGCAAGAAGCCCGGCCCGCGCAACCCGTGGGTCAGCCCCGATCCGGTCGACATCAACCGCGGGCGCAAGCCGCGCGGCCCCTCGGCGCTCGACGAACTGCTGCGCAAGGGCCGCGGCAGCTTCGGCGGCGGGGACGGCGGCGGCGGCGGCCGCATGAACCTGGGCGATTCGGCGAAGCTGTGGAAATGGGGCGTGCTCGCGCTCGTCGCGATCTGGGCGGTCTTTTCGTCCGTCCATATCGTGCCGCCCGAAAAGGAAGGCGTCGTCGTCCAGCTCGGCAGCTATTCGCGCACCGTCGGGCCGGGCGTCAAATTCACCTGGCCGGCGCCGATCGAGACGATGCGCCTCGAGGACGTCCGCGCGATCCGCACCATGCCGATCGGCTCGCCCAACGCGACCGAAGAGAATTTCGTGCTGACGCGCGACCAGAGCCTGGTCGACCTCGCCTATGAAGTGCGCTGGTCGGTGCGCGATCCCGAGCTCTTCTTTTTCCAGCTCGCCGACCCCGAAGGCACGATCCGCGAGGTCGCCGAGACGTCGATGCGCGCCACCGTCGCCAATTTCAACCTGACCGATGCGATCGGTCCGGGGCGCGTCGAGATCGAGGCGCAGGTGCAGCAGCGCATGCAGGCGCTGCTCAACGAATATCGCGCCGGCGTGCTGATCCAGGGCATCGCGATCCGCCAGGTCGACCCGCCGAGCGAGGTCGATGAGGCGTTCAAGGCGGTGACCGCCGCGCAGCAGCAGCGCGAATCGGCGATCAACGAAGCGCGCGCCTATGAAGCGCAGGTGCTGGAAGGCGCGCGCGGCCAGACCGCGGCGTTCGACAAGATCTACGAGCAGTACAAGCTGTCGCCGCAGGTGACGCGCCAGCGGCTCTATTATGAAACGATGGAACGGGTGTTGTCGAACGTCGACAAGACGATCGTCGAGGCGCGCGGGGTCACCCCCTATCTGCCGCTTCCCGAAGTGCAGCGCCGCATGCGGGAGCCCGCGGCCACGCCTGCGCCCGCTCCGAAGGGAGGCCAGTGATGTTCGAGAACCTGACCCAGCGCCCGATGCGCCTGCTCATCGGCGTCATCGTCCTGCTCGTCATCCTGCAGCAGTCGCTGGCGATCGTGCCCGAGGACAAGCAGGCATTGGTCCTGCGCTTCGGCGAGATCGAGCGCACCAAGAATATCTATCGTCCGGGCGAGCAGTTCGGCCGCTCGGGTGCCGGGCTGCTGGTGCGCGTGCCGTTCACCGACGGCATCCAGTATATCGACAAGCGCGTGCTGGGCGTGAACATGGAGCGCCAGCAGGTGCTGTCGACCGACCAGCAAAGGCTGCAGGTCGACGCCTTCGCGCGCTTCCGCATCACCAACCCGGTGCGCATGTACACCGCGATCCGTACCGAGGAGCGGCTGCAGCAGCAGTTGGCGACGATCCTCGGCTCGTCGCTGCGCAACGAGCTCGGCAAAAGGACCTTCGCGACTTTGCTGTCGCCCGAGCGCGGCGCGGTGATGGACAATATCCAGGTCGCATTGAACCGCGAGGCGAACAAATATGGCGCCGAGGTGATCGACGTCAGGATCAAGCGCGCCGACCTGCCCGAGGGCGAGACGCTGCAGCTGGCGTTCAACCGCATGCGCACCGCGCGCCAGCAGGTCGCGACAGCGATCCGCGCCGAGGGGCAGAAGGAGGCGGCGATCATCCGCGGTAACGCCGACGGCGAGGCGGCGCGCATCTATGCCGAAAGCTTTGGCAAGGATCCCGAATTCTATGACTTCTATCGCGCGATGCAGAGCTATCAGCAGACCTTCCTGGGCGAGAACAACCAGGGCGGGACGTCGGTGATCCTGTCGCCCGACAATGAATATCTGCGCCGTTTCCGCGGCGACTGAACCGGCTTTCCACGGCGAATGAACGGGGCCTGCAAGCTTCGTTCATGTTCAATCGCCGTTCAGCCGCGGCGAAGCAGACAACCGCCGCCGGGGTGAGCGTTTTAAGTACAGAAGAGGAATTTCGATCGTGCGTTATGTTTATGGCATCACTTCGGCTTTGCTGGCGGGTGGCACGGCGCTGGCGCTGGTCACCCAGTCCCCGGTCGGCGCGCAGGTCGCGCAGAATGAATCGAGCGAAATCGCCAAGGTCGTCCCCCGGTCGGGCGCGCCCGAAAGCTTCGCCGACCTGGTCGAGCAGCTCCAGCCCGCGGTGGTCAATATCTCGACCAAGCAGGAGGTGACGCTCGGCGTCCGGCTCAACCCCTTCGCGGGCACGCGCGAGCCGATCACGCAGGAACAGCAGGGCGGCGGATCGGGCTTCCTGATCTCGGCCGACGGCTATATCGTCACCAACAACCATGTCATCTCGGGCGGCCCGCGCGGCGAGGCGGTCAATGAGGTGACGGTGACGCTCACCAACCGCAAGGAATATAAGGCGAAGATCGTCGGGCGCGACGTCGCGTCGGATCTGGCGCTGCTCAAGATCGAGGCGACGGGGCTGCCCTTCGTGAAATTCGCAACGGGCAGCGACGCGCGCGTCGGCGACTGGGTCGTCGCGATCGGCAATCCGCTGGGCCTCGGCTCGACGGTGACCGCGGGCATCATCTCGGCGGTGCAGCGCAACCTGGGCCAGGGCGGCGCTTATGATCGCTATATCCAGACCGATACCGCGATCAACCGCGGCAATTCGGGCGGTCCTTTATTCGACCTGCAGGGCAATGTCGTCGGCATCAACAACATGCTGATCTCGCCCGTCGGCGCCAATATCGGCGTCAATTTCGCGATTCCCGCCGATGCCGCGATCCCGGTGATCGACGCGCTGAAAGCCGGCCAGGCGGTCGAGCGCGGTTACCTCGGCATCGGCATCACGCCGGTCGACGAGGATATGGCCGCGGCGCTGGGCCTGCCCAAGGACCGCGGCGAGCGCATCGGCCGCCTCGAACCGGGTCAGGCGGGCGAAAAGGCGGGGCTGAAGCGCGGCGATGTCGTGACCAAGGTCGACGGCAAGGACGTGACGCCGCAGCAGACTTTGTCCTACATCGTAGCCCGGGTCAAACCGGGGACGCGCATCCCGCTCGAGGTGATCCGCGACGGCAAGACGATGACGATCCAGG
Source organism: Sphingopyxis sp. GW821-FHT12F08 (assembly GCF_058806755.1). NCBI lineage: Bacteria > Pseudomonadati > Pseudomonadota > Alphaproteobacteria > Sphingomonadales > Sphingopyxidaceae > Sphingopyxis > Sphingopyxis sp. GW821-FHT12F08. The sequence continues at coordinate 58,635 of NZ_JBXAQA010000005.1, forward strand.
TGGTGGTCGGCAAACGCCCGCCCGAAGAGGAACTCGCCGGCGCGGCCTTCGACCCCGAGGACGAACAGGCGCTGCCCGACGATCCCACGGGTGCCGCCGACACCGCGATCCAGACCGAGCTGGGGCTGTCGGTGCTGCCGCTGACCGCCGACATCGCGCGCGCGGTCGGCGTCGACGCGGGGACCAAGGGCCTCGTGATCGGCGCGGTCTCGGCGAACAGCGACGCGGGCCGCAAGGGCATCCGCCGCGGCGACGTGGTTCTGAGCGCGGGCAACAATCGCACCCCGGTGCTGACCAGCGACGCGCTGGCCAAGGTCGTCGCCGACACCAAGGCGGCGGGCCGCGACGCGGTGCTGGTCGAAATCCTGCGCCGCGGCGGGCCGTCGGGCGACGTGGCGCTGCGGCTCAAGAAATAACCGCCTTCACCCTCCCCTTCAGGGGAGGGCAGCGAGACTTGGCAGTTTGCTGGCTTAGTCGCAGCGGGTGGGGGCCGAGGTCTCGCACAAAGCCTCTGGCCCCCCACCCCAACCCCTCCCCTGAAGGGGAGGGGCTTTTTACGTTTTTCTTTGCCTCGCGCATCCATTGTTCCTATTATGTTCTCTCAACGAATCGGGAGAGAGACGATGATCGGATATGTAACGCTGGGCACGCAGGATCTCGCCAAGGCGGCGTTGTTCTACGATGCGATCGCGGGCGAGCTGGAAACGCCGCGGATGATGGAGTTCGACACCTTCATCGCCTGGGGCAAGCCCGGCGCCGCGGGGATCGGCCTCACCAAGCCCTTCGACGGCAATGCGGCGAGCGTCGGCAATGGCGTGATGGTCGCGCTCGAGGCGAAGGACAAGGAACAGGTCCACCGCCTCTACGACCTCGCGCTGGCGAACGGCGGGACGTGCGAAGGCCCCCCGGGACCGCGCGGCGAGGGCTTTTATGCGGGCTATTTCCGCGACCCCGATGGCAACAAGCTCAACGCCTTCATCATGGGGTGAGCGGGGCCGCTTGGTTTCGTCCATGGACGGCCCCATATCGGACACGCCGATAGGGAGGCCGGGCGATGGCGCGTGACTTTTACCAGCTGTTCGAAACCGCCGCGGGCGTCGCCGCGATCGGCTGGAACGGGGTGGGCGTCACCAGCTTTCGCCTCCCCGCGCCCGGCGCGCGCGAGACCGAGCGGGCGCTGCTGAAGCGCCTGCCCGGCGCGGTGCGCGTCGCACCGCCGGGCGAGGTGCAGGCGGTGATCGCTGCGGCGGTCCGCTATTTTGCGGGCGAGCGCGTCGACTTCGCCAGCGTCCCGGTCGATCCGGCGGTGCAGGATCCCGCCTTCGCCGACATCTACCGCATCGTGCGCGCGCTCGGCTGGGGAGAGACGACGACCTATGGCGCGATCGCGCAGGCGCTCGGGCAGGGCCCCGAATATGCGCGCGACGTCGGCCAGGCGATGGCGCGCAACCCCGTCCCGCTGATCGTTCCCTGCCACCGCGTCACCGCCGCGGGCGGGCGGATCGGCGGATTCTCGGCGCCGGGCGGCTCGCAGTCGAAGGCTGCGATGCTTGAGCTCGAAGGGGTGGTTTCGCAGGTGATTGGGGAGGCGCCCGCGCAGCGGGGGTTCGAGTTTTAGATCAGAGTGCGTTGGCTGGGGCGGACGGGAAGGGCCTGGTCCGACTGGCTACAGACGGTGGGCGGGAGGGGCGCACCAGTCCACACGGGTCGCGACTGCGCGTGCGTCGGAAATTTGTTTCGCGCAAAGGCGCAAAGACATGAAGAGGCTGGCTCGCGGCCGCAGGGTCGCGTTTTCATCGTCGCCGCGTCATGCCGCAGCATTCGATGAAGGAGCCGCTTCGCGGCGCGCCCGACATCTTCGTGCGCCACAGACCATCTTGCCGGACAGCTAGATGTCATTGTGCACCTGATCCGGGCTTGGCTGGTTCGGCGAGTGCTCCTCGTCGTCCTCGTCGTCGTCGTATGCGAGCCTGCCCAGAGCCGCGTCGACGGCAGCGGAAACAAAACCCCAGGCTTCTTGCTGCAAATCCTCGGACATCACAGGCTTGCCGTTGGTGACGGGAAGCGGTTCGGGGTAGGGCATCCAGATTACGTTCTGGGCGGTCTGGCGCCCCACCATGGCGGCGATCTCGCCATACAACCAGTCCGGCGGATCCGCGGGGAAATGTTCCGGGGCTACGCCGTAGGCGAGCACCAGCTTATAGGGCGAAACGCGCTGGGCACATTGGCCCAGTTCCCAGCGCATATTCTCGTTCAGATCGCTGACGTCGATGATCGCGGCGTCGCAGCGCCGCAGCATCTGCTCGACGGCATCCATCCAAAATTCGTCGCCGCACTGGTAGATCTTCAGGCCCGGGACAATGTGACCGATGCCCGACTGGACACGCATCATCCACCTATCGATCCGCGCAACATCTGCGGCGCCGCGCAGCTTCACCGAGCTCCGTCGCCAGACGATCAGGCCAGCCAGCGGATAATAGATCACTGCCAGTACCGCCATGAAGGATAGGAGGAAGACGATGCCTGGCCCTACCTGTCCCCAGTCGCGGACGCCCGGCAGCCATTCGACGATCAGACTGCCGATGATGATGGCGAGCACTGCGATCGGGATTAAAAGCGCCAACAATAGGCCGATCAGGCATCCTATCGAACTGGTCAAGCCAGTTGCATAGGACCATTTGAAGCGCGAATCCTGGATCGTGACGACCTGGAAATTGCTGGCACCGGCCATCGTCATCATCTTGGGCAGGGGGAACCGAGAAGCTTCCTGTTGATGGAAGCGGCGCAACCACACTACCACCCGGTCGGCGCCCATAAGGCGCAGCACTGCCCAGAACATGCCGACACCGCCAATAAAACCAGCGGCACCGAAGGGCAGCGCCGCCATCTGCCCGGCGATGAAACCCTGCTGCGTGAGTGCCGCGGGGCCGAAGAAAAACTCTCGGGAAAAGGCCAGAAAGCCACCGGCCATCATCGGCAATGCCAGCGCCAAGCTGACGCGGAATTGCCAGCTCTTGAAGGCGCGGTCGAATTTGCGCTTTGCTTCATCGCCCATCGATACGCCTCCCCCGAGGCAAAATTTTGGCTGACATTTCCGCTTCGCAACGCGAAATGTCATGAGGTTGCGTGGACGCGACCTCGGGCCACAGCCTAGCCAACCGCCCCCAAAACGCATAGCCTCCCCGCCAGCCGAGATCGCGCCTTCATCGATGTCCGCCGCCGAAGCTCGCCGTTTCCATCGGCGCGGTTGCCGATTGCCTGTGCATTCGCCGCGTTCTAGACCGGAGGCGGACTTGGGCCAGCGAAAGGACAGCGGGTGAGCGACGGTAGCGCAGCGAGCGAAATCTATATCGGGCTCGGCGGCGGCGGGGCGGCGGAGGGCCCGCGCCAGGCGCTGGTGCTGAAGCGCGCGAACCGCCACGGGCTGATCGCGGGCGCGACCGGGACCGGCAAGACGGTGACGCTGCAGGGGCTCGCCGAGGGTTTCTCCGCCGCCGGCGTGCCGGTGTTCGTCGCCGATGTGAAGGGCGACCTCGCCGGCATGGCGATGGCGGGCAGCCCGACGTCGAAGATGCACGCGATTTTCGCCGCGCGCGCCGCCGAGATCGGCGACGGCGACTGGGCGTATCGCGACAATCCGGTGATCTTCTGGGACCTGTTCGGCGAGCAGGGGCACCCGGTGCGCACCACCATTTCCGAAATGGGTCCGCTGCTGCTCGCGCGGCTGATGGGGCTGAACGAGGTACAGGAGGGTGTGCTCGCGATCGCCTTCCGGATTGCCGACGAGCAGAATCTGCTGCTGCTCGATCTGGGCGACCTGCAGGCGATGCTGATGTGGTGCGCCGAGAACGCCGACGAGCTCACGACCAGATACGGCAATGTATCGAAGGCCACGGTGGGCACGATCCAGCGCCAGCTGCTGACGCTCGAAAGCCAGGGCGGCGCCAATTTCTTCGGCGAGCCCGCGCTCGATATCATGGACATGATCCAGAATGACGAGAATGGCCGCGGCTATGTGAACATCCTCGCCGCCGACAAATTGATGGCGAGCCCGAAGCTCTATGCGACCTTTCTGCTCTGGATGCTCAGCGAGATGTTCGAGACGCTTCCCGAGGTCGGCGACCCCGACAAGCCCAAGCTCGTCTTCTTCTTCGACGAGGCGCATCTGCTGTTCGACGACGCGCCGCCCGCGCTCGCCGAAAAGATCGAGCAGGTCGTGCGGCTGATCCGCTCGAAGGGTGTCGGGGTCTATTTCGTGACGCAGAACCCGATCGACATTCCCGAGGATGTCGCGGGCCAGCTCGGCAACCGCGTCCAGCACGCGCTGCGCGCCTTCACCCCGCGCGACCAGAAGGCGGTCAAGGCCGCCGCCGAGACCTTCCGCCCCAACCCCAAGGTCGACGTCGCGCGCGAGATCACCGAACTCAAGGTCGGCGAGGCGCTCGTCTCGCTGCTGATGCCCGACGGTGCGCCGTCGCCGGTCGAGCGGACTTTGATCAAGCCGCCCTGCTCGCGCGCCGGGCCGCTCGACGCCAAGGAGCGCGCGATCATCAAGTCGATCTCGCCGGTCGAGGGCAAATATGACACCGCGGTCGACCGCGAGAGCGCCGAGGAACTGCTCGCCGCCAAGGCCGAGCAGGCGCAGGCGGCCGCGGTCGAGGCCAAGGCGCAGGAGGCGGCGGACAAGCAGGCCGCCATCGCCGCGAGGGAAGAAGCGAAGCGCAAGGTGGCCGAGGAGAAGGTCCGGCTCCAGCAGGAAAAGGCCGCGGCGCGCGAGGCGGCGAAGCCCAGCTTTGCCGAGAAGATGGTGCAATCGGCGGCGCGCTCGGCGGCGACCAACCTCGGGCGGCAGGTCGCGGGCAAGTTCGGCGGCCAGCTGATGCGCGGGATCTTGGGCAGCCTTTTCAAGTGACGGCCGCCGATGCCGCGCTGATGGAGGCGAGCCTGGTGGCCGTCGCCGATGCGGGCATCGACATTCGCCTGCCGCTGTTCGAGCGCTTCTTCGCGGCTTTCCCCGAGCGCCGGCCGAGCTTCATCTCGGTCGACGCCGCGTCGCGGCGGATGACCGACGAGACGCTGCAGATGATGTTCGGGCTGGCGGAGGGGGCGGACTGGGTGTGGCCGCTGGTCGCCGAGCTGGTGTTCACCCACCGCAGCTATGGCGTGCTGCCGATCGGCGAATATGACGCCTTCATCGGCATGACGGTCGCGGAGCTGGGCAGCGCGGCGGGCGATGCGTGGACCAAGGATTGTGCGGCCGCCTGGGAACGCAGCGCGGCAGCGCTCAAGGCGATGATCCGCAAGGCGCGCGCCGAATGGGCTGAGGCGATGCCCGCGGGCGCGCCGCAGCCGGCGGAGTAGCCAATCGCATTCACGCCACTCGTCATTCCCGCGAAGGCGGGAATCCAGCTTCTTGCTCCATCCTCCAGCAAGCACAGACGGCTGATCCCAAGACCCTTTGCGGTCTTTGCGCCTTTGCGTGACTCAAAATAATTTCACGCAAAGGCGCAAAGGCGCAAAGAACGCAAAGAAGGAAAAAGCTGGATCTCCGCCTTCGCGGGAATGACGGAGTGTTGAAAGTCGGGGCCGCCGCGTCACCCCTCGACAAGCCCCCCGAATCGCGGCAGCATTGGTTTCATGACAAAACCGATATTGCCTGGAGAGGTAGCCGCCGCCGTCGTCGACCCCGTCGCCTATGGCGAGTGGGACGGGCTTCACGAACAGCTCGCATGGGCGCGCGCCAATGCGCCGCTGGCGGTCGCGGAGAATCCCGAGTTCGAGCCCTTCTGGCTCGTCACGCGCCACGCCGACATCATGGCGATCAGCCGCGATCCGCAGCGCTTCGCGAACGGCATCCGCCCGACCGTGCTGACCAACCGCGACGGCGAGGCGATCGCGCGCGCCGCGACGCCGGGGGGCGACGGCCATCTGATCCGCTCGCTGGTGCAGATGGATGCCCCCGATCATATGAAATATCGCCTGCTCACCCAGAGCTGGTTCATGCCGAAGAATTTGCGCATCGTCGAAGAGCGCATCCGTGCGCTGGCGCGCGAGACGGTCGATGCGATGCTCGCGGCGGGGCCCGAATGCGATTTCGCGCGCGACGTCGCGGCGCATTATCCGCTGCGCGTGATCATGGACATATTGGGGGTGCCGCCCGAGGACGAGCCGCGCATGCTGATGCTGACGCAGCAATTGTTCGGATCGACCGACCCCGAGCTCAATCGCAGCCGCGAGGCGATCACCAGCGCCGAGCAGGCGATCGCGATGCTCCATTATGTCATCGCCGATTTCGAACAATATTTTGGTGCCCTGACTGCCGATCGCCGCGCCAACCCGCGCGAGGATATCGCGACGGTGATCGCCAATGCGACGATCGACGGCGGGCAGATCCCCGACCGCGAGCTCGCGGGCTATTATATGATCATCGCGACCGCCGGGCACGACACGACGAGCGCCTCGACCGCGGGCGCGATCATGGAGATGGCGAAGGATCCCGCGCTGTTCGAACGCTTCCGCGCCGCCGACAGCGACAAGGCGGGGCTGATCGAGGAAGCGATCCGCTGGACCACCCCGGTGCAGCATTTCATGCGTAGCGCGAAGGAGGATGTCGAGATCGGCGGGCAGCAGGTGCGCGCGGGCGACTGGCTGATGCTCAACTATGTCTCGGCGAACCGCGACGAGGGGGTGTTCGATACGCCCTTCGCCTTCGACCCCGACCGGTCGAAGAACCAGCAGATCGCCTTCGGTTTCGGGGCGCATGTGTGCCTGGGGCAGCATCTGGCGCGGATGGAGATGCGGATCCTGATGGAGGAGCTGCTGCCGCGGATCAAGACGCTCGAGCTCGCGGGTGATCCGGCGCGGGTGCAGTCGGTGTTCGTCGGCGGGCTCAAACGGCTGCCGATCCGGTTCGCGGCGGCTTAGCGGCCGTTGCAAGCGGCGGTCAGGGCTTTCCGTTCGGGAAGAATTTCGCGACGACTTCGCTCGCGAGGCGCGCGGGGCGCAGCGTTTCGGCGTCGATGCAGCACCAGCTCGACTTGACCTCGGCCAGCACTTCCTCGCCGCGGCGGATGATCGTTTCGTAAAAGGCGCGCGCGCCCTGGACCTTTTCGAGGATCACCGTCGCGATGACCTGGTCGTCGAGGAAGGCGGGGCGGCGATAGGTAATCTCGTGCTTCAGCGCGACCCACAGATGCGCCGCGACCGCGTCGGGCGGCGCGATATGGCGCCAGTGCGACAGCACCGCGTCCTGCACCCAGCTCAGATAATGGGCGTTGTTGACGTGCCCCATGAAGTCGATCTGGTCGGCGCCGACGGCGATGGCGTGATCGTGCGGGAGCGAGGCTGAGGTCATATCGTTGACACTAATGTCAACAAAGTGTGACGGGAAGATGAAAAACGCCGGCGCATGCCGTGACGTTTCGATCCAATACAGCGACGCGTCGCCGGGCGATCATCGCGGCCGCCGACTCGCCACGGGGTCGGGGAACAGGGGGGCATCATGGCGAATCCCGAAACCTATATTCTGGATCTGAATGGAAAGACCCGGCCGCCGCGCAGCACGGTCGCGGAAACGGTGGTCCACGACATCGACTGGTTCAACGCCAACCGCGCGAGCAAGCGGCGGTTCGACCCCGTGCTCGGGATCAAGGGCGTGGTGATCCACGCGACGGCGGGGAGCACCTCGGGCGGCGCGTTGCAGCATTGGCGCACCGCCGCGAACGCATCGGCGCACTGGATCGTCCCCGCCGAGCGCGAGGCCGAGCATGGCCGGAAGGTCATCGCTTCGGTCTATGAGGCGCGCGCGGCGCGGCACGTACGCGACGACAAGTCGCACGCGGCGATCAACGGCGGCGCGGCGCTGATCAACCACTGGACGCTGGGGATCGAGATCGTGAACCGGCAGGATCTCGACAATTACACCGATCCCTATTCGGACTGGCAGGTCGCGGCGACCGCCGACATCGTCCGCTATTGCTGGGCGAAATATCCCAATCTGCGCTGGGTCTTCTCGCACGCCTCGGTCGATCCGAGCCGGCGCGCCGACCCGGGCAGGCAGTTCCCGTGGACGAGATTCGCCGGGCTGGTCACCGCGACGACCGCGCCGCCGGCGCCGCTGCCGCTGGTCAGCCCCGAACCCGACGCCGACGAGATGGCGGACGGAAACCGGCAGCCCTGCTGCGGATAGGCACGGTCTTCGGTTGCTCGCGGGCGCCTAACCGCGCCCGCGGTAGGGCGCGACCCCCTGGTCGGGGAGCCACAAGCCCTCGGGCGGCGCGCCCGATTGCCAGAAGACGTCGATCGGGATGCCGCCGCGCGGATACCAGTAACCGCCGATGCGCAGCCATTTGGGCTGCATCTCGTCGAACAGGCGGCGGCCGATGCCGACGGTGCAATCCTCGTGGAAACCGGCATGGTTGCGGAAGCTGCCGAGGAAGAGCTTGAGGCTCTTTGATTCGACGATCGTGTCGCCGGGTGCATAGTCGATCACCAGATGCGCGAAATCGGGCTGGCCGGTCACCGGGCACAGCGACGTGAACTCGGGCGCGGCGAAGCGGACGAGGTAGAGTTCGCCCGCGCGCGGGTTGGGCACATAGTCGAGCAGCGCCGCTTCGGGTGAGACGGGCAGTTCGCTCGATTGGCCGAGATGTTTGGGCGCGAGCGGCGGAGGGGTGGAATCACTCATGGAAACCATCTAGGGACGCGCGCGGCCGCTGTCATCCGTCGATGGCCGGGGTTCATTCAGCGCCAATTCAGCGGATCGGGCGCGAAACAGACGATCGGGATCGCACAGGTATAATGACGGACAGGCATTTCGGGATGACGGGCAGCGCACGGGCGGCGCTGGCGATCGCGGTGGCGGCGGGGCTTGCCGTGCCCGGAATCGCGCAGCAGGCCGAAAATCCGGCGCCCGTCCGCCCGATCGACTTCCGCCTGCCCCCCGCGCCCGAGAATGACGGTCGCGCGCCCGGCGTGCAGGGGCCGTCGAACAACGGCCTGGCGCCGGTCGGCCCGGGCGAGACGCGCCCGACACCGACCCCCACGCCCACGCCGCCGCGCGTCACCCCGACCCAGCCGCAGGTGCAGGCGCCGGCGCAGCCTCGGCCCTCCGCACCGACGACCGCGGGCGCCGCCGCCACTGCCCCGGCGCCGCGCGATACCGCTTCCTCCGCCGCGCCGCGCGCCGCGGCGCCGACGGAAGCCACGCCCGCCGATACGCTGCCGGCTACCACCGATGCGGCGCCGGGGCTGAGCCTGCCGGGTACGACGGGCGCGAGCGAGCCGCCGGTCGATGACGCGCCGGTGCGCGATACAACCACCGCGCCCACCCCCGATTCGGGGATGCCGATCTGGACCTGGCTGCTCGCGCTGCTAGCGGCGGGTGGGGCCGGATACTGGTATTGGCGCCGCCGGCCCGTGATGGCGGACGGTCCGCCGGTCGAGCCCGTACAGCCTGCGGCGCCCCCGCCGCCGCGGCCGATTCCCGCACCGCAGCCCGCACCGCGCGCGACCACGCCGCCGTCGCCGCGCCCGCAGCCGGCCCCTGCCGCCCCCGCGCGCCAGCCCGTGCTCGAAGGCGCGGTCGCCGCCGGCCAGCGCGCGCCGTCGCCGCTCGTCACCCGCCCGGCGGCCGAGAATCGGGCGCTCGTGTCGATCGCGCTCGACGTGGTTTCGATCCGCATGACCCCCGAGCATGTCGCGGTGGGTTTCGCGCTCAACCTCGCCAACCAGGGATCGGCCGCCGCGACCGGGCTGATGGTGCGCATCGCTCTCAACCAGGGGTCGGCGATGCCCGAGCCGGTGCTCGCGCGCTTCTTCGACGGCGCGGGGGGCAGCGTGCTGCGCGACGATATGGAATTGAAGGCCGGCGCGGGCGAGTCTTTGACCACCGAGGCGATGCTGCCGCGCGCGATCGTCGAGCCGCTGATGATCGGCGGCAAGCCGATGCTCGTCCCCGTGATGGCGTTCGACGTCACCTATCATTGGGAGGGCGACGATCCCGACGCCTTCGGCCAGGTCGCGGGCAGTTTCGTGCTCGGCCGCGAACAGGGGACGAGCGGCAGCGCGAAGCTCGTGCCGCTCCCGCTCGACCGCGCCTCCTATGCCGTCGACCACCCCGGCGCGCGCGCCACGGCGGTCCGCCGCAGCCAATAGCGCCGTCACTGCGGCGTCACGCTTTTCTGTTGCAGTGCAGCATCGGCTGGGGCAGGACGCCTCGGCGCTTGAAAAGGCGCCGGTGGGGGCATAGGCTTGCCGTTCCCCGGAAAAGAGCAGGTTGGCTGGCGAGGGGACAGGCACAGGTCCGCCGCCGGGTCGTAACAGGAGCATGACATGGACGCCTTGGTCTCAACCGACTGGCTGGAACGCGAACTGGGGGCATCGGACCTGCGGGTGGTCGATGCGACGAAATTCCTGGAGGCCGACCGCGACGCGCGCGGCGAATATGAGGCGGGCCACATTCCGGGCGCGGTATTCATGGACTTGGCCGAGCTGACCGACGCGAACAGCAGCATCGACAATATGGCGCCGCCGGCCGAGAAATTTGCGAGCCGTATGCAGTCGCTCGGCCTCGGCGACGGCAGCCGCATCGTGCTCTACGACGACAGCCCGCTGAAAAGCGCGGCGCGCGCGTGGTGGCTCCTGAAGCTGTTCGGTGCGCACGACGTCGCGTTGCTCGACGGCGGGCTCGCCAAGTGGAAGGCCGAGGGCCGCCCGCTCGAAATGGGCAAGCAGACTTTGCGCCACCGCCACTTCACCGTGTGGCGCGACGCGAAGGCGGTGCGCACCAAGGACGAAGTGCTCGCGAACGTCGGCAGCGCCGCCGAACAGCTGGTCGACGCGCGCTCGGCGGCGCGTTTCACCGGCGAAGAGCGCGATCCGCGCCCCGGCGTCGCGCCCGGGCATATCCCCGGTTCGAAGAGCCTGCCTTATGGCGAATTGTTCAACGCCGACGGCACCTGGAAGCGCGGCGACGAGCTGAAGGCGGCATTCGACGCCGCGGGGATCGACCTCGACAAGCCGCTGGTGACCACCTGCGGCAGCGGCATGACCGCGACCGTCGTGGCGTTCGGGGCGCACCTGCTCGGCAAGGACGATGTCGCGGTCTATGACGGCAGCTGGACCGAATGGGGCGCCGACCCCGCGACGCCCAAGGCGACCGGCGCGGCGTAACCCGTCCGCGCGGGGCATGGCTCCGCGCGCAGCGCCATTTTCGTTTCGCGCAAAGACGCAAAGGCGCAAAGAGGTAGCTTCCTCTTTGCGCCTTTGCGTCTTTGCGCGAAACCTTCTCGAAACCGGCGGCGGTCTGGTGACCGGCGGTCGCTTTTTTACTCGCACAAAGGCACGAAGGCATAAAGGGGAGCAGCCAGTGCGCGTCGCTTTCGGCGGCAACCATCTTTGTGGCTTCGTGGCTTTGTGCGAGAAATTTTAGAAGGCCACTGCGCGAGCCGTCGCAAGCGCGGCTTTCGGGCCGCGCTGCTTTTTCTTGCTTGCCCGCGCACGATCCGCCGACATAGTGTCGCGCTATCGGGGCGAGGCAACCTCCCGGTCAGGCATCCGCCCAAGCGTTGCTTTTTCACCCGGCTTTGCCGGCTGGAGAAGCGTGACGATGACCGACCTTCCCCTTTCCCCTACCCCCGGTTTCGCCGAAGCGGTGCGCGCCTATGCGCGGATCGGCTGTTTGAGTTTCGGCGGCCCCGCGGGGCAGATCGCGCTGATGCACCGCGAGTTCGTCGACGAGCGCCGCTGGGTGGACGAGGCGACCTTCCTCCACGCGCTCAATTTCTGCCACCTGCTGCCCGGGCCCGAGGCGCAGCAACTCGCGACCTGGATCGGCTGGCGGCTGCACGGGCTGCGCGGCGGGCTCGCGGCGGGACTGCTCTTCATCATCCCCGGTGCGCTGGTGATGCTCGGCCTGTCGGCACTCTATGTGATGGCAGCGGGGCTCGACTGGTTCGCGGCCTTGTTCCTGGGGATCAAGGCGGCGGTGCTGGCGATCGTCGTGCAGGCGCTGCTGCGGATCGCGGGGCGCGCGCTCAAGACCCCGCTCCAGCGCGGTATCGCCATCGCCTCCTTCGTCGCCATCGCGATCCTGACCCTGCCCTTTCCGGTCGTGATCCTCGCGGCGCTGCTGATCGGCTGGGCGGCGGGGCGCTGGCGGCCGGACTGGTTGAAGCTGTCGCCGGCGCAACCGGCCCCCGCCGCGCCCGCGCGTTCGGCGTGGCGGCAGAGCGTTTCGGCGGTGCTCGGCTGGGGGGCGATCTGGGCCGCGCCGATGCTGCTGATCCTCGTCACGCTCGGCCAGGGCCATGTGCTGTGGGATATCGGCGTCTTTTTCTCGCAGCTTGCGGTGGTGACCTTCGGCGGCGCCTATGCGGTGCTCGCCTATATGGCGCAGGAGGCGGTGTCGGGCTACGGCTGGCTGCGGCCGGGCGAGATGGCCGACGGGCTCGGGCTCGCCGAGACGACGCCGGGGCCGCTGATCCTGGTGACGCAGTTCGTCGGCTTCCTCGCGGCCTATCGCGACGCGGCGCCCTTCACCCCCTTCGTCGCGGCGCTGCTCGGGGCGGGGCTGACCCTGTGGGTGACTTTCGCGCCCTGTTTCCTGTGGATCTTCGCTTTCGCGCCGTGGATCGACCGGCTCGAGCGCGCGGCGGGGCTGAAGGGCGCGCTCGCGGCGGTGACCGCGGCGGTGGTCGGCGTGATCGCCAACCTGTCGCTGTGGTTCGCGCTGCACGTGCTGTTCCGGCGGCTCGAGCCGAGCGGCTGGGGTTTCGAGCTGCCGGTGTTCGCATCGGTCGACTGGGCCGCGGTGCTGCTCGCGCTGCTTGCGGCGGTGCTGCTGTTCCGCTTCAGGTTCGGGATCATATCGATGCTTGGCATCTGCTCGGTCGCGGGGCTGTTGATCGGGCCGGGTGGGCCGCTGCTGGCGTTGGTTTGAAAACCCGCGCTTAGCGCCATTTTGACTCACGCAAAGGCGCAGAGATTTTGGCACAGACCGGCGCTTGCGGGTTTGATCTCTTCGCGCCTTTGCGCCTTTGCGCAAGATAATGAATGGCCCGCTGCGCGAGCGGGAATATGCCCGCCACTGGATTTTGCTCCGCGCGCCGCTAACAGGGGCGGATGAGCAAGCGCGACGACGACAGCCTCCGCCCGGCGACGAAACTGGTGCAGGGCGGGCGGCGGCCCGAATGGACCGGCGACCCGCGGTTGGGCGGGAGCATCGTCAATCCGCCGGTGTGGCGCGCGTCGACGATCCTCTACGACTCGATCGCCGACCTCAAGGCACGCGGGCATGCGACGCACGACAAGCTCTATTACGGCCGGCGCGGGACGCCGACGGTGTGGGCGCTCGCCGATGCGCTGACCGATATGGAGCCGGGGGCAGAGGGCACCTTGCTCTATCCCTCGGGGGTCGCGGCCAATTCGGCGGGGATGCTCGCGCTGCTCGCGCCGGGCGATCATCTGCTGATGGTCGACAGCGCGTACGAGCCGACGCGCGCCTTCTGCAATGGCATGCTGGCACGGATGGGGGTGCGCACGACCTATTATGACCCGCTGGTGGGTGCGGGTATCGCCGATCTGATCACCCCCGAAACCAGGCTGATCTTTTTGGAATCGCCCGGCAGCCTGACCTTCGAGGTGCAGGATATCCCCGCGATCGCCGCGGTGGCGCGCGCGCGCGGCGTGCTGACGATGCTCGACAACACCTGGGCGACGCCCTTGCTGTTCCCGGCGCTGGCGCACGGCGTCGATGTCACGATGATGAGCCTCACCAAATATGTCGGCGGGCATAGCGACGCGATGATGGGATCGCTGACCGCGACGCGCGCGGTGTGGCCGAAGCTGCGCAGCGCGGCGTACCAGCTGGGGCAGGCGGTCTCGCCCGACGATTGCGCGCTGATGCTCCGCGGCCTCCGCACGCTCGACGTGCGCATGGCACGACACCAGACGAACGGGCTCGCGGTGGCGGAGTGGCTGGCGGCACGGCCCGAGGTCGGGCGCGTGCTGCATCCGGCGCTGCGTGGCGACCCCGGCCATGATATCTGGGCGCGCGATTTCAACGGCGCGAGCGGGTTGTTCGGCTTCACGCTGAAAGGCGCCGACGAGGCGGGGCGGACGCGCTTCATCGAGGCGCTCGACCATTTCGGCATCGGCTTCAGCTGGGGCGGTTATGAAAGCCTGGTCGTGCCGAGCAATCCGGCGGAGATCCGCACCGCGACCCTATGGACCGATCCCGACCCGCTGGCCCGCCTGTCGATCGGACTCGAAGATCCCGCCGACCTGATCGCCGACCTTGCGTGCGGCTTCGCGGCGCTGGCGGCGGCATGAGCGTCAAGGCCGACCTGCGCGAGGGCGCCGAGGGCATTGCCGCCTCGATGCAGGCGATCGGCATCGACGTCGGCCAGTATCGGCTGTCGCTGTACAGCGTCGCGTCGACGGTGGTCGTCGCGGTGCTGCTCTATGTCGGCGTCAAGCTCAGCATGCGCGCGATCAAGTGGGTGCTGCGCCGCAACACCCAGATCGACGACACCCAGCGCATCCTGACCGAGAAGCTGATCGCGATTGCGCTGTTCGTCTTCGCGATGCTGTTCGGCATCGACCTGCTCGGCATCGATTTGACCGCGCTCGCGGTCTTTTCGGGCGCCGCGGGCCTCGCCATCGGTTTCGGGCTGCAGAAGACCGTCGGCAATCTGATCGCGGGGATCATCCTGCTGATGGATCGCTCGATCAAGCCGGGCGACGTGATCGTCGTCGGCGACGGGAGCAGCATGGGCAGTTCGGCGCCGCTGAACGGCATCCCCAATGTCGGGCGCGTCGCCAAGATCGGGGTGCGCGCGGTCAGCGTCGTGACGCGCGACGGCAAGAAGCATCTGATCCCGAACGAGCTGCTGATGACGCAGCCGGTCGAGAATTGGAGCTATTCGAGCCGCGACGTGCGCGTGCGGATGCGCGTGCCGGTCAGCTATGACTGCGACCTGCGCGCGGCGCAGGCGATCATGGTCGAGGTCGCGAAGGCCAATCCACGCATCCTGACCGATCCCGAGCCGGTGGTGTGGATCACCGCGTTCGGCGAACGCGCGGTCGAGCATGAGCTGCGCTACTGGATTTCGGACCCCGAGGCGGGGCTGGGCAATATCCAGGGTGAGGTGTTCCTGGGGATCTGGGACCGCTTCAAGGAAGCGGGGATAAGGATTCCCTATCCGCGAACCGATGTGCGGGTGCTGGCGGATGAGGACAAAGCTCCACCGCCCTAATCGTCATTGGTGGCCGATGGTCGTCACCCTCACCCTTCCGGCGCTTCGCGCCTCCCTCCCTCTCCCGGCGGGAGAGGCAAGGGGCCCGCCGGCGAAGCCGGTGGGAAGGGTGAGGGTTGATTATCCTTACGGTTTAGTAACCCACCTTCTTCGCGCGTTCGATGCATTCGACGATGATGCGCTTGGCATCCTCGACGTCGCCCCAGCCGTTGAGCTTGGCCCATTTGCCGGGCTCGAGGTCCTTATAGTGGGTGAAGAAATGCTCGATCTGCTGGAGCACGATCGGCGGCATCTGGGTGTAGCTCGCGACGTCGGCATAATAGGGGAAGGTCTTGTTGACCGGGACGCACAGCAGTTTCTCGTCGCCGCCGGCATCGTCTTCCATCAAGAGCACGCCGATCGGACGGCATTTGACGACCGCCCCCGCGACGATCGGCGAGCGCGCGACGACGAGGGCGTCGAGCGGGTCGCCGTCCTCGCCCAGCGTGTGCGGCACGAAACCGTAATTGGCGGGGTAGCGCATCGGGGTGTGGAGGAAGCGGTCGACGAACAGCGCGCCCGACGCCTTGTCGAACTCGTACTTCACCGGCTCGCCGCCGATCGGCACTTCGATCAGCACATTGAGGCTGTCGGGCGGGCTGTCGCCGGCCGGGATGAGGTCGATGCGCATGGGAGATGTCCTTTGTTTTCGATTCGCGCGCGCCTTAGCCGTTGGGCGGGCGGAAAGTCGAGATTTTAAGCCCCCTCCTCTTCAGAGGAGGGGCTTATAGCTGGCGTTTCGCCGCCAACAGCTGGTCGAACCAGTCCGGCCCCGTGCCCACCTTCTCCAGATGCGGCCAGCGCAGTCCGCCGCGATAGTCGATCTCGACGGTGCGATAACGCCCGCCGCGCTCGACGAGCAATTTCACCGGGGTCTTGCCGTCGGTCGCGGCGCGGATCGCGGCCTCGATGCGCTCGCGGCTATAGGTCACCCCGTCGACCGCGACGATCTTGGTGCCGCCCACGATATCGGCCTGGAAGGCGGGGCCGTCCCACAGGATGCTGCCCGCGATGCCGTCCTTGTCGATGACGAGGCCGAGGCTGTGGGTCAGGTCGGCGTTCTTCGCCTGCGCCATGCGGTCGCGGTCATAGGCGTTGGGGGCATCGCGCCAGACGAGGCGGTAGCCCGCGGCCTCGATGCCGCCGGTGGGCGCCGGGCGGCCCGGTGCCTGCATGCGGTCGCGCAGGAATTTCGTCCAGTCGTACGGGTGCACCGCGTTCAGCGCCGCGGCGACATCGTCGAAATCATAGGTGTCCTGCCCCCAGTCGCCCTCGCGCCCGCCGAAAAAGGCTTTCGCGAAATCGTCGAGGCTTTTGGCGTTGCTGGTGGCCTGGCGGATCAGCATGTCGGCCTCGAGCCACATCAGCGCGCCCTCGTTGTAATAATCCTCGGTCCGCGTCGCGCTGGGGAAGGCGCGCTGTTTGCGCGCCGCGATGATCGGATCGAGCGTCGTATCCTCGACCGAGCGCCACGCCCGCCCCGCCTGCACCGCATAGAAGCCCGCGTTGGTCGCCCATTCGGCGAGGATCATGTCCTTCGACTGCATGCCCGAGCGGCCGGCGAGGACGAGGTCCCAATAGCTGGTCTGCCCTTCATAGACCCACAGCAGATTGTTCTGCATGCGCGTGCGATAGTCGGGGGTCCATAATTTGTCGGGGCGGCGGTACTTGCCGTTCCAGCTGTGCACCAACTCGTGCGGCAGCAGCCCGCGCTCGCTGTCATTCTCGTCCCATTTGGTGAAATAATCGGGGTTGCGGCTGTTCTCGCTCGACCGGTGATGCTCGAGCCCGATGCCGCCGAGGTCGTCGCTAAGCGCGAGCAGAAAGTCATAGCGGTCGAAATGCCGCACGCCGAACAGCGCGACGGCCTCGGACACCAGCGCGGCGTGGCGTGCGATATGGTCGGGGCTGGCGGCGAGATATTTTTCCTCGTCGGCGACGACGTTGAGCGTCACATTCTGGCCGAGGTCCCATTTGCGGAACCAGCGCCCCGCGAACATCGGACTGTCGATCAGATTCTCGTAGCTGGTAGCGGCGAAGCTGTAGCGGTTGCCGCTGACCCGGAGCCCGTCGAGCGCCGCGGCGCCGGTCCAGCCTTCGGGCAGTGCGACCTCGATCTGTACGGGGATCTGGCGCGTGAACCAGCCCGCGGGATAGAGGCTGACCTGCTCCCATTGCAGGTTCATCATCGCCGGGGTGACGACGACGCGGCCCTCGGCGGTGCGCGTCGGCGACAGGAAGTCGAAGGCGATGTCGATGCTCTTCACCCCCTGCGGCACGTCGATGTCGAAGGCGTAGACGTCGGTCGGCTGGCGCGTCCAGGTCAGCGGCTTGCCGCCCGCCGATGCCTTGAACCCCGCGACCTCGGCGATCGCGCCGCGCGGCGCATGCTTGCCGGGCAGCCATTCGGGATAGAGCAGGGTGAATTTGCCCGCCTTCGGCACCGGAATCGTCTGGCGGACGTGGAAGATGCCGCGAGCGTAGTCGGTTGCGTCGACCCTGAGCTGCATCGTGCCCGGATAGGAGCGGTCGGCGGGCAGCGGGATGGTCAGCGGCTGGACCACGGGCTCGGGGCGGCTGTTGCCCTCCTGCGCGTGCGCGGCGGGGGTGAGCAGGATCGTGAGGACGGCTGCGACGAACGGTGTTTTTTTCATGGTGCCGCGTTTTGCCGCGAAATGCGGCCGGGGACAATCCTTCTCCCCTTGCGGGAGAAGGATAGGGAGCCTTGCCAGCTTGCTGGCTAGGCGGACCTGGAAGAGGGGTCTGCGAGCCTTTGGCTCGCGGCGGTCGCGTTGCGACCGCGCACCCTCTCCCAGCTTCGACTAAGCAGCAAGCTGCCAAGTCTTCGCATCCCTCCCCCGTCGAGGGGGAGGGAGATGCTTTGCCTTTGCCGCAAAATTCATTAGACGCCGCCGCCATGAGCAAGGATAAATCCGCCAGGATCGCCACGCCGCAGCCGGTGCGGGGCACGCAGGACATGCTCGGCGATTTCGCCGATCGCTTTCAGCATGTGGTCGACACGTTCGACCGCGTGCGGCGGCTCTATGGTTACAAGCGCATCGAGGTGCCGGTGATCGAGCCGACCGCGGTGTTCGCGCGCTCGCTCGGCGAGACCACCGACGTGGTGTCGAAGGAAATGTATTCGTTCGAGGATCGCGGCGGCGAGTCGATCACGCTGCGCCCCGAATTCACCGCAGGCATCGCGCGGGCCTATATCACGGGCGGCTGGCAGCAGTTCGCGCCGCTGAAGGTCGCGACGCACGGGCCGCTGTTCCGCTACGAGCGGCCGCAGAAGGGGCGCTATCGCCAGTTCCACCAGCTCGACGCCGAAGTGCTGGGCAGCGACAGCCCGCTCGCGGATGCCGAGCTGCTGGTGTTCGCGGATCAGCTGCTCAAGGAATTGGGCATTTCGGAAGGCGTGACGCTGACGCTCAACACGCTGGGCGACGCGGCGAGCCGCGATGCCTGGCGCACCGCGCTGGTCGATCATTTCGAGGCGCATCGCGGGGATTTGTCGGAGGACAGTCTCGCGCGGCTCGACAAGAATCCGATGCGTATCCTCGACAGCAAGGACCCCAAGGACCGGCCGATCGCCGACAGCGCGCCCGATATCGACGCGTTTCTGACGGGCGAGGCGCAGGATTTCTTCGGCGCGGTCACGTCAGGCCTCGATGCCGCGGGGGTGGCGTGGGAGCGCAACGCGCGGCTGGTGCGCGGGCTCGACTATTATCGCCACACCGCGTTCGAATTCGTCACCGACCGGCTCGGTGCGCAGGGCACGGTGCTCGGCGGCGGGCGCTACGACGGGCTGATCGAAGCGCTCGGCGGCCCGCCGACCGCGGCGGTCGGCTGGGCTGCAGGGATCGAGCGGTTGGCGATGTTGTTGGAGCCCGAACGATCGGAGCGCGTAGATTTCGGCGTGTTCTCGGAAGTCCGAGAACTGGATCAGCTGGCCGTGGGCGCCGCTACAGCGCTGCGCCGCGTAGGCTTTACGTGCAATTTGAACGTGTTCGGATCGCCTAAGAAGCGCTATTCGAAAATGGCGTTCGATTATAACAACTTTCTGATTAGGGTGACGTCGGACGGAGATCAGCCCCTGATCAAAGTTCGTACGAACGCCAAATATCCTTACGCAAGGCTCGACGAGAACATCGTATCTCAGACGCTATCGCCGTTGGCCAATTGCGAAATCAACATGGCGGTTCCTGAGACGTGGGACGAAATGGTAAAGCGCCACCCCGATGACGCTTGATTTGAGCCGATTGACGGAGCGCCATCATCCTAAGCCCCTCCCCTTCAGGGGAGGGGTTGGGGTGGGGTCTCGCAACCTCGCGCTAGGCCGATGGACCCCACCCGCTGCGACTAGGCAGCAAGCTGCCAAGTCTCACTGCCCTCCCCTGAAGGGGAGGGAGGGGATAGTGGCATGACCTCCGTTTCCGCCCGCCAGATCGACGCCATCATCGAACGCCACGCCGCGCTGCAGGCGCGCATGGCGACGGGCGACATGGCGCCCGCCGACTTCGTCGCGGCGTCGAAGGAATTTGCCGAGCTCGAACCCGTGGCGGGCGCCGCGCGCGAAGTGGTGCGGCTGCGCGGCGAGCTGACGTCGCTGAGCGAAATGCTGGCCGATCCCGAGATGAAGGCGATGGCGGCCGAGGAACTCGCGGCGGTCGAGGAGGCGCTGCCCGCCGCCGAGCACGACCTGGCGGTCAAATTGTTGCCCAAGGATGTCGCCGACGAGCGCGCCGCGATGCTCGAAATCCGCGCCGGCACCGGCGGCGACGAGGCGGCGCTGTTCGCGGGCGATTTGCTGCGCATGTACAGCCGCTATGCCGACGGGCAGGGGTGGAAGGTCGAGATCATTTCGGCGAACGAGACCGAGGTCGGCGGCTATAAGGAAGTCGTCGCGTCGGTGAGCGGGCAGGGCGTCTTCGCCAAGCTCAAATTCGAGAGCGGCGTCCACCGCGTCCAGCGCGTGCCGGTGACCGAGAGCGGCGGGCGCATCCACACCAGCGCCGCAACCGTCGCGGTGCTGCCCGAGGCCGAGGAGGTCGATGTCGCGATCGCCGACAGCGACCTCAAGATCGATATCTACCGCGCGTCGGGCGCGGGCGGGCAGCATGTGAACACCACCGATTCGGCGATCCGCATCACGCATATCCCCTCGGGGCTGGTCGTGATCCAGCAGGACCAGCGCAGCCAGCACAAGAACCGCGCCAAGGCGATGCAGGTGCTGCGCGCGCGGCTTTATGATCTGGAGCGCGAGAAGATTCACAGCGCCGAGGCGTCGGCGCGCAAGTCGATGGTCGGGTCGGGCGACCGCTCCGAGCGCATCCGCACCTATAATTTCCCGCAGGGGCGCGTGACCGACCACCGGATCAACCTGACCCTCCACCGCCTGCCCGAGATACTCGAAGGCGCGATGGACGAGCTGATCGACGCGCTGATCGCCGAGGACCAGGCGCAGCGGCTGGCGGGGCTGGGTGACTGAGGTCGGCGCGGCGCTGCGCGACGCGGCGCAGCGGCTGGCCGCGGTGTCCGACACGCCGCGCCTCGACGCCGAATTGCTGATGGCACACGCGCTGGGCGTCGAGCGGCAGGCGTTGCTTCTCGATCCGTCGCGCCATGCGTTGCCGGTCGGTTTCGCCGTGTTGCTCGACCGGCGGCTGAGGCACGAACCCGTCGCCTATATCGTGGGATATCGCGATTTCTGGACGATCCGGCTGGCCGTCGGTCCCGGTATGCTGATCCCGCGTCCCGACAGCGAGACGCTGATCGAGGCCGCGATCGATCATTTCGGCGATAACGGGCCCAATCGGGTGCTCGACCTTGGTTCCGGTCCGGGAACGTTGCTCCTCGCGGCGCTGGCCGAGTGGCCGAAAGCGCATGGCCTTGGCATCGATGAATCCGAAAAGGCGGTCGATTGGGCAGAAATGAACGCCGACGATCTCGGCATGGACGAACGCGCGCGCTTTCGGGTCGGCGATTGGGCGCAGGGACTCGACGGCCAGTTCGACCTGATCCTCTGCAATCCGCCCTATATCGCGGACACCGAGCATCTGATGCCCGACGTCGCAGAGCATGAACCCGCGGGCGCGCTCTTCGCGGGCGCCGACGGGCTGGGCGACTATCGCCGCATCGTCCCAGACCTGCCGCGCCTGCTGGCGCCGGACGGCATCGCGGTACTTGAAATCGGCGCGAGCCAGCATATCTTGGTACGGAAGCTCGCCGAAGCGGCGGGTTTCGACGTCGCTTGCCGCCAGGACCTCGGCGGCCGCGACCGCGCTCTCACCCTGTCCCGTTCGCCGCGCTGACCCGCAATAATTTGCTTGGTTTCGCGCCGAAAGCGGGGTAGGGGCGGGATACAGGCCTGATCAGGGTCCCTTTGGCGGTGCAGAGCATCGATACTGGTCCGGCGGGTCTGCTTCCCATTTACGATGCTGGTGCGGGACGACTGTCTCGTACGAGCGGTAACAGGAAGAACCGCGCAAGGGAGCGCGGGCACGACGCGCAAGGGCGCGGTCGGCCAAAAGGGGTTGGCATAGCTAAGAGCTTATTTCGACAGGATGTCTCAGTTGAACATGAACAACCGTCAGGGCGGTCGCCGTCGCGGCCGCAACAACAATAACAACAACAACAACCGTTCGGGATCGGGCGGCGGTGGCCGCGGTGGGGTCGATCAGGCCAACCGCATCGACAGCCGGGCCCGCGGCAACGCGGTCCAGATGATCGAGAAATACAAGAATCTCGCCCGCGACGCCCAGCTTTCGGGCGACCGGGTGCAGACCGAATATTATCTGCAGTTCGCCGACCATTATTTCCGCGTGCACAGCGATTTCCGCGCGCGCCAGGAAGAACGGAACGGCGGCCAGCAGGATCGCCCCGACCGCCACCGCGAAGTGCGCGGGGTCGAGGATTTCGACGCGCACGACGACACCGACCTCGACGAGGGCCGGGACGAGGCGCAGGACGAGGGCCGCGAGGACAACCGCGGCGATCGCAACGACCGCGGCGACCGCAATGATCGGGGCGAGCGGAACGACCGCGGCGACCGCAACCAGAACCGCGGCAACCGCCGCGACGAGAATGACGACAATCGTGGCAACCGCCAGCCGGCGCGCGAGCGTCCCGAGCGTTCGGAGCGCCCCGAGCGCGTCGAGGTCGAGACCCGCGACGACGAAGCCGCGGTCGAGGAAGCCAAGCCCGCGCGCGCCGCGCGCCGTTCGCCGCGCCGTCCGCGCGACGAGGACGAGGGCAATGGCGGGATCGACAGCGCCGTGCTGCCCCCCGCGATCGGCCGCCCCGCGCCCGAACCCGTCGCCGAGGCGGACGATGCCGGCGAGGATGCGCCCGCGCCCAAGGCGCGCCGCACCCGCCGCACGCTCGCCCCGCGCGGCGCCGGCGTCGAGGCCGCCGAATAACCCGCGCAGACATCGCGTTGAAACCGTAGCCCTGAGCCTGTCGAAGGGCGCCTCACTGAGAGGCGCCCTTCGACAGGCTCAGGGCTACGGTGTTTTGATCCGTGGTAGTCTGCCGTGGGTCCCTATTTCGCGCTAGCCAAGCGTCCCGACATGGCATAGCCTCCCCCGCACAATCATGTGGGGAGAGCGAATATGCGCGCTTTGGCAAAGGCTTGGCAGAATGGGGCTTGGCTTTTGGGAGCGGCCGCCGTGCCTCTCCTGACGACGCCCGCCGCCGCCCAGGAGGGATTGGGCGGCACCGCGCAGGGCGACGTCGCGGTCACCATCTACAACAATGGCCAGTCGCTGGTGCAGGACGACCGCCAGCTCAGCGTCGCCGCCGGGCGCAACCGTATCGAATTCCCCGACGTGTCGGCGCGCATCCGCCCCGAGACGGTGACGCTCTCGGGTCCCGGCATCGGCATCGTCGAACAGAATTTCGACTTCGACCTGCTCACCCCCGACAAGCTGATGGACAAGGCGGTCGGGCAGCAGATCACGCTGGTCCGCACCAACCCCGCGACCGGGGCCGAACGCAGCGAGCGCGCCAAGGTGCTCGCCGCGAACGGCGGCATCGTGCTCCAGATCGGCGAAAGGATCGAGGTGCTGCGCGACGACGGCCTGCCGGTGCGCGCGGTGTTCGACCGGCTGCCCCCCAATTTGCGCGCGCGCCCGACCTTGTCGGTGACGGTCGAGGCGGCGAATGCCGGCACCGTCCCGGCGCGCCTTTCTTATCTCACCCCCAATCTCGGCTGGACCGCCGACTATGTCGCCTTGTTCGACGCCGCGAAGGGCGCGATGGACATGCAGGGGTGGGTGACGCTGACCAACTCGACCGGCACGACCTTCACCAATGCGCGCACCTTGCTGGTGGCGGGAAGCCCGGGCGGCGGGGGCGGCTTTTCGCGGATGAACGCCTCGCTCGACGCCGCGGGGACCGAGAGCAACCAGCGCGAACGGCTCGGCGACTATTATCTCTATCCGCTCGCCGAGCGCACGACGATCGCCAATGCGCAGCAGAAGCAGGTGAGCTTTCTCGACGTGAAGGGTGCGCCCGCGCGTTCGACCTATGAATATGTCAACGGCTGGCTGGGCGCGAGCACCGACCCGATCAGCGCGGCGAGCGTGTTGCGGTTTTCCACGTCCGCGAACGGCGGGCTCGGTGATCAGCTGCCCGCGGGGACGATCCGCGTCTATATGCGCGACGCGCGCGGCGACCCGCAGTTCATCGGCGAGAACCAGATCGGCCATACCCCGATGGGGTCGGCGATGACCTTGCGCACCGGCGATGCCTTCGACGTCAAGGTGCAGACCACTGTGGTGTCGCGCACGCGCAAGGGCGATTCGCGCTGGGTGACCAAGATGAAATATGTCGTCAGCAACGCGCGGCCGGGACCGGTGACGGTCGATCTCGCGCAGTCGGGGCTGTGGGGCGACGTCCGGATCACCGACGAGAGCATCAAGAGCAACCGCGTCTCGGCCGACCGTGTCGAATGGGCGGTGCCGGTGCCCGCGAACGGCAAGACCGAAGTCACCGCCACCTTCGATTCGCGCTACTGAGGCGCGGCCCATGCGCTGGGCGCGCCTGATCCCGGCCTTGCTGGCGGCGCTGGCGCCGCTGCCGCTCGCGGCGCAGACTGCGACGCGCCTGCCCGCCGCGCCGCCGCGGCCCGAGGCGCCCGTCGTCGTGTCGTCGGTGATCCAGGACGTCGCGGTCACCGTCTATCGCGCGCCCTTCCGCGGCGCGGGGCCGATCAATCCCGCCTGGCCGCAGGGTTTCGCGCTGGTCACCGAGACGCGCAAGGTGACGCTGCCCGCGGGAAGTGCGGTGCTGCGCTTCGAGGGCGTGTCCGAAGGGCTGCTCCCCGAGACTGCGGTCGTGTCGGGCATGCCCGACGGGGTGCGCGAGAAGAATCGCGACGCGCGATTGCTGTCGCCCGCGGGGCTGGTCGATGCGTACCTCAAGCGCAGCGTGACGCTCCGCCGCACCGACCGCAAGACCGGCAAGGTGCGCGAGCAGGCGGCGATCATCCAGGCGGGGCCGAACGGCGGGGTGATCCTGCAGACCCCCGAGGGGTTCGAAGCGCTCGGCTGTTCGGGGCTGCCCGAGCGCATGCTCTACAGCCGCGTGCCCAAGGATCTGTCGGCGAAACCGACGTTGTCGATCCTGGTCGAATCGAGCCGCGCGCGCACCGTGACCTTGCAGCTCGTCTATCTCTCCGAAGGCTTCGACTGGGCGGCCAATTATGTTGTCGACCGCGCCGAGGGCGGCGCGGCGCTCGGCATGACCGGCTGGATCACCGTCGCCAACGGCGGGGTGACGAGCTTTCCCGGCGCGCAGCTCAATGTCATCGCCGGGCGGCTCAACAAGGGCTATCGCGCGCCGCTGCCGCGCACCCCGCCGGGGGCGCTGCGGCTGCAATGCTGGCCGATGGACATCACCAGCACGCACCCCTTTTGGGAACTGCCGCCGATCATCGAGGTCGAGCAGGACTATGCCGAAGAGGTGATGGTGACGGGAAGCCGCCTGGGGCGCGTCGCGCTGCCGGCGATGGCACCGCCTCCGCCGCCACCCCCGCCGCCGCCCGCACCGCCGCCACCCCCGCCGCCCGCCGAGGATCTGGGCGACCTCAAATTCTATCGCATCCCCTTCCGCGTCGACGTCTCGGCGAAGGGTCAGAAACAGGTCGCGCTGCTGATCAAGGACAAGGTCGGGGTCGAGCAGCTTTATGCCGGCACGCTCTATCAATCCTATAACAATGCACCGCAGCCGCTGGTGACGCGGCTGCGCTTGCAGAACCGTAGCGAGGACGGGCTCGGCCTCGCCCTGCCCGCGGGGACCGCGGCGGTGTTCGAGACGGTGGACGACCGGCGATTGCTCGCGGGCGAGGCGCCGATCGGCGACAAGGCGGTCGGCGAGCGCGTCGATTACGACATCGGGGCGAGCCCCGCGGTGCAATATCGCGTCGTCGTCCAGCCGCGCGATCCCTCGGGCAGCTATCAGGACTGGCAGGTGACGCTCACCAACGCGCGGCCCTTCGACGCCGAGGTCGAGTTGCTCATTCCCTTCGCGATCGACCCTGAACCGACGACATGGGAGCGGCGCGGCGCGAGCTGGGTGTGGCGCGTGCGCGTGCCCGCGAACGACAGCCTGGTCCAGACCTTTCGCCAGAAATTGAAGAGCGGTTAGCGGGTGGCGGGGGCGGGCCCTCTCGCTGCCGTGCTGCTGGCGCTGGCCCCGGCGGCCGGCGCAATACCCGCGGGCGCGCAAGGTGCTTATCCGGTCGTCCAATCGACGACGCTCGACGATGTCGCGGTCACCGTCTACCGCGCCCCCGACCGCGCGTCAGGCGGGATCGACCCCGACTGGCCCGAGGGTTTCGCCTTCATCACCGAGACGCGCACCGTCGACCTGCCCGCCGGGACCGCGATGCTGCGCTTCGAAGGCGTCGCCGAGGGGCTGCTCCCCGAAACCGCGGTGGTCGGCGGGCTGCCCGACGGGGTGATCGAGAAGAATCGCGACGCGCGGCTGCTGTCGCCCGCGGGGCTGGTCGACGCCTATCTCAAGCGCAGCGTCACGCTGCAGCGCACCGACCCCGCGACGGGCAAGGCGCGGCGGCAGGATGCGATCATCCAGGCGGGGCCGAACGGCGGCGTGCTGCTCAAGACCGTCGAAGGTTTTGAGGCCTTGGGCTGTTCGGGGCTGCCCGAACGTATGACCTATGGCGGGGTGCCCAAGAATCTGTCGGCGAAACCGACGTTGTCGGTGCTGGTCGAAAGCGACCGGCCGCGGCGGGTGAAGATCCAGCTGCTCTATCTGGCCGAAGGATTCGACTGGTCCGCCAATTATGTCGCCGAACGCAGCCCCGACGCGCCGACGATGGCGATCGCCGGCTGGATCACGCTGGCGAACGGCGGGGTGACCGGCTTTCCCGGCGCGCAGCTCAACGTCATCGCGGGGCGGCTCGAAAAGCAGGAGAGCGCGGGCGCGCCCGAGGCCGACGCCGGGCCGCTACACCTGCAATGCTGGCCGATGGATATCACCAGCACGCATTCGCTCTGGTACCTGCCGCCGATCATCCCGATTCGCGGATCGCAGGACGGCTTTGTCGGCGGCGAAATCACCGTGATGGCGCGGCGGCGCGAGGCGAAGATGATGGAGGCGTCCAGCCCCGTCTCGGTGGTCAGCGCCGACTATCTCGCGCAGGGCGAGGATCTGGGCGACCTCAAATATTACCGCCTGCCCTTTCGCACCGACGTCGCGGCGAAGCAGCAGAAGCAGGTGGCGCTGCTCGCGCAGGACCGCGTGCAATATGAGCAGCTCTATTCGCTCCATGTCGGGCTCGCCGACGACCGCGGCTTCCGGCCCGCGGGGATCGTGATGCGCGTGTGGAACCGCAAGTCGGACGGGCTGGGCCTCGCGATGCCCGCCGGCGCCTTCGCCTTGTTCGAGCAGGTGGCGGGCCGGCGGCTGCTGGTCGGCGAGGCCTTTTCGACCGATCGCGCGATCGACGAGCGCATCGATTTCGAATTCGGGGCGAGCGGCGGCGTGCAATATCGCGTGGTCGAGAAGGCGCGCGAGAAGGGGCGGCGTGACTGGGAAGTCACGGTCACCAACGACCGGCCGGTCGATGCCGAGGTCGAGATGATGATCCCCTTCGCGCTCGATCCCGAGCCCGCGGGGGGCGAGCGGCGCGGCGACAACTGGATATGGCGCGTGCGCGTGCCCGCGAACGGCACGCTGGTCGAGACGTTCCGCGAGAAAGCGGACTGAAAGGGAGAGGGTCGATGGCGATGGGAGCAAAGGCATGGGGCGCGCTGCTCGCCGCGGGGCTGGCAGTGCCGGGCGCAGCGCAGCAGACGGTGAGCACCGCGGGGCAGGGCGATGTCGCGGTGACGATCTACACCGGCGAGCTCGCGCTGGTCACCGATGTGCGGCCGACGACGCTGCCCGCGGGCGAATCGCGCGTCGAATTCCCCGACGTGTCGAGCCGCATCCGGCCCGAGACGGTGAGCCTGGTCGGCACCGGGCTCGACATCGTCGAGCAGAATTTCGACTTCGACCTGCTGTCGCCCACCGCGATGATGGCCAAGGCGGTGGGGCAGGAGATCACCCTCATCCGCACCAACCCCGCGACCGGCGCCGAGACGCGCGAGCGTGCGAAGGTGCTCGCGGTCAATGGCGGGGTGGTGCTCGACGTCGGCGGGCGGATCGAGATTTTGCGCGACGACAATCTTCCGGTGCGCGTGATCTTCGACGGCATCCCGACCAATTTGCGCGCGCGCCCGACGCTGTCGGTGACGGTCGACAGCAAGAGTGCGGGCGCGCGGCCGCTGACCCTGCGCTACCTCTCCGAAGGGATGAGCTGGCGCGCCGACTATGTCGCGCTTTACGACGAGGCGGCGAAGGCGATGGACCTGCAGGGCTGGGTGACGCTGAAGAACAACAGCGGCACCGGATTTGCCAATGCCAAATTGCTCCTCGTCGCGAGCAACCAGATCGGCGTGCGGCGCGGCTCGCGCAGCGGCGACGGCGAACCCGCGGCGCTGACCAGCGCGGGGACCGAGACCGCGAAGGCCGAGGCGCTCGCCGACATGTTCGCTTATCCCATCGACGAGCGCACGACGATCGCCAGCGCGCAGCAGAAGCAGATCGCCTTCCTCGACGTCATGGCGGTCCCCGCGCAGCGCGGCTACGCGGCGTCGCACGACCGCTTCACGACGCTCGAGGAAGCGCAGAGCGTGCTGTCGACCTATCGCTTCTCGACCGGCAAGGGCGGGGTCGGCGACGCGATGCCCGCGGGGTCGGTGCGGCTCTATGTCAAGGACGCGCGCGGCGCGGCGCAGTTCGTCGGCGAATCCTATATCGGCCACACCAGCGCGGGATCGACGCTGTCGCTCGCGACGGGGAAGGCGTTCGACGTCAAATATCAGCCGATCCTGGAGAAGCGCGAGAAGCTGACCGAAGAAGACTGGACGCGCAGCAGCAGCACGCGCGTGCGCAAGAATGGCGTCGTGACGATCACCGAGACCGATGTGAAGCGCAATTTCTGGCGCACGCATATGCGCTACATCTTCACCAACGCGCGGCCGCAGCCGGTGACGGTCGAGTTCACCCAGGCGGGGCTCAACAGCTGGAGCAACGACACGCGCGTGCCGTTCGAGAGCATCGCCGCCGAGAATGACGAGAAGGCGTGGGAGAGCCGCAAATGGCAGGTGACGATCCCCGCCAACGGGCGCACCGAGCTGACCGTCCAATATGACACGCTGAACTGAGTCATGCGCGGCCGGATCGCGGCAGCATATTTGGCGCTGGCGGTTTTCGCCGCGGCGCCGGCGTGCGCGCAGGATGCGGCGGTGGTCGGCTCGGCGAAACCCGACAAGGTGGCGATCAGCCTCTACCGCGACCCGTCGCGCGACACCGACACGCGGCTGCCCGAGCCCGGCGACGAACTCGGCGGCTTCGCGCTGATTCGCGAGACGCGCACGCTCGACCTGCCGCCGGGGCCGGTGACGATACGCTTCGAGGGCGTGTCGAGCAGCATCATCCCCGAATCGGCGCTGCTGCGCGGCGGCGGGCGGCCGCGCGAGAAGAATTTCGACCGCCGCCTGCTGTCGCAGCGCGGGCTGGTCGACGCCTTCACCGGGCAACAGGTGGTCTTGCGCACCACCGACAAGGCGACCGGAAAGACCAGCTACGAACGCGTGCGCATCCGCTCGGGCGGCGAGGACCTGATCGTCGAGCGCAAGGGCGGGTTCGAGGCGGTGCAATGTTCGGGCCTGTCCGAAACCCTGCTTTACGACGCGGTGCCCGCGGGGCTGACCCCGGTGCCGACGCTGTCGATGACGCTCGGCGACCAGCCGGGCGGGCGCACCACGCTCGAGCTCACCTATCTCGCGACCAATTTCGACTGGCAGTCGAACTATGTCGGCGAGATCGGCGCCGACGCCGATGCGGTCGACCTGTTCGCCTGGCTGACCGTCGCAAGCGGCGATTCGACGAGTTTCACCGGCGCCGACATGGCGGTGATCGCGGGGCGCATCGCCTTCTTCGCGCAGGCGCCGGTCGCCGACGACGAAGATCGGTGGGCAGAGGAGGAGCGGATTGAGGAAGAAAAACGCAACGATCCGTGGAGCCCCGACAATATCGAGATCTGGTTCAGCTGCTGGCCGCAGGGGGGAACCGGCGGCGGGTCGTACAATCCGCGCTTGTTCGGGCCGGCGTCGATCCCGAGCTATGATCCCGAATATGCGCTCGGCATGCTCAGCGGCGATTTCTACGGCGGCGGGGGCGACGAGGACGGCGCCGAGATCGTCGTCACCGGATCGCGAATCGCCCCGCGCGAAGATATCGGCGACTATAAGCTCTACCGCGTGCCGCAGCCGACGACGCTCGGCGCGCAGAGCCGCAAGCAGATCGCCTTCCTCGAAAAGCCCGGCGTCGCGGCCAAGCTGCTCCATATCTTCGAGGTGCGCGGCGAGGATATGGCCTCGCAGGACGGCCCCGTGCTGCGGATCGACAACAAGAAAGGCGGGCCGCTCGCCGAACCGCTGCCCGGCGGCCAGGTCGCGCTGTTCCAGCGCCGCGCGGGCGAGGCGATGCTCGTCGGCGAGACCCGCGTGAAGGACAAGGCGGTCGGCGAACTCGTCGACCTCCAGCTCGAGGATGCCGAGGATATCTGGGTCGACGCCGACCAGGAGGAACTCGATTCGGGCGAGGGCTGGACGCGCTATCGGCTGACGATCACCAACGACAGCGAGACCGCCGAGCCGGTCGAGGTCAGCTTCGCCAACGACGAAGACTATGCGATCGACCGGATCAGCAAAGCGGTGAAGCTGCGCGACGGCAAGCGCATCTGGTCGGTGGTCGTACCCGCGGAGAGCGAACGCACGATCGACTATCGCGTGCGCGAGGTCGAGCGGCCCGGCGCCGACAATCAGGATGATTGGGAAGAGCCCGACGACTATTAGATCGGCGGCCTCCAGCATCGTCATCCCGGCGAAGGCCGGGATCTCTGCTTGGCGTCCTGTTGCAGCGGCGAGATCCCGGCCTTCGCCGGGATGACGGATGGGGTTCAGACCGGCGGTAGCGGCCTTGGCCGGTGATTCTCGTCGAGCGCGACGAAGGTGAAGACCCCTTCGGTCACGCGCTCTTCGGTCCGCCCGCCGTCGCGCGTCGCGACGACCTCGAGCCGGATCGCCATCGAGGTGCGCCCGCGCCGGTCGAGATGCGCATAGATGGAGATGATGTCGCGCAGCAGGATCGGCGCGATGAACTCCATCGTCTCGATCGCGACCGTCGCGACCGGCCCCTGCGCGACTCGCCCCGCGACGATGCCGCCCGCGATGTCCATCTGGCTCAGCACCCAGCCGCCGAAGATATGGCCGTTGGCGTTGATGTCGGCGGGGCGCGGGACGACGCGCAGGATCGGGTCGCGCGGACAGTCGGCGGCGGGGGCAGGATTATCGCTCATTCTTCATATCCGGGTCGTCCTCGAACGGGTCCTCGATCGCATCGTCGTGCCCGCTGCCGCTCGACAGGAAGACGAGCCCCATCAGCGCGGCGCCAAGCATCACCGACAGGCCGACGCCCGCGGTGGTGGCGATGATCATGTGGATGGTCAGCCCGTGCGGGAGCGAGAAATGCAGGAAGAGGAGGGCCAAAATGACGGCGACGATCGACACGATGCCCATGCCGAGCATCAGGATGCGATAGCGCGCCCAGGCGATTCGCGAGGTGTCGCGGCTGTCGAGGGGCGAGCGCTTGACCATGGAGCGCGTCATGGACCAGCGGGCGCACGAGGCCAAGCGGCAATGCGGCGCGGCAGGATGTTTCACCCCGCGCGCGAATCGTGATAGATTGTTTTCCTCGATAAGAATCGACCCAATAATCTACATGGGGGAGCGGTAAGGCATGACGATCGGAGCAATTCTCCATGGACGGACCGGCGCGGTGATCTCGGCGCGCAAGGACGATAATGTGCGCGCGGTGGTCGACCTGCTCGCGCAGCACCGCATCGGCGCGGTGCCGGTGGTCGAGGGCAATGCGGTCATCGGCATCTTTTCCGAACGCGATCTGGTGCGGCTTCTCTCTTCCTATGGTCCCGAGGCGCTCGATCGCACGCTGGACGAGGTGATGACCAAATCGCCGGTGACCTGCGATTCGCACATGGTGGTGATCGGCGCGCTGTCGCTGATGACGCAGAAGCGCATCCGCCATCTGCCCGTCGTCGACGACGGCGCGCTGGTCGGATTCATATCGATCGGCGATCTCGTCAAATATCGCATCGACAATATCGAGGCCGAAGCCGCCGCGATGCGCGACTATATCGCGTCGTAATTTTCCGCCTTCCGCCGGAAGGCGGTACCGGCCCGCTCCCCCACCCGGCCTCCCCGACGATAGTAGCCTATGGGAGGCCGGGTGGGGGAGCGGGCCGGTACCGCTACGCCGAATCGGAAATCTTTCGCTTCAGCACGAGTCGGAGTACCTCGGCGATCGCCTCGCGTTCAAGCAGCCAGAGCAGCGCGCCGTAGAGCGCGACCCCAAGCCCGACGAGCAGCGCCAGGCGAATCGGCGGCGCCCAGCCGAGCGCTGCCAGCAGCTGCGCCGCAAATCCGACCCCGACCGCCATCACCAGCGCCGGCGCGATGCCGGGCAGCGTCGCGCGGCCGATATCCCATAAGGACACGCCGATCAGCGGCGCCGACAGCCGCGCGGTGACGAGCAGCAGCAGCGGCGCGGCGATCAGCCACGCCCAGGCCATGCCGATCAGCCCCCATTCGGCGCCGATCAGGAAGGCGATCGGAAAGATGATCGCGCCGCCCAGCGAAGCGAACATCGAGATCGAGGGTTTGCCGAGCGCGTTGGTGACGGGCGCGAAGAGGATCTGCACCGTCATCAGCATCAGCGCGAGCGAGATGAGCTGGATATAGGGCGCCATGCCGAGCCACTTCGCGCCGAACAAGGTCTCGATCATCGGCGCCGCGGTGACCGCGAGCCCGCAATAGAAGGGCGCGGCGACGAGCATCAGCAGCCGCACGGTCTTGAGGAAGTTCCAGCGCACCGCCGCCATATCGCCCTTGATTCGCGAATAGGCGGGGAAGGCGACCTCGTTCAGCGGCGGCACGAACTTCGCCATGAAGATCTGCGCGAGGAACAGCGCTTCGGCATAAAGCCCCAGCGCATGCGGTTCGAATCGGCCGCCGGCG
The DNA here is from genome assembly GCF_058806755.1 of Sphingopyxis sp. GW821-FHT12F08. Taxonomy (NCBI): domain Bacteria; kingdom Pseudomonadati; phylum Pseudomonadota; class Alphaproteobacteria; order Sphingomonadales; family Sphingopyxidaceae; genus Sphingopyxis; species Sphingopyxis sp. GW821-FHT12F08. The sequence continues at coordinate 91,600 of NZ_JBXAQA010000005.1, forward strand.
ATGAAGATGTCCGACTGGCTCTGCACCAGCCAGAAGAACTGGCTGAACAGCACGGCCGAGCCGAATCCGATGATCTGGCCGCAGCCGCGGAAATCGAAACTGGGCCAGACGAGCAGCCGCGCGAGGATCGTGAGTCCGACCGCGCGCGTCCAGAAGAGCGCCATCGGCGCATAGACGAGCGTCCACACCCCATAGCCCGCGAGCGCGCAGGTGAGCGCGGTACCCGCGCCGGCGAGCGCCGCGAGCAGGTTGACGATCGCCTGGCGCCGGAAATCGAGCGCGCGGCTCATCATCACTTCGGGCAGCGCGATGAAGGGCGTCGCGAGGAACATCAGCGCCTGGACGCGCAACAGGTCGGCGACCATCGGCTGCCCATAATAGGCCGCGGCGAGGGGCGCGCCGAAGAACTGCAGCCCCGCGAGAATCGCATTGAGCAGCAGCAGCAGCCCGAACGCCTGCCTGATTCGGAAGGGATCGACCGAGTCGGATTGCACGAGCGCGCTCGCGAATCCCCATCCGTTGAGGAAGGCGAGGAAGGACAGCACGACCTGCGTCATCGCAAAAAGCCCGTAATCGGCCGGATCGAGCAGCCGAATCACGAGCAGGGTCGAGCCCCAGGTGATGATCTGCGCGAGAATCTGGCTGCCCGAACGCCAGATCACCGCGCTGCGCACGCGGCTGCCGAAGGCCGCGGCGCTTTCGCCATCGGGCCCGGGGGCCTTGAAATCCGCGGTTTCGCTCACCATCTGATCCTTCCGGCACCGGGCCTTTTCCGATGCGCTCGACATCTTTTGAAACAAAATTGCAAAAAGGTTGTTGACGCGAATCAGAGAGGGGCCTAGAGGCCTGTTCACCGGACGGGGCGCGGCGGCAAACGCCACGCTCCAGCCGGTCGCCAACA
>NZ_JBXAQA010000005.1:95000-416942 GCF_058806755.1 Sphingopyxis sp. GW821-FHT12F08
GGGAGCTGTGAGCAAGCTTTGATCCCACGATTTCCGAATGGGGAAACCCACCCTCACCATTTAATTTCGGTGCCGACTTGTCGGCATCGAAGGTTAAATGGGAAGGGTATCACCGAAGTGAATACATAGCTTTGGTGAAGCGAACCCGGGGAACTGAAACATCTCAGTACCCGGAGGAAAGGACATCAACAGAGACTCCGTTAGTAGTGGCGAGCGAACGCGGACCAGGCCAATGCCTTCGATTCAACTAGCAGAAGCTTCTGGAAAGGAGCGCCATAGCGGGTGACAGCCCCGTATGCGAAAGTGATGTCGAAGGATTTGAGTAGGGCGGGGCACGTGAAACCCTGTCTGAACGTAGGGGGACCACCCTCTAAGCCTAAGTACTCCTGCATGACCGATAGTGAACTAGTACCGTGAGGGAAAGGTGAAAAGCACCCCGATGAGGGGAGTGAAACAGTACCTGAAACCGAACGCCTACAAGCAGTAGGAGGGCCCTTGAGGCCTGACTGCGTACCTCTTGCATAATGGGTCAGTGACTTAGTGTAACAAGCAAGCTTAAGCCGTTAGGTGTAGGCGCAGCGAAAGCGAGTCTGAATAGGGCGACTGAGTTTGTTGCATTAGACCCGAAACCCGGTGATCTAGGCATGACCAGGCTGAAGGTGCGGTAACACGCACTGGAGGGCCGAACCGTTCAATGTTGAAAAATTGTCGGATGAGTTGTGTTTAGGGGTGAAAGGCCAATCAAACCGGGAAATAGCTGGTTCTCCGCGAAATCTATTGAGGTAGAGCGTCGGATGAATACCATGGGGGGTAGAGCACTGGATGGATGCGGGGGTCGCGAGATCTACCAATTCTAACCAAACTCCGAATACCCATGAGTAATATCCGGCAGACAGACGGCGGGTGCTAAGGTCCGTCGTCAAAAGGGAAACAGCCCTGACCTACAGCTAAGGTCCCCAAGTCACGTCTAAGTGGTAAAGCATGTGGGAATCCCAAAACAACCAGGAGGTTGGCTTAGAAGCAGCCATCCTTTAAAGAAAGCGTAACAGCTCACTGGTCTAAATAAGGGTTCCTGCGGCGAAAATGTAACGGGGCTCAAGACGTGCACCGAAGCTTAGGGTGTGTAGCAATACACGCGGTAGCGGAGCGTTCCGTAGGCTGATGAAGCGATCTGGTAATGGGTCGTGGAGGTATCGGAAGTGCGAATGCTGACATGAGTAGCGATAAAGAGGGTGAGATGCCCTCTCGCCGAAATCCCAAGGGTTCCTGCTTAAAGCTAATCTGAGCAGGGTAAGCCGGCCCCTAAGACGAGCCCGAAGGGGGTAGTCGATGGGAACCACGTTAATATTCGTGGGCCTGGAGGTGTGTGACGGATCTCGTAAATTGTCTGCTCTTATTGGATTGAGCAGGCTTTGAAGAGGTTCCAGGAAATAGCCCCTCCATTATAGACCGTACCCTAAACCGACACAGGTGGGATGGTAGAGTATACCAAGGCGCTTGAGAGAAGTCTCCTGAAGGAACTCGGCAAATTGCCTCCGTACCTTCGGAAGAAGGAGGCCCCACATCTGGGCAACCAGTTGTGGGGGGCACAGGCCAGGGGGTAGCGACTGTTTAGCAAAAACACAGGGCTCTGCTAAGTCGGCTTCAAGACGACGTATAGGGCCTGACGCCTGCCCGGTGCCTGAAGGTTAAGTGGAGGGGTGCAAGCTCCGAAATGAAGCCCAGGTAAACGGCGGCCGTAACTATAACGGTCCTAAGGTAGCGAAATTCCTTGTCGGGTAAGTTCCGACCTGCACGAATGGCGTAACGACTTCCCCACTGTCTCCAGGAGATGCTCAGCGAAATTGAATTCTCCGTGAAGATGCGGAGTACCCGCGGTTAGACGGAAAGACCCCGTGCACCTTTACTGCAGCTTCAGAGTGGCATTAGGAAAGAACTGTGTAGCATAGGTGGGAGGCTTTGAAGCGACGGCGCCAGCTGTCGTGGAGCCATAGGTGAAATACCACCCTGTTGTTTTCTGATGTCTAACCTCGATCCATGAAACTGGATCAGGGACCCTCTGTGGCGGGTAGTTTGACTGGGGCGGTCGCCTCCTAAAGAGTAACGGAGGCGCGCGATGGTAGGCTCAGGACGGTTGGAAACCGTCTGTTAGAGTGCAATGGCATAAGCCTGCCTGACTGCGAGACTGACGAGTCGAGCAGAGACGAAAGTCGGTCATAGTGATCCGGTGGTCCCGAGTGGAAGGGCCATCGCTCAACGGATAAAAGGTACGCCGGGGATAACAGGCTGATGATTCCCAAGAGCTCATATCGACGGAATCGTTTGGCACCTCGATGTCGGCTCATCACATCCTGGGGCTGGAGCAGGTCCCAAGGGTTTGGCTGTTCGCCAATTAAAGTGGTACGTGAGCTGGGTTCAGAACGTCGTGAGACAGTTTGGTCCCTATCTGCCGTGGGCGTCGAAATTTGAGAGGAGTTGACCCTAGTACGAGAGGACCGGGTTGAACATACCTCTGGTGTACCTGTCGTGGCGCCAGCCGCGCAGCAGGGTAGCTATGTATGGACGGGATAACCGCTGAAAGCATCTAAGCGGGAAGCCTCCCTCAAGATAAGATTTCACAGAGCCGTGGAAGACCACCACGTTGATAGATCGGATGTAGAAGCGCGGTAACGCGTGGAGCTAACCGATACTAATTGCTCTATTCGCACTTAAGAGTCCCGCCATCAACGACAGTCCTGACGGATTGTCCGCGAGGTGGATGATTGAAGATCAGTCCATATTGCACGGGCATCGATTGAAACCCCTTTTGACCCTACGCCGGCTTCATTGCTTGGTGACCATGGCGTCAGTGACCCACCCGATCCCATCTCGAACTCGGCCGTGAAACCTGACAGCGCCGATGGTACTATGGCTCAAGCCCTGGAAGAGTAGGACGTCGCCAGGCATTGCAGCCGGCGTAAGGTCGAAACGGAAGAACCCATTCACAAAGTCAGAGGCCGGCAGCGATGCCGGCCTTTTGCTGTTTTAGCGGTGCGCAGCGCGCATCGTACATTGGTGGCGCGGGATGGAGCAGCCCGGTAGCTCGTCAGGCTCATAACCTGAAGGTCGTAGGTTCAAATCCTACTCCCGCAACCAACAACAAGCCCGCCTTTTGGCGGGCTTTTTCTTTGCCTGCCGCGTGGGCCGTTGCGAATATCAGTCGGCGGCCTCGGCAATAGCCTCGCCCCGGCGCCACTTCGCCGTCCTTGTCCGCCGGTTCCCACACGATGAACGCCAGATCGTCGACGGTGGCCTGCCCCGCACCGCGAATTCGCAGCTGGAGGCGTGGCGGCAATCCCGGTGCGCCCTCGGGGAGCTCGAAATCGAAGCGAAACGGCCGCCAGCCGCCCGGCGCGATCTCGGTGCTGCCGAAGATATGCGTCGGGGCGGCGAACCGCCCGTCGGGGGCGATGTCGGCGGGGTGGCCGTCGATCGTCACCTCGAGCGCCCCTCGGGGTCGACGCTGCCCCCGCATGTCCGCCCCTATTTCGCGAACAGCTGGCCGAGGTCGGCGAAGGCTTTGAATTCGAGCGCATTGCCCGACGGGTCGTGGAAGAACATCGTCGATTGCTCGCCCGGCTGGCCGGGAAAACGCGTGTGCGGTTCGATCACGAAGGCCACGCCATGGCCCTGCAGCCGCTCGGCGAGCGCGCGCCATTCGGCGGGGGGCAGGACGACGCCGAAATGCGGCACCGGCACCGCATGGCCGTCAACGGGGTTGTGCCCCGCGACCGCTTCGCGCTTCGCGCTCACGCAATGCGCGACGATCTGGTGGCCATAGAAGTTGAAGTCGATCCAGTCGCTGTCGCTCCGACCCTCGGGGCAGCCGAGTATCGTGCCGTAGAAATGGCGCGCGGCGGCGAGGTCGTCGACGGGAAAGGCGAAGTGGAAGGGGGCGAGGTCGGACATGTCAGCGCTCCTGCAGAATGTCGGCGAGAAAGGTGAGGACGTCATTTTCGGTCGCCGCCTTCGCGTCGCGGCTGAGGAAGGCGGCGGCGGCGAGGAGGGCGATGGCGCGCATGGTCAATCCTTTGGCAGCAGGGCGATGGTGATCGCGACGCCGTCGCGGCGCGGGTCGGCGCCGCCGTCGAAGAAGCCGATCGCGATCGCCGCGTCGACTGCATTGCCGCCGTCGCGCAAAACTTCCGCCCCCACCTCGCTGGCGATCGCATTCTGGCTGACCACCATGCTGCGTGTGCCGACCGTCGGCGAATGGATCGACGGATATTCGAGCAGGTTGCGGCTCTGCGCTGCCAGCGGGGCGGGGAGCAGCAGCGCGAGCGATAGTGTCGCGGCAACGAAGCGGCGGAAGATCATGCGGAGAGGCCTCATATATCCTTGGCGGAACGATATTTATCGACGTCCATCTCGCCTTCCCAGCGCGCGACCGCGGTCGCGATCGCGAGGTCGCAGGTGACGTTGGGGACGGTGCGGATCATGTCGAGGATGCGGTCGAAGGGCAGGATGAAGCCGACGATGATCGCGGTCTGCGCGGGGGTGATGCCGATGGAGTGGAGTACGGCGGCGAGCACGAACAGCGAGCCCGAGGGCACCGGCGCGACCCCCATGGCGACGATCGTCGTCGTCCCCGCGATCACCAGATAGTCGGCGAAGGAGAGCTGTAGCCCGAAGGCCTGCGCCGCGAACAGCGTGAGCATCGCGACATACATCGCGGCGCCGTCCATGCCGATCGTTGCGCCCAGCGGCAGCACGGTCGAGGCGACGGGCGACGAGACGCCAAGGTTGCGCTCGGCGACGCGGATCGCGACGGGCAAGGTCGCGCTCGACGAGGAGGTCGAGAAGCCGACCATGATCGCGTCGGCGATACCGCGGAAGAAGGGCAAGGGCGGCAGCCAGGCGAGCAGCCGCACGACGATCAACCCGTGGATGACGAGGGTGACGAAGGTCGCCCCCGCGAGCACGCAGAGCGCGAGCTTGAGCACCGCGAGGAAGCTCGCCGGGCCGCTGGTTCCCATCACCACGGCGATCAGCGCGAAGACGCCGAAGGGGGCGGTCTCCATCACGAAGCCGACGATGCGCAGCATGATTTCGGAGCCGCTCGCGAGCAGGCGGCGCACCGGCTCGCCCTCCTTGCCCGCCGCGATGACGCCGGCGCCCACCAATATGGCGAAGAAGATCACCGACAAGGTCGCGCCGCTCGCCATCGCGCCGATCGGATTGTCGGGGATGATCTCGATGAACATCCGCGCCGGATCCTTGGGTTCGGCGACCGCGCGCGGCACGGCATCGGCAAAGCTCGCGCCCTCGCCGGGGCCGATCAGCGTCGCTGCGATCAGCCCCGTCGTCACCGCGAGCATGGTGGTGAAGACATACATGGCGAGCGTCTTCACCCCGATGCTGCCGAGCCGCTTCGGATCGGCGAGCGCCGCCACCCCCGAGGCGATGGTCAGAAAGACCAAAGGCACGACGAGCATGCGGATCAGCCGCACGAACAGCTCGCCGATCCAGCCGATCGCGGTCGCGCCTTCGCCCCAGATCAGGCCGACGACCGCGCCGACGACGAGCGCGGCGAGGATGCGTTTCCACAGCGCGATGCCGAACCAGATTGCGAAGGCGCGCCCGACGCGGCCGCGCGGCGGCGGCCCGGCCTCTTCGGCGTCTGGCTCGGTGGCGGTGGGTGTGGGCGCGGCGTCGGTCATGCTGTCCTCTCTTCCGGTCGGACGTCAGAAACGCTTGCTGCTCGAGGCGTAGAACTGACGGCCGCGGTTGCTGTACAGATCCCCGATATACCCATAGGTCTGATCGGCGAGCGGCGCCAGTTCGTTGAAAAGATTGCGGACCCCTACGCGGAAGCGCGTGTCCTTCAGCGCGCCCTCCTCGGCCTCATATTGCACATAGACGCTGTGCGACAGGAAATCGTCGACGCGGAAGCGCGTGCCGTCGGCGAGCGAGGCCGAAGTGTCGCTGACCGGACCCACATAAGAGGCGAACCAGCCCGCGCCCCAGCCCTTGTAGCGCCAGCTGAGGCTCGCCGAACCGCGCCATTTCGGCCGGCCATTCTCCTCGATCAGGTCGGCGGCGCCGGTGACGTTGATCGTCGGATCGATCTCGCCCGATGCCTGCGCGTCGAGCAGGCTCTGCTGCAGCGCGCCCGGCACCTGGAAGAATTCGAGCAGGCGCGCGGCGTTGAGGCGCAGGCTGAAATCGCCGAGCCCGGTGTCGCGGACGTTGTAATAGAGGCCGAAATCGATCCCGCGGACGTTGCGCGGGCTGAGGTTGGTATAATAGTCGATCACCTGGATCACGTCGCCGACCGGGGTCAGCCCGGTGCCATCGAACAGCGCGACCTGTTCGGGGGTCGGGTCGGCGCGCTCGACGAGCGGGTTCGACGACCCTTGCAGCCGCAGCAGATAGTCGAGGATCAGCGCGTTCGAATCGCCAAACAGGCCGATGACGTTCTTCTGGCGGATTTCCCAATAGTCGGTGGTGAAGGTCAGCCGCCCCGCCGCGCCCATGTCGAGCTGGAAGGTCGCGCCGAGCGACAGATTCTCGGCGGTCTCGGGCTCGAGGTCGCGGCTGCCCGAACGGTTGCTGACCACGCCCTGACTGCGCGTGCAGGCGTCGAAATTGGCGATGCGCCCGGCGCGTGCGTCGGCCTCGCAGCGGATCCAGTCGGTGCGCGTGTTCGAACGCTGGATGCCGTTTTCGAACAATTGCGGCAGGTTGGGCGCGCGGAAGCTCTGCGACCAGCTGCCGCGCAGCTGCAGGTTCGGCACCGGATACCAGCTCATCGCCAGCTTGGGCTTCGCGACCGAGCCGAAGCCCTGGTAGGATTCGGCGCGCCCCGCGAGCTGCAGGTCGAGCGAGTGGATCAGCGGCACGTCCATCTCGGGCGAGACGAGCGGCACCGCGAATTCGAGATAGCCCGAGAACACGTCGCGCGAGCCCTGGCTGTCGGGGGTCGGGCTGGCGCCGAGCGTGTCGCTGCCGTTCGACGATCCGTCGAGCGCGGTGAAGAAGAGTGTGCCGTCGAGCCGGTCGTCGCGGTCGTCCCTGAAGGTCTCGTGGCGGAACTCGACCCCCGCGGCGAGCCCGACGCGGCCGCCGGGCAGGGTGAAAAGGTCGTTCTTGCTGATCTTGAGATCGGCGAGATAGAGCTCGGTCGAGCTGATGCGGCCGATATCGACCATGAAGCTGTCGATCACGCTCTGCGGGTTGGGCGTCGAATCGCGCGTCCCCGGATCGGCCGGATCGCCGCCGTTGAAGGGGTTATAGGCGCTGGAATCGGTGCGCGACAGCGCCTCCTGGAACAGGCTCAGCGACACGGTGCGCATGCTGTCGGTCGTCTTCGCCTTCGAATAGAGCGCGGCGGTGTCGAAGTCGAAGCCGAGCAGTTCGCCGCGGAAACCCGCGAGGAAGCGCGTCGTGTCATTCTTGACGTCGACGACCAGCGGCCCCGCGTCGACCGGGCGATAGTCGATCAGTTCGATCGGCACGCCCGTGTTCGCAACGCCGGTCAGGCCCGGGATGCGGTTCGGGCTGCCGACGGGGCCGAAGGGGTTCCAGTACCCATTGGCGGGGACGATCAGCCGCTGGCTGGCGAGGTTGGTTTCCTGCTCGCGCACCGAGCGGAACTTGGCGTGGTACCAGCCCGCCTCGGCATAGAATTCGAGCCCCGAGTCGAACTCGTGATTGAGGAAACCGAACAGGTTGAACCTGCATGCGTCGACCCGATCCCCTGGAGGTCGGACCCAGCTTGCCGGTATCCGCCTCTTTGCAGGGGAGAATATCGCGCGGACCCCGAACGCGAAGCCCTCATTGCTTGGCCGGGGCATAGGCTCTGGTTATGGGGTCAGCGGAAATCCCTGGGATTGATCGCGTGGCGCGCGAGCTTGTCGTAGAGCGTCTTGCGGGGGACGCCGAGCAGCGCCATCGCCGCGGGGATGTCGCCCTTCGCCGCGGCGAGCGTGTCGCGCAAGATCGTCGCCTCGAAGCGCGCCATGCGCTCGGCGAGGCTCATGTCGGGGGCGAGCGCGCTGCGGCCGGGGTCGGAAGGCAGGTCGAGTACGACGCTGTAGGCGAAATTCTTGAGCTCGCGGACATTGCCCGGCCAGTCGTGCTCGACGAGGTGGCGGCGCACCGCATCGTCGATGCGAAAACCCGTCGCGCCCATCTTCGCCGCCGCCTCGTCGAGGAAAAAAGCGAAGGTCTGCGGGATGTCCGAGCGGCGTTCGCGCAAGGGAGGGATGCGCAGCTTCACGACGTGGAGGCGGTAATAGAGATCCTCGCGGAAATCGCCCGCGCGCACCGCGTCCATCAGGTCGGTCTTGGTCGCCGCGACGACGCGCAAGTCGACGGGTTCGGGCGCCGCTGCGCCGACCGGCTGGACCTCGCGCTCCTCGATCACGCGCAGCAGCTTGGCCTGCACGGCGGGGTGCATCGTGTCGATCTCGTCGAGGAAGAGCGTGCCGCGATGCGCGCTGCGGATGCGCCCCGCCTGGCCGAGCTTGCCGCTCGCGCGGTCGATGAGGTCGCTGCCGAAAAGCTCGGCCTCGGCCAGCTCGTGCGGCAGCGCGGCACAATTGACCGCGACGAGCGAGGCGGCGCTGCGCCGGCTCTGCCGGTGGAGCATATGCGCGACCAGCTCCTTGCCGGTCCCGGTCTCGCCCTCGACCAGCACGTCGATGTCGGCCTGCGCGAGCTGCGCGATCGTCGCGCGCAGCCGCGCCATCGCCGGGCTCTCGCCGATCAGCGGGCTGTCGATCGCCGCCGCGGCAGCGCCGAGGCGGCGGTTGTCGAGGATCAGCGCGCGATGCGCTAGCGCGCGGCGCACGACGCCGACGAGATGGTCGGCGGCGAAGGGCTTGGCGAGGAAGTCGAAGGCGCCGTCGTGCAGCGCACGCACCGCCATCGTCACGTCGGCGTGGCCGGTGATCAGCACCACGGGGATGTCGGGGTCGATGGCGTGGATCGCGGCGCGCAGCTCGAGCCCGTCCATGCCCGGCATGCGGATGTCGGTGACGACGATCCCGGGAAAGTCGGGCGCGATGCGCGGCAGCACGCTCGCGGCATCGGCAAAGGCCTCGACCCCGAGGCCCGCGAGGTCGAGCGTCTGGACGTTGGCGGCGCGCAAGCTCGCGTCGTCGTCGACGAAGAAGATCGTCTGGCTGTCGGTGAAGAAGCTCATGCCGACCGCAACGTCAGGCGGAACCCCGCGCCGCCGAGCGGCGAGGGGATGAGGGTGAGCGACCCGCCGAACTCGGCCATGATGTCGCTCGCGATCGCGAGTCCCAAGCCCAGCCCGTCGGGGCGGCCGGTGACGAAGGGGGTGAAGAGCTGCGGCACCAGATCGGCGGGAACGCCGGGGCCGTTGTCGGCGATGTCGATGAGGATCGGCCCCTCGCCATGCGCGTGGAGCGCGACGCGCGGGGCTGTGCTGCCCTGCACCGCGTCGGCGGCGTTCTGGAGCAGGTTGACGAGCACCTGCTCGAGCCGGACGCGGTCGGCGTGGACTAGGGCCTCCGGCTGGTCGACCTTCACGTCGAGCGCGATGCCCGCCGCGCGCAGCCGGTCGCCGATCAGCAGCAGGGTGCCGTCGATCGCCGACTGCAGCGGCACCGGGCCGAGCGGCGCGGGCGCGCGGCGCGCGAAGTTGCGGAGCTCGCCGGTGATCGCGCCGACGCGCGCGGTCAGCTCGACGATATGACCCAGATTGCCGCGCGCCTGGTCGCCCTGCTCGCGGTCGAGATAGGCGAGGGCGTTTTCGGCGAAGCTGCGGATCGCGGCGACCGGCTGGTTGATCTCGTGCGCGACCCCGGCGGTGATCTGGCCGATCGAGCCGAGGCGGCTCGCCTGCGCCAGCTCCTCGCGCGCGGCGCGGTAGCGCCGGTCGGCCTCGGCCTGCCGATCGGACGCCTGCTGGAGTTCGGCGTTGGCTTCGCGCAGTTCCTGCGTGCGTGCGGCGACCTCACGCTCCAACGCCTCATGCGCCGCCTGGCGCAGCGCCTGCCGCTCGACGATGCGCAGCAGCATGACGATCGCCGCGCCGACGAGGATCAGCAGGATCAGGAAGATCACGCGCGCGGTGGCATTGGCGCTGCTGCGCGCCGGGGCGGTCGGCTGGAGGATGCGCAGCCGGCTGCCGGGGAGCGAGACGGCCTCGCTCGCGCGGGCGTAGCCGTCGCCGATCGCCAGCGGCGCCAGCGCGGCGTCGCCATAGCTGCGCGTCGCCTGGAGCTGTTTCTGCATCGCCGGCGAAATCGGGCCGAAGGAGCGGAAGCGCCAGCCGGGGCGGCTGGTCATCACGACGATCCCCGCACCGTCGGTGACGAGGGTGGTTGCGGGCGAGTCGGCCCATTTGGCCTCGAGCTTGTCGAACTCGACCTTGACCACGATCACCCCGAGCGCGCGCCCGCCGGCATCGACGCGCCGCGCGAGGAAGAGGCCGGGGCGCCCGCTGACGGTGCCGAGCGCGAATAGCTCGGCCTCGCCCTTCGCCATCGCGCCGCGGAAATAGGGGCGAAAGCGATAATCCTGCCCGACGAAGCTGGTCGCCGCGCGCCAGTTGCTCGCGGCGATCGTGCGGCCGTCGGCGTCGATCACGTAGATGACCGCGGCGTCGGTGCGCGCCGCAAGCTGCTCGAGCTCGCGGTCGAGCCGGCGCGAAGCGGCGTCGCTCTTGTCGGCGAGGCCCGCGCGCACGTCGGGAAATTCGCTGAGCACGCGCGGCAGCAGGCGGAATTTCTGCAGCTCGCTTTCGAGCAGGCTCGCGTGCGCGCGCGCGTTCTGGCGCGCGTCGCCGTCGGCCTGCGCGTCCGCGCTCTGCGCCGCCCAGCCCGACAGGCCGAGCGCGGCGGCGAGCAGGATCAGCACCCCGACGATGCAGGTAACGATCAGCCGTCGTCGATCCAGCCGATGCCCCATCGGGCGCGAATCATCCTCCTCAATCATGTGCGGATTATCGCACAAGTTTTGATGATTGCATGCGGAAAATCGCACAAAATCTACTAATGTTGCTGCGGATATTCTAATATATATATTAAAAACAGATAGTTAAATTCTAACACATCGCACTTGGCCCGGCAATGGTGCCGGACCTAAAATCTGGGGAAGCAACGGCGAAAGGCCGTGCTCGGGAGGAAGTCTAAGTGGCCGCCATAGCAGTCGACGCAGCCGGGCACGCACCGGCGGGGCCGAAGCCCCTGTACAGCCAGCTCTATGTCCAGGTGCTCGCCGCGATCCTGCTAGGCGTGATCATCGGCCATGTGTGGCCCGAGACCGGCGAGGCGCTGAAGCCGCTCGGCGACGCCTTCATCAAGCTGGTCAAGATGATCATCGCGCCGGTGATCTTCCTGACCTTGGTCACCGGCATCGCGGGGATGACCGAACTCCGGTCGGTCGGCCGCGTCGCGGGCAAGGCCTTTGCCTATTTCCTCTTCTTCTCGACGCTGGCGCTGATCGTCGGGCTGATCGTCGCCAACACGGTGCAGCCGGGCGCGGGGATGAACGTCGATCCCGCCACGCTCGATACGTCGGGCGTCACCGGCTATGTCGAGAAAGCGCAGCACAGCAGCATCGTCGAATTCCTGATGGCGATCATCCCGACGACGATGGTCTCGGCGCTCGCCGGGGACTCGCTGCTGCAGGTGCTGTTCGTCTCGATCCTGTTCGGCATCGCGCTGTCGATGGTCGGCGAGCCTGCGGCGCCGGTGCGCGAACTGCTCGAAAAGGTCGGGCTGGTGGTGTTCCGGCTGGTGGGCATATTGATGCGCGCGGCGCCGGTCGGCGCGTTCGGGGCGATGGCCTTCACCATCGGCAAATATGGCATCGAATCGCTCGCCAATCTCGCGGGGCTGGTCGCGACCTTCTATCTGACCTCGCTGATATTCGTCGTCGTGGTGCTCGGCATCGCGGCGCGGCTCGCGGGCTTCTCGATCTTCAAGCTCATCCGCTATCTGAAGGCCGAGCTGCTGCTGGTGCTCGGCACCTCCTCGTCCGAAAGCGCGCTGCCCAGCCTGATGGAGAAGATGGAGCGCGCGGGCTGCGAGAAGTCGGTCGTCGGGCTGGTCGTGCCCACGGGCTACAGCTTCAACCTCGACGGCACCAACATCTATATGACGCTCGCGGCTTTGTTCATCGCGCAGGCGTGCAACGTCGACCTGTCGCTCGGCGACCAGATCGCGCTGCTGCTCGTCGCGATGATCAGCTCGAAGGGCGCGGCCGGGGTCACCGGCGCGGGCTTCATCACGCTCGCCGCGACGCTGTCGATCGTGCCGTCGGTTCCCGTTGCGGGAATGGCGCTGATCCTCGGCATCGACCGCTTCATGAGCGAGTGCCGCAGCCTCACCAATTTCATCGGCAATGCGGTCGCGACCGTCGTCGTCGCGCGCTGGGACAATGCGCTCGACCGCGACCGGCTGCGCGCGGCGCTCGACGGCGAGCCGCCGGCGAAGATCGCCGCGCCGCCGCTCGAACAGGACATGGATTAAGGGCCCAAAGGCCCGAAAAGGGAGAAGGACAATGAGGGGTAGGACATCGGCAATGCTGCTGGCGGGCACGGCGATCAGCCTGTTCGCTTCGGCGCCGGCGCTGGCGCAGGACGGCGAAACCGCTTCGCAGGCGGACGTCGCCGACGAGGGTCAGGCCGAGGATGGCCAGACCCAGCCCGAGATCGTCGTCGTCGGCACGCGCATCGAGGGCGCGCGGGTGACCGAGGCGCTGCCCGTCGTCGTCGTCGGCCAGGACCGGCTCGACGCGATCGGCGCGGTCAGCGGCGACGAGCTGATCCGCAATATCCCGCAAATGGGCGACGTCAGCTTCAACCCCGGCAACAATGCGCAGACCAGCAACGCCGCGCGCGGCGACGTCGGCTCGGTCAACCTGCGTTCGCTCGGTGTCGGCAACACGCTGGTGCTGCTGAACGGCCGCCGCGTCGTCACCCACCCCGCGAGCCAGGGGCTGTCGGACACCGGCACGGTGCCGGTGCTGAGCTACAACTCGAACGCGATCCCGACCACCGGGCTCGAGCGGCTCGAGGTGCTGCTCGACGGCGCCGCGGCGCTCTACGGCTCGGACGCGGTCGCGGGCGTCGTCAACACCGTGCTCAAGGACGATTACGACGGGCTGCGGCTCCAGGCGCAATATGGCGGCGCCGAAGGCACGCATCTCACCGAATTCCAGGGCAATATCCTGGCGGGCAAGAGCTTCGAGCGCGGCAATATCACCGTCTCGTTCGAATATACCGACCGCAGCGCGCTGCGTGCCGAGGACCAGGATTTCACCGCTTCGGCGAACCTGCGGCCGCTGTTCGCCGACTATCCCGACTTTGCCGCCTCGCAGGTTCCCGACGCGCGCGCGACGCGCGGTGCCTGGCCGGCGCTGATGGTCCCGGTCACCGGCGGCCGCCCGCGCCGGGGCACCACCAACCTCACCACCGCGGCGGGCGCCTTCACCGTCCGTCCGACGCGGCTCGGCGGCTGCACGCTGGCGCTGACCACCGACCTTTGCCTCGTCAACACCGCGCTCGCGACGAACAATGCCTTCCGCGACTTGCGCTACGACACCGCGGTCGGCACCGCGGTGATGCCCAGCGTCAAGCGCTATAACGCCTTCGCCAACGGCCATTACGACCTGACCGACAATCTCACCCTGTTCGGCGAGTTCGGCTATTACCGCTCGGACACGGTGCGCATCCAGCCGCCGGTGATCAACCTCAACCAGATCTGGATCCCGGCGACCAACTATTACAATCCCTTCGGCCCGGTCGGCAGCCCGAACCGCCTGCCAAGCCTGACCAACGTCCCCGCCGAAGGGCTGCCGGTGCTGCTCACCACCTATCGCTTCGTCGATACCGGACCGCAGACGGTGAAGGTCAGCGGCGAGCAGATCCGCGGCCTCATCGGCGTGCGCGGCGAGGCCGCGGGCTTCAAATGGGACAGCGCCTTCGTCTATTCCGAAGCGTCGGCGACCGACTCGAGCGTCGCGGTGCGCAGCTCTTCGCTGCAGCAGAGCCTCGCGCTCGCGACCCCCGATGCGTACAACCCGTTCAACGGCGGCTGCATCGATACGCTGAGCTTCGGCGACTGCACACCGAGCTCGCCGACCGCGATCGACGCGATCACCTTCCAGCTCCAACGCCGGTCGAAGACGACGCTGACGATGGGCGATTTTCGCGCCTCGCGTCCCGATCTGTTCAAGCTGCCCGGCGGCGAGGTCGGCGTCGCCTTCGGGGTCGAAGTGCGGCGCGAGACGCAGCGCGACGACCGCGATTCGGCGGTCGACGGGTCGAGCCCGTTCGTCGACATGGTCACCGGCGCCGTGACGATCAGCGACGCTGCGGCGGTCAGCGACAATCCCGACACCTATGGCAAGCGCACCGTCGCGGCGGCCTATGCCGAGCTCGCGGTGCCGCTGGTGTCGGAGGAGATGGGCGTGCCGCTGATGCGCCGCTTCGACGTCCAGCTCGCGGGGCGCTACGAACATTACAGCGATTTCGGCAGCGTCGCGCGGCCCAAAGTCGCGGCGGCGTGGGACGTCCTCGACGGGCTGCGCCTGCGCGGTTCCTTCTCGCAGGGTTTCCGCGCGCCGAACCTCGAACAGGTCAACGCCGTCGAATATGCGCGGCTCGCGACCAGCCAGGATTTCCTGCGCTGCGAGGTCGATCTGCGCGCCGGGCGCATCGCCAGCTTCAATGCCTGCGGCAACAATGTCGGTTACTCGCGCCGCGTGTCGGGCAACCCCGATCTGAAGCCCGAGAAGTCGACCAACTACAACCTCGGCGCGGTGTTCGAGCCGAGCTTCCTGCAGGGCGACCTCGGGCGCGTGACCTTCACCGTCGATTATTGGTCGATCCGGCAAAAAGGCATCGTCGGCATCCTCGGCAACGACACCGCGGTCGCGCTCGACTATCTGGCGCGGCTGAACGGATCGTCGAACCCCAATGTCATCCGCGACGCCGCCAATGCCGACGATATCGCCGCCTTTGGGGGGACGGGCATCGCGCCGGTCGGCCGCATCACCACGGTGCGCGACCAGTTCGTCAACCTCCAGCCGCAGACGGTGCGCGGGCTCGATTTCGGCCTCTACTGGCAGTCGCCCAAGACCGGGATCGGCAAGTTCGACCTGGCGGTCAACGCCTCGCGGCTGCTCAAATTCTCGCGCCCGCCGGGGCCGGCGGTCGATGCGCTGGTCGAGGCGCGCGCCAATGGCGACATCGACCCCGCGACCCCGCTGCCCGAGACGCAGAATCTCATCGAGGCGAATGGCCGGCCGAAATGGCGCGGCACCGCGTCGCTGACCTGGTCGCTCGGAAGCTTCCAGATCGGCGCCTTCGGACGCTATACCGGCGCGGTCGACGAAACCGCGTTCGTCGATGCGGCGGGCAACCCGTGGCGCGTGAAGTCGCAGTTCACCGCGAACCTCTATGCGCAGGTCCGCATCCGCGACGCGGCCGGGCTCGGCGGCACCATGCGCTGGCGCGTCGGGGTGCGCAACATCGCCGACAAGAAGCCGCCGCTCACCTCGGAAGGCTATCTGGGGTCGCTCTACAGCCCCTATGGGCGTTACTGGTACACCTCGGTCACCACGGAGTTCTGACGCATGAAATACGGGCACGGCATCTGGTCGATCATCGGCTCCGCCGCGCTCGTCGTCGCGCCGGCGGCAGCGGCAAAGGAGAGCGCGCCCGCGCCGACCGCCGCCGGCGCGGCGACCCCCGCCGCCGAGAAAAAGGCCGCGCCGCCGCGGATCCTGTTCATCGGCAACAGCTTCACCCAAGGCGCGCATTCGGCGGCGCGCAACTGGCGCGCGGGGTCGGTCACCGACCTCAACCAGGCGGGCTATGGCGGCGTGCCCGCACTGTTCAAGCTGTTCGCCGAACAGGCCGGACTAGATTACGACGTCAGCCTCGAGACGCAGGGCGGCAAGTCGCTGGGCTTCCATTATGACGAGCGGCGCCAGCTGTTCGACCGGCCTTGGGACATCGTCGTGCTGCAGGAGTATAGCACGCTGAACCGCGAAAAGCCGGGCGATCCGGCCGACTATCTGGCGAATGTCGCGCGGCTGACCAGGCTCTTCACCGCGCAAAACCCCGCGGTCGACATCCGCCTCGCCGCGACGTGGAGCCGCGCCGACCAGGCCTATACGCCCAAGGGTCCCTGGTACGGCAAGCCGGTGGGTACGATGGCCGAGGATCTGCGCGCTGCCGCCGACCGCGCGCGCGCCGCCAATCCGGCGGTCAAGGGTATCATCCCCGTCGGTCAGGCGTGGAACCGCGCGATGGCCGAGGGCGTCGCCGACGCCAATCCCTATGACGGCATCGCCTATGGCCAGCTCGATCTGTGGGCCTACGACCATTATCACGCCAGCGTCGCGGGCTATTATCTCTCGGCGCTGGTCGCCTTCGGCGCGATCACCGGGGTCGATCCGACGGTGCTCGGCGCGAAGGAAAAGGGCGCCGACGAGCTGGGGCTTTCGGACGCGCAGGCCGAGGCGCTGCAGAAGGTGGCGCGCGATACGCTGAAGGCAGGGTAGGGGCCGGTTTCGAGCGTTTGCGGACGAACCGATCTATAAATCCCGTTCGTGTCGAGCGAAGTCGAGACACCCCGAAGGCGCGTACTCCCGATGGGTGTCTCGACTGCGCTCGACACGAACGGAAATAGAGGGTGGTCTGGAAACCACCCCAATCCGGACTTCAGCACCTTCCCCAACCCCATTGACCTCCCGCCAAAACGATATAAATATGATATCATCTTTATATCGAGTGATTCGGAGGGAAAAATGGTCGATACGGGAACGCCCGCACTGAACCGCAGCCGCGAGGCGCGTGCGAACACGCAGAGCGGTTATCTGATGCTGTTCATCTGGCTGCTGCTGCTCGCGCTCGCGCTCTGGGCGGGGATCACCAACGGCAATGCCGCGGTCATGGTCGCGTGGAAATGGATCGTCGTGGTCGCTTCGGCGGTCGTCGGCCTGCTGATCCTCTGCGGCTTCTACCTCATCAACCCCAATGAAGCCGCGGCGATTCAGTTGTTCGGCGCCTACAAAGGCACCGACCGCGAAGAGGGGCTGCGCTGGGTGCTGCCCTGGCTGACGCGCAAGAAGATCGCGGTGCGCGCGAACAACGTGATTTCGGACAAGATCAAGGTCAACGACCTGCGCGGCAACCCGATCGAAATGGCGGCGCAGGTCGTGTGGCGCGTCACCGACACCGCACAGGCCCTGTTCGACGTCGACGATTACAAGGAATTCGTCATGGCGCAGATCGAGGCCGCGGTGCGCTCGATCGGCTCGCGCTACCCCTATGACGACATCGAGCATCAGGAAGTGACGCTGCGCGGCAATCACGACGAGGTCGGGGTCGAGCTTCGCAAGGCGCTGATCGAGCGGCTCGACGTCGCGGGGATCACCGTCGACGAATGCGGGCTCACGCACCTCGCCTATGCGCAGGAGATCGCCGGCGCGATGCTCCGCCGCCAGCAGGCCGAGGCGGTGATCGCGGCGCGCAAGAAGCTGGTCGAGGGCGCGGTGACGATGGTCGAGATGGCGCTCACCCAGCTCTCGGAAAAGAATGTCGTCGAACTCGACGACGAGCGCAAGGCGGCGATGGTGTCGAACCTGATGGTCGTGCTGTGCGGCGAACGCGACACCCAGCCCGTCGTCAACGCCGGCTCGCTCTACTGAGCCCCGGACCGGAAACCACCGATGCCTGCGCCCGCCAAAAAAGCCTTCGCGCTCCGCCTCGACCCCGCGCTCTATGCGGCGGTCGAGCGGATCGCGGCGGTCGAATTGCGCAGCGCCAATGCCGAGATCGAGGTGTTGCTGCGCGAGGCGCTGGCGCGGCGCGGGGTGAGCGTCAAACCGCCGGTGCCCGCGAAACGCGGCCGCCCGCCCAAGGAGAGCTGAGATGTTGCACCTGTTGCTCGATAACCGCCCGTGGTTCCGGCCCAAGCGCCGCGGTTACGGCACCGGCCTGCCGATCGCGTGGCAGGGCTGGGTGCTGATGGTGCTGCACGTCGCGCTGATCACCGGCATCGCAGTGCTGCTCCGCGAGCGGCCGCTGCTGATGACGATCTTCGTGATCCTCGCGGGGCTGGCGCCGCTGCCGATCTATCGGGCGCGGACGGAGGGGGGATGGCGCTGGCGGTAGTGTAGGCTCCTCCCCCGCAGGGGGAGGGGGACCATGCGAAGCCTGGTGGAGGGGCAGTGCAGTCGAGCGCTGCGGTAACCTCCTGTACCCCTCCACCACCCTTCGGGTGGTCCCCCTCCCCGTTCCGGGGAGGATCGCCCCACCCCTTTTCCACCGCTAGCCCTTCACCCCCGCTTGCCCCACCACGGGTAGACGGTTAAGGCCGATCCCCATGTCCGCCGAGCCAACCCCCGTCCGCATCGCCCCCTCGATCCTCAGCGCCGACTTCGCGAAGCTCGGCGAGGAAGTGCGCGCGATCGAGGCGGCGGGTGCCGACTGGGTGCATATCGACGTGATGGACGGCCATTATGTGCCGAACCTGACGATCGGCCCCGCGGTGGTGAAGGCGCTGCGGCCGCATTCGACCTTGCCCTTCGACGTCCATCTGATGATCTCGCCGGTCGACCATTTCCTCGACGCCTTCGCCGCGGCGGGCGCCGACATCATCACCGTCCATCCCGAGGCGGGGCCGCACATCCACCGCACCGTCCAGCACATCAAGTCGCTCGGCAAGCAGGCGGGCGTGTCGCTCAACCCCGCGACCCCGGCGAAGATGCTCGACTATCTGATCGACGACATCGACCTGGTGTTGATCATGAGCGTCAACCCCGGCTTCGGCGGCCAGAGCTTCATCTCCAGCCAGCTGCGCAAGATCGAGGCGGTCAAGAAGATGATCGAGAAGTCGGGCCGCGACATAAGGCTGGAGGTCGACGGCGGCATCGACGCGGGCACCGCGCCGCTCGCGATATCGGCCGGCGCCGACGTGCTCGTCGCGGGGACCGCGACCTTCAAGGGCGGGCCCGAGGCCTATGCCGACAATATCCGGCGGCTGCGCGGCGGCGCCTGAGAGGTGCGTGCCGTGACCGCAGCGCCCGACGCCCCCGACATCGGCACCGATATCGACGACACGATCGAGCCGGGCAAGCGCCTGATCCGCCTGCCCGCCGAGAAGGGCCTGTCGCTCGGGGACCGCATCGCCAATCACATCACGCGCCTGACCTGGCGCACGCCCTTGCATGCCTTCAGGCTGAAGGGGCGCTTTCCATTGAAGCTGCTCGGCGTGCCCGACGACCCCGTGCCCGGCGACACGCGCGCGGGCACCGCGATCCGCGCGGGCCATTTCCTCCACCGCGGGCTGAGGCTGCCGCTGGGCGAATGCGATTTCGGCTCGCTCAACGTCGCGCCGGCCTTTGCCGACTATCTCCACAGCTTCGCCTGGCTGCGCGACTTGGCCGCGACGGGCAGCCGCGCCGACGGCGCGCCGATCGCCGAGGCGATGGTGCGGAACTGGCTCGCGGCCAATGGCGAGACGGTGAGCGAGCCCGCGTGGCGCGCCGACAACGCCGGCTGGCGCATCCTCTATTGGGCGTTCCACGCGCCGCTGATCCTGTCGTCGAGCGACCTCATCTATCGCTCGGCGGTGCTCAACCATCTCGCGCGCGCGGCGCGCCACCTCGACCGCGTCGCCGACAAGACACGGCCCGGCGTCGGCCAACTCGTCGCCTGGACCGGCATCGTTGCCGCATCGCTGCTGATGCCCGGCGGCGAGCCGCGGCAGATATTCGGCGAGGCGGGGCTGCGCAAGGTGCTCGAGACCAGCTTCTACGCCGACGGCGGCAATATCGCGCGCTCGCCGCAGGCGCAGCTCGACGCGATCATGGCGCTGTCGATGCTCGCGCGCATCTATGACATGCGCCGCATGGAGGTGCCGCCCTTCCTCCAGGAAGTGCTGGCGCGCGCCGTGCCCGCGCTGCTCGGACTCGTCCACGCCGACGGCGGCATGGGCAGCTGGCAGGGCAGCGGCGCGACATCGGCCGAGCATATCCGGGCGATCGTCGCCGCCAGCGGCGTGCGCACCCGCCCGCTCAAGCAGGCGCGCGACTGGGGCTATCAGCGGCTCGTCGCGAACAAGGTCGTGCTGCTCGCCGACGCCGCGCCGCCGCCGATCGCGCGCGTGACCGAGGCCGGCTGCGCTTCGACGCTCGCCTTCGAGCTGTCGGACGGCGCCGACCGGATCATCGTCAATTGCGGCGGTGCGGCGCTCTCCGGCGCGACGATCCCCGAGGAGCTCGCGCGCGGCCTCCGTACGACGGCGGCGCATTCGACGCTGACCATCGCCGACAGCAATTCGACCGCGATCCTGCCCAGCGGCGCGCTCGGCAAGGGCGTCACCGAGGTCGAGCTCGACCGCCACGAGACGCCGCAGGGCAGCCGGCTGGAGATGAGCCACGACGGCTATGCGCGCCGCCATGGGCTGATCCACCGCCGCCTGCTGATCCTGTCGCCCAACGGCCGCGAGCTGCGCGGCGAGGACCAGCTGCTCCCCGCGCCGCGCAGCCGGCGCAAGGGCGACAAGCAATTCGTGCTGCGCTTCCACCTCGGCCCGTCGCTGTCGGCCAGCCTGACCGCCGACAAATTGGGCGCGCTGCTGCGCATCCAGGGCGGCCCTTTATGGCAGTTCCGCACCAGCGAAGGCGCGCTCGCGGTCGAGGAAAGCCTGTGGGTCGACGGCGACGGCCGCCCGCACCCGGGCGAGCAGCTGGTGGTCACCGGCACCGCGCCGGCGGGCGGCGCGAGCATCGGCTGGATCTTCAAGCATATCGGGTAGGATTGATCCTCCCTGTGGCGAAGCCATGGGAGGGGGACCATGCGAAGCATGGTGAAGGGGCGACGACGTCGCGCCATGGCCCCTCCGTCAGCGCTTCGCGCTGCCACCTCCCCATCGCTACGCGACAGGGAGGAGCATAAGCCAGCAGCCGGCGCTCAAGGGACCGAGCGCCGGCCGCCGGAAGGCTCAGAAGGCGTAGCGCGCGATCAGCTGGAACACCGGACCGGCCTTTTCGCTTTCGAGTTCATATTCGTCGAAGCTGCGATCGGTCTGGTCTTCGACCGTCGTGAACTTGTTGAAGACCTCGCGCTTTGCACCATCGAGCAGGTTCGACCCCACCGCGCGGATGGTGAAGCGCTTGCCGAAGCGCTTTTCGACGAAGATTTCGAGGTCGGCGCCATAGGTGGTGAAGATCTCTTCGCCGATCACCCGGTCGAACGCGCCGCCCTGCTTGCGATAGGTCGCACCAAAGGCGGCGCCGAACGTCTTCAGGTCCTGGATGAAGCCGACGTTGTAGACATAGTCCGACTGGCCGTTGAAGCGGCGCTCGCCGAACAGGTCGGTGATCTCGCTGTCGAGGAACGAGACGTTGCCGAACACGCCGGTGTCGGGCAGGCCGATGAACCCGAGGTCGGTAGAAAGGTCGAACTCGATGCCATAGACCTTGCCGTCACCGACATTCTGCGGCTGGAAGATGAACGTGCCGTCGCCTTCCGAACCCTCGTCGCCGGTGTTGGTCAGCTCGATCAGGTCGTTGACCTTGCGATAGAAGATATTGACGCCGGCGATGCCCGAGCGGCCGAGACGCTGTTCATACCCCAGGTCGAAACCCCAGGCGGTTTCGGGGTCGAGCAGCGGATTGCCGAGCAGATCGTTGTCGCCATATTCGGCCTCGAGCAGCGCGGGCGACAGGAAGTTGAATTCGGGACGGCGGCTCGTGCGCGCGACCGAACCGGTGATCCGGCCACCGTTGCCGACGTCGAACTTGAACGACGCCGACGGCAGGAACTCTTCATAATCATTGGTGAAGCGCGTCGCCGGCGGGGTCAGGTCATCGATCGTCAGGTCGGTCGTTTCGTAGCGAACGCCCGCTTCCCACGAAAAATTGTCCATCTTGCCTTCGAGGACGACGAAGCCGTCGAGCCGCTCTTCCTCGATCGCGTTGAGCCCGCCGGCCGCGGGCACGAAGGCGCCGAAGGTGCGGACGAATTCGGTCGGGTTGCGGTTGAACTGGTCATAACCCTGACGGTCGGCGACGGTCAGGTTGTAGCGGTCGCGCGGCGCTTCGGTGATCGCGGCCGAGCGGTCCTTGTCCTGCCAGAAGCCGCCGAAGATCAGCTTGGTATCTTCGCCCAGTTCGAATTCATGCTCGAGCTTGACCGACAATTCCTTGTCGGTGATCGCGCTGCGCGTCTGGTCGCCGGTGAAGCGCGGCGTCGCACGGTCGAATTCGATTTCATATTCGGTTTCGAACCGGTCTTCGTCGAATTCCGACAGGCCGACCTTCAGGCTGGTTTCGCCGAGCGACCAGCGATGCGCGAGCTTGGCGTTGACGCTGTAATTGTCCTGGTTGATCTTCGCGACATTGGCGTTGTCGACGGTCAGATTACCGGGCGGCGTGGCGCGGACGGGGCCGTTGATCGCGGTCGCGTCATTATATTCGAAGCTGCGCTCGGTCTCGGTGCGGTCGGTGTGGACATAGAAACCGTTGATCGAAAAATCGGTCGTGTCGCCCTTGATGTCATAGGTCGCGTTGAACGAATAATCCTTGCCGTCGCGGACGTCGCTCTGGTCTTCGCGGTTCTCGAAATTGTTCGTCGCATAGTCCGGATCGTTTTCGGGCGATTCGCTGTAGCGCAGCGAGAATTTCTTCTTGGGATTGTGGCGGCCCTGGAAGTTCGCGCCGAGCAGGAAGCGCCCCGGGCCGAGCGCCCCGCCGATCACGCCGCCGACGCTGGGTTCGAGCTCCTTGTCGTCGAAATAGAGGCCACCGGCGCGCAGGTAACCGCCATCGAGTTCATAACCGTCGCGCAGCTTGATGTTGAGCGTGCCGGCGACGGCATCACCGGTGCGGCGCGCCGACGAGGAACGGACGATTTCGACCCGGTCGATCAACTCGGCGGGGATACGGTCGAGGAAGAAGCTGCGGTCGGCGTTCGAGCCCGGCACTTTTTCGCCGTTGATCAGGATCTGGGTATAGCCCGGCGGCAGGCCGCGGAGGCGCGCGCCGTCGCTTTCGATGACGTCCGACAGGAAGGTCACCGACGGCACGCGCTTCAACGCGTCGCCCGCGGTCAGCGGCTCGAAGCGCTGGAAAAATTCGCTGTCATAGGTGAGGATCGGTTCGGCCTGCTCGTCGTTGCGGTTGCGATAGCCGATGGTACCGAGGACGACGATGTCCTGCGCGCTGGTGATCGAGCCGTCCTCATTCTGGATCGGCGCTGTGTCGGCGGCCGCCTCCTGCGCGGCGGCGGGAGCGGAAATCAGCGCGGTCGCGAGCGCGAGCGCGGCGGCGGATTGCAGGCTGAAACGACGAATCATGATGGACAGACCCCCTTTGTGGTTGCCGGGCGTCTAGGGGTGGTCTGTGACAGTTTGCGGCGAGCCGAATGACGTTTCGATGACATTTAAGTGACGGAAATATTGTGGGATTGACGCGCACCCGCTTTGCTGGGAGGGCGCGCGACCAATCGCGCCGCGGCGCTTGGACGGCAGGGGAAAGCGCATGTCCGCCATCGGCAAGGCGAAGCCATTGATCAGGCTCATCATTGGCGCGGCGCTGGCGACCCTGGCGGCCCCTGCGGCGGCCGAGCCCGCGGCGGCCGGTTTCCCGATCGTCACGCTCACAGAGGATGGCGCGCCGATCCCGCGCTCGGCGGGCCTGCCCTATGCGCCGAAGAATCTCGCCGACCGGATCGTGCTGACCGCGGGTGCCGACCCCGCGCGCGAAATGGCGGTCGCGTTCCGCACCGACACCGCGCAGGCGACCGCCGAGGCCGAGATCGCGCTGTCGGTCGACGGCCCGACGCTCGGCGAAAAGGCGAAGCGCGTCGCCGGCAAATCCATGTCCGTCGACAGCAGCTACGGCCCCGCGCTCTATCACCAGATCCGCTTCACTGGCCTGACCCCCGACACCGCGTACAGCTACCGCGTCAAGGGCGCCGCGGGCTGGAGCGAATGGTATCAGTTCCGCACCGCCGCCGCCGCGGACAGGCCCTTCCGCTTCCTCTATCTCGGCGACATCCAGAACGGCATATTGACCTATGCCAGCCGCGTGATCCGTCAGGCCTTCCACGCCAACGGCGACATCCGCCTGGTGGTCCATGCCGGCGACCTTGCCGCGCAGCGCGACAACCTCGACCATGACGACGAATGGGGCGAGTGGAACCAGGCCGGCGGCTATAATTATGCGATCGTCCCGCAGCTGCCCGCGACGGGCAACCATGAATATGTCGACACGATCGAGCCCGACGGCACCGAAAGCCGCCGGCTCGGCCCCTATTTTCCCGCGCAGTTCGCGCTGCCCGGGAATGGCGTGCAGCCGGTCGAGACGACGACCTATTATGTCGATTATCAGGGGGTGCGTTTCATCATCCTCGACGGCACCGCGGCGATCGACCTCGGGTCGATGCAGGCGCAGACCGACTGGCTCGACCAGACGCTGGCGTCGTCGAAGGCGAACTGGAACGTCGTGCTCTTCCACCAGCCGGTCTTCACCTGCGCGCGCCCGAACGACACGCCCGCGATCAAGGCGGCGTGGAAGCCGGTGTTCGAGAAGCGCAAGGTCGACCTGGTGCTGCAGGGCCACGACCATTGCTACAGCCGCCTGACCGCCGAGGCGGGCCGCGAGGCGAGCGCCAGGGCGCGTGCCGACGGCACGATCCAGGGCCCGGTCTATCTGGTCTCGGTGACGGGGTCGAAGATGTACCGCCTCAACGACCGCACACCCTGGCAGCCCGACAAGGTCGCCGAAGCGACCGAGCTCTACCAGATCGTCGACGTCGAACCGAAGCGCATCAAGTTCCGCACCTTCACCGCGTCGGGCAAGCTCTACGACGGCTTCGACCTCATACGCACCGAACAGGGCAATCGCCTGTCCGAAATCGCCGAACCCACACTTGCCACGCGCCGCTGTTCGGGCGAGGTCGGGCCCGACGGCGGGGCCTGCGTCGCATCGGGGAAATGACATGACCAAGATCGCAAAACTCTTCGCCGCGCTCGGCTTCGCAACCGCACTCGCCGGCTGCGCGGCAAAGGAGCCCGTCTTCTTCGGCCTGCCGCCGGTCCCGGTGACCGCGAGCGGCGAGACCGACCCCGTCGGCACCGGCCGCGCCGACGCCGCCGACGATCCGGCGATCTGGGTCGATCCCGCCAACCCGGGTCGCGCGCTGATCATCGCGACCGACAAGAAGGCGGGGGTCCACGTCTATGACCTCGCCGGCAAGGACATCGCCTTCATCAAGGGCGGGCTGGTCAACAATGTCGACGTCGTCGGCAATATTGTCGCCGCGAGCGACCGCAACGACGGGGTCAACGCGCATATCGCGCTCTTCCGCCTCGACCCCGACACGCCGTCGCTCACCGCGCTCGGCCGCGCCGCCGCAGGGACCGGCGAGGCCTATGGCTTCTGCCTCAAGAAGAGCGCGCCCGGCGAACCGCTGACCGCCGCGCTGATCGTCAAGGACGGCACGGTGCGCGTCGGCACGCTGACCGTCGACGGCGCCGCGCCGGGCTTCGCGGCGCAATGGGAGTATAAGATCCCGACCCAGTCCGAGGGCTGCGTCTTCGACGGCGACACGCTCTATGTCGGCGAGGAAGACGCCGGCATCTGGGAGCTCAAGCAGAACGGCGCCACCGCGACCGCGCGCCTCGTCGCGCCGGTCGACAACCAGCGCCTCGTCGCCGATGTCGAGGGCCTCGCGACGATCGACCACAAGGGCCAGCGCTACCTGCTCGCGTCGAGCCAGGGCGACAACGCTTATGCGGTCTTCAGGCTGCCCGGCGTGGATTATGTCGGCCGCTTTGCGGTGACCGCGGGCAGCTTCGGCGCGACGAGCGAGACCGACGGGATCGAGGCGGTCGCGGGCAATTTCGGCGCCGCCTATCCGGGCGGCATCTTCCTCGCGCAGGACGGCGACAACGCCCCCAAGGCGCAGAATTTCAAGCTCGTCCGCTGGGACCAGATCGCGGCGGCGCTGGGGCTGTAGGGCTTTTAACGGATTCGCGCAGAGGCGCAGAGAACGCAGAGATTTTTGGTTCACGCGGAGACGCGGAGGCGCGAAGGGAATATCCCACTCCGTTCGTGCTGAGCTTGTCGAAGCACCGTTCTTGTCTTGTAACGTCGCGAAGAAAGAACAGCCCCCTTCGACTGCCTTGCAGGCGCTCAGGACAGGCTTCGACAAGCTCAGGGCGAACGGTTTTGGTGTTGGCGCCATTTTCTCGGCGCCCTCTGCGCCTCTGCGCGAAATCTCTTCTCTTTTTCTTCTCCGCGCCTCCGCGTGAATCCTTCAAAGGTTGCCCAAAGGCCGCCACCCGCCTAGGGGGGCCGCGTCTTTCCCATCCCTGCAAAGGCCGCCCTTTCCCATGACCGACCCGATAACCGTCCGCCGCGCTCTTCTGTCCGTCAGCGACAAGGCGGGGCTGACCGAGCTTGCCGCCGCGCTCGTCAAACATGGCGTCGAGCTGGTCTCGACCGGGGGGACCGCGAAGGCGCTGCGCGAGGCCGGGCACAATGTCCTCGACGTCTCGGACCTCACCGGCTTTCCCGAGATGATGGACGGCCGCGTCAAGACTTTGCACCCGACGGTCCACGGCGGCATCCTCGCGGTGCGCGACGACGCGGCGCATGTCGCCTCGATGGAAGAGCATGGCATCGGCGCGATCGACCTCGTCGTCGTCAACCTCTACCCCTTCCTCCAGACCGTGATGTCGGGCGCCGACCGCGATACGATTATCGAGAATATCGACATCGGCGGTCCCGCGATGGTGCGCTCGTCGGCGAAGAACCACGCCTTCGTCGGCATCGTCACCGAGCCCGAGGATTATGCAGCCGTCATCGAAGAGATGGACGCCAACGGCGGAGCGACGACGCTGGCGCTGCGCAAGCGGCTCGCCGCCACCGCCTTCGCGCACACCGCGACCTATGACAGCATGATCGCGCAATGGTTCGCCTTCGCCGACCAGGGCAAGTTCTTCCCCGACACGCTGCCGCTGACCGCCAAGCTGTCGGCCGAGCTGCGCTATGGCGAGAACCCGCACCAGAAGGCCGCGCTCTATTTGCCCGCCGGCCCCGCGGGCCGCGGTATCGCGCAGGCCGAGCAGGTCCAGGGCAAGGACCTCAGCTACAATAATATCAACGACGCCGACGCGGCGCTCGAACTCGTCGCCGAGTTTCGCGAGGCGGGTCCGACCTGCGTGATCGTCAAGCACGCCAACCCGTGCGGCGTCGCGACCGCCGCAACGATCGCCGAGGCCTATGATGCGGCGCTGAAGTGCGACGATGTCTCGGCGTTCGGCGGCATCATCGCGGTCAACCGGCCGCTCGACGGGCCCACCGCCGAAGCGATCAGCACCATCTTCACCGAGGTCGTCTGCGCCCCCGACGCCGACGCCGACGCGCGCGCGGTGTTTGCGAAGAAGAAGAATCTCCGCCTGCTGCTCACCGGCGAACTGCCAGACCCGGCGCGCGGCGGCATCATGATGAAGACGATCGCCGGCGGCTGGCTCGCGCAGAGCCGCGACAATGGCCGGATCTCGGTCGGCGATCTCCAGGTCGTCACCGATCGCGCGCCGACCGACGAGGAGCTGACCGACGCGCTCTTCGCCTGGACCGTCGCGAAGCATGTGAAATCGAACGCGATCGTCTATGCCAAGGGCGGCTCGACCGCGGGCATCGGCGCGGGGCAGATGAACCGCCGCGACAGCGCGCGCATCGCCGCGGTGAAGGCGCGCGAAGCCGCCGAATCGCACGGCTGGGCCCAGCCGCGCACCGTCGGCAGCGCGGTCGCGAGCGACGCCTTCTTCCCCTTCGCCGACGGGCTGCTCGCCGCGGTCGAGGCGGGCGCGACCTGCGTCATCCAGCCCGGCGGCTCGATCCGCGACGACGAGGTGATCGCGGCGGCGAACGCGGCGGGGCTGGCGATGGTGTTCACCGGGATGCGGCATTTTAGGCATTGATGGAAATTGCGCCCTCCCCTTCAGGGGAGGGCAGCGAGACTTGGCGGCTTGCCGCCTAGTCGCAGCGGGTGGGGCCCGGCGGCCTAGCGCTACCTGACAGGCCCCACCCCAACCCCTCCCCTGAAGGGGAGGGGCTTTATTTCGCTCGACACGAACGGCTAAGGGAGGTCTGTGGTCATCCTGACCCGGCAACAAGGACCAGCATGACCGCCACCGCCAAGCCGCCCGGCCTGATCCAGCGCATGTACAACTGGACCATGGAAAAATCGGCGCACCCCCACGCCGAGTTCTGGCTCGCGCTGGTCGCCTTCGTCGAGGCGAGCTTCTTCCCGATCCCGCCGCACCCGCTGCTCGGCCTCATGTGCCTCGCGAACCCGCAAAAGGCGGTGCGCTACGCCGTCATTTGCACGCTCGCCTCGGTCGCGGGCGGCATTTTCGGCTACGGGATCGGCTTTTTCCTCTACGAGAGCGTCGGGCTATGGCTGCTCGGGGTGCTCGGGCTCTCCGATGCCTTCCCGCCGGCCGCCTGTTATCTGCGAGAGTTCGGCGCGGAGATCATCCTGATCAAGGGCGCGACGCCGATCCCGTTCAAGCTGCTGACGATCACCGCCGGCTTCATCCACATGAATTTCTGGACCTTCCTGTGGGCGAGCCTCGCCAGCCGGGCCTTTTCCTTCCTGCTCGTGGGAATCCTGTTCCGGCTGTTCGGCGCGCCGATCAAGGCGTTCATCGACAAATATCTGATCTGGGTCACCGGCGGCTTCCTCGTCGCGGTGGTCGCGGGTTTCCTCGTGATCGGCGCGCTGTCGGGCGATGACAAGGCGGCCGAGGCCGACAAGTGCAGCGGCGCGACGCTCGAGACCATCGGGCTGAATCGGAAGTAGAATATTCGTCGCCCCCGCGAAGGCGGGGGCCGCTAGCGGTTTATACCGTCTGCGCTGGATAGGAACGACAGCGGCCCCCGCCTTCGCGGGGGCGACGGGATATCATTCGTTCGCCGCCGTATGCAGCCAGTCCGCATGCCGCGGCGCCTTCTTGGTCTGGCTCCATTCCTCGAGCATCAGCGGTGCGACGCGCTTCAGCTCGGCATATTGCTCGTCGGTCCCGATATCGCAGGCGAGCTCGACGCGGTGGCCGTTGGGGTCGAAGAAATAGATCGACTTGAAGATGCCGTGGTGCGTCGGGCCGAGCACGTCGACGCCTTCGCTTTCCAGATGCGCCTTGGCGGCGACCAGTTCGTCATAGCTGCCGACCTTGAACGCCAGATGCTGGACCCACGCCGGGGTGTTGGTGTCGCGCCCCATGTCGGGCTGGTTGGGAAGCTCGAAAAACGCCAGGATATTGCCGTTCCCCGCGTCGAGGAAGACGTGCATATACGGATCGTACTCGCCGGTCGACGGCACATGATCCTCGGCAAAGGCGGTGGTATAGGTCATGCCGAGCATGCGCTCGTACCAGTCGACCGTCTGCTTCGCGTCCTTGCAGCGATAGGCGGCATGGTGGACGCCGCCGAGTTTGATGGGCGATTGGCTGGTCATATTACCCAACTCCGTTTGTGCTGAGCTTGTCGAAGCATCGTTCTTTTTTCTTCGCTCAAAGTGAAGAGCGGCCCTTCGACAAGCTCAGGGCGAACGGTGAAAGGGTCAAGCTTCCTCTTTGACTTCCAGGACCCCGCGGCGAATCTGGTCCATTTCCATCGATTTGAACAGCGCGGTGAAATTGCCCTCGCCGAAGCCCTCGTCCTTCTTGCGCTGGATGAATTCGAAGAAGACCGGACCGATCACGGTCTGGCCGAAAATCTGGAGCAGCAGGCGCGGGTCGCCTTCGGCCGTCGACCCGTCGAGCAGGATGCCGCGCGACTGGAGGCCCTCGACCGACTCGCCATGGCCCGGAAGCCGCTCTTCGAGCATCTCGTAATAGGTCGCCGGCGGCGCGGGTGCGAAGGGGTTGCCGAGCGCCTTGAGCTTGTCCCATGCGGCGTAGAGATCGTCGCAGCTGAAGGCGATATGCTGGATGCCCTCGCCATTGTAAGCGCGCAGATATTCCTCGATCTGGCCCTTGCCGCCCGCGCCTTCCTCGTTGAGCGGGATGCGGATCTTGCCGTCGGGCGCGGTCATCGCCTTCGAGGTCAGCCCGGTATATTCGCCCTTGATGTCGAAATAGCGGATCTCGCGGAAGCCCGCGATGCGCTCGTAGAACGCCGCCCAATGCGCCATGCGGCCGCCATAGACATTGTGCGTCAGATGATCGATCAGCTGCATGCCTGCGCCGACGGGACGGCGATCGGCGCCTTCCTCATAGACGAAGTCGATGTCGTAGATGCTGAGGTCGTCGCCGTAGCGATCGATCAGATAGATGATCGATCCGCCGATGCCGCGGATCGCGGGCAGGCGCAGTTCCATCGGTCCCGGATTGACCTCGACCGGCTCGGCGCCGCGTTCGACCGCCTCGGCATAGGCCTTGGCGGCGTCGCGCACGCGCCAGCCCATGCCGCACGCCGAGGGGCCGTGCTCGGCGGCGAAATAGGCCGCGGGCGATTTGGGCTCGTAATTGGCGATCAGGTTGATCCCGCCCTGGCGCCACAATTGCACGTCCTTCGAGCGGTGGCGCGCGATCAGCGCGAAGCCCATCGCTTCGAACACCGGTTCGAGAATGCCCTTCTCGGGCGCCGAAAATTCGACGAATTCGAAACCGTCGAGGCCCAGCGGATTGTCGAACAGGTCGGCCATGGTCATCTTCCCAATCTGGTTTCAATTGAAACTATTATCGCGATCCGTGCCGCCGGAGTCAAGCGCGCGGACTCGGCCGCGGCGCGCAGGATATCATGGCGCGGCCCTATGGCTCAAATCACTGCAGCGCGATGGGCCGGGCCTATGATAGAATGATCGAAGCAAAGGGGGCAGGGGAATGCCGCAAACATCATCGCTGCGTTTCTGGCTCGCGCTCGGCTGGATGGCGCTCGTCGCCGGCTGGGCGTGGTGGGAATATAGCCATTATAGCGGGCTCTACCGCTGGCTCGCCGAATGGCAGATCGAAAAATGGGGCGGCTATGAGCAGGTCTGGACCGCGCTCGTCCCCGCCTTCATCCTCGCGATCCCGTCGTTCCGCGTGCTGCGCGAGCGCGAACTCATCAATCAGGCCTCGCTGGTCGCGGGCGACGATCCGGTGCCGATCCTCAGCCGCGTGCGCACGGGCATGCTGATCTGCGGCGTCATTCTCGCGCTCGTCGCGGGCGGGGCCTGGCTCTATTCGCAGACGCTGCCCGACCCGTCGGATCCGCCCGCCACCGTCGACCTCGCCACCCTCGGCGATGCGACGCCGCCGACC
This sequence comes from Sphingopyxis sp. GW821-FHT12F08, assembly GCF_058806755.1. Taxonomy (NCBI): domain Bacteria; kingdom Pseudomonadati; phylum Pseudomonadota; class Alphaproteobacteria; order Sphingomonadales; family Sphingopyxidaceae; genus Sphingopyxis; species Sphingopyxis sp. GW821-FHT12F08. Next base: position 126,296 of record NZ_JBXAQA010000005.1, read on the forward strand.
GGCTCGGCGATCTTCGCGGGCGCGATGCCCGACACCGACCGCGCGCTGCAAATGGACGAGGCGTTCCGCTCGCGCTCGGCCGATATCGATCATCAGACCATCTATGTGCCCGTGGTGGCCGAGGGCGCGGCGAAGGACGCCCCGGTGCGCTTCTTCATCGACCGCGCGAGCCATGCCTTCACGGACAGCGGCGAGACGCCGCGCACCAACATCTTCCTCGCCGACCATATGCAGGGCGTGCTGGTCGAGAACGGCCTGCCCGCCGGGGTCGTCGCGGCGTTCGGGAAGCAGGGGGTGACGATCGCCTCGCCGCATTATCTGATGACCACCAATTCGGTCGGCGGGCGGCAGACCTATTATATCGTCGCGGCGCTCGGCGGCTTTATCGCCTTCGTCCTGTTCCTGATGGCGGCGATCCAGAGCGTGTCGATCGCGCGGGCGCGGCGGCGCGCGGCCTAGGCGGTCTCGCGCTCGAACGCCTCCAGCGCCTCGCCCGCCTCGACCCAGCGCGCCTCGGCCGCCTGCTGCGCCGCGACGATCTTGCCGCGGCGCTGCGACAATTCGCTCATCGTCAGCCCGGCATATTCGTTCGACGCCGACTGCGGATCGAACATCGCGCGGTCGATCGCGGTCAGCACGACCTGATATTTGGCAAGATCGGCCTCGGCATCCGAGACCGCCTTCCGGACCTTCGCCGCGGCTTCGCGCGCCGCGGCGGCGGCCTTGCGGTCTTCCTTGCGGTCGGCCTTCGAGCCCCCTCGTTCCTTCTCGGACGACTTGCCGAGGATGAAAGCGACATAATCGTCCATGCTGCCGTCGAAATCGCGCGCGGTGCCGTTGTCGACGAGCACCAGCCGGTCGGCGGTGAGCTCGAGCATATGGCGGTCGTGGCTGACGAGGATCACCGCGCCGTCGAAGCCGTTCAAGGCCTGCACCAGCGCCTCGCGCGCGTCGACGTCGAGGTGGTTGGTCGGTTCGTCGAGGATCAGCAGGTGCGGCGCCTCGCGCGTGATCAGCGCGAGCGCCAGCCGCGCGCGTTCGCCGCCCGACAATTTGCCGACTTCGGTGGTCGCCTTGTTGCCCGAGAAGCCGAAGCGCCCCAATTGCGCGCGCACCGCGCCGGGCGTCTTGCCCGCCATCACGCGCGTCATATGGCCGAGCGGCGTGTCGCTGCCGTCGAGTTCCTCGACCTGGTACTGGGTGAAATAGCCGACGCGCATCTTGCCCGTCGCCGCCATCGCGCCGTCCATCGGGGTAAGCTGCGCCGCGAGCAGCCGCGCGAGCGTCGTCTTGCCGTTGCCGTTGCGGCCCAAGAGCGCGATGCGGTCGTCGGGGTCGATGCGCAGGTTGAGCCGCGACAGGATCGGCTTGCCCGGCGTGTAGCCGACGCTCGCCAAGTCGAGCGTGATCAGCGGCGGGCGCAGCTCGTCGGGGCTCGGGAAATCGAACGCCAGGCTCGGATCTTCGGCGAGCGCCGCGATCGGCTGCATCCTGGCGAGCTGCTTGGCGCGCGACTGCGCCTGTTTGGCGGTCGAGGCGCGCGCGCTGTTGCGCGCGACATAATCCTGCAGCTTCGCGCGCTGCGCATCCTGCGCGGCCTTGGCCGCCGCAAGCTGCGCCGCGCGCTCGGCGCGCTGGCGCTCGAAATCGTCGTAGCCGCCCGGATAGAGCGTCACCTTGCCGCCCTCGAGGTGGAGGATATGGTCGACGACATTGTTGAGCAGGTCGCGCTCGTGGCTGATCACGACGAGCTGGCCCGGATAGGATTTGAGGAAGCTTTCGAGCCACATCGTCGCCTCGAGGTCGAGGTGGTTCGACGGTTCGTCGAGCAGCAGCAAATCGGGGTTCGAGAACAGCAACGCGGCGAGCGCGACGCGCATCTTCCATCCGCCCGAGAAGCTGTCGAGCGGCTGGCCCTGCATCTCCTCGTCGAAGCCGAGCCCGATCAGGATACGCGCGGCGCGCGCCGGCGCGGTATAGGCGTCGATCGCGATCAGCCGCTCGTGGATGTCGCCCAGCCGGTCGGGGTCGGTCACCGTCTCCGACGCTGCGAGCAGTTCGGCGCGCTCGGTGTCGGCGGCGAGCACCGTCTCGAACGGCGTCGCGGTGCCGCTCGGCGCATCCTGCGCGATATAGCCGATGCGCGTCTTGCGCGGCATTTCGATGCCGCCCTCGTCGGCCTCGAGGCTGCCGATCATCACCTTCATCAGCGTCGACTTGCCCGCGCCGTTGCGCCCGATCAGCCCGGTCCGGCTCCTGCCGGGCAGGCTCGCGGTCGCGCGGTCGAGAATGGCGCGCCCGCCAAGGCGCACGGTAAGGGCGTTGATCGTCAGCATGGCGCGCGCCCCTAGCATGGCGGGCGGCGAAGCCCAAGGGGATTGGGGAAGGATGGCGGCTTTGGAGTGGAACTGAGCCATTCCCCTCCCTTTTAGGGAGGGGTTAGGGGTGGGTAGCGAGCGTAGCGAGCAAGAGGCAGAGCGCCGCCTTCGGCGGCAAACCCACCCCCAAGCCCCTCCCTAAAAGGGAGGGGGGCTAAACGTCCCCTCTCGCCCGAAAGCTAACGCCCGCTCAGTTCAGCGCCTTGTACAACCCGAACGCGCTGGTCGCGATCAGCACGATGCCGACCATCACCAGCATCACCTTGGGCGAGAAGCGCTTGGCCATCATCGCGCCGAGCGGCGCCGCGGCGACGCCGCCGATGATCAGACCCAGCGTCGGGCCGAGGATTTGCTCGAAGCCGAGTCGATAGATGAAGGCCGCCGATACGGTGAGCGCGAGGAAGAATTCGACGCTGTTGACCGTGCCGACGACCTTGCGCGGTTCGCCGCCCTGGACGAGCAGGTTCGATGTCACGACCGGCCCCCAGCCGCCCCCGCCCGCGGCGTCGAGAAAGCCGCCGACGACCGCAAGCGGCGCGACGACTTTGGGCTTCTCGAACTTGGGCGGATAGAGCAGGCCGCGGATCAAGAGCCACACGCCGATCAGCACCAGATAGCCCAGCACGAAGGGCTTCACGACATCGGCATGCAGCGATGTCAGAACATAGGCGCCGAGGACGCCACCGATCACGCCGGGGATCAGCAGCCGCCAGAACAAGGACCATTCGATGTTGCGATGGAACAAATGGCTGAGCCCCGATGCGCCGGTCGTGAAGATCTCGACGACATGGATGCGCGCCGAGGCGGTCGCGGGCGGCACGCCGAGCACCGCGACGAGCAGGGTGTTGCAGATGACCCCGAACGCCATGCCGAGCGCGCCGTCGACCAGCTGCGCGGCGAAGCCGATCAGGATGAAGGGCAGGAGCCCGTAAATGTCGATGGACGCCAGATCGATCATAAATGTATCCCAACCCCTTTAGTTGACAACCCGCTGCCGCGTTTCGCGGCGAATCGCGAGTCCAATTTTTCTGCGCGCGATGAAGGGATTTGTTTGCGCGCCCAAGCGATAGGGGTGCGCACGCGATCAGCCGGTGACATCGTCGGGCAGATAATCGCGGACATAATCGATGAAGGCGCGCAATTTGGGCATCACCTGCTTGCGGCTCGGATAATAGAGGAACAGCCCCGAGGTCGAGCACGCATGGTCGACGAGCACCAGTTCGAGCTCGCCCGCAGCGACCTGCGCCTTGACCACCGGCTCGGCGGTCATCCCCATCGCCACGCCGGCGCGCACCGCGACCATCATCGCGGTGAAGTCGTTGACGATCACCGGACCGGTCACGCCGACCTCGATCTCGCGATTCCCTTTCTCGAAGGTCCAGGGCATCAGCGCGCCGCTGCCCATCCGCATCCGCACGCAGCGATGGTTTCTGAGATCGTCGGGGGCATCCGGCCGGCCGTGCTTCGCAAGATAGCCGGGGGTCGCGACTGCGACGAAACGGAAGGGTCCGGTCAGACGGACCGCGATCATGTCGGCGTCGAGCGCCTCACCCATCCGCACGCCGGCGTCGAACCCTCCGGCACTAAGGTCGGCGAGGGCATCCTCGGCGTAAATTTCCAGCTCGATCTCGGGATAGGCTTCGCAAAAGCCCGCGATGATCGGTTCGAACAGGGGCTGCACCGCGCCGCGCATCAAATTGATGCGCAGCCGTCCAGCGGGGCGGTTTCCGAGGTTGCGCGCCGCCTCATAGGCGTCGCCAAGCCCGGCATAGGCGGGCGCCGCGCGCTCGAGGAACATCTCGCCCGCCTGGGTCAGCCCGACGCTGCGTGTCGTGCGCATGAACAGGGGCGCGCCGACGCGGGCTTCGAGTCCCTTGATCGTCTGGCTGATCGCCGAGGGCGAGACGCCGAGGTCGGCCGCCGCGGCGGAAAAGCTCCGCCGCTCCGCGACACGCAGAAAGGCCTCAATCCCGTCGAGGACCCCATGGGGTATTGTTAAATCCTGCTTCAAGGCACTTGCAGATTATAGAGGATTATCTATTTGCGCAATCGCGACTAAAAAGGTTGCACAACGAAACGAAAGGAACCTCTCCCATGGCCTATCAGCTCTCCAACTTCCGCCGCTTCCCCTCGGCTTTTGCCATCGTCGCCGCTTCGGCGCTTGCTTTCACCGGCCTCGTCGCGACCACCTCGCCGGCCTATGCCCAGTCGGGCGGCGACTATCGCTGCGCCGGCCTCGCCGAACAGGCTTCGACCGCCGCCAGCGGCGCCGAAGGCGGCAAGCAGGCGAATGCCAAGCGCTTCGTCTCGACCGGCAAGAAGCTGTGCGAAGCGGGCAACGAACGCGCCGCCGCCAAGCAGTTCCGCGCCGCGCTCAAGGTCGCCGGCGTGACTGAAGTACAGGGCGACGCGCAGGTCGCGTCCGCCAACTAAGCATAGCCAGACGACACCAATCTCCGATCCGCCCTCTCCCTCTCCAAGGCGGATCCACTGACTGGGGCGGTACCTGACACAGGGCCGCCCCGTTTTGTTCGTGTCGGCTTCCCGATCGCGATGTTTCGGAATCCTCCTCCCTTTGCGGGGAGGGGGCGGGGTGGGCTGCGGCCGGCGCGATTTTCCTTTCGTTCCGCGCCGTCCGTGCCCACCCCCAACGTCCGGTATCGGGCGGTTGGGGACATAAAGCGATCCTCCCCGGCACGGGGAGGATCGGCAACGTCCGCTACCCACCCCAAACCGGCCCCTCGACCACCGCTCCCCATCCAACAGGGGATTGCACCGCCGTCCCACCCGGCTATGCCCCGGTCTTCGTTTCAGGAGATCGCGATGACCTTGCCCCGGACCCTCTCTTTCCTCGCCGCGCTTGTCCTCGCGGCCCCCGCTACGGCGCAGACCGAGCCCCCGGCGCAGCAGGTGACCACCGCCTGGCTCAACCGCCAGTCGGCCGCGCTCGCCGAGCGCCACGCGGGAACCGGCTGGAACGTCATGGCAAGCGGGCTGCGCTGGCGCCGCATCGCGGGCACCGGCGCGGGGCCACGGCCCGGCACGGACGATGCGGTCACCGTCCATTATGTCGGCACCTTCGTCGACGGGTCGGAGTTCGACAGCTCGGTCGCGCGCGGCCAGCCCGCGACCTTTCCGCTGGGTCGCGTGATCAAGGGCTGGACCGAGGGCGTCCAATATATGGCGGTCGGCGACAAGGTCGAATTCGCCATCCCCTATGATCTCGCTTATGGCATCGGCGGCCGCGGTCCGATCCCCGGCGGCGCGACCCTGCTGTTCACCGTCGAACTGCTTTCGATCGGGGGGAAATGACGATGGATTTCTCGCGCCTCGAAACGTCGAGCAAGATCGGCGACGCCTGGGTCCATCCCGCGACGCCGGCGCTCCGCACCGGCCACCTGCCGGTCGACAGCGACCCCGACCACCGCCTCTATTGGGAGGAATATGGCAATCCGGCGGGCGAGCCGGTGATGTTCCTCCACGGCGGGCCGGGCGGCGCCTGCTCGCCCGAAATGGCGCGCTTCTTCGATTCCGCGCGCTACCGCGTGATCCTGTTCGACCAGCGCGGCTGCGGCAAGAGCGAACCGACCGTCGCCTCGGCGGGCCCCGCGGTCGCGCTCAAGAAGAACACCACCGCCGACCTGATCGGCGACATAAACCAGCTCCGCGATGCGCTCGGCATCGCCGGGCCGATGCACGTCTTCGGCGGCAGCTGGGGCAGCACGCTCGCCATGGCCTATGCGATCGCCTTTCCCGAACATTGCGCGAGCCTGATCCTGCGCGGCATCTTCCTCGGCGCGGCCGAGGATCTCGACTATCTCTACCAGGGCAATGCCGCGACCTGGCACCAGGCGCCCTATGCGCTCACCGCGCCCGGCGCCTATATCCACTATCCCGACGAATGGGCCGAGCTTCTGGCGGTGCTGACGCCGGAGGAGCGCGCCGACGTCATGGCTTCGTACAAGCGCATCTTCGACATGGTCCCGGCGACCGACGCCGAGCGCGCGAAGCAGCTCGACGCCGCGCTCACCTGGTCGCTCTGGGAGGGGGTGATTTCGAACATGATCCCCGAATCGGCGGCGACGGGCAAGTTCGGCGACGCCGATTTCGCGCTCTGCTTCGCGCAGATCGAGGCGCATTATTTCGCGAACAATTTGTTCATCGAACCCGGCCATTTGCTCGGCAGCGCCGACATCCTCGCGAAAATCCCGGTGCATATCGTCCACGGCCGCTTCGACCAGGTGTGCCCGCTGACCCAGGCCTCGCGCCTCGTCGCGGCGCTGCGCGGGGCGGGGGCCGAACCCGCGACCTATGTGGTGACCAACGCCGGGCACAGCGCGATGGAGCGCGAAAATGCGCTCGCGCTGACCGCGATCATGGACGGGCTGCCCAAGCTCGCGAGCTGATGGGCGTCCGCTATCATCGCGTCGGCATCGCCGGGACGGGGCGCGTCGCGCAGGCGATGGCGCGCGCGCTGGCACCGCGCTCGGCCGAGCCGGTGCTGATCTGGGGACGCTCGTCCGACCGCGCGCGCGCGGCGGCGGGGGCGGCCGGCGCCGCGGTGGCCGACTCGATCGAAGAGCTCGTCGGGTGTGACCTGATCGTGATCGCGGTCGCCGATGCGGCGCTCGGCGTGGTGGCCGCGCAGATCGCCGACGCGCTCGAGCCCGGGCACGAACCCTTCGTCTGCCATGTCAGCGGGGGCAGCGGCGCGGCGATCCTCGCGCCGCTCCAGATATGCGGCGCGCTGACCGCGGCGGTGCACCCCGCGATGACCTTCACCGGCGATCCCGAACGGGAATTGGAGCGCATGGCCGGCGCGCGCTTCGCGATCACCGCGCCCGACGGCGAGACGCTCGCCGAGGCGCGCACGCTCGTCGCCCTGCTCGGCGGCATCGCGGTCGAGATCGCCGAGGAGCGGCGCGCGCTTTATCATGCGGCCTTGTCGCACGCCGCGAACCATCTGGTGACCCTGCTCGGCGGCGCGTCGCACGCGCTTCGCGCCGCGGGCGCCGACGAACCCGAAGCCTTGCTCGCCCCGCTCGTCCGCGCGGCGCTGGAGAACAGCCTCGCGCAGGGCTTCGACGCGCTGTCGGGCCCGCTGCTGCGCGGCGACGCCGACACGATCCGCGCGCATCTCGCCGCCATCGCCCGCGATTGCCCCGACCTGCTCCCCGCCTATCGCGCGATGGCGCTGGCGACGCTGGGCGAGCTGGCCAAGGCCGGGAAAGCCCCGCCGCCCGAATTGCAAGCCATGCTCGCCGGCTAGGGTTCAGCGCCGCCGATAGCGGAAATACCAGACCTCGTGCCCCAACGCGCGCGCCTTGGCTTCGTAGCGCGTTTCGGGCCAGCCCGCGGGGCGTGTCAGGAAATCCTTGGCGTCCTTCGCCAGCCATTCATACTGGTGGCGGTGGCGCCGCATCACCATCAGCGCATGTTCGAGATAGATCGGATGATCGGTGCCGAAGCGGAACTCGCCGCCGGGCTTCAGCTTCGCCGCGATCAGGTCGAGCGGGCCGTCGTTCATCATCCGCCGCTTCGCATGCCGCGCCTTGGGCCAGGGGTCGGGGTGGAGCAGATAGGCGAAGCTGAGCGCGCCGTCGGGGATGCGGCGCAGCACCTCCAGCGCGTCGCCATGGTGGATGCGGACGTTGGCGAGCGGCAAGTTCCGGCCATGGTCGCCCGCGACATGGACAAGGGCCTGGGCCACCCCGTTGACGAAGGGCTCGGCGCCGATAAACCCATGATCGGGCAGCATATCCGCCCGCCCCGCCATATGCTCGCCGCCGCCGAAACCGATCTCGAAATGCAGCGGCCGGTCATCGCCGAACAGACGCTGCGCGGCAACTTCGCCAACTTCCGGCACCGCGATCTGCGGCAGCAAAGTGTCGACCAGATCCTGCTGGCCCGCGCGCAGCGGTTTGCCTTTCGAACGGCCATAAAGGCGGTTGATCGTGGTCGGGTCGCCGGGCTTGTACGCAGTCATGCGGCGCGCGTTAGCGCGGGATGCGCCGCCGCGAAAGCCCGCAGCGTCCTTTCGCGGTCACATCGCGTCGCTGTCGAGCTCGATGCTGCGCTTGTCGCCCCAGGTCGGCACGCGCGAAATCTTGCGATTGGCGCGGATGACCTCCATCGCGCGCTCGGGTGAGGGCAGGCCGTCCTGCGCGAGATAATTGATCGTCGCATCGGCCTGCACCAGGCTCACCGAAAAGCGCGACGCGGTTTCGGTCTTGCCGTCTTCGGCGTCGGTGATCGCGAGTTCGGGGCCGACGATCACCGCATTGCCGTTGTCGCCGACCGCGAGCAGGTAGCGCTCGGGATCGCCGTCGGGACGATAGACCGCCTGCACCGGGGCGACCACCGCCTCGCGGCACCAGGCGGCCGGGCGCGAATCCTCCTTGGCGCCGAGCTTGGGATTGGCGGCGGCCAGCGCCAGAATGCTGGTCATCAGGGCGGCCGCGCCGTCCTTGGGCGCGTCCTTGGCGGTGGCGGCATAGGCCAGCTTGGTCGGGCAATCGACGACGGGTTCGGCGGCCGCTGCGCCGGCGATCGACTTCGGCCACTCGATGCTCGCCAGCACCTGGTCCATCCATGCCGCGAGCTCTTCGGGCGACCGGCTCTGCGACGAGGCGCGGACCTTCACATAGAATTCGCCGACGGGCAGCAGCATCACGCCGGTGCCGCGATAGGCCGAGGGCGCGCCCGGCGCATAGGTCGCGGCCAGCCCCGAGGCGGCCGTCTGCCCCGGCGGGGTGAAGGCGCGCACCGCGCCGACCAGCGTCGGCTTGTGGAAGATGTCGCGGTTTTCGACCGCGCTTTGCGCCTGCGCGAACCACAGCGCCACATTGCCGTTGGTGTTGCGATAGATGTAGAAGGACAGCGCCTCCAACGCGGTGTCGGTGTCGAACTGCAGCCCGACGTCGAGCTCCTCGGGGGCAAAGGCGGTCGCGCGGCTGCGCGCGACCCCGCCGAGCGTCGCGGGCACGGCAATGCCGCTATGCTTGTGCTTCCACGCCTTGCCTTCCTTGACCTTGAGCGGCGCCTGCGCCGACGCGCCGGGCGCGACGCCAATGGCGGCCATGGCGATGGCGAGGAGGACGGGCTTGAACGGGAACAGCGTCATTTGGTTGTCCTTACAGCGGGCGGAGCGGGGGCGGCGGGGGGCCAGGTCGGAACAGCGGTGACCATGCGCTTCGCCTCGGCGAGACCCAGCACGCGCTCGGGCGAGGGCAGGCGGTTCTGCGCGGGCATCGTCGTCGTCTGGTGCGCGGTCAGGAAATTGACCGAATGATAGCGGGTGCGCCCGCCGCCCTGCGGCAGGACGGCGAAGGCCTTGCCGTTGTCGCCGCTCGCCAGCAGGTAGCGGTCGCGCGCCGCGTCGGGGCGATAGAGTGTGAAATTGCCGCGCACCACGCGCTCGAGGCACCAGAGCTTCGCCTCGATCCGCGCCGCGGGGGTCTTCACGCCCGCGACCAGCGCCGCGTCGGCGAGCGTCGAGTCGGCGGCTTCGGGGGCCTTCGCCAGCTTCGGCTTGCAATCGGCGACCGGCACCGCCGCCGCCGCGCTACCGGGCGGCAGCGTCAGCTCGGCGATCACGCCCTCCATCCAGTCGGCCATGTCGGCCGGGGTCAGCGTTGCGCTGTTGGCGCGCAGCTTCACATACCAGTCGCCGATCTCGAACAATGCGACCCCGGTGCTGCGGATCCCCTCGACCTCGGTCGGGGCATAGACCGCCTTGAGCCCGCTCGCCGCGCCCTGCCCCGGCGGGGTGAAGGCGGTCGGCGGCACCGCGAGCACGGGGTTCTTCAGGTCGGCGCGCAGCACGATCGCGCGCTGCGCCTGCGCGAACCACAAGGGTACCGCGCCGTTGGTATCGCGAAAGATCGAGAGGGTGAGCGACTGGCGTCCGTCGTCCGACGCGAAATTCTGGCTGATCTCGAGTTCGGGCGCTGCAAAGCTCGTCGCGCGCACGCGCGGCAGTTCGTCGAGCGCGGCGGGGATGACGATGCCGCTATGCATATGCGTCCAGGGCTTGCCGGCCTTGACCGGCAATTTGTCCTGCGCGGCGGCAGGCGCCGTCGCGGCGGCGAGCGGCGCCAGCAAAAAAACCATCTGATGCCAGCGGCTTGCCATCGCGCATCCTTCCCGACCCCGACCGCTTGCTGTCAGATCGGAGGGAGTCCGGCAAGCGTCAAAACGCCGGGCGGGCGCGAATGCGGCGGAACCGCCGCCGATGCCGCATATTCGCGGCAAGGGCGGCGGTCCGGCGCCTCCGGGTTCAGGCGGGCACGGCAATGCCGGGCACGGCCTGCGGCATCATCATCGCCGCCGCCGGCCGCGGACGCAGCGGCATTTCTTCGGGGCGGGCGTTGATGTCGACACCTTCGCTGCCGGAGAAGGTGCCGGCGACCGTCCCCACGATATCATTGCCTTCGACGCGATATCCGGTCGTGTCGTACAGATTGTTGTCGATCACCGTCTGGAAAACGCTGCCGATCGGCACGAACCACAGATGGTGGACGTCGCTGCCGCCGTTGATGTCGATCCAGTCGTCGAACCACACCGCGACGCTGCCGCTGATCCGGCAATCGGCGGTCCAGGGGATGGTGAATTGCTGGGTGTCCATATAAGCGACGCAATGGTTCGATTTCTGGGGCGGGATGCTCACCGGAACCGACACGCTCCAGCTGCGGGACTGTCCCGTCGTCGTCGACTGGGTCGACGAGACCGACATGGTCAACGACACTTTCGACGTGTCGGTCGCGACCCCCGCGACCCCCGCGGTCACCGACATTTCGATGCCCAGGCTGATCGCCTCGGTGATCGACATCGTATAGCTTTGCTGCGTCTGCGCCGATGCAGTGAAGGTGATGCTCTGGCTCCCGCTGGTATCATTGTCGTACCAGATATCGGCCGCGACATAGGAGTCGGGCTGCGGCATTCCCTGGCTCACCGTCAGCTGGATATCACTGACCTTCGCGGTGCATTGGTAGCGATGATAGGAGCCGCCGCCGTCGCCGCCGTCGAGCTCGCTGGCCTGCGAATAGTCGAGCGCCTGGGTGAAATGGCACCCCGTCCCGTGGCTGCGCGCGACGTAACAGCCCCACGCCCAGATGATATTCGGAATATCCGTCATGAACCCCTCCATGTGCCGATGGCAGGGGCCATGAATGGCAAAATTACCGACCCCCCAAGCCGAGCCTAGGAGGATGCGGGCGGCTGGCAATCGATTCGATGGAAGCGTGCGAAACCAGCGTCATAGCGCTCGGCCGCGCCGCCCTTCGGCAAGGGCGGCGCGGCCGAAGCAGGCAATCAGGCCAGCGCGGCCTTGAGCTTGTCGACCAGGTCGGTGCGCTCCCACGGAAAGGCCTCGCCGGTCGCGGTGCGGCCGAAATGGCCATAGGCCGCGGTCTGCTTGTAGATCGGCTTGTTCAGGCCGAGGTGGGTGCGGATGCCCTTCGGCGTCAGGCGCACGAGCTGCGGGATGACCGCCTCCAGCTTGCCTTCATCGACATTGCCGGTGCCGTGCAGGTCGACATAGATCGACAGCGGCTCGGCGACACCGATCGCGTAGCTCAGCTGGATCGTGCAGCGGCGCGCGAGGCCCGCGGCGACGATGTTCTTGGCAAGATAGCGCGTGATATACGCCGCCGAACGGTCGACCTTGGTCGGGTCCTTGCCGCTGAACGCGCCGCCGCCGTGCGGGCTCGCACCGCCATAGGTGTCGACGATGATCTTGCGGCCGGTGAGGCCGGCGTCGCCGTCGGGTCCGCCGATCTCGAAGCGGCCCGTGGGGTTGATGTGATAGACGGTGTTCGCGGTCAGCAGCTCGGCGGGCAGCACGTCGGCGATCACGCCGAGCACATATTTGCGCAGTTCCTGGTACTTCGCCTCGTCGCCCTCGCCATTGTGGAAATAATAGCCCGGCGCATGCTGGGTCGACACGACGATCGCGGTCGCCTCGACCGGGCGCTCGTTGGCATAGCGCAAAGTGACCTGGCTCTTGGTGTCGGGCTCGAGGAAGGGGGCGGTCCCGGCCTTGCGGTCGGCCGCCATGCGCTCGAGGATCTTGTGGCTGTAGTCGAGCGTCGCGGGCATCAGGTCGGGGGTCTCGTCCGACGCATAGCCGAACATGATGCCCTGGTCGCCGGCGCCTTCGTCCTTGTCGCCGCTTTCGTCGACACCCTGCGCGATATGCGCCGACTGGCCGTGGAGATTATTCTCGAAGCGGAAGCTTTCCCAGTGGAAGCCGTCCTGCTCGTAACCTATTTCCCTGACCGTGTTACGAACAGTTGTTTCAATCTCTTCGAGCGCGCCCGGCGCCCATTCGCCATTTTCGAACACGCCCTTGCAGCGGATCTCGCCCGCGAGCACGACGAGCTGGGTCGTGGTCAGCGTTTCGCACGCGACGCGCGCCTCGGGATCCTTCGACAGGAACAGGTCGACGATCGAATCGCTGATCTGGTCCGACACCTTGTCGGGATGGCCTTCGGACACGCTTTCGGAGGTGAAGAGGAAGCTGTTGCGCATGGGAGCCTTCTTGGAACGAATATAAAGGAAGCTTTATGTCGGGGGCGCTGTTAACGCCCGCGCCGCCGAAACGCAATGGCCGCCGCGAGCAGCAGCAGCGCGAATCCGACGGGCAGCGCGTTGCCGTAGCGCGCAAAGAGCGTCGGGGCGTGCGCGCGCGGCACCACGGTGTCGATCCGCCCGGGCTGGTGCATCGGGATCGAATCGAGAATGCGCCCGTCGGCGTCGATCACCGCGCTGATCCCGGTCGGGGTCGAGCGGATGACCGGCAGCCCTTCCTCGATCGCGCGCAGCCGCGCCTGCGCCAGATGCTGCGGCGGGCCCCACGACCCGAACCAGGCGTCGTTCGAGGGATTGAAGATGAAATCGGGGCGGTGCTCCCGGTCGACGACCTGCCCCGAAAAGATGATCTCGTAGCAGATCTGCAGCCCCGCCTTGCCGAAGCCGCCGAGGTCGAGCGTCTTAGGCCCCGGCCCCGGCCAGAAGTCGATATCGCCGGGCGCGAGCCGCGACAGGCCGATCGCCGACAGCAAAGGCCGCATCGGCAGATATTCGCCATAGGGGACGAGGTGCGCCTTGTCGTAGCGCGGGCCGAGCGAGCCGTCGGCGTGCACCGTCAGCACCGCGTTGCGCGCGCCGACCGCCTCGCCCGTCTTGTCGAACTCGAGCTTCAGCCCGCCGAGCAGCATCAGGTCGCCGGGGTTCATCAGCGCCACGAGCCGCCCGCGCGCCTCGGCGGGCGAGCGGTCGTAATAGACGAAGGGATAGCCGGTCTCGAGATAGTCGGGGATCGCCGCCTCGGGCCACAGGATCAGCCGCGGGTTCGCGTCCTTCGCCTCGGTCAGCCGCGCGAGCTTGGCGAAATTGGCATCGGCCTTGGCGCCGACCCATTTGTCCTGCTGCCCGACATTGGGTTGGACGACGGTGATGGGAACCGCCCTTGCCGTGCTGGCGGCCGGTGCGGGGGCGTCGGGAAGGAGAATCGCGAGAGCCCAGCCCGCCACGATGAGGACGCCGACGCCTAGCTGCTCCCTGAGCTGTTGCCGTTCGGTCGGTGCGGGCGCAGCGGCAGCGTCGCGCCACGATCGCTGCAATTCGGACCAGGACCAGAGCATATAGCCCGCGGCGAGGACGATCAGCGACGACAGACCGTAAGTGCCGATCCATTCCGCCGGCGCCGCCGCCGCGACGATGGTCGCGCTCAGCGGGTTCCAGGCAAAGCCGGTGAAGACCCAGCTGCGCAGCCATTCGGTCAGCGTCCAGAGCGCGGCGAAAGCGAGGATGAAGGAAAATGAAATCCTCCCCGGAACGGGGAGGGGGACCGCCGCCGGAGGCGGTGGTGGAGGGGGCTCGCTGCCTTGCGCGACGTCGGCGGAAAGACGCGCCCCCCCTCCGTCGGCGCTGCGCGCCGCCACCTCCCCGCCCCGGGGAGGATTTGGGACTATCATCCAAGCCCCCCACGCCGCCAGCGCGGGATAGACCGCCAGGTACAGCGCCAGCAGCACCACCGCGATCCAGCCGAGCCAGGCGGGCATCGCCGCCTGATAGGTGAAGGCGGTCGCGATCCAGTTCAGCCCGATGGTGAAATGCCCGACCCCGAAGGCCCAGCCGATGCCGAGGGCGCGCCGGCCTTTTTGACTGCGCGCGACCAGCGCCATCCAGCCCGCGAGCGCGGCGAGCGTCAGCGGCCACAGGTGGAGCGGCGCGAAACCGGTGGCCGACACGGCACCGAGCAGCAGGGCGACAAGCCTGGGCCAGCGGTCGGCGAAAGCGGCGATGCGGGAGGGGAGCGCGGTCACGCGCGCTGCTTTAGCCGCGCCGCGGTGCCGCGACAATGACGCTTGCCAAGCCTTGTGCATTTCCTAAGCATTGCGAGCGGGGTCGGCGACGGAGGGAAACCTTGTGATGTGGATGCTGCTGCTGGCGCTGTTCGAGCCCAATTATGTCCAGATGGTACGCGATCCGGCAGAGATGCGCTATTGCCTCGTCGCCTCCGAGCATGCCGCGGCGCTTGCTGCGGAGCGCGATGCAAGCGCCATCGATGCCATCAGGGCCGATGAAATGGTCCGCTTCTTCCAGCGCGCGCAAGGTAGCAGCGAACCTGCCGAAGAGGCTTTCCGCGCGGCGTTGGCGGCATCGATGACCGACGCGGAGCTGATCGAGGCCCGGTTCGCCACCTGCGTCGCGCTGGTCGATGCTGCGGCGACCGATCCCGCCATCATCGACGCGCTGCCGGCGAGCGATGCCATGGAGATGGCCGGTGACGCCATGGATTTTGCCGAACCTTTCGGCGGCGAAGAGGCGATGGACGCGGCGGCTCTGCCTGAAATCGACGGCGCGCCGATCCTCGCCGCGCTGCCCGAACCGCGCCGTCGCGAGATACGCTGTGCGACGATCGCCAGCGCGCTGATGTACGATGTCGGGCGCGGGGTTTCGGACAAGAGCTATGGCCTGACCGCCGCAAGTGCCGCGACGTTGGCGGGGCGGCTGGCCGAGGCGATCATGACCGAAACGGGAATGAGCGAGACTGAGGTCCGCGCCGCCTACAAGGCCGATTTCGAGGAATTCACCTTCGGCATGCTCGGCGAAGGGCAGGGCGAAAAGACCGCCTTGGCGATGGTCGAGGCGGGGGTGGAGCAGTGCCGGCCGCTCTATGACAGCATCGACCTGTCGGGCGACGGCGACGGCCTCGTCACCGGTTTGAGCCCGATTGCGATGCTGGGCGGCGCCGAGGCGCCCGATGTCGCGCATTGCTACGCGATCATGGCGCGCTTCCTGCCCGGGCTGCCCGCGGGGAGCAAGGAAGCCAAGGCGTTCGGCGACATCGTCGCGCGGCTCGAACAGCGATATTATGCCGAAAACGGCCGGAACGAAATCGCCGCCGCCCACCTCGCCGTCGTGGTCGCGAACTTCGACGATGCGGCGTTCGAGGCCCTGCCGGAGGCGGAGGCCGAAGCGCAGATGGGCCATTGCATGGACATGGCCGGCCGATAGGCGCGCCGTCTACAGCATATATTTCATCTTGATCGCCTGCGCGGTGTCGCCGGTCACCGCGAAGCTCGCCGACTTGAAACTCGGCGCGCCGACGGTGATCGTCGGGTTGCGCGAGAAGCCGAAGCCTTCCTTGGGCAGGAAGATCGCGAGGTCCATCTTGTTGTTGCTGTTCTCGTCGTGGACGACCGCGATCGCATAGGTGCCCGCCGCGGGCGCCGCGATCTTGAAATGCGCCGCATCGCTGGCCTTCACCGCCAAACGCACCGACGCCTTGTCCTTGCTGCAATCGGGAAAGGCCTTGGCATTGGTCGTCAGGCAGACGAGGATCTGGCCCTTGGCGTTGCGCAGCCCCGTCAGGCTGACGTCGACGCTAGGGGGCGGCGCGCTCGCCGCGGTCAGCAGCAGCGCCGAAGCTGCCGAGCCCCAGATCGGTGCCGCACGCCTTGTCCCAGAAACGGAAATAAAGCCCATAATTCCCCCGATAGGCCGCGTGGTGCTGCTGATGATGCGTCGCGGTTATCAGCCAGCGCCCCGCGGGTCCATGAACAAGCGCGCGCGGAAACATTTCCCACCCCATATGATTGCCGACCCCCATGACCGTCATGATCGTCAGGACGAGGCCGAGCATCGCGACATGGATCGGGATCAGGAAGACGAGCGCGGGGATGACGACCGCGCCGGTCACCGCCTCGAGCGGATGGAAACTCATCGCCGCCCAGGCGGTCGGCGGGCGGCTGTCGTGATGCACCGCATGCGCGATGCGGAACCAGCGCGGCCGGTGCATCCAGCGGTGGGTCCAATAGAACCAGCTGTCGTGGATCACCAGATAGGCGAGCAGGCTAACCGGCAGGTACCAGAGCGGATAATCGCCGACGCCGGTATAGATCCGCGTCCAGCCCTGCTCCTGCCACCCCCAGGCGACGACGCCCGCGGGAATGCCATAGATCGCCGCGCTCGCGAGGCTCCAGCCGATCTCGCGCTTCATCTGCACCTCGAGCCCGCGATAGAGGCCGGGGTGCCGGATCCGCGTCGCAAGCGCGAAGCCGCCGCTGCTGATCAGGTAGCGCACGCCTACGATCAGCGTCATCGCCAGCGCCGACAGCAGGATGGCGCCCGCGGCGCTCACTTCTTTTTGGCGGTGCCGAGCAGCGCGGCGACCCGCTCCCACAGCGCCGCATAGGCCCCACCCGCCTTGCTGCGCCGGGCATAGGCGGCGACCGGCCCCCGGCGCACCGCCATCTGCTCGATGATGCTCGCCATCGGCAGCACCGGCCACGCCGCCTCAGCGGCGAGCGCATCGCGGTGAAGCGCACGGCGGGCATCGACCATCGCGTAAACGGGCAGCAGCGGGGTGCTGGTCTTTTTCGCCGGGCGCAGGTGCGCGATCACCTCGTCGAGCGCGCGGCGCGACAAGGGCGACGGGATGACCGGCACGATGATCAGGTCGGCGGCGCGCATCATCTGCTCGCTCGTTTCGGTCAGCCCGGGCGGGCAGTCGAGGATGACGCGGTCGTACCCTGCGCCGATCTCCTCGATCAGCCGGACGAGCCTCTTCTTCTTGCCGGCGTCGAGGAACAAAGCGTCGAGCCCGCGCAGCGAGGTGTCGGCGGGCAACAGGTCGAGGCCGGGGATCGCGGTCGGCACGACCAGCTTCGCCGGTGCGACATCGCGGTCGAACACCTGGTCGGCGGTGCGCTTGCCGGGGCCGTCATGGCCGAGGATGAAGCTCGACGCCGCCTGGCCGTCGAGGTCCCAGAGCAGCGTCCTGCCGCCCGCCTGCAACGCGGCCTCGGCGGCGAGGTTGACCGCCAGGCTGGTCTTTCCGACCCCGCCCTTCAGGCTGTAGACGGCGATGACCCGGGCCTGTTTGCTCATGGCGCAGGAATCGGGTGTTTCGCGCACCGAGTCAAGCGGGCGGCGCGGCGGTGCCGGGTCCCAGCGCGCGCTGCATATAGACGGTGTCGAGCCAGCGCCCGTGCTTCCATCCCATCCCGGCGAGCCGCCCGGCGTGGGTGAAGCCGCAGGCGGTGTGCAGCGCGATCGAGGCGGGCTCGGCGCCGCCGATCACCGCGACCATGGTGCGGAACCCGCACGCCTCCGCCGCTACCAGCAGCGCATCGAGCAACGCGCGCCCGACCCCGCGACCCTGCGCGGTCGGCGCGACATAGATGCTGTCCTCGCACGCCCAGGCATAGGCGGCGCGCGGGCGAAACTGGCTGGCATAGGCATAGCCGAGCAGTGCGCCTTGGGTATCGCAGGCGGTAAGGAAGGGCCAGCCCTTCGCCAGATGGTCGGCGATCAGCGCCTCGGTCGCGGCGATGCTGCGCGGCTCGGTGTCGTAGCTCGCCGTGCCGTGCGCGACATGGTGCGCGTAGATCGCGGCGATCGCGGCCGCATCGTCGATGGTGGCGGGCTGGATGCGCGGGTCGGCCATGCGCGATTCTTGGCGCAAGCCGGAGGACTTGTCACCCACCCATCCCCGTTCGTGCCCGGACTTGATCCGGGGTTGTCGAAGCACAGTCCTTCTTCGTTCGTCGGAAGAAAAGAACGGCCCTTCGACAAGCTCAGCGCAAACGGGGTGGGGAAAGGGTAATCGGCTTTCCCGACTGCCGATACTCCGCTACGCCAAATCCATGACCAGCGCCGCCCCCTCCTGCGACATCGCCATCGTCGGCGGCGGACTCGCAGGCGGGCTCGCCGCGCTGGCGCTCGCCGCCAAACGTCCCGATCTCGACGTGCGGCTGATCGAACCCGAGGCGATCGGCGGCAACCATATCTGGTCGTTTTTCGACGGCGACATCGCCGAGAAGGACCGCTGGCTCGTCGCGCCGCTCGTCCGCCATTATTGGCACGGTTACGACGTGCGTTTCCCGCATCACGCGCGCACCCTGCGCATGGGCTATAAGAGCATCACCGGCGAGGCGCTGGCCGAGGCGGTCGCGGCGGCGCTGCCCGCGGAGCGCGTCGTCGCCGACCGCGCCAAGCATGTCGCGCCCGACCATCTGCTCTTCGGCCGCGGCGGGCGGCTCGATGCGCGCCACGTCATCGATGCGCGCGGCGCGGGCAATCTTTTGGGTCTGACCTGCGGCTGGCAGAAATTCGTCGGGCAGGCGCTGACCGTGAAGGGTGGCCACGGGCTCGCCCACCCGGTGGTGATGGACGCGCGCGTCGCACAACTCGACGGCTATCGTTTCGTCTATCTGCTGCCGCTCGACGAAGAGACGATATTCGTCGAGGACACTTATTACAGCGACAGCCCCGACCTCGATGCCGATCTGATCCGCGAGCGGATCGGCGCCTATGCCGCGTGGCGCGAGTGGGAGGTGACCGGCCATACGCGCGAGGAGACGGGCGTGCTGCCGGTGGTGATCGCGGGCGAGTTCGACCGTTTCTGGCCCGAGGGCGACAAGGTCGGGCGGATCGGCACGCGCGCCGGGGCGTTCCACGCGACCACCGGCTATTCGCT
The DNA here is from genome assembly GCF_058806755.1 of Sphingopyxis sp. GW821-FHT12F08. NCBI lineage: Bacteria > Pseudomonadati > Pseudomonadota > Alphaproteobacteria > Sphingomonadales > Sphingopyxidaceae > Sphingopyxis > Sphingopyxis sp. GW821-FHT12F08. The sequence goes on from NZ_JBXAQA010000005.1 coordinate 145,664, forward strand.
GCCCGATGCGGTGCGCACCGCCGTGGCGCTGCCGGCGCTGGTGGACGGCGCGGACCTACCCGCGAAGCTGCGCGACCGCGCGGCGAGCGGCTGGCGGCGCCAGCGCTTCTATCGCCTGCTCGACACGATGCTGTTCCGCGCCGCCGAGCCCGCCGAGCGCGTGCGCGTCTTCGAGCGTTTCTATCGCCTGTCGCCGCGGCTGATCGCGCGCTTCTACGCCGGGCAATCGACGCGCGGCGACAAGCTCCGCCTGCTGGCGGGCAAGCCGCCGGTGCCGGTCGGCCGGGCGCTGAGCGCGATCCGCAAGTTCGACTGGAAATGAGCCGTAAAGCCATTGTCATCGGCGCCGGTTTCGGCGGCCTCGCGCTCGCGATCCGGCTGCAATCGGCGGGAGTGACCACGACGATCGTCGAGGCGCGCGACAAGCCCGGCGGGCGCGCCTATCACTGGAAGCAGGACGGCTTCACCTTCGACGCCGGGCCGACGGTGATCACCGACCCGCCGTGCCTGCACGAGCTTTGGGCGCTGAGCGGCCAGGATATGGCGGCCGACGTCGACCTCGTCCCGGTCATGCCCTTCTACCGCCTGAACTGGCCCGACGGCACGAACTTCGATTATTCAAACGACGAGGCCGCGCTCGCGGCCGAGATCGCGAAGCTCAACCCCGCCGATGTCGCGGGCTACGAGAAATTCCTGACCTATTCGAAGGGCGTCTACGAACAGGGCTATGTGAAGCTCGGCGCGGTCGCCTTCCTAGACTTCGCCTCGATGATCCGGGCGGCGCCCGCGCTGATGAAATATCAGGCGTGGCGCAGCGTCTATTCGATCGTCTCCTCTTATGTGCAGGACGAAAGGCTCCGGCAGGCTTTGTCCTTTCACACGCTGCTCGTCGGCGGCAATCCGATGACGACCAGCAGCATCTATGCCCTGATCCACACGATCGAAAAGGACGGCGGTGTGTGGTTCGCGCGCGGCGGCACCAATGCGCTGGTCAGTGGCATGGTGCGGCTGTTCGAGCGATTGGGTGGCACGCTGCGGCTCGGCGATCCGGTGACGGCCATCGAGACGCAGGGCGACCGCGCCACCGGTGTGACGACCGCGAGCGGCTGGAACGGCGCGGCCGATATGGTCGCGTGCAACGGCGATCTGATGCACAGCTACCGCGACCTGCTTGGTCACCAGCGTGGGACCAAGGTCGCCAAGAGCCTCGCGCGCAAGCGCTGGTCGCCCTCGCTGTTCGTCGTGCATTTCGGGGTCAAGGGCGACTATCCCGCCATCGCGCACCACAGCATCCTCTTCGGCCCGCGCTACAAGGGGCTGCTCGACGACATCTACCGGAACGGCGTCGTGCCCGACGATTTCTCGCTGTATCTCCACCACCCGAGCATCACCGATCCCGGCATGGCGCCGTCCGGCCATGCCGGCTTCTATGCGCTCGCCCCCGTCGCGCATCTCGGCAAATCGCAGACCGATTGGGACGGCGCCTTCGGGCAGCAATTCGCCGATGCGATACTGGACGAGGTCGAGGCGCGCATCCTCCCCGGCCTCCGCGCCAATCTCGTCACGCGCTTCCACTACACCCCCGCCGATTTCGGCCGCGACCTGTCGGCGCATCTGGGCAGCGCGTTCAGCCTCGAACCGGTGCTCTGGCAAAGCGCGTATTTCCGCGCGCACAATCGCGACGATGTGATTTCCAACCTCTACTTCGTCGGCGCGGGGACGCATCCGGGCGCCGGGATTCCGGGCGTGGTGGGGAGCGCAAAAGCGACGGCCGCATTGATGCTCGATTCCTAAATCCGTTTGCCCTGAGCTTGTCGAAGGGCTGTTCTTCCTTCAAAGGCGCAGGAAGAAGTAAGGGGCTTCGACAACCCCGGATCCCAGTCCGGGGCCGAACGGAATTTTGAAAGCAACCCAGACAATGAAACGCCTTGCCGTCTATTGTGGCTCCGCCACCCCCGCCGACCCGGTCTATATCGACACCGCGCGCCACGTCGGGCGCACTCTCGCCGAAAAGGGCATCGGCGTCGTCTATGGCGGCGGCCGTCTCGGGCTGATGGGCGCGGTCGCCGACAGCGCCTTGGAAGCGGGCGGCGAGGTCATCGGCGTGATCCCCGACGCGCTCGTCGGCAGCGAGGTCGCGCATCGCGGCTGCACCGAATTGCACGTCGTCAGCGGCATGCACGAGCGCAAACGCATGTTCACCGACCTCAGCGACGGTTTCCTGACCATCCCCGGCGGCGTCGGCACGATGGACGAACTCTGGGAAGCGATCAGCTGGGCGCAGCTCGGCTATCACGCCAAGCCCGTCGGACTGCTCAACGCCGCGGGTTTCTACAACGACCTGATCGCCTTCAACCGGCATATGATCGCGGTCGGCTTCATCCGCCCGGCGCACGCCGGTATCATGATCGTCGACGCCAGCCTCGAGCCGCTGCTCGACAAGATGGCGGCGTATGAGCCGCACGCGCCGATCTTCACGATGAAGGCCGACGATCTGTAATGAAATGGCCGGGGGGCCTTTTTCTCCCCTCCCGCTTGCGGGAGGGGTCGGGGGAGGGCCTGTTAGGTCAGTTCCTTTCGACATGCCCTCCCAGTTTCAGGTTGATCAGCCCCCGGCTGATCAAGAATGTGCCGGGGGCACATTCGACCTGGAACTCCCCTCCCGCACGCGGGAGGGGAATTTGACCTACGACTCCCAAACCCTGCACGGCTTCGCGCACGACAGCATCGCGCACGGCTCGAAAAGCTTCGCGCTCGCCAGCCGCTTGTTCGACCGCGAAACGCGCGAGCGCGTGTGGCTGCTCTACGCCTGGTGCCGCGCCGCCGACGACCTGACCGACGGGCAGGACCATGGCGGGACCATGACCGCGGGCCATGATGCCAAGGCCGCGGTGGCGCGCATCCGCGCGCTGACCGACAAGGCCTATGCGGGTCAGCCGACCGGCGACTCCGCATTCGACGCATTGGGCTATCTGCTCACCGAAGTCGCGATCCCGCGCGCGGTGATCGACGACATCATCGCGGGCTTTGAACTCGACGCCGCCGACTGGCGCCCGCGCAGCGAGGCCGACCTCTTGCGCTACAGCTATCATGTCGCGGGCGCCGTGGGCGTCGCGATGGCGCTGGTGATGGGGGTCGGCCCAGAGGACGAGACGACGCTCGACCGCGCGTCCGATCTCGGCATCGCCTTCCAGCTCGCCAATATCGCGCGCGACGTGGCGGAGGACGCTGCCGCCGACCGCTGCTATCTGCCCGTCGAATGGATGGTCGAGCTCGACATCCCGCCCGGCCAGCATATGCACCCCGCCTTTCGTCCGCGGCTGTCGGTGATGGCCAGATGGCTGTCCGAAATGGCCGAGGAATATGAAGCGTCGGCGCGCTGGGGTGCACGCAAGCTGCCCCCGCGCAGCCGCTGGGCGGTGCTCGCCGCCGCGGGCATCTATGGCGACATCGCGCGCGAGGTGCGCGCGCGCGGCGACCATGCGTGGGACCACCGCGCGGGCACCTCGCTCCTTGCCAAATTGGGCTGGGTCGCGCGCGCGGGCTGGTCGGTGCTGCGCCGCCCGCCGCAGCGGCGGATCAGCCGCGACGGGCTGTGGACGCGGCCGCGGAGCCAGGCCGCGGCATGAGCGATCTCGAATGGCTGGCGGTCGGGCTCGGGCTGCTCAACGTCGCGCTTATCGTCGCGCGCAGCGTCTGGAACTATCCCTTCGGCCTCGCGATGGTCTGCCTTTACGCGCTGATCTTCTATGAAACACGGCTCTACAGCGACGCGCTGCTCCAGGTCTTTTTCTTCGTCGTGCAGGTCTACGGCTGGGTCGCGTGGCGCGCGGCGAGCGCGGCGGCGCAGGTGCCGGTGCGCTGGATGGCGCCCAAAAGCCGGCTCACGTGGGTCGCGGGAATCGTTGGGGCGTGGCTGGTGTGGAGCGCGGGCATGGCGCGCTTCACCGACGCCGCCGCGCCGTGGGTCGACGGCGGCATCGCGATGATGAGCGTCGCCGCGCAGATCCTCATGGCGCGGCGGATGGTCGAGAATTGGTGGTTGTGGATCGGGGTCGACCTGCTCGCCATCCCGCTCTTCGCCTCGCGCGGGCTGACGCTCACCGCCGGGCTCTATGGCCTGTTCCTGCTGATGTCGCTGGTCGGCCTGTTCCAGTGGCGCCGCGCGGCGCGTGCTGGAGTGACGGCATGACCACCGGCTTTCTCCTCGGCAAGTTCATGCCGCTCCACGCCGGGCACCAGCTGTTAATCGAAACCGCGCGCGCGATGGTCGACCGGCTGACGATTCTCGTCTGCTGGCTGCCGGGCGATCCGGTTGCGGGCGAACTGCGGCTGCAATGGGTGCGCGACCTCTATCCCGACTGCGACGTGATCGGCCATGATGCCGTCGTTCCGCAGGAGCCCGCCGATCATCCCGATTTCTGGGCGATCTGGACCGATATCGTCCGCGTCGCGCATCCGCCGCCGATCGATATGGTCTTCGCCTCCGAACCCTATGGCGAGGAACTCGCGGCGCATGTCGGCGCGCGCTTCGTGCCGGTCGATATCGACCGCACCGCGATCCCCGTGTCGGGCACCGCGGTGCGGAGCGAACCCGCCACCGGATGGCGGTGGCTCGCCGAGCCCGTGCGTGCCCATTACCGCCGCCGCATCGTCCTCCACGGCCCCGAAAGCGTCGGCAAATCGACGCTCGGCACGCGGCTCGCGCGCCATTTCGATACCGTGCTGATGCCCGAATATGGCCGCACCTATTGCGAGGCGTTCGGCACGTCGCTCGACGCCGACGACCTCTTGCGCATCTTCGCCGGCCATGTCGCGATGGATGCGGCGCTGCGCCGTCACGCCGGGCCGCTGATGATCGCCGACACCGACCCGCTGATGACGCAGGCGTGGGCGATCATGCTGCTCGGCGCACGGCTGCCCGCGATCGACGCGTGGGATGATGTCGCCGACCTCTATCTGGTCCCCGCGCTCGACTTGCCCTGGCGCGACGACGGCACGCGGCTGTTCGGCAGCGAGCTCGCGCGGCGCCAGTTCATGGACGCCGCGATCGCCGAACTCGACCGGCGCGGGGCGCGCTGGGCGTGGGTCAAGGGCGAAGGCGACGCGCGCTTCCAGAGCGTGCTCGCGGCGATTCAGGCGGCGGGGCTCACCGCGTAACGATCGCGCAGTTCGCGCTTCAGCACCTTGCCGATCGGGCTGCGCGGCAGTTCGTCGACCACCGTGATCGCGCTCAGCCGCTGGGTCTTGCCGACCTTGGCGTTGCAATCGGCGCGCACGCTGTCCGCATCGGCGCCGTCCTTGAGCACGACGAAGGCGACCGGCGTCTCGCCCCATTCGTCGCTCGGCATGCCGACGACCGCCGCTTCGACGACGCGCGCGTCGGCCAGCAAGATGCCCTCGAGGTCGCTCGGGAAGATGTTGAAGCCGCCCGAGATGATCATGTCTTTCGCCCGGTCCATCAATGTCAGGAAACCGTCTTCGTCGATCCGCCCGATGTCGCCGTGGCGATAGAAGAGATTGCCGTCGCCGTCGTACCAGTGCATCGCCTTGGTCGCGTCGGGGCGGTTGTTGTAGCCGGTCATCATTGCGGGCGAGCGGCCGACGACCTCGCCGACCGACCCTTGCGGCAGCTCCTTGCCCTCCTCGTCGATCACCTTGGCGACATGCCCCGGCGCCGGGCGGCCGACGGTGTGGAGCTTGTCGGGGAATTGATGCGCCTCGAGGATGAAGGCCGCGCCCCCCTCGGTCATCCCGTAGATTTCGACCAGCCCGCCCGGCCAGCGCTTCAGCACATCGGCTTTCAATGACGCGGCGAAGGGCGCCGAGGTGCAATATTTCATGACGAAGCTCGAAAGGTCGAACGAATCGAAATCGTCGAGCGCCATGATCCGGCGGTATTGCACCGGTACCAGCATGCAATTGGTCGCGCGCTCGCGGCTCGCAAGTTCGAGGAAGCCGCGCGCGTCGAATTTCTTCATCAACACGACCTGCCCGCCCGACCCGACGGTCGGCATGAAGCTCGCCATCGTGGTGTTCGAATAGAGCGGGGTCGACAGCACTGTCACCGCGTTCGGGCCATAGGCCGGGGCGCCGCGGACGATATGCTGCCAGCGCATCGCATGGCTGTGGACGATGCCCTTCGGCGTGCCCGTCGTCCCCGACGAATAGATGATGTTGAAGCCGTCCCCGGGCAGGATGTCGACCGGCGCGGGTTTCGCCCCCGCGAGCGCCAGCCAGGCGTCCAGCGGCGTGCCGACGGCGCTGCCGTCCATCGCGATGCGGTCGCTCGCGGTGACGACCTGGCCCTCCAGGCTTGCCGAGGCGGCGCTGTCGAGGAACAGGTGGCGCGCGCCGGTGTCGGCGATCATCGCCGCCATCTGCTCGCCTGTCGCGCTGTTGGTGATCAGCCCGGCGACTCCGCCCGCGCGCAGCGTGCCGAGGATGACCGCCATCTGCTCGACACTGTTCAGCCCCGCGATCGCGGTGCGGTCGCCCTTGGCAAAGCCATCCTGCTGCAGCCGCGCGGCGATGCGGTCCATCATTGCGTCCAGTTCGGACCAGCTCAGCCGCCGGATCGGATCGGCGGCCGCTATGGCATCGGGACGTTCGGCGGCGTGGACGCGGATCAGGTCGGGCAGCGTGGCGAAATCGCCGGCGAGCAGGTCGGGTGCAGTCATGTGCGATTCGTTAGCACAGCCGGCGTAGCGTGCAACGCATCGAAGGGACCGGCCGAAAAGGAGCTGAGGCGAAGGGTGAGTTGAGGGGGAGGGCGATGGAGCAGAGCGACGCCCGCGCCACGACCGGGTCCCCGCCGCTCGTCGGCATCCGCCATGCGCGCGCAGCGCGCGCGATGCGCCTCGCCGACGCGCTCGCCGTCGCCGGTATCCGGACGATGCAGCTGCCGCCGATCTCGGCCGGGGCGCGGCTGTGGCGCGACACCGGCTTCGACCTGTTCGCGATTGACCCCTTTCACGACGGCCCCGATCCCGCTGCGGTGGTCACGCTGACGCGCGGGATCGCCGAACGGCGGCCCTTGCTGGTGCTGACCGACCGCGACCGCCGCGCCGACCGGCTGCTCGCGCTCGCGGCGGGGGCCGACGATGCGGTTGGCTGGGCCGCGGACCCCGCCGAGGTCGTCGCGCGGATCGCGGCGCTGCTGCTGCGCAGTCGGATGGCCAGGGGGCAATTGGGCGAAGGCGAGCTGCGCATCGACCTGATCGACCGCCGCGTCGAGCGCGCGGGGCGGCTGATCGCGATGCCGCTGCGCGAGTTCGACCTGCTCGCCAATCTCGCGCGCATCCCCGACCGGCCGGTGTCGCGCGCCGCGCTCTTGAAGGCGGTGTGGCGGATCGATTTCGACCCCGGCACCAACCGCGTCGAGGTGCATATGTCGCGGCTGCGCGCCAGGGTCGACCGCGGCTTTGCCTGGCCGATGCTGCGCACGGTGAAGGGGCAGGGCTATGCGCTGCGCTCGCGGCCGGAGGGGGCGGGGGGTTGAGGGGGGCGTCGTCGGTTTAGGGGTGGGGAGCGGGCCTATAGCCCTCTCCCCTTCAGGGGAGAGGGTTGGGAGAGGGGGACACATCCAAACCCCTCTCAACTCCGGCTAGCCGGTAAACCGGCAAGCCTGCGTGTCTCTCCCCTGAAGGGGAGAGAGCATCATTCTTCCTACAGCAGCTTCTCCCGATACCAGCCACCCGCCCCCACCACCAATCTTGCCCCGCCATTTCACATATCCTGCCCTACGCCCGCCCTTGCTTGACCAAAAGTTTCAGCTTGCTACTGACTTCGGACATAAAGAAACCAATGACCCTGCTGGAGAGAAGCCCCGATGCACCCGTCCGTCCACGCGCGCAGCAATCCTGACAAGCCCGCGATCATCGTCGCCGAAACGGGGGAGGCGATCAGCTATGGCGAGCTCGACGCGGCATCGAATCGCGTCGCGCAGCTGTTCCGCGCGCACGGGCTGGGGCATGACAATGTCGTCGCCTATATGCTCGACAACAGTCCGGATTATTATTCGCTGACCTGGGGCGCGCAACGTGCCGGGCTGCGTTACGTCTGCATCTCGTCGCGGCTGACGCAGGACGAGACCGACTATATCCTCGAAAATTCGGGCGCGAAGTTGCTCGTCGTTTCGGCGAGCCTCGCCGATGCCGCGCAGGCGCTGACCACGGGGATCGAGCGTTTCGTCATGGGCGGCACGATCCCCGGCTACCGGAGCTGGGAAGACGCGGTCGCCGCGATGTCCGCGACTCCCGTTGCCGACGAGCGCGCGGGCGTCGACATGCTTTACTCGTCGGGCACCACCGGGCGGCCCAAGGGGGTGCGCGTGCCGCTGCCCGAGGATCCGGCGATCGACGCGACCAACAGCCTCGTCATGCTCGCCTCGGCGGTGTTCCAGATCAACGCCGACAGCATCTATCTCTCGCCCGCGCCGCTCTATCACGCCGCGCCGCTGCGCTGGTCGATGACGATCCACCGCCTTGGCGGCACTGTGGTGCTGATGAAGAAATTCGATCCCGAGGCGGCGCTGTCGTTTATCGAAAAATATCGCGTGAATGCCAGCCAGTGGGTCCCGACCCACTTCGTGCGCATGCTCAAGCTGCCCGATGACGTCCGCGCGAAATATGACCTGTCGTCGCTGAAGGTCGCGATTCATGCGGCGGCGCCGTGCCCGGTGCCGGTCAAGCAGGCGATGATCGACTGGTGGGGTCCGGTGCTGTTCGAATATTACGCGGGGTCCGAAGGCAATGGCATGACCTTCATCTCCAGCGCCGACTGGCTGACGCATAAGGGCAGCGTCGGCCGCCCGATCCTCGGCACCGTGCACATCATGGGCGAGGACAACGAGACCGAACTTGGGCCGAACGAGGAAGGCTGCGTCTTCTTCGAAAGCGAGAATGTCTTCGAATATCATGGCGACGACGAGAAGACCGCGTCGAGCCGCAATTCGAAGGGCTGGTCGACCCTCGGCGACGTCGGCAAGGTCGACGTGGAAGGCTTCCTCTACCTCACAGACCGCAAGAGCTTCATGATCATCACCGGCGGGGTGAACGTCTATCCGCAGGAGATCGAGAATCATCTCGTCACCCATCCCGCGGTCGCCGACGTCGCGGTGGTGGGCGGCCCGCACGACGATTTCGGCGAAGAAGTGATCGCGGTGATCCAGCCCGCGAACATGGCCGATGCCGGCGACGCCCTGCGCGACGAACTCATTGCTTATGCGCGCGAAAAACTGTCTGGCGTAAAAATCCCCCGCCGCATCGATTTCATGGAAGCGCTGCCGCGCCACGACACCGGCAAGCTATACAAGCGCCTGCTCCGCGACCAATATTGGGCGCGGACGAATTGACCGCGCGAGTCGGCGGCGGACCGACAGGCCGCCGCCCCCTATTGGAGGCAGGCATATGAACAAGGCGATGATGACGGCGGCGATCGCGCTGGCCGTGGGACTGGCAGGCTGCGGCAAGAAGGAAACGCCGCCGCCCACCGAAACCGCCGCCGCCGATACGGCCGCGACCCCGGGCACGCCCGCGCCCGCGGCGACGCCGGCGGCGATCCCGATCGATCCGGGCAAGCCCAACGCCTGCGACAAGCTGACCGACGTCAAGCTGGCGGCGACGATCGACGCCGCGACCAAAACGCTCAAGATCAGCGGCACCGCCAATGCACCGGTCGCGGGCTATGCGACCGCGCTGCAGGCCGGGCCGCTCGACAAGATGAACCCGCCGAACCAGGTCGTGCTGCTGCGCGCCAACGCCCCCGACGGCGCGACGCCGCAGGTGGTGACGCCGGTAACGCTCAGCCTCGACATTCCGAACGCGCTGCCCGCCTATAAGTCGGTGCGCGTCGCCTGTCCGAATGTCCCCGACATCGAACTCAAGGTCGGCTGATCATGCAGGGAGGTCCGGGGTGAGCGAACGCGTCGAATTCTTCTTTGACCTGTCCTCGCCCTGGACCTGTCTCGCCTTCCACAACCTGCCCGGGGTGCTCGAACGGGCCGGGGCGAATGCGCGCTATCGCCCGATCCTCGTCGGCGGCGTGTTCAACGCGGTGAATCCCGCGGTCTATGCGGCGCGCGAGCAGGCCGACAACCGGCGACTGCAGCACAGCTGGAAGGTGCTCAAGGACTGGGCGCGGCTCGCGGGCGTGCCGATGAATTTCCCGTCTGAGTGGCATCCGGCGAAGAGCATCGCCGCGATGCGTTTCTGCTGCGCGCTCGAGGACGACCAGGCGGCGCTTGAGCGTTTCGCGCGCGGCGCCTTCGCGAGCTATTTCGACCGGCAGGAAAATCTCGACGACCCCGCGGTGCTCGCGGCGATCGCCGATGCCGAGGGGCTCGACGGCGCGGCGCTCGCGGTGGCCGCTGGCGGCGACCCGGTCAAGGCGCGGCTCCGCGCGAATACCGAGGAAGTCGTCGCGCGCGGCGGCTATGGCTCGCCGACGATCTTCGTCGACAAGGACGACATGTATTTCGGAAACGACCAACTGCCGCTCGTCGAGGCGGCGCTCATGAGGAAGGCTTAATGAAAGACCGCATTTCGATCACCATGCTGGAAAATGGCATCGCCGACGTCCGGCTGATCCGCGCCGACAAGATGAACGCGCTCGACGCGGCGATGTGGGCGGCGCTGGCGGAGGCGATCGACCAGCTGAAAGCCACCGCGGGGCTGCGCGTCGTCGTCCTGTCGGGCGAGGGCCGCGCCTTCTGCGCCGGGCTCGACCTGTCGAGCCTCAGCGCCGACCGCGATCCGGGCGCGAGCAGCGCGGGGGGCACCTTGTCCGACCGCACGCGCGGCATTTCGAACAACGCCCAATATGCCGCCTGGGGCTGGCGCGAACTGCCGGTGCCGGTGATCGCGGCGGTGCACGGCGTCGCCTTCGGCGCGGGCAGCCAGATCATGGCGGCCGCCGACATCCGCATCGTCCATCCCGACACGCGCATCGCGATCATGGAGATGCGCTGGGGCCTCGTCCCCGATGTCGCGGGCATGGCACTGTGGCGCACGCAGGTCGCCGACGACGTGCTGCGCGAGATGATCTACACCAACCGCGAGTTCAACGGGTCGGAAGCGAAATTGCTCGGCTTTGCGACGCATGTCTCGGACGATCCGCTGGCGAGGGCGATGGAACTCGCCGCGATGATCGCGAACAAGAACCCGCACGCGATCCGCGGCGCCAAGCGCCTCTGCAACATGCTCGCCGACGCGAGCGACGCCGAGATATTGCAGGCCGAGAGCGACGAGCAGGTGCTGGTGATCCGTACCCCGAACCAGATCGAGGCGGTGATGGCGGGGATGGAGAAAAGGGCGCCGAAGTTCGTGGACTAAAGATCCTCCCCATCGCGCAGCGTTGGGGAGGGGGACCACCGCCGCAGGCGGTGGTGGAGGGGTTTTGACGTTAGTGATATTACCCCTCCGTCAGCGCTTCGCGCTGCCACCTCCCCATGGCTACGCCAAGGGGAGGATCAATCAGAGTAATCCCAAAAACCGCGCCGCATTGCCCCACTCGGCCTGCTTCTGCTCGCGCGCGGCGATCGCCAGCGCGTCGGCGCCCCAGCGCCGTTCCTGGTAGAGCTCGTCGAGGCTGACCGCCTGCCACAGCGTAGCGGCGTCATAGGCCTCCTCGATCAGCGCCAGCCCCGCGACCAGCGACCCGCCGATCGTCACCAGCGGGGTCAGCGCGGTCAGCCGCCACGCGCCCTGCGCCAGCACCGCCGCGCGTAGCGCCGCGACGGTCGCGGGCGGCTGGTCGATCGGCAATATGCCCTGCGTGATCGCGAACTCGACGCCATAGCGCGCTTCCGCCCAGGCGAGCAGCGGGTTCCAGACCGCCGCCTGTTCGGCGAGCAGCACGGCGTCGCGATCCTCGCGGTAACAGAAAAGCTCGCTCGTCGCATAGGCCGCGACCGGCTCGGCAAAGGCCGCGAGGTCGGGCGCGGCGATATCGATCGCGGCGTTGCTCAGCCCCGTCATCGGCATCGCGGCGGGGTCGATCGTCTCGCCGACCGTCCGCCATTCGCCGGCGATGGCTTCGGCCAGCGCTGGGCTTTCGACCGCCAGCGGAGCGCGGCGCGGCGTGCGCACCGGGCGTCCGTCGAGCGCAATGCCCCAGCCATCGCCCTCGGGGACGACGGCAACCTCTGTCCAGAAACGCTTCATAAATCGCGGGGCGAACGCCAGCGGCGGGCGAGCAGCATCGGGAAGACCGCAAAATCGAACGCGCCGATCAGCACGAGCGCGATCCCGAGATAGCGATCGGTCGGCTGGCCCGCGAGCTCCCATCGCCCGGCAATCAGTATGAAGCCCGCCATCAGGAAGGCGATCCCCATCACGCGCATCAGGTTGATCGCAAAAAAGCGTTTCTTCGCCAGCGCCTCGTCGGTCGGGCTCATCGTTTCTCTCCCAGCTGGTCCATCAGATGCGCGAGCGCGCCATGGCCCTGCGCCTTCAGCCCCTCGATCACCCGCGCGCGCTCTTCGGCGGGCTTGTTCTGCGACAGCTTCAGCGTCGGACGCCACGCGCTGATCGCCAGTTCGAAACCGGTGATCGCGTCGGTCATCTTGCCGAAGATCGCGGGGTTCATTTTGCCCCGCGTCCACGGCGGGTTCGCGCCGGTGCGCGCCTCATGCTCCGCCGACAGCGTATCGAGCTGCGCCACCAGCGCCTCGCGCTCGAGCTTGCGGACTTTGCCCTCCATCTCGACCGCGACATAATTCCACGTCGGCACCTGGTCGGCGGCGGTGTACCAGCTTGCGCTGACATAAGCATCGGGGCCCTGCACCACCGCGATCGCTTGGGTGCCGTCGAGATGCTTCGTCAGCCCGTTGCCGCGCGACAGATGGAATTGCAGGCTGCGCTCGTCGGCACCGAGCACCACCGGCGCATGCGCGACGCGCGGGCCGTCGGGAGTGCTCGCGAAGATCGCGGCAAAGCCGATCTCGCGCACCAGCAGCGCGGCGAAGTCGGCGTCCTTCGGCCGAAAAGCGGGATCGGGATGCATCAGCGCGGCTTGGCGGGCCGCGCCGGATGCTTCTTCGCGGACGTTTTCTTGCCCGCGGGCTTGGTGGAGGGCTTGCCCGGTTTCGCCTTGGGCTTGGGTTTCGGCTTGCCGACGAAGTCCGTCGGCTTGCTGTCGGCCGTCCGTCCGCGTCGCTCGCCGCGCCGCGCCTTGCGGATTTGCTTGCTGTGCGCCTTGGCCTGCGCCTTCAGCGCCGATTTCGGCGGCGGCCCCTTTTCCTGCGCATCGATCCCGACCTCGCCCAGCAGCGTGTCGAAACCCAGCGCGTCGAGGCTCGCGGCGAAATGCTCGGGCACCTCGGCGCTGATGTCGATCGCGCCGCCGTCGGGGTGGTCGATGCGCAGCCGGCGGCTGTGCAGGTGCATCTTGCGGCTGATCGTGCCCGTCAGGAACGCGCCCTTGCCGCCATATTTGCCGTCGCCGACGATCGGGTGGCCGATCGCCGCCATATGCACGCGCAGCTGGTGCGTGCGCCCGGTCAGCGGCTGCAGCTCGACCCATGCCGCGCTGTTCCCCGCGCGCTCGATCACGCGGTAGCGCGTCTTCGAGGGAAGCCCCTTGTCGTCGACATGCATCTTCTCGCCGCCCGACCCCGGCTGCTTGGCGAGCGGCAGGTCGATCTCGCCCTGCTGGATGTCGGGCACCCCGACGATCAGCGCCCAATAGGTCTTCTTGGCGCTGCGGTTCGAAAAGCTCTTGGCGAAATAGGCCGCGGCCTTCGGCGTGCGCGCGATCAGCAGCGCCCCCGACGTGTCCTTGTCGAGCCGGTGGACCAGCTTGGGCCGCACCGGCCCGTCGAACTTCAGCGCGTCGAGCAGCCCGTCGACATGCTGCTCGGTCTTCGTCCCCCCTTGGGTGGCGAGCCCCGGCAGCTTGTTGAGGACCATCGCGCTTCCATCGCGGTGGATCATCATGCCGGTCGCCAGCTCGACATCGGCGTCGGTCAGTGGCCGCCCCTTGCGCGCCGGGCGCGCCTCGGTCTCGACCGGCGGGGTCGGCATGACCAGCGTCTGCCCGGTCGCGATGCGGTCCGACACATCGGCCTTCCTGCCGTCGAGCGTCAGCTGTCCCGACCGCGCCCAGCGCGCGAGCAGCGCGTGCGGCGTGCCTTCGCGGTGACGCTTGAACCAGCGGTCGAGGCGGATGCCGTCATCCTCCTCGGCGATCGTCGCCCCGTCCATCTTTCCGGCGTCCATCTTCGCTTTCTCGCTCATGCCGGCACCTGCCGCATCAAAAGCAGGCCGATCCCGCAGGCAGCGATCGCACCGACGACCGACGCGAGCATATAGGCCAGCGCCTGCGCCGACTGGCCGCGTTCGAACAGCGCCCAGAACTCCATGCTGAACGCCGAAAAGGTCGTGAAGCCGCCGAGCACGCCGACGCCGAAGAAAAGCCGCGCCGCCTCGCCGCCGCTGCTGCGCGCGAGCCAGCCGATCAGCAGGCCCATCGCCAGGCTGCCCGCGATATTGATCGACAGCGTCCACCAGGGGAAGCCGGGGCCGAGGCGCGCGAGCATCGCGCCGCCGACAAGGTGCCGCGCGCCGGCGCCGAGCGCGCCGCCGATCATCACAGGGAAAAGGCCGTTCATCCGCTCGCCCTAGCCGCAAAAGCCCGCGGCGGAAAGCTAATGGTCGGGCGCTGCCGGTGCGGCGAGCCTGGCTGCGCGTTCATGTATGGCGCGCCAGTCGGCGGGACGCTCGAAATCGCCTTGCCAGATTCCCCGTCGCGCCAATTGCGCCTCGCCCTCCTCGGGCAGCAGCGCGTCGTCGGTCGCGACCGCCCAGCCCTGGCGGATCATCTCGGCCGCCAGGTCGACGCCATCGGGTTCGGGCCGGGTGCGGCATGCCGCGAGCGTGCGGCCATATTTGTCCTTCGCCGCGAGCGCACAATATAGCGGCCCGCGCCCCGCGAGTTTCGCCAGCGCCGCTCGCGCTTCCCGCCCGCACGCCCAGCGGCTGCCGTCGCCGCGCATGCACGGCTGGCGATATTCGACGGCATCGAGCCCGCTCAGCCGGATCGTTCGCGCGGTCCCGTCCTGGCGCACGTCGAGGCTGTCGCCATCGATGACATGCACCAGCGGCACACTCTCGGTCGGCGCGGGCTGCGCGAGCCATAGCGCCGCCGCCATCGCCGCGAGCAGCAGCAGCGCGCCGAGCGAGCGGAGTCGCCGCTGCCAGCGCAGGCGGGTGGAAGAGGCGGGGCGCCGAGGCACTTTCTGTCCGTGCGGATAATGCCATCGGCTGGCAAGCGCGAAAGGGGATTGACGGTGAGAACAAAACATGTCCAGAATGGAGCGAATTTCTCCAGCACTCCCCGAATCCCATGCTGCCTCCTTTCGTCAGTATCCGGATCGGCGGCAGTTCGGAACGAACAAAAGGTGAATATCGCCATTTTGACGACATAAGGACGCCAAGGTGGAGAGACGACGAGGAAGGGTGGCACGATGGACCATTTGATGGATTTGAACCCGCCGGTCGAGGCGTTGCCGCCATCGCGATTCGATCAATCGCCGCCCCCGCACTGGCAGGCGGCCGCCGATGCGGACGAAGTCCCTGCATCGATCCTGTTCGCGGGGCCGCGCGCGATCGGCGCCGAACTCTCGCGCACGGGCAGGGCGCGGGTGAGCGATGCTATTCCTCCATCGCAAATGGCGGCGCATCTGTGCACCATGGTGCAGCCCGACATCGTCTGGCTGGTCGATGCCGAAACGATCGAAAGCAAAACGCTGATCGAAATTTGCGATGCAACGCTGGCCATGGAATGCGCGCTGGTGTGCGAGACCTCGCTCGGCGGACTCGATCGCATTGCCGCGATGGTACCCGACACGATCCGGACCGAATGGCTGGTCGATGCCGATACCGCCGACCGTCTGGTCGCGCTGGCGGCGGCATCGCGCTTCCTATCCTCGACCGTGCACGATGTCGCGCGCGACGAAGCGATGGAACGGATCGACCGGTTGCAGGATGAAGTCGCGCGGATCGCGCGGCTGCTCGGCGATCTGTCGGGCCAGCGCGGCCTTGCCGGAACGCCGCCGGCCTTTGCGCCGCGCGAAGAGGATTTCGGCGAAGCCGGCGGCGTCGTTCGCTCGCCCCCGCGCGACTATGTGCCGGGACCGCGCAGCTTCGAGCCCGAGGAACGCACGGTGCAGCGCCTGCGCGCCAAGGCGGTGCGCCGCCTGCTGCGCCAGCGGCGGATGCGCGAGCAATATTTCCCCGCCGACCTTTTCGCCGATCCGGCGTGGGACATGCTGCTCGACCTCTATGCCGCCCGGCTGGAACGCCAGCCGGTGTCGGTCTCCAGCCTGTGCATCGCCGCCGCGGTCCCCGCGACGACGGCGCTGCGCTGGATCAAGACGATGACCGACGCGGGCCTGTTCCTGCGCGAAGCCGACCCGCATGACGGGCGCCGCATCTTCATCGGCCTTGCCGAATCGGCGCATGATGCGATGGGGCGCTATTTCGAGGCGCTGGAGGAGTAGCGGCCAAGCTTGCTCCGGCCGCGAAGCTGTGGCAGGGGCGCGCTTCTCCGAAAGGGGGCGCTTAGCTCAGTTGGTAGAGCATCTCGTTTACACCGAGAGGGTCGGCGGTTCGAGCCCGTCAGCGCCCACCATCCAGTCACTAGTTGACTGCAATCTCCGTGACGGAGCAGCCATAACCTCAATAGTATCGCTAAATGTTAGAGGCTTAGCGCGACGATCGGCACGTGGACCTTCGACGTAGAGACGTTTTTGCCAGCCACCCGCAGCCATCATCAGACGCAGATTCTCTGTTCGAGGATTTTGCGGTCGGAGGATGCGTTGCACGAAAGATGCGCATCTTATCCTTTGGTACTGTGCGGGGTGGGTTTATGCGAACCCGAGCATGGCGCGCTGACCTTGCCAATCGATCGGCAGATTATTGGTGCGCGCGAGAAACTGTCGATTGAGGTGCGCGGGCTGCCGCCCATCAAGGATGGCGGTCGTGATATCGGGCGCGAGGTGGGCTAGCCTGAGCAGAGAGCAGAAGTAGGGCGTCGATACCGACATGGAGGTCGCCGCGGCTTCGACCGAGGGGTTCGCTGGATCGGATAACGCCTTGTTGGCTTGATGAGCCCGGACGATCAGTTTGATCAGCGCCGCATCGGGGCGGGGATGGAGATAGTTTTCTGGAGCCGCCACGATACGCTTCTCGCCGCTGCAACGCACCATGGTTGCCGGGATGGAGACCGGGTCGTCGCGGTCGATGAACTCGATGTCTACGCGGTCGCGATGGATCGTAACTTTCCGCACCGTCGCGAGTATCAGCTCTCGGTCCGGTCGCGGGCCATCCCAACTTACGCCGGACTGCTGCCGAAGCTGATGGATGAGCAGGTTCTCTACATCACCGGCAGGGACACGCACGATCGGCAGGTCCAAGCGCTGCTTGTCCTTCTGGCTGATATAGTAGCGGTACCGAACCCCGCTCTTGTTTGCGTGATTGGGCGTCAGGCGGCGCCCTTCGCTATCCCAGATAATCCCGGCTAAGAGGCTTGGGTGTTCGGCATAGGCTGCATGCTTCTGTTTGACTTGGTTACCACTTAGGCGTTCGCCGACCCGATCGAATATCTCTTCGTCGACGATCGCGTCGTGCTCGCCGGGATAGGATTTACCGCGGTGCGTGATCTCGCCGCGATAGATACGGCTGCGGAGCATTTGATACAGGCCACCCCGGCTGAAATTCTTGTCGCCGTAATTGCGACCATCCTTGAGCACCCGCGATTTGGTCAATATTCCATCGGCAGCAAGCTCGGCCTGGAGGTCGTAAACGGAACCGAGGGCGAGGTAGCGCTCGAAGATACGGCGCACCTTCGCGGCCTCTTCGGGCACTATCACAAGCTTCCGGTCTTTGACCTCGTATCCCAGTGGCACCGTGCCGCCCATCCACATCCCCCGCGCTTTCGACGCAGCGATCTTGTCGCGAATACGCTCGCCCGTCACTTCACGCTCGAACTGGGCGAAGGACAGCAGGACATTAAGCGTGAGCCGTCCCATACTGTTCGTCGTGTTGAACGCTTGGGTCACACTCACGAATGATGCGCCATGCTTATTGAGAACGTCGACGATGCGCGCGAAGTCGGCGAGACTTCGGGTTAGCCGGTCGACTTTATAGACGACGATGATATCGACCTTCCCGGCCTCAACGTCTTCCAGCAGTTGTTGGAGGCCCGGCCGGTCCATCGATCCGCCCGAGAACCCGCCGTCATCGTATAGCTCCCCTGTCGGTTCCCAACCTTCGTGCGTCTGGCTGAGAATATAGGCGCCGCAGGCTTCGCGCTGAGCGTCGAGGCTGTTGAAATTCTGGTCAAGGCCCTCGTCCGTGGATTTGCGGGTGTAGATCGCGCAGCGACGGCGTGAGGATTGGGGTTTTATGAGGCGACCTTTCGCGCGAGCCCGAAGAAGCGCGGACCCGACCATGCAGAACCGGTGATCTGGCGAGCGATCTGGGTCAGCGAGGAATGAAGCTGTCCCTCGAACTCGAACCCTTGGTCGAGGACCGTCACGGTGTAAGGCTTGCCGTGCCAGTGCCGGACAAATTGCGATCCCGGCTTCAGAGATCGATCTGCGACCATTTCCAAGTCGCCGTCGCGTTCGAGCTGTCCAGCGAGGCGATCAAGTTCCCGCATGCGGGTCGGCGTTAGCCCTCCCTGCATCTTCTCCTGCAGGCGCCATGCAATGCTTCGGGCAAGTTGGCTCGAGGTGAGGCCTTCCGTCAGCGGCTGTCCGCGGTTCAAGCGCCGCCATTCGGCACGGAGCCGGGCCGGCGACATAGTCGCCAGCCCAGCCAGTTGTTCTTCGATCCGAGCCACTATTAGCGCTCGATGCGCCAATAAGTCTCGCCGTTGGCGCGGCACTCGCGGACGAGATTGGTGCCTTTCATACGCAATCCGGTCAGAAACGCTCGGGCGCTGTGCGGCTGCCATCCTGTCGCGTCGGTGAGTTCGGCTAGGGCTGCGCCTTTCCCGCGTGCGAGCAGCTTTTTGAACCGTGGCTGCCTTGGTCTGCGGGCGGGCGGTTGGTTCGGCTGTTGCAGTTTGTTCGGTCATTTGGAGGTCTCCTGTAAGACCAGCCTGATGCCGGTCCCACTGCCTCACGCTCCGAATCCGGCCGGTCGGAGCCTTGCGCCACCGTTCGGGCGCAGGGACACCAATGCTTGCTGTGCAGACGAAGTCGAATGGATTGTTCGCAAATTGCGAAAAAGCTGCATCTGGACTTCCGCTGAGTCTGGAGGCGTGGTGGTGCCATGGACGAAACCGACGAATTACTCGCTCAGCTCTGCACCAGGATTGGCACGATCATGGAAGACGCGAGCGCGGTTGCCATCACATCTGCGATGATGGCGGCGGCGGAACGAACGCGCGCAATTCTGGAGGTCGCCGATGCGGTGTCCCGCATCGTTGCGTTATCGGACGCTGCTGTTTCGCTGGTCAGTATTGGGGATACTGTTGCATCGGCGCATCACTGAACACAGATTCCGCTACGACATCCTTATTTCGATGGCGCTGACTGGCGGCAGGTGTATTCGCCGCACCGCGACCCAAGTGGAGAGCTTTCTCCATTCAACTCTGGCGGCCGGACTGGGCCGCCATTTTTGTTCGGCTGCTTTGCGCCTGATCTCAGACGTTCCTACCCAGATCCGTCGCCGCCCGAAAGCAGCCGTTGAACCGACGCCGCAATATGGAGTTTGGCCATCTACAGCGAGGGCCAAGTTGCTTCGATCCTCTTCCACCGCTCTTCCAGATCGTGTGGCAAGGC
The DNA here is from genome assembly GCF_058806755.1 of Sphingopyxis sp. GW821-FHT12F08. Classification (NCBI taxonomy): domain Bacteria; kingdom Pseudomonadati; phylum Pseudomonadota; class Alphaproteobacteria; order Sphingomonadales; family Sphingopyxidaceae; genus Sphingopyxis; species Sphingopyxis sp. GW821-FHT12F08. The sequence goes on from NZ_JBXAQA010000005.1 coordinate 165,456, forward strand.
GCCTCGTACGTGTCCGCGCCCTTGTTCTGCGGAAGGATCAGGAAGATATATGTGTCCAGTCGATCGTTTGGTGTCGTCAAAGCGCGATCGACGGTGGGCGACCGGAACGGTAGGCACGCGGACGATATCAACTACACACTGCGCAGGCCCAGTCGACAGCCATGGACGAAACTAGGCGCAACCTGCTGATCGGCAGCTCCATTTTTGGGGCCTGCGCCATAGGTGGGCTGCTGCCCTCCGCCTGTGCGATGTTTCAGATCGCCGGAAAGCCAGCGATGTCGACGGGTAAGCGAGCCTGCGAAAGTTCCTGTCGTAGCGGATCATGCCCGGTTCAATAGCATCGCGGCGTCTGCCGTGTCTGCATCAGGCTGCTTGATGTCAGGCCGACGGCGTGCCGGGGACAGCTTCCTCGCCGCGATTGTCTTCGCCCTCGCGGCGCACAGGAATCCCGTGGACGCTTTTCGGTACGGCCTGGCGGCCGGCGCCGCGGCGGTTCAGGCACCAGACACCGATCTTTGTCACCGGGCCGAAGTCGAACGGATCTATGCTGGTGTGCCGATGCAGACGCAAGGCCGTGATGAAAGGCATAGATTGCGCCTATGACCTCTGCTGCGCGCGGATGCGCCTGATCACCTCGTCCCAAAAGAGCTGAGTCGCCGTGTCCCGCGCGGGCTCTGAGCGGGCGAGGAGAAACAGGTCGTAGGCGGGTTCAAAGTCCTTATGGAGCAGCGGCCAGAGTCTGCCGTTGGCAACTTCGTTCTCGGCGGCAAGGACCGGAAGAAAGCCGATGCCGACCCCCTGGACGATCAGGCGCCGCGCTTCATTGATGTCCTCCGCCAGCCCGCTCACCTTGGTACCCAGCCGATAACGGCGACGCAGGTGAGTAATCAGTTCGATCTCGTCGTCGCCAGTGAGAACGAAGCCCTCGTCTCTGAGTTCGTGCAGCCGGCTCACACGATAGCCGAAATAAGGATTGCTGCGGGAACAATAGAGCTGCTGGCGCTCCACGAGCAGAGGTTCGTACATGAGGCTTCCGCGAACGCTGCTGTCGTATCCTACGCCGATCTCCACCTCGCCTTGCTCAATCGCGTCGAGAAGCTGGCGCCAGGGCGAGACCCGTATCTCGACGTGAATGGCGGGATGGCGCCGATGGAAACTCGCGATGGCTTCGTCGAACTCCGACGAAACGAGGCCGGACACGATCTGGATGCGCACGATCCCTTCGACGCGCTTCGTCGCCTGGGCGATCTGATGCGGCACCATCCTTGCCGACTCCAGCATCTCCTCGCACAGCGTCATCATGGCCTTGCCGGCCTCGGTCATCTCGACGCCGGTGGCGGTGCGTTGCAGCAGGGTGGCCCCGACGTGCTCTTCGAGCCGCTTCAGCGCCGCGCTGATGCTGGGCTGCTGTCGATTGAGCTGCCGGGCGGCAGCTCCGATGCCGCCCGCCCGGACGATATCGACGAACGTCCGCATCAGGTTCCAGTCCACGCGGCTCGCGAACTTCTTGTCGCTCATCGGCGCACGATCACTCATGTTCGTTCCTCCTGCGGCGGAGGGCGGCCGACCGCCCGTTCGATTCTGCATGGCCGACGTTAGCGCGAGCAAGCTGCTTGCTCATAGACCAAATCGATGGGAGTCATAAGATTGACCTGTCTACCGCTATGCCCTGCCCGGATTAGGTTGGACGTGGAGGCGCTTTATGGACCGGACGTCGGGCTTCAGTGCAGCACGCTTGCAAGGCCCTTTTCGGGGGCAGCGACCGCGGCAAAGTCTTGTGCCGCCAGCTACGACCGAGCGGTATCGCCCCGCGACGGGAACTGGTTTTCGCAAGCGGCCGCTGGCATTGATAGGCGCCATCGTCACCTGGGGTCTGGCATCGCCCGCGACCGCGGCGCCGAGCACAAAGCTGGTCCGCTGCGGCGCCGAAACCTGTCTGCGAATTGCCGGGCATCGCGAGGATCCGGCCTCGATCGTCAGTATCAACGACCACGTCGTGCCGGTCGAAGGCAAACGCGGCTGGCGGATCGATTTGCCGGTCGAGGTCGTGCGCGAATGGTCGGCGCCCTATGCGCGAACGATCGACGTCTCGCTGCAAGATCCGGAAACGCAACGCGAGACCAACGCCACCGTCGATCTGCCGATTGGCCTGCTGGGCCTGGCGACCAACCTCGCCTCGCTGGTGGTCAGCGTCCGCTAGTCCGGCTCTCTCGCCGCTCCGCCGAGCGGAGCGGTCCCACATCCTTGCGAGTTTCTGCATCGAGCGCTATGCTGCTCGAATACCGCCGCAGAGCGGTGAAAAACGACAATGCAGGAGATGATGATGAAGAAAGGCCTTCTGGTCCTGGTCGCGTGCGCCATGGCTACCTCGGTGCCGGCCGCCGCCACAGACAATCCGTTCGCCAAGAACGAGGCAGTATTGCGCCTCAGCGGACTCGATCTTTCGACCGCCGAAGGGCAGCAGCGCCTTGCTATCCGCATGGACGAGGCCGCACGCGCTGTCTGCGGCGATCGGTTGTCCAGCGTGCATCTGAACTTGGGCGCGCGCGCGCGCGAATGCCGGACCGCGGTGATCGCGGATATCCGTACCCAGATCGAAACGCGGACAGCCGCCGCGGCGAACACCTCGCCGACGCAGCTCGCCAGCCGCTGAACATACGGGTTCCTGCTCTTCACCCCGCTGAGGAGCAGGTGGCCGATGAACCCGTCGCCCGGCGTCACCACGCCGGGCGACAAGGCTTCGCGACATTCAACAGCGACGGAAGGGTCGACAGGACCTCCCGCGATGTTACGTTTGCTAAGGCAGGTAACACTCTTTAAGTCGGGCAGATGGATTTCGTCACAACCCAGGCCGTGACGACGAATCCGGTGCCAACGGTATTTCCTGCCGAAGCGGCCATGCCGCCGCCGGGCGTCGGTGCAGCGAGGCCCCTGCTCATCGCGGAGCGCTTGTTCGGCGCGGCCGCGGACATATGATGACGCTGGAAGTGCGGGCGAGGGCAGCGCTCAAGCGCGGTGACCTGCCTGCGGCTGTAGCCGCTGCCAAAGCCCTTATCCTGGCGGATTCCCGTCGGTCGGCGGGTTTTTTCCTGCTGGGAATCGCTGCAGCCGAAGCTGGCCAGATCGCCAAAGCGGTTCCGCTGATCGAGGCTGCGGTCGAGCGCGAGCCCAAGCCGGAGCATCTGGCGCAACTGGCCAAGCTGCTCATCCTGTTACGGCGCGATGGCGAAGCTGCCGATGCAGCGGTTCGGGCAATGGCGATGGCGCCGGACGATCCGCTGACGCTCGACACCATTGGATGTGTACTCGTCCGGCTGGGGCGCCACGAGGAAGCGATCGCACCCTTCACAGCTGCGGTGGCGACCGAGCCCGACAACCTCGAGTATCGCTACAATCTGGCGGCGGCAAACGGTTTCACCGGCCGGGTGGACGAAGCCCGCACGCATTACGAAGAGATCCTGGGCGAGAGCCCGGGCAATGCTCGCGCGCATTATGCGGTCGCCATTCTCTCCCGCCAGACCGACCAGGCCAATCATGTCCCGAGGCTTCAAGCCGCGCTGGCCGCGGCGGACAGGCCAGAGGATGTGCTGCGCATCAAATATGCGCTGGCCAAGGAACTGGAAGACATCGAGCGCCCGGCGGAAGCGTTCCACCACCTGTTCGAGGCCAATGCCACGCACAAGCGCGCGATCCGCTATGAGTTCGCGCAAGACGCCGCGATATTCGACGCGATCGAGGCGCTGTTCGGGACAGGTGAGAAATCAATTGTCCCCGGCGCGGGCAACGCGGATGCCTCCCCCATATTCGTGGTGGGCATGCCCCGCACAGGCACTACCCTCGTCGACCGCATCCTGTCCTCGCACCGGGACGTGGGATCAGCCGGAGAGTTGCAGGCGATGCCTTTGGCAGTGAAGCGGCTGGCGGGAACGTCGTCGCGCACGGTGATCGATCCAGCTACGGTCATGGCGAGCGGCGATGTCGATCCAGCCGCGATCGGCGACTCGTATCTCAGCCAGGCCAGCCATCACCGACCCTCGGGCGCCGTGCGCTTCACTGACAAGCTGCCGGCCAATTTCCTCTATATCGGCCACATCGCGCGGGCACTGCCCAACGCGCCGATCGTGTGCTTGCGCCGTAATCCGATGGACACGGTGTGGAGCAATTATAAGAATCTGTTCGCCAGCCAGTCCGCCTATTACGCGTATTCCTACGACCTGATGGATACGGCGCGCTACTATACGCGTTTCGACCGGCTGATGGGCTTGTGGGAAAACCTGTTTCCGGGGCGGGTGCTGCAACTGTCCTACGAACAGCTGGTCGCCGATCAGCAAGGGCAGACCCGGCGCCTGCTCAAGCATTGCGGCCTCGAATGGGACGAGGCGTGCCTGTCGTTCCACCAGAACAGCGCGGCGGTGGCAACGCCTAGCGCGGCGCAGGTACGGCGTCCGCTCAATGCCGATGCGGTGGGAAAATGGCGCTCGCACGAAGAGGCTTTGCGCCCGGTCGCGGCCTGGCTCGAAGCGCAGGGGATCGCGACAGAATAGCGGGGTTATCTCAGGATCGGGGCGCCCGCCGTTTCCGGCAAGCGCCCCGCCCGCTGCATCAGATCAGAATTTGACGCGACCCTCCAGCCCGAAGGTCCGCGGACTCAACACCGCCTGCTTGTAATAGCGCAGCAGGACGCCGTCGTTGAGGCCAGTGCGCGAACGGTCGTTGGCAACCGAAACCACGGCATATTTGTCGAAGATATTGCTCGCAAAGAGTGTGATGCTGTACCTCTCCGTATCGTAGGTCAAAGACGCGCGATGCACCACATAGCCCGGAATCTTGTCGCCAAAAGCGCGATCCCAGCCCAGCCGCGACACAATATTGCCACGATAGGTCGCGGTCCAGTTGGCACTCAGTTCGCCCTCCATGAGCGGCATGGTGTAGGTCGCCCCGAGACTGCCGGAATTCTTCGCCGAGCCCGGCAGGCGGTCGCCCTCTAGCGCGTCGAGCTTGATCGGCGCGCTGGGATATTGTCCGGCAGGGTCGTTCACGGCGATGATGTCGGCCGCGTCATCCGTCAGCTTGGCATCGAGATAGGAATAGGTACCCTGGATCGTCAGTTCACGCATGGGCCTGAACTGGAACGAGGTTTCGAAACCCTTCGACCTCGCGCCGCCGCCATTGACCGTAATCCCGGTAATGCCGTTGAGCGTTGCGGAAGCGATCTGAATCCCCTCCCAATCGATCTGGAACACGTTGAAGTTGAGGCTGAGCATGCGTTCAAACAATTGCGCACGCAGGCCGACTTCGATGTTCTTGGTCGTGTCGGGGCCGTACTGCTGCTCAAACGGCAGGGCGCAGATCAGCTGGGTGTTATTGACGTTGTCGCCATCCGGATCGTTCGGCAGCGGCTGCGGGCACGGCGCCACTCGGTTCGGGCCGCCGATGCGATAGCCCTTGCTGTAGGTAGCATACAGCATCAGGTCGGGCGTGAAGTTGTACGATGTGTTGAACTTCCAGACCCAGCCATCCTGGCCCGCCTCGCCGCCGGCCGGATCGAGGTCATAGGGGCTGAGGGGATTTGATCCCGGATCGAAGATGTCGAGCAGTGGCAGAGTGGCCGCGCCGGCGATTTCCGACGAATAGTCGAAATAGCGCGCACCGGCGGTCACCTGCCATTGCGGCGTTACCTGGAACGTGCCTTCCCCGAAGATGGCCTTTTCGGTCACCTGGGAGGTGACGTAGCTGACATATTCGAGCTCTTCGGGATTGTCTGCGATGACATTGCCGTAGATGCCATCGACGGAAATCAGGCCCGGCACATGTTCGGCGTAGTCGCTCTGAAACTTGTTCTCGTTGTAGAAACCGCCCACAACCCAGCGGAATGGCCCGCCGTGACGCGAAACGAGGCGAATCTCAGCGTTGTATTGCTTACGGAGTGTTTCGCTCTCGTTCCAGCTCGAGAAGGCGGGGAACAGCTCGTAATCGTAGTCGAGATCGAGCAGGAGGTCAGTATTGTCGCTCTGGCTCCGGGTGTTGACCTCCGTGTAGGCACCGGTGGCGACAACATCGAAGATATCGGCGATGTTGGCGTTGACTTCCGCGCTGGCGAGATGGGCGTGCCGTTTCACCGGCTCGACATAGCGGCTGGCGCTCTCGTATTTGCCCGTCCCTAACACCCCGGCGCTGTTCGACTGGCCGCCGCCGGTCTCGGTCTGCTGGTAAGCGTAAGTGAGGACCACCTTAAAGTCTTCGGTGGTCTGGAACAGCAACTGGTTGCGCGTGGTGAAGGTGCGCTCGAAGTTGAGGTCCTTCTGCGTGTATAGGTTGGCGGCATAGCCGGCATCCGAGATGCTGACGGGGCCGTCAGGCTGCGGCAGCGACACGCCCGGCTCCTGCAGCAGCAGCGTGTAGTCGATGAAGCCCGGATCGTAATAATAGCCGGTCGCCGAGCGGAAGGCGATGTGATCGGTGACGATCGGCAAGTTGATGACGCCATCAATCTGGTATCCGGCTTTCCCGCTGTGATCCTTGCCATAAAAGCGGCCGTGTACTTCGCCCTCGAACGCCGTCATATTCGGACGCTTGGGGATGTAGCGGATCGCACCCGCCATGGTGCCGAGGCCGTAAAGCGTACCCTGTGGTCCAAGCAGCGTCTCGACGCGCTCGAGGTCGAGCAGCTTGAAGTCGTAATAGAGCGGGACTTCGCCCAGATAGACCCCCATCGCGCTGTCATAGTTGGAACCGCCATCTCCCACATCGGAGGCGCTGAGCCCGCGCAGTACGATCGTTCCCGTGGAGCCTGGCCCGGTGTCGGAAACGGTCATGCCAGGCGTGAAATCGGCCAGATCGCGAACATCGTCGATGCGCTGATCCTCAAGCGTCTTGCCGCTGATCGCCGCGATGTTTATCGGCGTGTCCATGATGGTGGTGCTGCGGCGCGTGCCGGTGACGACGATGATATTGTCGTCGGCATCATAGGTGACAGCCGGATCTTCCTGTGCCTGTGCCTGTGCCTGTGCCTGTGCCGGCGCGGCGAGCACCGCGCTTGTGAGGATCGTTGCAGATAAAAGGCCCAGTCTGCGTGTGGCGCGATATGTCATTTTTAACCCCCATTTTGAGCTACAACTCTCCCGTGCCCTGGCAGACGCCAGAACCGGATTGATCTCTGATTGAAGGATCTTGCGCTAAGCCAGTTGCCGTTCTTCGGCTTATGGTCTGGCCCGCTTGCTGCTCGACTTATCCAGGCCGTCGAGTTTCTGAGATCCCGTGTTCCTTCTACTGTCCGACCAGCGTCAGCTTGGCGCAGCCGCCGATTTCGATTTGCTCCGTCTTTCCTTGATCCCCTCGATCAGCGGTTGAAACGGGAACATGAACTGCTCGTAGATCGACAGCCGCTTGCGTTCGTCCTGCCCGACAACGGACGATTCACCCTCTCGATAGGTGCCGAAAATCCGGTCCATGAGGATCATCGAGTTGCCGTAGTTGCAGCGCGTATCTTCATAGCTGAGCGCGGTATGGTGCAGACTGTGATGCCGGATCGTGGTGAAGACGAACGAGTAGAATAGCGGCGGGTTGGAGCGCACATTTGCGTGGGCGAAGCCCGAAATCACACCGCCCATGTTGAGCGCGCAGAATATTGCCGCCTCACTGAAATCGAACAGCGCCAACACGCTGAGGCTGATCAGGAACAGCTCGATCGGATTGCCGACGGCTCCCTTCAGCGCGTTCAGCTGGGTAAGGTGATGATGCGGCGCATGCGTCAGCCACAGCGGGTAGGAATTGTGCATCCAGCGATGCAGCCAATATTGGCCCAACTCGATCAGGAAAATTGCAATCCCAGCCTGCACCAGGAACGGCAGATGCGTAAGCCACGGCGTAGCGATTCCCAATCGTTCCTTGATCGAGATCAAGGTCCCATCGGCCAGATTGACCGTTACCCAGGAAATGACCGTGTAGCTCAGGACAACGTAGAACACATCGGTGAGGAATTCGGGGGTGTTCAGGCGCCAGCCTTCATGCCGTTCGAGGAACCATTCCAGGCTCTGGATCCACAACATGATCGCGACGCCCGTGATCACAAGCGTCCAAGGGTATTTGACCACCGCCTCGGGAGCGAGCCCCCAGAACAGCACGACCGCCACGAGCGTCGCAGGCGGAATCAGGTTGACGAATGTGGTCTTGATCCCGCCCGGGTTCTGCTCGCCTGCGAGTTCGCTCGCGACTGGCTTCAGGCCGCCAGGCGGAGAAGTGTTGCTGGCCGGCGGCAGGTCCATCGAAAATCTCCATATCAAGCCGATAACCGGCTTAATGTTGCAGATCCTCTCCCCCGTCCGTCACAGCGCTCTTTCGGCAATAGAGACACGGTAAGGATATTACCTAATGCGTCAAGCGTATTAATTACGAACGGATTATGGGAGGATTTGAACCGGTACGTCTGTGAAATATTGGTATTTTCATGCAGACGACGTCATCTGCAATTGCGGAAAATGTCCTGCACAGAGGCGGTAGAGTCACATAGCTGCAACAGTGGCAACTCAGACGGCCCGCCGATTCGGCGCGTACTAGCTACGGCTGCGACGAGATCGGCTAATCGTCGGATTTCAGCTTGCCGGTCCACCATGACATGGTTTTCAGATCATGGGCCGAAGTCCAGATCCCGGACGGCGTATAGCGGAGCGCCCCGCTGCCGGAGGGTTTGCCCGCGCGTGTCAGGATTTTCAGCGATTGCGGATCGATCACCGCGAAGGTCTGTTCCTCGGTCGTGCGCAGCCATACCGCCCCGCCGCCGGTGTCGATATCGCCATAGGCCAATTTCTCACCGACCTTTACCCGGCCGGACACGTCGAGCGTGACGGGATCGATCCGCGCGACGGTGCCGTCGCCCTGTTCCTGCACCCACACCGCCCCTTCGCCTGCGGCAAGGAAGCCGGGCTGTTTGCCGAGCGCCACCTTGCCCGCGACCGCATTGGTTTGCGGATCGATTTTCTGAAGGGACTGGCCGTCGCTGCTGACCGCCCACACGGCATCGAAGCCGAAGGTGAGATAGAAGGTGCCGGGATCGACCATAATCGAAGCAATGACTGTATTGCTGGCGGGGTCTACGCGGGCGACCTTGCCCGCGCCGTCGCTCGGTACCCAGATTGAGCCCGCGGCAACGACGACGTTGGTCTCGCCCTTGGGATTGGCGATGCCGGTTGGGATGATCGCCTGTACCTTGGCGGTCTTTACGTCGATCCGGTAGAGATTGCTGTTCTTGCAATTGGCAACCCATAGCGAGCCGAACGCGACCGACATCGCGCCGCAGGGTCGCGGCACGGGGGTGGAGGCAAGCTTGCCATCGGGAGACCATTGTTCGACGCGGCCGTCGTTGGTGGTCCAGACGGTGTCGCCGTCGATCGCCAGGAAGTCGGCAAAGCCCGGCACGCTGATTTCCTTTTCGGTCAGTTGCGCGTGAGCGGGTGCCGAAGCGCAGAATGCGACCGATGCCAGTGTCAGGCCAATGGATTTCCTCATATGCGTGCTCCTGTCCTGAAACTTTTGCGGGTCAGCTGTAACGATACGGGTTCTTGTCGATTGTCGTCGTCCCCCGCGTCTGATTGCAGAGGAAGACCGTGCCGGTGAAGTAGATGCCGGGTTCGGTGATCGTCTTGGCGTATTCGAATGCCTCACGCAGTTGCTGCACGGTCATCTCCACCGGCGCCTCGTCGGGCTGCCAGGTCATGCCATAAGCGTAATCCTCACCGGTGTTGCTGATCTCGACATGGCAGCCCATCACATGCGTTACTGGATGCGATTCACAAAAATCGACGAGCCGCTTCATGCTGTCGAACCAGGGCTGCCAGAAGCTGATGTAGCAGCGCCCCCTGTAGAACATGTCGCCGGTGTAGAGAATCTGCGTGTAGCCATCGTAATAGGCGAATTCCGACACGACGTGGCCGGGCGAACCCCAGATCAGGATTTCGCGCCCGCCGAGGTCCAGTGTCACCCGTTCTTCCGGGAAATTGGTCATGCCCCAGAAGCCGACCATCTCGTCATGGGTCAGCCCCATGTAACGCGTGTTCGGGCGGTCGGCGAACTGGTTGACCGCTGCATAGTGATCGGCATGCAGGTGGCTGAACGCGACCAGCAGTTCGAGGCTGGCCGGATCGCGGTCGTTGCGGCTGCACCACTCGTCGATGCACTGGTCCACGACACCGCGCAGGTCCCAGTCGTTGCGCAGCTGCACAAAGCCTTCGTCGAGCAGCAGCACGCGGTCGTTGCCGAAATAAAGCGGAGCGAATGGCGCCTCGTAGCTATACGCCTTGTTCTGCCGCAGGATCGCCGTGTGCGGATTGTACCAATGGACCTGGACCGGCGGATCGGTGTTGTCCACGCAGGACGAGGAGCCGCAGATCCATTTCTTCGGAAAGCTCCCCGGCGCAGGGAGATTGCTCTTGAAGTCGATCGGCGTCCCGCCGGTGGAAACGGATGCGGCGTTCGCAAGCGAGGCGAGCCCGGCACCGGAGAGCGGGACGGCGGCCAAGGCATTGTAAGTGAGGAAGGTGCGGCGGTCCATGGGGACTCCTCGACGTCAGAAGGGGCGTGGGGCGGTGATATTGGGCACGCCTTCGGGCCAGACCTGGGTCCGCGCATCGGGGCTGACACCGTTGAATAGCGCGAAGTCGGGCCGGATGAGCATCATGTCCTTGCCCTGGACTTCGCGGGCATGCTGAATCGCCTCGTCGATCAGTGCGGGCTCCATCTCGAGCAGGCGCTCGTATGGCTTATAGGTCGCGAACCGGGCGTAATATTTCCCGGGCACGAACATCATGTCGATGTGGCCGCCGAGAATCCATTTGACCGGATTGCGCGCCGTGAAGGCCTTGAGCCTTTCCAGCGAGGCGACGAAATCGCCGTCATTGCTGATGTTGATCCTGCCGGGAAACAGGAGGTCGCCTGTAAAAAGAAAGTCGCAGTAGGGATCGTAGAAGGTCACGCCATCCTTGTGCGTGCCCGGTGTCGGAATCACCTCGATCAGACGGTCGCCGAGATCGATCGTGCCCGTGCCCGCAGGCCAGTTGCCGGCCAGACCGTAGAAGGCCTTCATCGCTCCATACGGCTTGGGGACGATCGTCGTATCCGGCCGTCCGGCGAACTGCACCAGGCCCTGGTTCTGCGCGATGTCCTCGCCCGATGTCAGGGCGACCGTAAGCGGAACCTTGCTGCGCCCGCGCGCCTGTCCCCAGCGCGTGACGATCGCCTCGACCGTCTTGCGCAGCGGATAATGTTCGGCGTTGGCGGTCGCGCCGCTGTCGATCAGGAGCGCGCCCTTGTTGCCGAACAGCAGGTAGGTGAACGGCGCCTCCCAGTGCACGCAGACATTCTGCCGGAGTACGAAGCTATCCTCGTTATATTGCACCACCTGCACGCGCGGATCGCGGTTTTTGGCTGCGACGTTGGAGCCGTAAGTCCAACGGAAGGCCAGGTTGCCGGGCGCCGGGCCGTCGCAGGCATATTTGTGGACGACCGCTCCATTGCGATGCAGCGGCACGGCGCTGTCCGTGTTGCGTGCGCCGGCAGGATTATAGCCGAGATCGGGATTACCGTTGGGGTGCGCGCGCGCCGTCGCCGACTGCGGATTGCCGGACAAGACGGGGTTGTAGGTCGGGCTTTGAGGCATCGAATTCTTTCGCAAACGGCCGCGGATGCGGCGTTGAACGATTGCCTTCGATGCACGCCCTCCCAGACGCCGCGGCTCCTCCGATCGAACACGATCGGGTCCGCACGGCTGCCATCATATGGATATTACAAATTATATCAACGGTAATAATTGACGGTGGACAACATCTGGATTTGCGGCAATGCTGCAAGTGCGAAAGGAGTCGAATCATGCTCAACGGGATCCGCAGCGCGGGAAGAATTGCGTTGATGGCTTGCGCCCTGCTGGTGGCGTCCTGCTCGCCTTCGGCAACCGAAGCGCCGCAGACGCGCACGGAGTTCAACATCGGCTGGTCGATCTATGCCGGGTGGATGCCCTGGCCCTACGCCCAGCAGTCCGGCATCGTGAAGAAATGGGCGGATAAATACGGCCTCGATATCAATTTCATCCAAGTCAACGACTATGTCGAGTCGGTGAACCAGTACACGGCCGGCAAGCTGGACGGCGTGACGGTTGCCAACATGGACGCGCTCACCATTCCGGCGGCCGGAGGCAAGGATACCAGCGCGATCATCGTCGGCGACTATTCGAACGGCAATGACGGCATCCTGCTGAAAGGCGCCGACAGCCTTGCGGCGATCAAGGGACGGCAGGTCTATCTCGTCGAGCTCTCGGTCTCGCACTACTTGCTCGCGCGCGGCCTCGAATCCGTCAACATGCCGCTCAGCGCCGTCCGGACGGTGAACACGTCCGACGCGGACATTGCCGGCGCCTTCACTGCTCCGGAAGTCACGGCAGCGGTCGCCTGGAATCCGCAGCTTTCGTCCATGCGGGCTACGCCGGGCGCCAGCGAGGTGTTCAGTTCCGCCGACATCCCGGGCGAGATCCTCGACTTGCTGGTCGTTGACACCGCGACGCTGAAGGCCAACCCCAATCTCGGCAAGGCGTTGGCCGGAATCTGGTACGAGACGATGGCGCTGATGCAGCGGCAGGACGCGGAAGGAAAGGCGGCACGGGCAGCGATGGCAACGCTGGCGGGTACCACACCCGAGCTGTTCGAAAGGCAGCTGGCCACCACCTATCTCTACGCCGACCCGAAGGCGGCGGTGGCCGCAACATCGTCCCCCGCGCTCATTACGACGATGACTCGCGTTCGGGACTTCAGCTTTTCCAAGGGCCTCTTCGGCCAGGGCGCGAAATCCCCCGACGTCGTCGGTATGTCGTTCCCAGGCAACAAGACGCTGGGCGATGCCAATCGTGTCACCTTGCGCTTCGACGCGACCTTCATGCAGATGGCTGCCGATGGTAAGCTCTGAAGGGGCAGGGCCTGGTAGACTTCCGATCTCATGCGTTGGGTGAATCGCCGGGCCGGGCGGGGTAGCCGCATTCTCCTGGGCGCGGTTCCGATCGTGCTGCTGGTGCTGCTCTATCTCGGAGCCGCGGCCGGCCGTCACGCGGCCAATCCGAACGACAGAATATTGCCGATGCCCGGCGCCATGGCCGAGGCGATGGCGGTGCTGCTGTTCCAGCCGGATCCGCTTTCCGGAAAGCTGCTGTTCTGGGCCGACACCCTTGCCAGCCTGGAGCGGCTCGGGATGGGCCTCGGCATCTCTACCCTCTCGGCCTTGCTGGTGGGCCTCGTGCTGGGCGTTCTCCCACCGGTTCGGGCCACCTTCGGTCCGTTGGTAACCGGGATTGCCGTTATTCCGCCGATAGCGCTGCTGCCGATCCTGTTCATCGCCTTCGGGCTGGGTGAGGCGGCGAAAGTGGCGCTGATCGTCATCGGCATTGCGCCCTTCATGATCCGCGATGTCGCTGCCCATATTGCCGCCCTGCCGAGGGAGCAGATGATCAAGGCGCAGACTCTGGGCGCCAGCAGTTGGCAATTGATGCTGCGCGTGGCGCTGCCCCAGGCCATGCCGCGTCTGATTCAGGCGGTACGCCTGTCGCTGGGCCCGGCCTGGGTGTTCCTGATCTCGGCGGAGGCGATCGCGTCCGACATCGGTTTGGGCTACCGAGTCTTTCTGGTCCGCCGCTATCTCTCGATGGACATCATCCTGCCTTACGTCGCGTGGATCGCGCTGCTTGCTGTGGCGATGGATTTCCTCCTGACATGGTCCAGCCGCCGCCTGTACCCCTGGGCGCATGGAGCCGGCCATTGAGCGCCTTGCTGAGCCTCCGCAACATCTGGGTCGAATACGGCGACAAGGTCGTCCTCGAGAGGGTACAGCTGGATATCGCGGCCGGCTCTTTCGTCTCGATCGTCGGTCCTTCGGGTGCAGGAAAGAGCAGCCTGTTGCGCGTGATCCTCGGCCAAGAGGCGCCAACGCGCGGCTCGATACTGCTCGATGACATGCCTCTCACCCCAGAATGCGGGCCAGACCGCGGCATCGTGTTCCAGCGCTATTCGGTGTTTCCGCATCTCTCGGTCCTGCGCAACACGCTGTTCGGGCTTGAATGCGCGCAGGCCCCCTTCACCGCCCGGCTGTTCGGGGGAAGGCGCCGCGCCGCCGTTGCAGAAGCGGAGGAGATGCTGGCAGCGGTCGGCCTCGGTGACAGTTTGCACCTCTATCCGGCGGCGATGTCGGGGGGCATGCAGCAACGCCTGGCGATCGCTCAAGCGCTGATCAAGCGGCCGCGGATCCTGCTGCTGGACGAGCCCTTCGGCGCGCTCGACCCAGGAATCAGGGCCGACATGCACGGGCTCATCACCAGGCTGTGGAGGGACTATTCGCTGACCATCATCATGATCACCCATGACATCAAGGAGGCGTTTTCGCTCGGCACGCGCGTCCTCACCCTTGATAAGCGCCGCCATGATCCGCACGCCCCTCATCGCTTCGGCGCAACGGTCGTTTATGACTTGGCGCTGACCAGAGCGGCGTCCGCATGCACCGACATTGCCGATGTGGATAGTATTACGATTGACAAAGATGATAATAATTGAGAGGACGGCAGGATGAATACGGAACCCGCCAGTCTCGCCCGGCTCAGCATGAGCCTCCCGGCAGAGCTGTTTCGCCAATTGGACATGATGGTTGAGGAACGCGGCCTGCCATCGCGGTCCCAGCTGATCGCCGAGCTGATTCGCCACGCGTTGGCAGAGCACGAGGCGCTCACCCGGCCCGAGGACATGCTCGCTGGCACAGTGACGCTGGTCTATGTCGGCAACCGAGGCCGGGTGCGGCAGCAACTCGCCGAGACCCAGGCCGATTACCTGAAAGAAGTCATCTCTTCCCAGCACGTCTTTCTTGAGGACGACCAGTCGCTTGAGGTGCTGCTGGTGCAGGGGCCTGCCATGCGGTTGAAGGAACTGTGCGACGCGTTGCGCAGCATCCGTGGCGTACATCAACTGCAGCTTGTCACCACCACCGCGTTGCTCCCGCCGCTCCACGAGCCGGACGACCTGGAAAGTGCGGGCGCCGCTGCGTCCGCCAAGGGCCGCGCCAGGGAAGCCGCTGCATGACCGCACCGCTTGCCGATCCCACGGCGGCGCGCGACCATGCTCGCGCCATGGCTGGTACAATTGTGGGGGCGATGCCCCGGTTGCCGCCGGTCGCCGACGACCTTCCGGTGGGTGTTTCCGCTGACGACCTGTTGTGGGAGGAGACGATCGCGGCGGGCGGCTATGCGACCCGCAGGCTGGCGCGGGGTTCGCGCCTGCGCCTGATCGACCTCCAGGGCGACGCTTGCGCGTCGGTGCTGATCTTCAACGCCGAGATGCCGAGCGAGCGGCTTAACGTGGCCGATACGGTGAAGGTGCAGTGGAACGCCTATCTCGGCGCGGGCAAGATGCTGCTGTCCGACATGGGCCGGGTGCTGATGAGCATCCTCGAGGATGATGCCGATACGCACGACGCGTTTTGCGGCACCTCCAACGCCGCGACGAACCAGGCGAAATACGGCGAAGGCTGCAACAGCGGCGCCTTTCCCAATGGGCGCGACCGCCTGCTGCTGGGCTCGGCGAAGCACGGGCTGCAGCGCAGGGACGTCCACCCTTGCGTGAACCTGTTCAAGGGAACGCGGATTGAGGCAGACGGGACCATCAGGCCGCTGGTCGGCCCCTATGAGCCAGGGCGGTCCATGGTCCTTCGCGCGGAGATGGAGGTGATTGTCGTCATCGCCAATTGTCCCCACGTGCTTGATCCGCGCGAGCGCTGGACTGTCACGCCATTGCGGGTCTCGGCCTGGCGCGGCGCGGTGACACCCGCGGACGACCCCGTCCGCACCGGTACGCCGGAGGGATTGCGCGCCTTCCTCAACGTCGAAGACTATTTCCGTCGCTAGTAAGGTGCCAAAGCCGAAATGACCACCGATCCTGGCCTCGCGGGCCTTCCCGGCACTGTCGTTCACGACGAGATCGTTCCCCCCCGGGCACCGTGGCTGCACCATGTCGCCGCCGGCCAGACGTTGCGCATCGTCGACCTCGAAGGCAACCAGGCGGTCGACTTCCTGCTCTATGCGGGCGACGACGACGCAGAGCGCTACAGCGCACAGGACACGGTCTCCGCACAGGGCAATTTGTTCCTGCGCACCGGCGCCGTGCTCCGTTCGAACGAAGGGCGTGCGATGATGACCATCGTCGGCACTTCCGTCGAATATCATGATACGATCGGCGGCGCCTGTTCGTGTGAATCCAACACGCTGCGCTACGGCCACCACACCAAGTCGCAGCACGCCTGCGTCGAGAATTTCCTCGAAGCCAACCTGTCCGAAGGCAGGGGCAAGCGCGACATGGTCTCCAACATCAACTTCTTCATGAACGTGCCGGTAGAGGAAGACGGCGCGTTGGGCATCGTCGACGGGATTTCCGCGCCCGGCCTCACAGTCGACCTGCGCGCCGAGATGGACGTGATCGTCGTCGTGTCCAACTGCCCGCAGATCAACAATCCCTGCAACGCCTTCAATCCCACGCCCGTTCGGATGATCGTCACCGCATGAGCTTCGATACAGTCCTGGTTGCGAACCGGGGGGCGATCGCCACTCGGATCATTCGCACGCTGCGCCGCATGGGCCTGCGCTCGGTTGCGGTCTATTCCGAGGCGGACGTCGGCTCGCTTCACGTTTCGCAGGCAGACGTCGCTATCTGCATCGGGCCCGCCCCCGCGTCGGAGAGCTACCTCGACATCGCCGCGATCCTGAAGGCCGCCCGAAACACAGGTGCAGGTGCGATCCATCCGGGCTACGGCTTTCTCGCCGAGAATACCGAGTTCGCAGAGGCCTGCGCCGCCGCCGGGATCGCGTTCATCGGCCCGACCCCGGAGAACATCCGGACCTTCGGGTTGAAGCACAGTGCTCGGGCGCTGGCCGCCGCGCATGGCGTCCCGCTTGCGCCCGGAACCGGCCTCCTCATCGACGAGGAGGAAGCTGCAAATGCTGCGCGGGAAATTGGCTTCCCGGTCATTCTGAAGGCCACCGCCGGCGGCGGCGGCATCGGGATGCGCATCTGCGAGGACGAAGCTGCCGTGCGTCAGGGTTTCGCGGGCGTCGCGCGTCTGGGTGAAGGCAATTTCGGCGACGCAGGCGTATTTCTCGAACGCTACATCGGCCGCGCGCGCCACATCGAAGTCCAGATATTCGGTGACGGGGCAGGCCGGGTCATGCCGTTGGGCGAGCGCGACTGTTCGCTGCAACGCCGCAACCAGAAGGTCGTCGAAGAGGCACCCGCACCGCTCCTCTCCGAGGCAAAGCGCGCCGAACTCATCGCCGCTGCGGTCCGCCTCGGCGAAGCAGCGCGCTATCGTTCCGCCGGCACGGTCGAATTCTTGTTCGACTCGGATCGGCAGCAATTTTTCTTCCTGGAAATGAACACCCGCCTCCAGGTCGAACACGGCGTGACCGAAGAGGTGATGGGCGTCGATCTCGTTGAATGGATGATCCGGGGCGCGGCCGGCGACTTCTCTTTTTTGGACGGCGAAGCACCCGTTCCGCGCGGACATGCCGTGCAGGTGCGTCTCTACGCGGAGGATCCCGCGCTCGATTATCGCCCCACCATCGGCACGCTGACTGCCGTCGATTTCCCGCAGGGCATCCGCGCCGAGACCTGGTGTATGGCCGGCAGCATCGTCAGCGCGTGGTACGACCCGATGCTCGCCAAACTGATCGTTCACGCTTCCACGCGCGAGGCAGCCCTATCGGCGATGCAGGCCGCACTCGACGAAAGCCGCATAGACGGCATCGAAACCAACTTGCGCTGGCTGCGTGACGTCGTCCGGAACGGGCAGTTCGCAAACGGTCAGGTATCGACGCGGCTGCTGGAGACGGTCGCCTACAGCCCGCGCAGCATCCGCGTGGTCAGCGGCGGCACAGCCACCACCGTGCAGGATTGGCCGGGCCGGCAGGGGCTGTGGGCCATCGGCGTCCCACCGTCCGGCCCGATGGACGACCGCTCCTTCCGGATCGGGAACCAGGTGCTCGGCAACCCCGAGGGCACGGCGGGTCTGGAGGTCACCGCGAGCGGGCCGACCCTGGTTTTCAATGCACCCGCGCGCGTGTGCCTTGCCGGTGCCGATTTCGGCGCCCTGCTGGACGACGAGCCGGTCGAACGCGGCACCGCCCTCGACATAGCTGCCGGCCAGACGCTCGCGCTCGGCCGGGCCGCTGGCGGCGGTATGCGGGGTTATATCCTGTTCGCGGGCGGCCTCGACATCGCGCCCTATCTCGGCAGCCACAGCACCTTCGAGCTCGGCCAGTTCGGCGGACATTCGGCGCGTCGGCTGCTCGCAGGCGACACGCTGCATCTGGGCACGGCCGGGGTAAGCGCTCCCGCTTCCCCCTGCTCGGCACCGAACTTCGGGCAGAGCTGGACGCTGCGCGTTCTCTATGGTCCGCACGGCGCACCGGATTTCTTCACCGACGACGACATTCGCGCCATCCTCGCCGCCGAATGGCAGGTCCACTATAACAGCAACCGCACCGGAGTCCGGCTGGTCGGGCCGAAGCCCGAATGGGCGCGAAAGGATGGGGGCGAGGCCGGCCTGCATCCGTCCAACATCCATGACAATCCCTATGCGATCGGCGCGGTGGATTTTACCGGCGACATGCCGATCATCCTGGGCCCGGACGGCCCTTCGCTTGGCGGTTTCGTCTGCCCGTTTACCATTATTGCTGCGGATCGCTGGAAGATCGGCCAACTCGTTCCAGACGATCGCCTGCGCTTCGTGCCGGTCAGCGCGGAAGACGCCGCCGCTGCGCACCGCGCTCCGCTGGATCTTCTCGCTGCAGAAGCGACAGCGCGCGACATCGCGACCCTTTCCCCGATCCTTGCCGACACGCCGGCGCAGGGCGCGCGTCCGCGCACGGTCTACCGCCAGCAGGGCGATCGCAACATCCTGGTGGAATATGGCGAGATAGTGCTCGACGTCGAGCTACGCGTCCGCGTCCACGCCCTGATGACGGAGCTCGAGGAGCGAGCCTTGCCGGGCGTGATCGACATCGTGCCCGGCATCCGTTCGCTCCAGCTGCATTTTGACGGCGACGTGCTCGACCAGCGCGGCGCCTTGGCCGCGCTGATGGAAGCTGAGGAAGCGCTGGGCGATCTCGAGGATTTCTCGGTCCCCTCGCGCATCGTCCATCTGCCGCTCAGCTGGCGGGACCCGGCGACGATCGAGACGATCGAGAAATACATGGGCGCGGTGCGCGACGATGCACCATGGTGTCCCGACAATATCGAGTTCATCCGCCGCATCAACGGCCTGCCCGATGCCGATGCTGTCGAGAAGCTGGTCTTGGACGCGAGCTACCTCGTCCTGGGCCTCGGCGACGTCTATCTCGGTGCTCCTGTGGCAACGCCTGTCGATCCGAGGCACCGCCTGGTCACGACCAAGTACAACCCCGCCCGCACCTGGACCCCGCCCAATGTCGTGGGGATCGGCGGCGCCTATATGTGCATCTACGGAATGGAAGGACCGGGCGGCTATCAGCTCTTCGGACGCACCATCCAGGTGTGGAACACCCATCGGCAGACGGATGCCTTTGTCGACGGCAAGCCCTGGCTGCTGCGCTTCTTTGATCAGATCCGCTTCTTCAAGGTCAGCGCCGAGGAACTCGCCGACTGGCGGCGGGACTTTCCCAATGGCCGCCGCTCCATTCACGTCGAGCAGTCCGAATTCCGCCTCGCCGATTATCGGGCTTTTCTCGCACAGAACGCCGGGTCCATCGCTGCCTTCGAAACGCAGCGCCAGGCCGCCTTCGACGAAGAACGCGCCGAATGGCAGCGGTCCGGCGAATTCGACCGCGTAACGGACATGACGGACGATGGCGGCGCCCGTACCGCCGAAACCGCAGCGATAGAGCTGCCCGAAGGGGCAGACCTGATTGAGGCGCCATTCGGCGGCAGCGTTTGGAAGCTGATGGTGGCGCCGGGCGACATCGTCAAAGCGGGTGACATCATCGCGGTGATCGAGACCATGAAGATGGAATGCCCCCTGGAAAGCCCGGCTAGCGGAACGATTGCGACGCTCTATATGCAAGAACGGCAATTGTTGCAGCCCGGCGCACCGCTGTTCGCGCTGAGGCGCCAGACATGACCGAGCTGGACAGGAGGCAGGTGACTGCGATCGCCGCAGCCGTCAACGGCGAAGAGAGGAGCGCGGTGGCGGTGGCGGAGGAAACCCTCGCCCGCCTCGCAGCCTATGACAGCGTCCAGCCGCAGGTCTGGATCAGCCGGATCGCGCCCGACGACCTGCTTGCCGCGGCCCGCGCCGTGGATAAGCGAGTCGCCGCCGGCGAAAAGCCCCCCCTTGCCGGCGTGCCCTATGCCGTGAAGGACAATATCGACGTTGCCGGGTTCGAGACGACTGCGGCCTGCCCGGCCTTCGCCTATCGGCCCGCCGGGTCGGCGGGCGTCATCAAGCGTCTCGAAGCGGCCGGCGCAATCTGCATCGGCAAGACCAATCTCGACCAGTTCGCGACCGGCCTTGTCGGCACGCGCAGCCCCTACGGCATACCTTGCAATGCCTATAACCTCGCTTTCGTGAGCGGCGGTTCCAGCTCCGGCTCGTCGGTCGCCGTCGCGGCCGGGCTTGTCCCCTTCGCGCTGGGCACCGATACCGCCGGTTCGGGGCGGGTGCCTGCCGCGTTCAACCACCTGGTAGGTTTCAAGCCCAGCAAGGGGCGCTGGAGCGCACTCGGCCTCGTTCCTGCGTGCCGCACGCTCGATTGCATAACCGTCTTCACCGGCAACGTGGCGGATGCCCGGCTGGTCGACGATGTCGTGGCCGGCTTCGATCCCGCCGATCCCTATTCCAAGCCACTCGCAAACAGCCCGGTCCGGTCGGCGCGCATCGGCGTGCCTCGCCGTGACCAGCGCGTGTGGTTCGGCGACAGCCAGTCCGAATATCTCTATGATCGTGCGTTGGGCCAGCTCGCCGCAACGGCCGAGATCGTCGAGATCGACATAACGCTCCTGATCGAGGCGGCGCGCCTTCTTTATGGCGGCCCGTGGGTTGCCGAACGTACGGCTGCCATCGCCGGGCTGCTGGCCGGCAATCCGGATGCGATAGACGAGACCGTCCGCAGCGTCGTGGAACCGGGCAAGGGCATGAGCGCGGTCGAGCTGTGGAACGGCATCTACCGCCTCGCCGCACTGAAACGCCACGCCGACGAGATGTGGGACATGGTCGACCTGCTTGCCTTTCCGACCACCGGCACGACCTATCGCGTCGCGGAATTGCTTGCGGCGCCGATCGCGCTGAACAGCAACCTCGGCTTCTACACCAATTTCGTGAACCTGCTCGACATGGCGGCGGTGGCGGTACCCGCCGGCATCCGTTCGAACGGGACCGGCTTCGGCATCACGCTGATCGGTCCCGCCGACAGCGACCAAGGCCTCCTCACGGCGGCCGAAACCTATCTCGCGGCGGCTGGCCTGCCTGCCCCGCCCCCGCTCGACCTGGAGGGAAAAATGGAAACCGTGAAACTCGCCGTCGTGGGCGCACATCTGAAGGGCATGCCGCTCCATTGGCAGCTGACTTCGCGCGATGCGAAATTTCTGGGCGCATTCGAAACTGCGCCCACTTATCGCCTTTATGCAATGGCCGACAGCATCCCGCCCAAGCCGGCGCTGGTCCACAGCAACGACGGCGCGGCGATCGCAGTCGAGGTCTACGAACTCGACGTCGCGGCCTTCGGCAGCTTCGTTGCCGAGGTTCCGGCCCCGCTGGCTATCGGCACAGTCACCCTGGCCGATGGCACCAGCGCGAAAGGTTTCGTGGCCGAGCCCCGCGCCTTTACCGGTGCGGAGGAGATCACCCATCTCGGCGGTTGGCGCGCTTACGTTGGAAGAGGGTGAATGCCGACGCCCTTTCCGGCCCCACCCACGGCCGATCACCGCGCTTACGGCTGAGACAAAAGCGACGCTGCCACGCCATCCGCATCAACACCGCGAACCTGGAACACGCTCTTCGCGAGGTCCAATCCAATTGTCGTGACGTTCCCCATTGTGGTTCTCCGTCCGGCTCATCCGCCGATCATCCTGCAGAAGGGGTCGAGAGCCGCCCACGTCATCAAATGACGACGTGCAGCAGATTGGAAGGCAAGGGGCCGTTTCGCGCCCGATCATTGTCGTCCGAGAGGCCGCCTGCCGATCGCCAAGGCATAGACAGCATCTATGAGATACATATCATAATGGCGTCTGGCGTGATGGGAATGCGCCCCCGATGCTCAAACGACAACAGGTCCACGGAACCGCGGGCATCGTCCTTGTCCCTGGCGTGTCGGACATAACCGCAGGGAGACAGGGCAACCATTATGAGGGCAGACGCATGGAGGGAGTTCGCGTAGGTAAAAGACTGATAGGCGCTCAGGCACCGGTCACTGTGGGGTGGGAAAATATCCCCAGGGTGGAAGGCGGCCCGGTCAAGCAGTTCATATTCACCTGGTTCCAGCCCACGGTGCTGTTCGCGCTGATCGCGTTCTGGTACTACGCGCCCAACTCCATCGCCAAGGCATCGACCGCCATTGGCATCGGCATCGGCTTCAAGGCGCTGCTGCTGGCGCTCGAATGGGTCAACCCGCGCTACGAGAGCTGGCGCCTGACCTGGAAGGAACTGGTCACCGACCTGTTCTATGTCGGGCTCGGCTATACGCTGCTCAGCCTGGTCGAAAGCTACATCGGCAGCGACGCCGTGATCGAAGCGGCCCAGCACTCCTTCGATTGGGAAAAGTTCGCGTGGCTCATCGGGCTGCCGCTGCTGGTGCAGGCTTTCCTGATCTCGTTCATCTTCGATTTCGGCCAATACTGGATGCATCGCGGCATGCATAATTGGCATCCGCTGTGGCTGACCCACGCGCCACATCATTACATAACCCAGTTGAACATCAACAAAGGCGCAGTCGGCAATCCGGTAGAACTGTTCCTGATCGGACTCGGCATCGGCGGCTTCTTCGATTTCCTGCCGCGAGCCGTCCTGCTCGCCGGCTCCATCGGCTTGGCGGTCGGCACCTACCAGCACATCAACGTCCGCTTCAACACGCCCCGCTGGTGGCGTTTCGTGTTCAACACCACCGAGCACCACAGCCTGCACCATTCGCAGGACTATGAAGCCACCCGCAGCAATTATTCCGGCACTTGGATCATCATCGACCGCATGTTCGGCACCTGCGTGGACGGCGAGGCAGAACTGCTCGGGATGGAAGGCGGTCGCCGCATGTCGATCCGCGAGACAATGACCTATCCCTTCACCGAGGGCTGGAAGACGCTCAAGGAACGATTTGCCCTGCCGGCGGCGACTTCCGTACCGGCCGAGTGATGGGATGCTCCGCTCACACAACGTCCTCTACCCATTCGTCATGCTCAGGCCGATGCCGTCATGAGCGGCCCGGCCCGAGTCTTGCCGCCCAAGGCGGCATCGAAAAGCTCTCTCAAAAGGAGATTATGTGAACCCACGCCTCATCGACTGGATCTGGCACATCAGGGGCAGCCTGGCGCTCGCCCCCGAGCAATCGGGCGATGATGCCTTAGACAAGCTCGCCCCTCTGTTCCGCCAGACCGGGACCAGCCACGATCGGACAAACGACACGCTGACTTTTCGCAAGAAGGATCAGGCGGCCCAAGACAAGATGTCTATTTTCGATGATGGCGTCTTGCAGATAAAAAAAGGCGTGACCGGGTCTGTCCTGCACTATCATCTGACCAGCCGGGCATTGCTGTTCTGCTTTCTGGTGCCACTGCTATTTCTGGGGGCCGCTCAGTTGACCATAGCCATTGGTGAGCTCGAAAAACTTTCGACCGAAGCCGCGGACAAGTCCGGAAAAGCTTCGGACGCGTCAAAAAAGTCTGAAAAAAAGGATGTGGAACTGCCGCAAAACCCGATAGACAAAGCCCTAGGTGCACCCGCACCCGAAAAGCCTAAAAAAGAAGGCGCTGGCAGGTCTGAAGAGGAAGATAAAAAGCCTTCGCCTACGTCCGCCTATGTCTTTGCGGCGATCTTCGCCGTTCTCTATGTCGTCGGACGAATCCTCGAAGATAAACTGGTCAGGGCGCTGTTCAAAAAGAGCTTGCTGGGCTCATTGCCCTATTTAGCCGCTTCACCGGCTGGCCGTTCCTCGCCAGCAGCACCGGCAGACAGGCCAGCCCGGCCATACACGGGATGAACGTCTGCTTCAGCATGTCCGATGCCCGGAACCTGCCGGGCCGCTGACGGCCAAAAAGCGCCAGTGTTGGCTGAGGATGTCTGTCCTCAGCCAACGAAGTGCTTATGCAGGTTCCGTTTCGGGCAGCTTGATGCGCGGCGCCACCTCCTTGGCGATCAGTTCCAGCGAGTGGAACCACGGCGAAGGGTCGTCATAATAGTCATGCGATTCGACCTGGAGCGTGCCCCAGCCACCGCACGCATCGAACAGCGTGCTGATCTTTTCGACCACCGTGTCGGGCGATCCGACGACGAAGACATGATCGACCAGGAATTCGAGATCGGCCTTTAGCGGATCGATGCCCGCATCCTTGGCAAAACCGTCCATCATGCCGAAACGGCGCCAGATCGGGATCAGGTAGCGGTTGAAGCAATAACCGATCGGGCCTTCCATCACGAGCCGCTTGGCTTCGGCATCGGTGTCGGCGACGAACACCGTCTGCGAAACCGCGTGGCGCTGGCGGTCGGGAGTGAAGCCCGCCTTGATATTCGCTTCGGAGTAGATTTCCCAGTGACGCTTCAGCGCGTCGATGCCCGAGAAGATCGAGACGGGTTTGAAATTGCGCTCACCGGCCAGTCGCATCGACGGCGAGTTTGCACTGAAGCCGGTCACCGCAAATTCCGGAAAGCCGCCGCCGTAGGGCGAATAATTGGCGAGCTTGTGCTGCTCGTCCTCCTCGGTCACCGCGACCTCCTCTTTGGGAAAGCCGGCATCCCAATATTTGCCTTCGTAGAAGAAGGGTTCGCGGGCCCAAATCTTCTCCATGATGAAGAGAGATTCGCGCACCATATCGTTGAGATGCTCGGTGTTCTGATCCTCTTCCTTGATGCCGTGCATATAGGAAGCGAGCGGATAGGCACCGGCCCCGATCCCCATGAAATAGCGACCTTCCAGAATTTGCGAGAGCCAGCCGACCGTCATTGCGAGCTTGGTCGGATTATGGTGCGGCAGGATATGCGCCATGGGCGCGAAGGCAATCGTCTTGGTCTGTAAAGCTGCGGCCGCCATGATGAGTTCGGGGTTGGGAATATTCTCCCAGACTTGTGAGGCATGCTCCGAAATCATCATCGTCGAAAAGCCGGCCTTGTCGGCGGCGACAGAGCTTTGCACGCCCCATTCGAAGGTCTGCCGCGCGGTACGTTCCGGCCGCATATAGGGGTGAAAAATTAGACCCGTGTCCATCGCCATGACCTATCTCCCATTGCTATTTTAAGCCACATGGCTTAAATCGTATAACGGGGATTGCGTCAAGCAAATTCCGTAAGGTCATGGCCGTTTATGTTGCAGGGGAGCGGTGCAGCATAGTTGAACGCGGCGCCCGCCTCCGGCACAGTCGCCGACGAACAAAATTTGGGGGAGAAGGCGTGACATCGATGTCCATCAGCAAGCGCCCGGTGCGCGGCGATGACGCCAAGACGCGGCTTATCCTTGCCGCCGAAATCCTGTTCGCGAAGGGCGGGATCGAAGGCGTGTCGCTGCGCGAGATTGCGGCGGCTGCGGGACAGCGCAACCACCATGCCGTGCAATATCATTTCGGTATCCGCGACACGCTGGTCCAGGCGATTTTCGACTATCGCATGGACCAGATGGAGACGAAGCGCGGGGAGATGTTGCGAGCGGCGCGGGAGGCAGGTCAGCTGGACGACGCGCGCACGATCATGGATATCATCTTCCTGCCGCAGCTCGAATTGATCGATGCGCACGGAGACCACAGCTATGCCAATTTCCTGTGTCAATATCTGCTGCGCAACAGCGACACCGAATTCGGCCGCTTCGGCGGGCACCTGCCGCGGCATATTGCCGAAGCGCTGGGGCTGTTGCGCGCGCGGCTTTACTTTCTTCCCGACGAGGTGGCGCAGCGGCGGTTGATCACCGCCTGTTTCATGTTCCTGAACATTTTGGCAGCGCATACCCGCGATGCGGCCGACCGCCGGATCGACCGGGAATTTTCGGCGGCACTCGACGATACGCTGGACCAGATCGTCGCCGCGACGTGCATGCCGCTGGCCGCGTCGCATACTGGTCAGGAGCCGAAAAACGTCTCGCGCGCGTGAATCGTGTCCATATATTCGCGCACCGAGGCGACCTTGCCGTCGCGTATCGTCACCAGGAAATGATAGCTGTTCGCATAGACGCGGCCGTCTTCCATCGTCGCAAAGGACGTGGCTTCGACCGCGACGCGATCGGCCTCCGCGGTCATCGATGTCGGTGTGATACGGAGCGCGCCCTCGCGATAGAGCGCCCGCGCGCCATCGAGCAGTCCGGCAAGGGTGGCTTTGGGATAGGTGCCCGACATCCCCTCGATCGCCCCCGACACCCACCAGTTTCCATCGTCGTGCATCCGATCGATCACGCCGGGCACGTCGCCTTTGGAAAATGTCCCGAAAAAATCAGCGACGATCGCCTTGTTGCCTTCGGTATCCGCCATTGCCGCTGCTCCCAACGTCATGATTCGATCGATTGCCGACCGACGATTTCGAGGCCGAACCCTTCCAGGGCCGCCATCTTGCGGGTGCTGGAGGTCAGCAGGACCATGCGTTCGACCCCGAGGTCGCGCAAGATTTGCGCACCGATCCCATAATCGCGCTGGCTCTGCCGATCGGCGTAGTCGCGCCGCCCGCCCTTGATGCGCTGCGACAGCGATTGGGGATCGGGATCGTGCAGGAACACGCCGACCGCAGGCCCGTCGTGCGCCGCGAGCAGGCGCAGCGCTTTGGGCACATAGTCATGATGCGCGCTGCGCAAGCCCAGCATGTCGGCGGTGAGGTCGACCTGATGGACGCGGACCAGTGTATCGGAGCCAGGGCTGATCTCCCCTTTGACCAGCGCGACATGTTCGCTCAGATCGACAAGATCGCGATAGACATGGATGGTGAAACCATCGCCATAATGGGTTTCGAAGGGACCTTCGACAATCCGTTCGACCAGCATTTCGGACCGGCGGCGATACGCGATGAGATCGGCAATCGTGCCGATCTTCATGCCATGGCGCTCGGCGAAAATCTCGAGGTTGGGGAGGCGCGCCATCGTCCCGTCTTCGTTCATCACCTCGCAGATCACGCCCGCCGGCGTGAGACCCGCGAGGCGCGATATGTCGACCGCCGCCTCGGTATGGCCGGCGCGCACCAGCACCCCGCCGTCGCGCGCGACGAGTGGAAAGACATGGCCGGGCGTGACGATGTCTTCGGGGCCGCAGCCGGGATTCACCGCGACCGAAATCGTCCGCGCGCGGTCGAAGGCCGAGATGCCGGTGGTGACCCCTTCGCGCGCCTCGATCGAGACGGTGAAGGCGGTGCCATGCCCCGATCGATTGTTGCGCGACATTTGTTCGAGCTTCAGGGCGGCGGCGCGGTCGGCGGTCAGTGCGAGGCAGATCAGTCCGCGGGCATGTGTTGCCATCTGGGTGATGCGTTCGGGGGTCGCGAACTGAGCGGGGACAATGACATCGCCCTCATTCTCGCGATCTTCGGCATCGACCAATATAAAGGGATGGCCATTGCGCGCCTCTTCGATGATCTCCTCGATCGATGCGATGGACGATGTCATTGGTCCGCTCCCAGGCAATCGACAAGGTCGTGATAACGACCGCGGAAGAACAGCAGCGGCGTGCCGTCGTCCCGTTTTTCAAGCGAACGCACCGCGCCGACGACGAGAAGATGATCGCCAATCTCGGTCACCGACTCGATCGAACAATCGATCCAGGCCAGCACATTGTCCAGCAGCGGAAGGCCGTTCGGACTGAGCCCATGGTCGATCCCTTCGAATTTGTCTTCGGCACGCGAGGCAAAGCGGCTCGAATGGTGCACCTGATCGGCGGCAAGGATATTGGCGCAGAACTGGCCTGTCGCGGCGATGCGCGGCCAGCTGGTCGATTTCTTGTCGGGGAAGAACCCCACCAGCGGCGGATCGAGCGAAATCGAAGTGAAGGAGCCCACAACCATCCCGAAGCGCGCGCCGTCGTCTGAATTCGCTGTAACGACGCAAACGCCGGTGGGATAACAGCCCAGCACGTCGCGAAAGTGGCGGGGGTCGATCTGTGTAGCCGCCTCGGCCATCATCAGCGTCCCGTCCACACGGGCTTGCGACCTTCGGCGCGCGCGGCGTCGCCTTCGAGCTGGTCCACGCTGCCCGCATATTGCTCAATCTCTTCGAACCTGGTCATCAGCGCGACTTCGAGCGGGTGGCCCAGCCGACCGTTGGCCGCCGCCTTGGCTGCCTGATTGGCGCGCGGCGCTGCCTTGTTGATCTTATCCGCCCATGCTTGTGCGGTCGCCGCCAGGTCGGCATAGGCCACGACCTGGTTGACGAGGCCGAAACGCTCGGCGGTCTCGCTGCCGATGCGGTCGCCGGTGAGGATCATCGCCATTGCGATATGATGGGGCAGTTGGCGCACGGCGCGATGTACCACGCCACACTCGCCGATGATGCCGACCTTGGTTTCGGGGAGGCCGAACTGGGCTGTGTCGGCGGCGACGATGATATCGGCGCACATCGCAAGTTCGAACCCACCGCCGACGCAAAACCCCTGTACGGCAGCGATCAGTGGTTTCTTGAGCGTTACCAGCGGTCCCCCGATACCGGTTAGCCCGCCAGCGAGCGCCACGCGCGATTTGCGTTCTGCCCCGTCGGACACATCGCCACCGATGCAAAATCCTTTCTCGCCTTCGGCCGAGAGGATCGCGCACCAGATCTCGGGATCGTCGTTGATCGTCTGCCACGCGTCGAATAGCAGATCGTCCATCGCGGGCGTGATCGCATTGAGCCCCTCGGGCCGATTGAGCCGGACGTGCGCGGTATGGCCAGATACAGAAAAATCGACATCAGCCATCGGCTGCATCCCCTTTGAAACGTTGGAATATTTCGGTTGAGCTCTGACCGCGGAAACGCGCCAGCGTTTCGCGCAGACCGTCTCTGGCTAGCGCTTGACGTAGCTCCAGCACCGCGGGCTCGAAGTGAAGGATAGCGTCGCTTTCCGCGACCGCATTGACGGCGCCAAGAAAACCGCTGGCCTCCATCGCGCGGTTGATCGAACTCTTCTTCATCGCCAGCACCGGCGCCGGGATCTTCGCCATCCGGGCCGCCAGCGCCTCGACGCACGCGATCAATTGATCGGCCGGCACCGATGCATTGGCCCATCCCCACGCTTCGGCGGTGCGGCCATCGACATGATTGCCAGGCAGGAAGGCCAGTTCCTTGGCGCGTTTCGCCCCGACCTGCGACACCCAGGCCGGCGCGATATAGCCGCCGCCGATAGGCAGCCCCGGCTCGCCGATCCGCGCGTCGTCCGCCACGATCGTGAGATCAGCGAAGCAGGGCAACTGCGCGGCGATGCCGAGGCAGAAGCCGTGAATGGCGACAATCACCGGCTTGGGATGCCGCCACATCGCCAGCCAGCGATCGAGATTGCCGCGCAGCCTAGCGACATCCTCGACGGGCGTTCCGCCGG
Organism: Sphingopyxis sp. GW821-FHT12F08; assembly: GCF_058806755.1. Lineage (NCBI taxonomy): Bacteria > Pseudomonadati > Pseudomonadota > Alphaproteobacteria > Sphingomonadales > Sphingopyxidaceae > Sphingopyxis > Sphingopyxis sp. GW821-FHT12F08. Next base: position 195,164 of record NZ_JBXAQA010000005.1, read on the forward strand.
AGGCATATTCGCTAAGGTCGACGCCTGCGCTGAATCCCTTGCCTTCGCCGCGGATGCCGATCACGGGTGCGCCTTCGCCGGCCAGCCGGTCGAGCGCGGCCGAAAAAGCGTTGAGCAGCGCGGTCGAAAAGGCATTCGATGCATCGGGCCGGTCGAGGACGATCCAGTCGATGTCCGTCCCGGACTCGATACGCAGGGGAGGCCTTTCGGTCATCTCAGCCAGCGCGGCCGATAGGGTTGAAGGCCCTGACGTGGTAATCCGTCGTCATCGTGGTCTTCAGGATGCGCGTCTTGAATTTCCACGCGCCGTCCTGCTTGACGACGACGTCGTGATACTGGCCGTAAAGAATGCCGTCGGGCCGCTCCTTGGTATAGCGGTGAACGGCCAGGACGATCGCACGCACATGGGCCTCGGCGTCGCTCAGCCAATCGATGACGACGCCGGAAACATGATGCGACGTCGCGGTGAAGAATGTTCCGATACCGTCGAGCGTTTGCTTGTAGGCCTCGATGCCGGTGGCGCCGAAATTGGGCGCATAGCTGACTTCGCAGTCATCGACGAACAGCTCGGCCATCTTTTCGGGCTGGTTCATGTCGAGGAAATAAGCGTAGTCGTGGATGATCCGCTCGATGGCCTTTTCGTCGAGAAGTTTGTCGGTTGATGTCATCGCATATCCAGTCTTGTCCGGTTCTGTTGATTATTGCGTCGGGGGAACGGCGCCGGGCTGACCAGGATCCGGGCACCCCCCGTGCTGAAAACCTGCCCGACGCCGCTTCGACCCGGCCGCGGCCTAGAATTTGACCGAAAGTTCGGCGCCGAAAGTGCGGGGTTCGCCGGGATACCAGGTGTTCACACCGTTCGAGGCGCCGAGCGCATATCCCGAAATATGATAGATCTTGTCAGTCAGGTTGCGGACAAAGAGCGCGGCGGACACGTTGCTCTCCATGATGTCCTTCCAGCTATACCGCAGGGCGATGGTCGAATATCCGTCGAGCCTGGTGCCCGGGGTCGACGTGCCATTGGTGCTGGAGAAGAAGGTGTGCGTCTGTCCGTAGAAATCGGCGCGCAGGTTCATCGTGCCGAGATTTGTGGGGACTGGCAGCGTCACCACGACATTCGCCGAACCCGACCATTTCGGGCTGTCGGGGTAGGAATCGACCGAAAGGCTACCGACGAATGGGATGGGAACGGTCGTCTTGGTATATTTGGCATCGGTGTAGGCGAGGTTGAAACCGACATCGAGCCAGTCGGTCAGGCCGATATTCGCATCGACTTCGATGCCGTTGGTAACAGCCTCCGGCACATTGACCGTAAACCCGGCCGGGGCGCCGCCGACCACCGCATAGAGGGCGCGCTGGGCGTCCTTCACGACGACCTTATAGGCCGCGATGTTGAACTGCGCCGGTGCTTCGCCGATCCGCCCGTTGAACTTGTAGCCGAGTTCGAAGTCATGGACTTTTTCGTTCTTGAACAAGTTTGCGGGACCACCGGTCAAGGGGTCGATAAAGGGCGCGACGGTGCCGTTGAGATTGCCCGACCGGAAGCTGCCGCGCTGATTGAAATAGACCATGTTGTTGGCGTTGATCTGGTACTGCAGGCTGGCGGTCCAGGCCGGCGCCGACAGTTTCTTGCTCTGGCTCGCGGCCGGCGAGTTTGGATCGACGCCGAACACGTTGCCGGGCGCCTGCGTGATGCCGACATTCACCCAGGTGTAGCGGCCGCCCAAGGTGGCGGTCAGCTGGTCGGTGACCTTGTAGCTGAACTGCGCGAAGACAGCCTTCGACGATTCCCTGTTGCGATAGGCATAGGCAATATCGGCGATCCCTCCCGGGACGACGTCGGCGCCGATATTGATCGGAATGATTTCAAAACGCCGCTGGCGCGAGAAGAATACGCCCGCGGTATAGTCCAGCCGGTCGTCGAAGGCGGACCCCTGGATCTGCAGCTCGTTGGTGAAGGTCTTGGAACGGAAGGTCTGGCCGCCCGGCGTTCCGGTTGCGTTGATCCCCGCCAGCTTGAACAGCCACAGGCTGCCGAATGGACCGCCGCCCAGATTGCCCGGCGTATTGGCCTTGCCCTGCATATAGGAGAAGATGTTCTTGACCTTCATCGTGTCGCTGACATCGACTTCGGTCGTGTTCGAGACGAAGAAATTCTCGGCACTGTGCGGCAAGTCGTACTGGAGGAAGGTCTTGTACGGATTGTCGTGCGAGAATTTGGTGAAACCCTCGACGCCGCCGGGGAAAAAGCCCGGTCCGGCTGGTCCGTCGTTGCCGCCATAAATCGCCGCCAGCGTCGCGTCCCACATCACCCCGGTGGTGTTGAAGAAGTGGTTCGTGCCGTCGCTGTTAAACTGGGTCGACGGATCGCCGGGCGTGGTCGGTACCGAGTTATAATTGATGATGTTTCCGGCGCCTTCGGTGCCCTTGACCCGGTCATATTGGACGACGGTCACGTTGCTGAAACTATCGCCAGGCGTGAACAATATCGTTGCGCGTCCCGAGCGGCTGTTCTTGTCGCCCAGCGTGTTGCCGGTATTCACGTTCGTGACATAGCCGTCGCCGCGGGTGATATCCCCCGCCAGGCGGATTCCCAGCTTGCCCGGAATCAGCGGCAGATCGATGGCCGCCTGCATCTGGCCATAGTCGCGCTCGGCGCCGCGCAGAACGACATAGCCGGAAAACTCATCGCCCGGCATCGGCGTCGAATAGAGGACGGCTCCGCCGGTCGCGTTGCGGCCGAACAACGTGCCCTGCGGACCTTTCAGCACCTGGATTGAACCCAGATCGAAAAAGGCGGTCGAGGTGTTGCCCGGATTATAGGGCGCTTCGTTGAGATAGGTCAGGACGGCAGGGCTGGTGCCCGAAAAGGGATCGAGCGACTGGCCGCGCATGCTGAAGCTGAGCTGGTTCGAATTCTGGCCATTCTTGACCTGGAGTCCGGGCACGAGCGTGCCGATGTCCTGTTCGCTGGTGATGGCCCGGTCCTGAAGGGTGTCGGCGTCGAATGCGACGACCGAAACCGGCACTCGGGAGAGTCGTTCCTCCTTGCGTTGTGCGGTGACGATGATTTCATTGGTCCCCGGTACATCGGCTTCTGCGGGCGCCGCGACCGGCGCGGGGGCATCCTGCGCCATCGCGGCTGCCGGAAATGCAAAGGCCGCCGCCAAAATGGTGTTGCCGAGCAGGGCGTGGCCCAATTTATGTTTAGCGTTCGACATGTTTCTCTCCCTCTTGATTATCATTTTTCGGCAGAACTTCTCCCCGCCATGGTCGTCACTTAATTTTCTCGATTTGCGTCCTGCCGCGGAAAATCGCTCGGTTGCGGGGCCGCTCCGGGCCAGCGGATGTTGAGCGGGCTCGACAGCGACGTGCCGACATCCGACCATGGGCCGACGTGGATGGCGCGCATTTCGCGACGCTCGATCCGCCATTGCCCGTCTTCGCGTTGATACCGGTCGAGATAACGGACGGCAGCGAAGTAGGTCGTTTCGCCGAGCCCCAGTTCGAGATGCGCCGCGACTGTCCCGGTAGCCGCGTTGGCACTGTCGAACCTGAGGTGAAGATAATTGGGCGTATGGACAGTCTGCCCCATTCCGGACCGCGCCGATTTCAGAAATTCGGTGATGGCCGCGCGGCCGGTGCTGTCGGGAAAGCCCGACGCCGCGAAGGTCGCGTCGCTGGTGAAGCAAAGGCCCAGGCGCGCATAATCATCGTCGTCCGTGGCCTGAAAATAGGTCGCGACGAGATCGTGCAGCTCCGCACGATCCTCCAGCCTGCGCACACGGTCTTCCAAAGTTGCCACAGTTTTTTCCTATCCCAGAACGCTCGTGTAAACACATGTGTTGACTAGTCAACGCTAAAGTTGACTAGAGGCAAAAAATGGCTAAGCCGATGGTCATGGAGATGCTGTTTCTACCGTATCTGCGCGAAGCGACGCTCAATTCGCTGCACGGCGTTGCGGAGGGAAGTCCGCTGTCACCGTTGCCGCGCGCACTGATCAAGTTGGGCCTTGCCGCTTCGGTCACGTCGCTTGAGCGCGGCGCATTGTCCGTGGCAGTTGCAACGGCCTACGATCGGGGCGCAACGCCGGCACAGGTGCAGGAAGTGATCGCGCTCGTCTCAGGGCTTGGCGTGCATTCGCTGATGATCAGCGCGGTCGCCGTGCTCGAACAGGCCCAGCGCCGCGGCCTGCTCCCCGCCGGCGACGAGCTCGACGCCGAACGCCAGACTCTATGGGAGACGCGCGTCGGGGACGATCCCTTCTGGGCGGATTTCGAGCGCGAGATGCCGGGCTTTTTGAAGGCGATGCTGATCCTGTCGCCCGATATTTTTGCTGGTTTCTTCGACTATTGCGCGATCCCGTGGAAATCCGGCACGGTGCCGGCGCGGGTGAAGGAACTGATCGCCATGGCGAGCGATGCGACCCCCGCACACCGCTTTGGTCCCGGGTTTCGTGTCCATCTGGGCAACGCCATCAAATTGGGATGCGGCCGCCTGGAAATTGTCGAGGCCCTCAACCTTGCGGCGGCCGCGCCGCCGCATCGCGGGACGCCGTAAGCGTCACGCTACATCCCACACAAAAGGAACATCCTCGACCGCCGCGATGATCCCCGAATGATAGATCGGGTTCGCGCCATCGGCCAAGCGGAAGGCGGGAATGCGCTTCAGCCATTCCTGCAACGTCACCGTTGCTTCCATGCGTGCCAGATGCATTCCGACGCAGCGATGCGGACCACCGCCAAAGGTGGTGTGCTTGGGCCCCTTGCGATCCCAGTCGATGTCCATCGGGCAGGCATTTTCATTGGCATCGAGCCCGTGCAGTACGGTCGGCAGCAGGATCATGTCGCCATGCTTCAGTTCGACACCATGGAAGACCTGATCCTTGGCCACCATCCGCGCTTCGGAAACGACCGGAAAGCGCCGGAACATTTCTTCGACGCCGCGCATCAGCTTCAGGTCGTTGCCCTGCAATTCGGCGACCTTGTCCGGATGGCGCGCGAGGTAGATCATCATGAAGCTGAGGAAATTGACCACGGTGTCGAGCCCGCCGAGCAGCAACAGCGAGATCATCCCGATCGCCTTGTCGTGGGGCAGGGGTTCGCCGTTGACGGTGCCGTTCACCATCACGGAGATCAGGTCGGTGCCGCTGCCGCCGCGCCGCGCGTTGATGATCGGTTCGACATATTCGAAAAATCCCGTGTTGGCGGCGTCGAGGCACTCGGCCATCTCCTCCGGCGTGTTCCCGGTCGGGCGGGTCATGCCTACGGCGAAATGTTCGAGCTTCGGGGCATCTTCCATCGGCAATCCGGCCATCGCCATGAACACCTTCACCGGGAAAATCTTGGCATAGTCCCTGGAAAAATCGCAGTGGCCGCGCGGCGCAATATCCTCGATCAGGCTTATCGCGGTTTGCCGCACCTTGTCTTCGACGTCGCGGATGCGCGCGAGATTGAGGCCGGTGTCGAGTAGCTTGCGGTATGGCGTATGTTCGGGCGGATCCATCCGCGTCGGCACCATCAGATATTTTTCGCCCGCCTCCTTGGGAAGGAAGATGACCTCGCTCGAGAAACGCGACGGATCCTCATAGATTTCGCGGACCATCGGCCCGTCCATCGCGATCCAGTGTCCGCCGGTCAGCGGGGTCCAGACGAGCTTGGGCATGTTTTGCGCGTGAAGCTCGACCCAGGCTTCATGATAGCCCTGCTCGATCCCGTCGAGCGCGTACATGTCGATGTCGCGGACAAGATCGTCCGGAACATGGGCGGGCTTGGCGACGCGCGAACGGTTGTCGGCAACGGGCGCCGCAGCCTGGGTGTCGATGGATGATGCCTTGCTCATGAAAAGCCTCTCTCGGTTCGATGTCAGCAATGTTCGGGATCGATAACGGCCTTGATGACGGTGCCCGCGGCGGTCGCTTCGAGCGCGGCGCTCGCACCTGCCACGCCGAAGCGATGGGTGACGAGTGCCGCCAGCGGCACACGGTTCTGGCACCGCACTGCGAGTTGCAGCGCGTCGTGATAATTTCCGGGCTTGGGAAAGCTGGCGCCGGCCACGGTCAGATTCTTGATCGTCAGGTCGCGCGGGCTGATCGGTTGCGTACCGATCGCGCCCCACAATCCCAGGATGATATAGCGACCATGGTTGCCGGTAAGGTCGACGCCTTCGGGGAAGGCTGGCAGCACGCCCGCCGCCTCGACCACCACATCGGGGCCATTCGCGCCGCACAGGTCGTATATCTGTCGCCGCCGCTCGTCGGCACTGTCCCTGAGCGATACCGTCGCGGTGGCGCCAAGCGACTTGGCGACGTCCAGCCGGTTGGGGTGGACGTCGATCGCGATCACCTCGCGCGCGCCCATCAGTGACGCGACGAGCACCGCGGCGAGGCCGACCGGGCCCGCGCCCTGCACCACCACGCTCTGACCGATCCTGACCGGGCCGCAGCGGTCGAAACCGCGCAGCACCGTCGGCAGGGCGCAACCGAGCGCGATGACCGCATCGACATCGGCACGGTCGGGGACGCGGAAGAAGGCGAGGCCATTGGGCAACCAGGCATAGTCGGCATAGCTGCCCCAATTGGGTTTTTCGGCATGTTCGAAGAATTGCGAATTCTCGCACGGCGTTTCTTCGAGCACGGTGCAGCTGTGGCAGCGATGGCACAGCGCGATCGGCGCCCAGTAAACGAGATCGCCGGGTTTGACCGGCACGCCCGCATAGTCGGCCGTCACCCCGGCGCCGAGTTTCTCGACCCGGCCGACGCCTTCATGGCCGAGGATGATGGGGAAGGGCATGACGCCGGCGCCACCGTCCGCGATATGGACATCGCTGCCGCACACGCCGCCGACTACGATCCGCACCAGCGCGCCACCGGGTTCGGGATCTACGATCGGCACGTCCCAGGTTTCGATGCGATTGGGCTCGACGAGTACGCATGCCTTGCCAGTTGCCATGAACTGTTTCCTTCCCGCGGCCCGGTTCTGATGATGGGTGCCGCCTGTGTTCCGATCTACGCCACTGCGAAATTGGGCATCCTGACCTTGGGGCAGACCTCGATCGCCAGCCGCCGCAGCGATTCCTCCCAAGGTTTCGGATCGTCGAGGCTGTCATGCTGGTTGGCGACAATCTGTCCCCAACCGCCGCACGCGTCGGCCAGCTTTTCCAGTTTCTCGATCACCGTTTCGGGCGACCCGCACAGGATGACATGCTCGATCAGAAAATCATCGTCGATGTCGGCGGGCGAAATATCCCTTCCGCTGTCGGCGATGATCCCGTCGAACAGCCCGAATTTGACGTAAATTTCCTTCAGATATTCATGCCAGGTCCGCATCATGCCGGTTTTGAGCACCATCCTTTTGGCCTCGGCATCGGTGTCGGCGATGAACACGTCGCGGCAGACGCGATAGCGGCTGCGGTCGGCGGTCCGGCCCTTGGACGCCATTGCGGCTTCCCAGGTGTCCCAATGCGCGCGCATCTGGGGCGTGCCGCCAAAGAAGGAGATCGGGCTGTAATCGCGCTCGCCGGCGAATTTCATCGACGAGGAGTTCATCGACAAGCCGGTGACCGCTATCTCCAGCTTTTCGCGCCCGCCATAGGGGCTGTTGTCGGCGATCAGCACATTATATTCGGGCATCGTTTCCGACCCCGGAAACCCCGCCTGGAAATACTCGCCCTTCTCGACGAAAGGCTTGCGCTCCCACACCCGCTCCATCAGGCGCAGCGCCTCGAGCTGGCGCGGGGGCAGGCTGGAGATATTCTCATAGCCATGGAGGATCGCATCGGTGTGATGGCCGCCGGGCGCGACCCCGAGGAAATAGCGGCCCTCCATAACCTGACTCAGCCAGCCGATGCGGATCGCGAGCGTCGCGGGGTCGTGATAAGGCAGCAAATGCGCCATCGGCGCAAAACGGATCTGCTTTGTGGTCTGCGCACAGGCGGCAATGACCGCCTCGGGCATCGGGATATTTTCCCATCCCAGCGTGTAATGTTCGCCGATCATATAGTCGGTGTAGCCCACCTCGTCGGCGATCCGCGCAATATCGAGCGCCCAGTCGAAGACCTGCCGCGGCGTGCGGTTCGGCGGATTATAGGGGGTCATAAAGATCCCGCACTGCATAGGCATCGACGGCTCTCCCATATTTATCGTTGTGGCGGTGCGTTAGACGAACGTTCCGTCAGCCGCCTTGGTCGAGAAGCGTGGTGCGACCTTGGCGATGAATTCTTCGAGTTCGGCGTGATTTTCGTCGGGCTCGAGATGGCCTTGCCCGAACATCAGGAACAGTTCGTCGAAGCCGAGCTTGTCGTGCGCCTTGCCGATCTGGTCGGCGATCTCGTCGGCCGAGCCGATCAGCACATTCGGCGGACGCTGGCCGAGCGGGATGAACCATTCGTCCCAGAACCACATATGCTCTTCCATCAGTTTCCTGGCGCGTTCCTTGTCGCTCGTGAGCATCAGGAAGCCGCCCCATGCCGAGGCATCGGTGCTGGTGACCTCGCGGCCATGCTTGGCCGCGTGGCCGACGTAGCGCTGGTTGAGCGAGTCGCAGAAATCGAGATTGTCCGAGAGGACGATCAGCTTGCCGCCTTCCTCCGCCCAGAAATCGATCGTCCGCCCCGACGCGGCAAAGCCGCCGTAGATCGGCGGGTGTGGGTCCTGGTAGCAGCGTGGCGCGATACCGATCTGGCGAACGATGCCGTCGGCGTCCTGGCCCTTGCCATATTTGGCATAGGCGGGGTGTCCGCCCGATCCGCCCTCGGGCGGGAACAGCCAGTTATCGCCCTTGTGGTCGAAGACGTCGTTGGTCCACGCTTTTTTGACAACGCGCACGCCCTCTTCGAACAGCGAGCGGTTGCGGGCGTCCTGCTGGTCGCGCGCCTTTACATTGTCGGGTGTCGTCGCGCCGACGCCTTCCTTGATGCCATAGGCATCGACCCAGCGCGCATGATAGCCGCGCGTGAAGCCGCAATAGAGCCGGCCCTGCAGCATATGGTCGAGCGTCGCGATCTCCTCGGCGACGCGCACCGGATTGTGGGTGGTCATGGTGTATCCCATGATCCCCGCCTTCATCCGCTTGCTGTGCTGGCCGACGAACAGGCTGAACATGCCCGGATGGTTGTTCGCCTCGAAACCCTCGATCTGCAGGTGATGCTCGGGCTGGCAATAGCCGTAGAAGCCCAGTTCGTCGGCGTGCCGCACATAGCCGCGCACCTCTTCGAGGAAGCGCTGGTAAAGTTCCGGACGCTGGCCGGCCATTCCCTGTTCGATCTCGTGGCGCCGTCCGACGACGCCGGTCTGCATCAAATGGAATTTCATTGCCCGCTCCTCACCCGATCGTTTTTATCAACACTCGCGTTGATAGGAAGGATGGAGTCCTCCTGTCAATGGGCAATCGGACAGTCAACAATAGCGTTGACAGATTGCTTGGGACTACGCATGGATGGCGACGCGCACAAATGAGATGCGGGAGAGGATATGAGTTTCGATAGCTGGTCCGCGACGGCGACGCTGGGCGACCTGCTGGTGCAAAGCGCCAGCCGGTTCCCGGAGCGCAAGGCTATCGTCTTTCCCGAGTGCGCAATCACCTACGCCGGCTTGCTGGACGGCGCAGTGACCGTCGCGCGCGGCCTTATCGGCCTGGGGATTGCGCCGCGATCGAACATCGGCCTGCTCGCCAATAACGGCCACGAACTCGTCACCGGGCTGTTCGGCACCTGGCTCGCCAATTGCGTCGCGGTGCCGCTCAATGCCCGCCACAAGGAGCATGAGCTCGGCTACATCATCAAGAATGCCGAGATCACGCTGTTGCTGACGACCGCAGGCGACACCAGTCATGTCGACTTTCGCGATAGCATCGCCAGCGCGCTTCCTTCGCTGGGCGGCGGCACCGCCGGCGATCTTGCCTTATCCGAGGCGCCGACGCTCCGGCATATCGTGCTGCTCACCGGCGACGCCCCGCATGGCTTCACCGACGCGGCAACCTTCGCCGCAGCCGCGAACAAGGTCGAGGCAGGCGAAGTCGATCACCGTCGCCGCTGCACACGCCTGCGCGACACGGCGACGATCATCTACACATCGGGGACGACCGCCAATCCCAAGGGGTGCATGTTGACGCACGAGGCGATGTCGCGTGGCCCCGTCGAACGTGCCGACAAACGGTTCCGGTCGGGCGATTGCGACGTAACCTGGGGCGGCGGTCCGCTGTTCCATATCGGGTCGCTGGCGCCCTTCATCGGCTCAATCGGCGCGTCTGGCACCTATTTGACCGACACCTTCTTCAACCCGGCGCGCGCCGTCGCGTTGATGAAACGCGAAGGGGTCACCGCAATGTGGCCCTGGTTCCCCGCGATCCTGCAGCCTTTGCTCGACCAGCCCGATTTTGTCGCCGCGACCGAAAAGCTCCGCGCGATGCTGCTGATCGGACCCGAAGCGCTGGTCGATCGGGTCCAAAAACTGCTTCCCAGGGCGGAGATCATGCAGGCCTGCGGGATGACCGAAACCTCGGGCATCTTCGCGCTCAGCGATCCTGACGAAACGCCAAAACAACGCGCAACCAGCAACGGCAAGGCCGTTCCCGGCATCGAACTGCGCATTGTGGACGAGGATGGCGCGGACGTTCCACCGGGCACGGTCGGCGAAATCTGGGTCCGTGGCTATTGTGTGATGGAGGGCTACTACCGCGATCCGGTAAAGAGTGCCGAGGCGCTCGATGCCGACGGCTGGCTGCACACCGGCGATCTCTACACCCGCAGTGCCGACGGCCGCCTGATCTTCAATGGTCGCGCGAAGGATATGCTCAAGGTCGGGGGCGAGAATGTCGCGGCTATCGAGGTCGAAGCATATTTGTGCAGCCATCCCGCGGTGCGTATCGCTGAAGTGGTTGGCCGTCCCGATCCGCGCCTTGACGAGGTCCCTGTCGCTTTCGTCGAACTCATGCCTGGGACCGAAGCGAGCGCCGAAGAGCTGATCGCGCACTGCAAGGGCAGGATCGCGGGTTACAAGGTGCCGCGCGCGGTGCATTTCGTGAACGCCGACGATTGGCCGATGTCGGCGACCAAGGTCAACAAGCGCGAGTTGCGCGCGCGGCTCGCCAAGCTCGAGCCATGAGTTCAGTCCTTGCGGCGGGCCATTCCGTCGAAGAAAATATCGCTGAACCCTTCGGACACGTCGCGCGCGGGATGCGCGCCGCCCGGCTGGTACCAGCGGTGCGTCCAGTTGAGCATGCCGAACACCGCGTTGGCGGCGACCGACACCGGAATGTCGGAACGCATTTCGCCGCGTGCGATCAGTTCGGAGATCAGGCTCATCACGATGCGTTCGAATTTACGCGTCTGGCTGATGATCTGCTGTGCCCAGGCGCTCTTCTCGCCGGCGATGCGGTTCATCTCTTCCTGGATATAGACATACATGTGGGGATAATGCTGGTCGTAAGCGCTCATCAACTGGTTGATGACGCCGCGCAGCTTCTCGGCGGTCGACAGTGCCGGATCATTGGCGATCCGCTCGCACTCGTTGATATTGTCGTCGACTCCGACGCGCAGGCACTCGCGGAACAATTCTTCCTTGCTGCCGAAATAATAATAGACCGTCGCACGGTCGAGCCCCGCCTTATGGCCGATCTCCGCCAGCGTCGTCGCGCGGAAGCCATTGTTTTTGAACTGCCGTCCGGCGATCTCGACCAGTTCGGCGCGCTTCGCCAGATAATCGCTGCTGCCATCTTCGAGGGCCGATTTGCGGCGGCGGGAAATGTTGCTCGATTGCGCCATGGCCATCTGCCTACCCCCCAACCAGCCGCAATTCCACACTTATTCATATCGACAAATCAGGAGAGAGAAGATGGGTCAGCTCGACGGAAAAATCGCCATTGTCACCGGGGCGTCGCGCGGCATGGGCGCCTCGCACGCGCGGCGCTTCATCGCGGAAGGCGCGCAGGTGCTGCTCACCGACACGCGTGCCGATGTGGGCGAAGCCTTGGCGGCAGAGCTGGGCAGCCGGGCCGCCTTTGCCGATCATGATGTAACCAGCGCCGCCGACTGGCAGCGCGTCGTGGCGGTAGCCGAAGACAGGTTCGGACCGGTTACGGTGCTGGTGAACAATGCCGGCATATTGGGACCGATGGCGAAGACTGCCGATGTAACCGAGGCTGACTATATGCACGTCTGCGCCGTCAACCAGCACAGCATCTATCTCGGCATGCACGCGGTGATTCCGTCGATGCTGAAGGCCGGGAAGGGCTCGATCGTCAACATCTCCTCGATCGCCGGACTGGTCGCCAACTATGGTTTTCCGAGCCTTGCCTATGTCGCGAGCAAATTTGCCGTTCGCGGAATGACCAAGGCGGCCGCCGTCGAATATGGTCCGGACAATATCCGCGTTAATTCGGTCCACCCCGGCTTCATCATGACGCCGATGATGGTCGAGGCGACCGACGAGGAGGGCGGCGACGCGCTCGCGCAAATCCCGCTGCGCCGCATCGCGGAGCCCGAGGAAGTGTCCAACCTCGTCCTGTTCCTGGCCTCCGACCAGTCCTCCTACATCACCGGTGCCGAGCATGTAATCGACGCCGGCATGACGGCTCAGTGAAGCGAAGGATCGCAATATGCCGCGTTTGACAATAATCGACCGTGACGGGGCCGCGCATAGCCTTGAAGCTGATGCGGGCCTAAATCTGATGGAAATAATCCGGGAGCATGGTTTCGACGAGTTGCTCGCGCTTTGTGGAGGCTGTTGTTCCTGCGCAACTTGCCACGTCCACGTCTCGCCGGAGTTTGTCGGCAAGGTCCCGCCCATGTGCGCGGACGAGGACGACCTCCTCGACAGCTCGTCCAACCGCACCGCGACGTCGCGCCTATCTTGCCAGATCCCTTTTGGCGACCACCTCGACGATCTTCGGGTAACGATTGCGGGCGACGACTAGCCGAGTTCGGACCGGCGAGCAGCAACGGACGTCTGCTGTTTGAAGCTCTATCCTCAAAGCAGACTGGCCGCTAACGGCCAGAGTTGGCGGTTTCGATGATTGGCGAGACAGTTAGTGCCTCCAACAGCCGAAATGGGATGCGGTGCCGACAGTCCGCTTTTACACCACGAAGCAGAAAAGCTGCCGTGCCCTGCTAGAGCGCGTTGCGCTTGGAGATCATTGATCAGCCAAAGAGGCGACCCATGCATTCTTTTTTCTTTGCGGGCATCCAGCCTCGGCGTGAAGGTCGACCGGTCTTAGCCGACAAGCCAACCCCATTTCCTCCAGTAGCCAGAACCCAAGACCGTGAGCGACATGGCTCAATCCCTTTCAGTAAGACGCGCCATCAACAAGACGACGCGGCAAATCGCGCCACAAATCGGGTTCGAACATCCTGAGATTGACTCCCATGCGATGGTAATTGGGATCAGTTGGCGTCCAGTGTGTCGTACAGCCACAGGCTTGGCAGTGCCACGTGTCGAGTGCGCGATCACCCTGCTGGTAGGCTACTCCCTCTCCCTCGACCGTGACCGATTTCGGCGGGCAATAGTGCCACAGTCCGGCGGTACGCCGACAAATCGAGCAGTTGCATTCGCTGACTTCGGTTGGCTCGTCGCGCAGTACCAAGTGAACCCGCCCGCAATGGCAGCTGCCGTGGTGCTCGATCATCGTCGCTCCTTCTAACTCAAGTCATCTTGAGCGCCTACTTTTAACAATCCCGCCAGTTCAAAGCGATGACCGAAACCGGTCGCGAGCTGCCAACCTCGCCGCACCGGTTTCGAACGTCCGCTTCTCAAAGTTCGCAACATCGAGCGCGTCCAAGCCAAGCGCGACATCATCCTTGCCGCGCTAGGCGAACTGCAGGCGCGCTTCGAAGCGGTTTCCTGTCCGCATTATCCTGCGGCCGCTTAGGCTCGGCTTTCACGGCTAAAGTCGGGGATTGCAAAAAAAGCTATCTGCCGGTCCGAAATGTCGCACGCTAATCGAGCAACCGTCCGGGGCTAACGCCGAATGGCTCTGCTAGCTTTTGAATAAGCGTTGCCGTGGGGTTTCGGCGCCCGCGTTCGATATCACTCACGTAAGTCCGATGAATGCCCGCTCTGTCGGCATAATCTTCCTGGCTCCAGCCGCGTTCTTGCCGCAGGCTGCGTACGTTTCGGCCAAGGCGAATGCAAATTTCCACCCACCAGCAAAGAGCCGGATGTCACTGATTGATCTACAGACGATCAGTGACATCGGGCTTGACTTGTCTGTGCCGGCAGGGCCTGTGTCATGTGACTTATTGTCGACACGGAGAGGTTTGATGGCAAGGTCCCCGAGGCTTGGATTTGCGTTCGCCGGTATAGCTCTCATGACGAGTTCGTTGTGTTTTCCGGTTCATGCCCAGATGATCACGCCGCAGCAGATCGAAAAGAAGCGGGAGAAGGACAAGGCCAAGCTGCTAAAGCTCACATCTGCTGATTTTCAGAAAGCGGTCGAACTGAAGGACGACGACCTCGAAACTATTGCCACGCTGAGTACGGCGAAGGGATTTCGTTCGACCATGTGACGCTCAAATCGCTGACGGGTTATATCGACCACAACAGCCATGCGCGCGTCGACGACGACGGCTCGCTTGCCGCTTTCCAATATACCGACGATTTTGTCCGGACGTCGAAGACCTTCAGCCAGGAGTTGAACCTCGTTGGCGACACCGGCAACCTCGACTGGATCGTCGGGCTCTTCTACTTTCACGAGAAATATTACGGCAATCTGCCGGTCGCGCTGCAGGCGGACCTGGCGCCGTCGCTGGGACTTCCGGTTGGGGCCACGATTAATCTCGGGCAGCGCGCAAACATCAGCAATGTCGCGGCTTTCGTCGACCTCGACTATCGCTTCAACGACGCCGTGTCGCTCAACTTGGGCCTCCGCTACAACCATGAAGACAACAAGTATCAGGAGATATTCTCGCTTGTGCCGGTCGTTCCGGAGTTCTTCGCCGACCTGCCGAAGAAGGCGAGCAAGTTCATTCCGAAGATCGCTCTGAAGTTCGAACTCGCGCCTGACATCAACACCTATATCCAGTGGTCGAAGGGCTATAAGTCGGGCGGGGTCAATCTCCCGTCGGGCAGCGGCGAGATCCTGCCGCTCTACAAGCCGGAGAATATCAGCGCGTTCGAAGCGGGTATCAAGTCGCAGTTCCTCGACCGGACGCTGACGTTCAACCTCGCGGGCTGGTATTACGACTATAAGGATCTGCAGATCACGCAGGACGTGCCGCCGGCGACGACAGTCGTTCGCAACGCCAATGCCAAAATCTACGGTGTCGAAGCCGAGCTCCGCTGGTCGCCGACACCAAATTTCAACCTATCGGTGGCGCCGACGCTGCAGCATGCTGTTTTCGACAAGTTCGTGACCTTCGATCCGATCGTCGGCGCGAATGTCGATCTCGACGGCAGTCAGCTGCCGCGCGCGCCGAAGTTCAGCATCAACGTGGGCGCCTCGAACACATTCGACCTCGGCGGTTCGTTCCTGTCGTCGCTCCGGCTCGATGCCAATCTGATGCACAGTTCGTCGGTCGTGCTGCGCTACGAGAACCAGAATCCCTTCGAGCGCCAGAAGGCATATACGCTGGTCAATTTCTCCGCGACGCTTTCGGACGTCGACGAAAAGACCCAGCTGACGGCCTTTCTGAACAATGCCTTCGACGTGACCTACAAGCAGCACGTCATCAACTTCGGTCTAGGCTATATGGGCAATTTCGGACCCCCGCGTACCTGGGGCGTGAAGCTTTCGCGCAAATTCTGACCTGACGCACCGGCGGCGGGCCGTAACTGTTCAATCGAGATGTGGAGTAAGCCATGGGTAGCACGGTTATCGACAGAATTGCGGCCAATCCACTGCTCGACCAGCAGGCAATGCTGCGCCTCGACCGCGTGATCCGGGAGATTCCGGATGAACAGCTGCGGTCGGCGGATCATGGCGTTGCCGGGCTCGATCCGGCGGTGTCGATCGACCCTTTTGCGCATTTCGGAAAATTGCGCGACGCGGGTCAGGACGTCATTCAGTATATTGACGGCAAATACGGGCCGCTCGCCGTCTATAACGGCTTCGGCCGCGACCTCGCCCTGCCGAACTTCGCCGTGGTCGGATATAGCGCGCTCAAGTCGATGGTGCTCGATCCTGCGTCCTTCGTCAACGAAGGAGCATATGGCGCGCACGGCGATGCGCAGAATCCAGGCTTCACCTTCGTGAACGAACTTGACGGGGCCGATCACAAGGCGATGCGGCGACTGTTCGAGCAGGAGGTTTTTTCGCGCCGTTTCCTGACCGACCTCGCCGATGACACGATTGCCCCGCTCGCCGAATTCCTGACCCAGCGTATCCGCGGCATGGTCGATGAAGGCGAGAATGCTGATCTATGCCGCGACCTCGCCCTCCCGCTCCTCTATATGAGCATGGCCAAGGTGATCGGCATCGATATGGTCGATCTCGCCTATTTCGTCGGCCTCGGCGAAGCCGTCTTCGGCGGTCCGCGCGACTTCGAGGCGGCGGGAAGGGCCGCCGAAGAGTTCGATCGCTATTTCGGCAAGGTCTATGAAGAGCGAAAGGCGAAGGGCGACCTCGACAAGGGCGACCTGATGTCTCTGATGGGCCAGGCTGAGCGCGACGGTCTTCGTTTTTCCGCGCGCGAAATCATCGTCTATTGCCGCTTCCTCCTGCCGGCAGGTATCGAGACCACTTGGCGGCAGGCCGCCAACATCGGCTATTCGTTGATGCTTCATCCGGAACAATATCGACAGATCATTGCCGACCCCTCGCTGACCACGGCCGCGATCGAGGAAGCGACGCGCTGGATGCCGTCTGGTTTCGTCCTTCCGCGTACCGCGGCCAAGGACACCGAGCTTGCCGGCGTTCACATCCCCGCAGGATCCAGCATGTACGGTATCTTCGGCGTCGCCAACCGCGATCCGCGCATCTGGCCCGAAGCCGACCGTTTCGACATCCATCGCAAACGGACCCCGCACCTGACCTTCAGCGCGGGAAGCCATAGCTGCATGGGACAGCAGCTGGCGCGCCAGAGCTTTGCCCATGTCATGCGGTCGCTGACGACGAACCTCCCCGACATCGAGCTCGCCGTCGATCCGTCGGAGGTCCGCACGACCGGGTTCATCATCCGTTGTCCCGACGCCGTGCCGGTGCGCAAGGCCTGAGCGTAACGTCCAATCTGCTCGTCCGACCGTGACGCCTGTTCGCGCCTTTCGTGCCAGATCCCGTTCAGCGACCGCATCGCGGGCATGCGCTTCGTCATCGCGAAGGAAGACTGAGCGGCCGTACTGGGCACAACCGGGCGTCGCGGCGGCTCGCTGCGCGCATCGAGCAATGCCGAGCGAGGAAGACATGCCCAGATTGAATCCGCAAACGCCCGTGTTGGTCGGGGTCGGGCAGGTGGTCCGGCGTTGGGCTCCAGCCGATGGGGAACCGGTGCCGAGTCCGTGATCTCGAAATCCAAATCGATCTTGAGGAGCGCTGCGCGCAATACTTCTACGCTTAGCGCGTAATGAATTAGGCTTTTGGACTGACAATTTGTTACGCGCCGCGCGTCAGCGGCTGGCTCTATATGAGGCGCGTTCCACGCATTGGCGTGACCACACAAGTTCCTTGATATGCCGCCGGGCGATCCCTGTTCCGGCGAATAAATTCCCTGTTATGCAGGGAAATTGGCCGGAGACGGGTTCGCCCTCGACTGCCCACATCACCAGATTCCCCGGTCCATCGTCCGCCCGCCGATTGCGATACAGAAATGCCGGCGGCCCAAGGGGAAAACCGCCGGCACGTCTGACGTGCGAACGCGCCGTGACCGGTGTCGCTAGAGGGTGCGGCGTCCGCGGCCGAACACAAAGGCCACGATGACCAGGACCACGCCGACGATCAGCAGGATTTTCGCGAAATCGGCCGACAGGCCGGCGATTCCACCAAAGCCGAGCAGCGCGGCGATCAGCGCGATGACGGCGAAGATGATGGCATATCTGAACATATTTCTCGCTCCTTCCCGGACGCACGACTTCGCTCCCTTCCGCGCGCGATAGGCGGCGGATCGGCACCGTCGAATTGTCATGCATCGATGAGCCGTTAACGCCCTCTTGCCGACAAGGTTCCGGCCGGCGCGATGGACACCGGCGCGGGTTCGTGCGTTGACGCGAAATCGATGGCCGAAGGGATTCGACATGCCGAGCCAGCTCAAGGGATCATGCCGATGCGGCGCGGTGCGCTTCGCAGTCCAGAGCCACATGCCCGTCCCGTATCAGCTTTGCTATTGCTCGATCTGCCGCAAGCAGCAGGGCGGCGGGGGCTATGCGATCAATCTCGGCGCGGATGCACGGACGCTCGAGGTCGAGGGCGAGGAGCATCTGGGGCTCTATCGCGCCCGGATCGAGGACGACGAACATGAAGGTTGCGCGCTTTCCAGCGGCGAGCGGCGCTTCTGCCGCCAATGCGGTTCGGCGCTGTGGCTCTACGATCCGAGCTGGCCCGATCTCGTCCATCCCTTCGCGAGCGCGATCGACAGCGAACTCCCGGTGCCGCCGTCGCGCGTCCACCTGATGCTCAAATACAGGGCGGCGTGGGTCGAACCCGACATCGGTCCGGGCGATGCGGCGTTCGACCTCTACCCCGAAAAATCGCTCGAAGAATGGCACAAGGACGCGGGGCTTTGGGTCGCTTGATCTTGCGCCGGATGCGCCTAGGGACGGAGCGGAGAGGTTCCCGCCGATGAAATATCTGCTCGCCATTTTTGCCGCCCTGCTTGCCGTCGCCAGCCCCGCGCGTGCGGCGCAGAAACAGGGCGACGTGATCATCCGCCATGTCACGCTGATCGACGTCGAGGCGGCGAAGGCGGTCGCCGATCAGGCCGTGGTGCTGCACGGCGACGATATCGTCGCGGTTGGGCCGGACGCCAAAATCGCGCAGGGCTGGCGTGCGAAGCAGCGCATCGACGGCAAGGGCAAATATCTGATTCCCGGGCTATGGGACATGCACGTCCATTTCGGCGGCGGCCCCGACCTGATCGCGGAGAATGAGGCGCTTTTCCCGCTCTATGTCGCGAACGGCATCACCACGATCCGCGATTGTTCGGGTGACCTTGCCGGCCAGGTGCTGGCGTGGCGGAGCGCGATTGCCAATGGGAAGCTCTTCGGCCCGCGCCTGCTCACCTCGGGCGCGAAGATCGAGGGAATCGCGCCCTTGTGGAAGGGGACGATCGAGGTCGGCAGCACGGCCGATGTCGACGCCGCGCTCGATCGGCTCAAGAACCGCGACAAGGTCGATTTCGTCAAGATCACCGACAGCACGCTGAAGCCCGAACTCTTCCTCTACGCGCTGCGCCAGGCGAAGGCGCTCGGCATCCGCACCTCGGGGCATATCCCGATGGCGCTGACGACGGGGCAGGCGGTCGATGCGGGGCTCTCCTCGATCGAGCATCTCGACTATGCCTATAATGCCGGCGCGAAGGACGAGGCCGCCATCGCCGCCGATTTCGCCGCGGGCCGCATCGACCGCGCCGAGGCCAACCGCCGCCTCGACACCGGCTTCGATCATGATACCGCGATGGCCACCTATCGCCGTTTTGCGCAGCAGGGCGTCTACGTCACTCCCACCCTCAACGGCAGCCGGATCATCGCCTATCTGGACCGCGACGATCATTCGAAGGACGTGGGGCTCGCCTATATCGGGTCCAAGCTGCGCAAGACCTATGAATGGCGCGTCGAGCGCGCGGCAAAGGCCGATGCCGCCGCGATCGCCGCGCGGCACAAACAGATCGAGGATGTCGCCTCGATCCTGCCGATGCTTGCCGAGGCGGGGGTGCCGATAATCGCGGGCACCGACGCGGGGTTCCTCAACAGCTTCAACTATCCGGGCTTCGGGCTGCACGACGAACTGTCGCTCTTCGTCGAAAAAGGCCTGACCCCGGCGCAGGCGCTCGCGTCGGCGACGCGCGCCGGCCCCGCATGGTTCGGCTGGCTGGGTCGCTATGGTGCGATCAAGCCCGGCATGGCCGCCGACCTCGTGCTGCTCGACCGCAATCCGCTGGAAGACATAGCCGCGACGCGCGAGATCGACACGGTGGTGATGCGCGGGACTGTCCACGACCGCGCCGCGCTCGACAAAATGCTCGCCGATACGCGCGCCAAGGTCGCGGCGTGGGATAAGCCCTAGGGGATCGCCGCTCGTGCGGCAGCCCGTGCGCGCCACACGCTCCACAGGGTGAACAGCCCCATCGCCGCCCAGATGACGTTGAGCACCGCCGAGGGCAGCGCGCCATTATAGCCCGAATTGATCACGAAGCCGCCCGCGCCGATCACATTCATCCACTGATAGGCATAGCCGCGCGCCTCGAGCTTGCCGAGCGAGAGCAATATATAGGCGGCGAGGATGAGCACCGCGGCGCTCCAGCCGGTGGCTTCGATCGCGATGGTGAGAGCGTCCATATCCGTCCCTTTGCGGTGGCCGGCGCCCCCGTTAGCGGAGACGGCGGCTCAGCGCATCCCGTCTTCCATCGCCTCGACCGCATCCTTCGCCTCGGCGAGGCCGAGCCCGGTCTTCTGGCGCATCAGCTTGATTGCGTCGATCTTGCGGTTCTGGCGGATCAGTTCGCGGATTGCCTCGTCGTCGATCCGCTCGTCGCCGATGCGCCGCAGCGGTGGGCGCGCGGGCGGCGGCGCGGTGAGGTCGCGCCGTCCTCCGCCCCCGCGCAGGAAGCGCGCGAGGAGCAGCCCGATCAACAGGCCGACGGCGAGGAAGAGCAATTTGCCGATCATCGCCGCCGCCTTCTACCGCTCAGGCCGCAAGCTTGCGCAGCACATAGTGCAGGATACCGCCGTTCATATAATATTCGACCTCGTTCGCCGTATCGATGCGGCACAGCGTGTCGAAGGCGAAGGTCGAACCGTCGGGGCGCGTGACGTTCACCGTCACCGTCTGGCGCGGCTTGAGGTCCGCGACGCCGGTGATCGTGAACTGGTCGTCACCGGTCAGGCCCAGCGTCTCGCGGCTCTGGCCTTCGAGGAACTGGAGCGGCAGCACGCCCATGCCGACGAGGTTCGAGCGGTGGATGCGCTCGAAGCTCTCGACGATCACCGCGCGGACACCGAGCAAATTGGTGCCCTTCGCCGCCCAGTCGCGCGACGAGCCGGTGCCATATTCCTTGCCCGCGATGACGACCAGCGGGGTGCCGTCGGCCTTGTGGCGCATCGCGGCGTCGTAGATCGGCATGACCTCGGCGCCATAGCGCGACATGCCGCCTTCGATGCCGGGGACCATTTCATTCTTGATGCGGATGTTGGCGAAGGTGCCGCGCATCATGACGTCGTGGTGGCCGCGGCGCGCGCCGTAGCTGTTAAAGTCGGCCTTGCTGACCTGATGTTCCATCAGCCATTTTCCGGCCGGCGAGTCCGCCTTGATCGAGCCCGCGGGGCTGATGTGATCGGTGGTGATCGAATCGCCGAGGATCGCGAGCGGCTTCGCGTCGATAATGTCGGCGACAGGCGCCGGCGTCATCGTCATGCCCTCGAAATAGGGCGGGTTCGCCACATACGTCGATCCGGCGCGCCACTGATAGGTGTCCGAACCTTCGACCTCGATCTTCTGCCAATGCTCGTCGCCCTTGTAGACATGCGCATAGCGCGCGACGAACATGTCGCGGTCGACCGCGCCCGCCACCGCCTCGGCGACTTCGAGGTTGGTCGGCCAGATGTCGGCAAGGAAGACGTCGTTACCCGACTGGTCCTGCCCGATTGGGGTGGTGGTGAAATCCTCGATCACCGTGCCCTTCAGCGCATAGGCGACGACGAGCGGCGGCGAGGCGAGGAAGTTCGCGCGCACGTCGGGCGACACGCGGCCTTCGAAGTTGCGGTTGCCCGAGATGACGGCCGCGGCGACGAGGCCATTCTCGTTGATCGCCTTCGAAATCGGCTCGGCGAGCGGGCCCGAATTGCCGATGCACGTCGTGCAGCCATAGCCCACGAGGTTGAAGCCGATGTTATCGAGATGCTTCTGCAAGCCCGCCTTGACCAGATAGTCGGTGACGACCTGCGATCCCGGCGCGAGCGAGGTCTTGACCCACGGCTTGGGCTTCAGCCCGAACGCGTCGGCTTTCTTCGCGACCAGACCCGCGGCGACGAGCACCCCGGGGTTCGAGGTGTTGGTGCAGCTGGTGATCGCGGCGATGGTGACGTCGCCGTCGCCGATGTCGAAATCCTCGCCCTCGACCGGCACGCGCGTCTGCGCTTTTTTATAGGTGTTGACCATGTCGGCGTTGAACACATCGTCGACGTCGGGGAGCGAGACGCGGTCCTGCGGACGCTTCGGCCCCGCGAGCGACGGCACGACGCTGCCGAGGTCGAGTTCGAGCGTGTCGGTGAAAATCGGGTCCGCGGCCCCTTCGACGATCCACAGCCCCTGCGCCTTCGCATAGGCTTCGACCAGCGCGATATTCTCGTCGCTGCGCCCGGTCAGGCGCATATAATCGAGCGTCTTGTCGTCGACGCCGAAGAAGCCGCAGGTCGCGCCATATTCGGGCGCCATATTGGCGAGCGTCGCACGATCCGCGAGGCTCAGCGAGGCGAGCCCGGGGCCGAAATATTCGACGAAGCGGCCGACGACGCCCTTGGCGCGCAACATCTGCGTCGCGGTGAGCACAAGGTCGGTCGCGGTGACGCCTTCCGTGAGCTTGCCGGTGAATTTGAACCCGACGACTTCGGGGATCAGCATCGACACGGGCTGGCCGAGCATCGCGGCCTCGGCCTCGATCCCGCCGACGCCCCAGCCGAGCACGCCGAGCCCGTTGATCATCGTCGTGTGGCTGTCGGTGCCGACGCAGGTGTCGGGATAGGCGACGGTTTCACCCGCGGCGTCCTCGCTCGACCACACCGCCTGCGCGATATGCTCGAGGTTGACCTGGTGGCAGATGCCGGTGCCCGGGGGCACCGCCTTGAAGTTCGACAGCGACTTCGATCCCCATTTCAGGAAGTCGTAGCGCTCGCCGTTGCGATAATATTCGATTTCGACATTCTGCTCGAACGCCTTCGGATGGCCGAATTCGTCGACCATGACGCTGTGATCGATGACGAGGTGGACGGGGACGAGCGGGTTGATCTTGGTCGTGTCGCCGCCGAGCGTCGCGATCGCATCGCGCATCGCGGCGAGGTCGACGACGCACGGAACGCCGGTGAAATCCTGCAGCAGCACGCGCGCCGGGCGATACTGGATTTCCTGGTTCGAATGCGGGTCCTTCTGCCAGTCGACCAGCGCCTTCACATCATCGGTCGACACGGTGAAGCCGCCGTCCTCGAAGCGCAGCAGATTCTCGAGCAGCACCTTCATGCTGAACGGCAGCCGCGACACGTCGCCGAGCTTCGCCGCGGCCTTGTCGAGCGAATAATAAGCATAGCTCTTGCCGCCGACATCGAGCGTCGAGCGCGTTCCCAGCGTGTCCTGGCCGGTGGTGGTCATAGGCTTGCAGTCCCCTGTTGGGCGCGGCGGGGAAATGACGCCCGAAGCCCGACCGGGAGAGCGGGGCAAACGGGAGTCGCACGCGCGGTTTTTGTTGGGGACGCCTTACGCCGGGGGAGGGGAATTGCAAGGGGGTGGGGGAGGTTGGTTGGCGCGGAGACGCGGAGGCGCTGAGAAAAGTCGTCGTTCACAGCTTCGTCACCTCAAGCTCGACCTTTGGGCGTGCTCCACCAATATTGATCAACCTGAACCAGAAGACCCTTGCACTTCGCAGGTCAAAAATGGAGAGAGGTGGATCAATAAGGGGAGGGATATGTCGGCGGAGAATGCAGAGACTGTCGAGGTTCTGAACGAGACGTCCCATCTAGCGCACGATGTTTTGACTAACGTCGCTGAAAGGGCTTCCGCTTTTAGGTCGCGTAACAGCAAGTTTGAAACGCGGTCCGTTCACCCTGCGGACGTGGAAGAGCATCAAGCGAAGGGGTGGGAACTCAGCCGCAGTGGTAAACGCAAAAGCCAAATTCGGCGTCCAAAATTCCATAATCAGCAACTCGAAGACCGCGCTTGGGTGCTTCTGTACCGGATGGGATACTCTAATCTGAGCCGCGAAAAATTCGTCATCCGCTTCAAGCGCGGAACAGGCGCAGAGGGTAAAAAGCAAATCGACGCTTTCGGCTTCGATGATGAGACGGCTATCGTCGTGGAATGCAAATCCCGTGGAGAGCGGGGACGTCGATCCCTGCAAAAGGATCTCGAAGAGACACGCGCGCTGCAGTCTTATATTCGGGACTCGATCAATTCTGGGTTCACGAATAAACCCAAGCCAAAAATCATCTGGATGTACGTCACCTGCAACGTGATCTGGTCTGACGCTGACATCGCCCGGGCTCGAGACGCAAATGTCTACATTGTCACTGAGAATGAGCTGAATTATTTTGAAGCATTCTTGTCGCACATGGGGACGGCAGGCCGATATCAGCTCTTAGGTGAGCTTCTCAAGGACACCAAGATTCCCGGATTGGCTGGAACAAGAATTCCCGCGATACGGGGAAAGCTTGGCGGCTACACTTTTTATAGCTTCGTAACCACGGCACGTGATCTTCTCAAAGTGTCCTTTGTGAACCATCAAGCTTTCAACCATCCGGATGGTAAACCCGCTTATCAAAGGATGGTTTCGTCGAAGCGTATAAAAGAAATTGGACGATACATTAAAGATGGGGGATTTTTCCCAACTAATATTCTCGCAAACTTCGTATCCGAGCCAAAATTCGATCTCTTGCCAAATAAGGAAAACACAGATGAATCGATCAAGTTCGGCTGGCTTACGATTCCATCAAAATATAGATCGCTGTGGATCATAGATGGTCAACACAGACTATATGGATTCACTGATCTCGATGATAAGTTCTTAGACCATAGTCTGTTCGTATTGGCTTTCAAGGGAATGGATTCTCGCAAGGAGGCCGACCTTTTTATTACGATCAACCACAAGCAAAAGAGCGTTCCTCCCGGTCTTCTTCTAACGTTGTTAGCGGATCTGCGTATGGGGGACCCGAATCCTTCTACCGGCTTGTCCGCGCTGTCTTCTGCAATAGTCCGTACAATTAATGCAGACCTTACGAGTCCGCTTGGCGGTCGATTTTCTAAACCCGACGTTCCGGCGGAACCGAGAGAGAATTTGACGATATCTGAGGCTGTTAAAGGGCTCAAGTCCAGTGCGCTGATCGGAAGGGTATTGCATAGTAAGCTGGCTCCAGGCCCGTTATCGGCGGCGACCGATCAGGAGACGATCGAGCGCTGTCGTCGCGTGCTGAATGGCTACTTTGAAGCCATTCGCGCGGCCAATCCTTCGCGTTGGGAGTCAGGGAGGACCGGCTATATATGCGTCAACCCTGGCATTCGAGCACACCTTCGACTGCTTCCGGAAATCATGGCTTTTGTGCGGCATAAGAAAGCGATGGACTTCGATTCAGCAACTGCAGACGCAATCATTGAAGAGATCACGTCCGTCATCAAGCCATTTCTGGTCTTCGTGAAAACGGCATCTGACCAAGACGTCGCGGCCTCCTTCGCTCGCAAATTCGGTGACGCAGGTGTTCGAGATTACTGGTATGGAATTGTTGAGAAAATCAACGCAGTGAATACCGAGTTCGGGACTGAAGAGTTTCTCCAGCGGAAGAGGGCGCGTGCCACAGAGGTGGTAGAAGAAACTACGGCGACGATACTAAAGTTGACCGAATTAATGCACAATCATGTCGTCGGTACGCTTAAGAGCGTGCACGGTGAGCAAATCCTTGATTCAGGTGAGCCCGCATATTGGGACAAAGGAGTGCAAAGCAAAGAGGTCCGCAAGAGGGCTTACGAAAAGCAGCAAGATGACCCAGAAGATAGGAGAAAAAGGAAAGAGGCGTACTTAGACACAATTCATCTTAAATCGATAATGGAGCAAGAAAATAACTGGCTACACTTTCAAGGAATATATAATCACCCTATGGAAGGTGAGAAAAAGGGAAAAAAGTTCTATACCGGATGGATTGGACGGCTCAACGATCTTAGAAAGATTGCCGCGCACAAGAACGAATTGCGAGAATATAACGATGAGGACGTGGAGTTCGTTAACTGGATAGCTTCTGAGCTTTACGAAAAGCTTGGAGCTTCAGATGACTGAGCGAGCATACCCGTTCCTAAAATGGGCTGGCGGCAAGCGTTGGCTGGTGGCGAGCAATCAATTGCCCATCGCCGATGCCAACGCCCGGTATATCGAACCTTTCCTTGGCGGTGGCGCGGTATTCTTCGCCACGCATCCCGCTCGTGCTCTCTTGAGCGACATCAATCCTGAACTGATCAATGCTTATGTACAGTTGAGGGACCACGTAGATTTAATCACGGCCGGGCTATCTCATCATCACGGCCAGCATAGTAAGGAACACTACTATAAGGTCCGTGATAGCCGACCGGCAAACAACATCGAAGCGGCAGTAAGATTTATCTACCTCAATCGCACATGCTGGAACGGCCTGTACCGAGTGAATCGAGAAGGAAAATTCAATGTTCCAATTGGAACGAAGACATCTGTGGCTTTTGGAGCGGGCGAGTTAGAAGCGGTCGCTGCCTCTTTGGCGTCAGCTGAGATCCGATGCTCCGATTTCGAGGCGTCGATAGACTCAGCAATGGCCGGCGATTTTCTTTTCGTTGATCCGCCGTACACGGCAAATCACAACATGAATGGCTTTCTGAAATACAATGAGAACATATTTTCATGGGCTGACCAACTGCGTCTTCGAGCAGCGGTGGCCCGCGCCATCGCCAGAGGGACCTGTGTTGTCGTGACAAATGCTGATCATGAGAGCGTGCGCGCGCTATACAAAGACCTTGCGCATTATCGGCAGGTATGGAGATCAAGCGTTCTTGCGGGTGACGCGTCCAAACGAGGGCGGACTTCCGAAGCCCTCTTCGTGGCGAATATGCCGACCAAAGCGGCCCCAGCCCTAATGTTTGCGGTCCCCGGCGAAAGCCGGGGTTCAGTTTGACCGAAGCATGGCTCGGCTTTCGATGGAAGCCCATGAAGACGGCTGTTGCCGGAAACTTCCCCTTGCTTAATTTATCCAAATAGGTTCATACTGTCGACAATTATTTCCAAGCGATTCGGGCGATGGACTATGGTGTAAGGTGGCGAGGATTCCGCGGAGGAGATAAGCAGTAGTGCCGGGCGGCGGCGACAACCGAAACGGGCGCTCCCCCGCCACCTCGCTGCGGCAGGGGAGCAAGCCGATCGACGACACCCGACGAGCACCTCGCCTGTTTGTGCAAGTTTAGAAAAAATCGCATCCCCGGCATCGTCATTGGGCTGAACTTTACTGAACTTTGGCCACGGGACGACCCGGCCCGCGGCATGGCGACGCGGAGGACCATGAAGACGGGCCGGCCGCTCGGCAGGGCGCTTGCGCCCGCACGCCCCGCCTGTCACCTTTCGCCCCCAGGATCCGAAGAGGGGAGATGATCATGCGAAGCCCATATGCCGCGCTCGCCGCCGCCGCGCTGGCCCTGCCGTTCGCGGCGCCCACGGCGGCGCGTCAGGCGGCCGATGTGATCATGCCGGTCGATCCCAAGGCGCGCGCCTTTCAGGAGGAGGTCGGCTTTGCCGATGCGGTGATCGCGGGCGACACCATCTATCTCTCGGGCGTGGTCGCCGCGCCGCGCGAGGGCGAGGCGGGGCTCGAGCCGGCCTTCGAACGCGTGTTCGTCCGCATCGCCGACGTGCTGGCGCGCGCGGGGGCGTCGTGGGACGATGTCGTCGACACGACGACCTTCCACACCGACCTGCCCGCGCAGATCGACGCCTTCGTCGCGGTCAAGAACCGCCATGTGAAGGGCCCGCCGCCGGCGTGGACCGCGATCGGCATCTCGCGCCTCTACGAGCCGACCGCGATCGTCGAGGTCAAGGTGATCGCGCGCAAACCGAAGGGCTGACCGTCCCGAAGCTCTTGCGCCGCGTCGCGCGGTCGGCGACAGTCGCGCGCGACATGGGGAGGATGTGCGTGCAGGCGGTCGACGACGACAAGGCGCTGGGGATGAAGGTGATGAAGCTGTCGCGGATGCTGCGGCTGCGCTTCGACCGGCGCGTCGTGCCGCTGGGGCTGACGCGCGCGCAGTGGCAGACCATCGCCTGCGTGCGGCGGCGCCCCGGCGCGACGCAGCGCGAGGTCGCGGGGCTGCTCGAGGTCGGCGAGGTCACCGTCGGGCGCTCGATCGACAAGCTGGTCGAGGCGGGCTGGGTCGAGCGGCGCGCCGACCCCGCCGACCGCCGCGCGCACCGCATCTGGCTGACCGCCACGATCGAGCCGCTGATCGACGAGCTGACGCGCATCGGCGAAGAAGAGGAAGCCGCGGCGCTCGCGGGCTTCGACGCCGCGGAACGCGCGGCGCTCCACGCGATGCTGGGGCGGATCACCGCGAATCTCGGAGGTGATGGGGCCGAGACCGCAGTGTGCGAGCCGGACGAGGGCTGAGGGGAGAGCCTGTCCCCCGCCCGGCGCGCTGCGGTTACTTCTGCTTGAGCGCTTCGCCCTTGGTCAGCGTGGTGACCAGCTTGCCGTCGACGATGCTGAGCGTGTCGGCGGGGATGCGGACGGTCGCGCCGTTGACGATTGCGAGCACCGCGCCCGAGGGCTGGGCCTGATATACTTTGCCGATCAGGCGGCCGCCGGTGTCGCGGAGCACTTCGCCCTGCCTGGGCGCGCGTTCGAGCGCGGCGGGAGTTGCGGTTTCGGTGGCGAGCGCCGGCGCCGCGACGAACAAGGCGGCGGCGAGGGAGAGAGCGAGACGCATGATGTTACCCCTGTGAGACCTTATACTAAGCTATGTTAGTATAAGCATGGTTAGTGTGCAATGCACAAAATGTCGCCTCCGCTCTTCGCAAGCGCGATGTGCGCGGCGATTGGGACATGCGTCTCAGGAGGCGGCGGCGATCCGCGAGGCGGGCACCGGCGCGGGGGTGAAGGCGCGCACGCGGTCGTCGTCGGCCGCAGCGTGGACTGCGGCGCTCGCCGCGCCTTCGAAGCCGCGGCGGTTGCGCAAGCCCGAGAGCGCGTCGCCGTCGGCCTGTTCCTGGAGCTCGGCCATCAGGTCGATCGCAGCGGCGACCATCAGGCTCAGCGCGAAGAGGATCGAGATCATCGCCTGGGTGAACTGGACGGTGGTCCAATAGACCGACTGCTGGAAGCCGGCGTAGCTCGAGAAGCCGCCGGTGAGCGCGATGATCAGCAGCGGGCGGACGATGAAATTGGCGGCCGACAGCATGCCGACCCAGAAGATCACATGGTCGATCAGATGCGCGCGCGGCACGCGGCGGAGCGCGAGCGGGATCTGGAGCGCGACGAGGCCGAGCGCGATGCTGATTGTCAGCACGCGGTGGGTGATGCTGGGCTGGACAAGCAGGAACCAGAGGAAGACGGCGAGCGCGACGCCGCAGATCGCCGCCATCGCGCGCCTGGGGACGGGAAGGCGGAAGCGCCCGATCGCCGCGCCCGCGATCAGGCAGGCGGCGGCGAGGAAGCCGATGTTTGCGGGCCGCCGCTGAAGCTCGAAGGGCAGGACGGGCGCGAAGTCGAGGATCAGGAAGCCCGCCGCCATCGCGACATAGCCGAGCGCGGCGAGCAGGAGATAGCGCTGGTCGCGGCGGTGCCGCTACAAAAGCAGGAAGGCGACGCCAAGCAACAGGCCCATGCCCGGGTTGAGCAACGCGATGAAGAATTGACCCGGCACTGGCTGACTGCCTCTCGCGCGCGGCGTGACAAGATTAGGGATAATAAGCCGTTACGATGCCGTCGGGGAAGCGACGAAGCGATCGGGTGGGCGGTTTCGGGTTGGGGGTTATGGATCCTCCCCACGCGCAGCGATGGGGAGGTGGCAGCGCGAAGCGCTGACGGAGGGGGCGACGCCGTCAGGCGTCGGTGCCACCTTTCGACCCCTCCACCACGCCCTGCGGGCGCGGTCCCCCTCCCCAACGCTTCGCGGTGGGGAGGACCTTTGCCGCGTGCCTTCCGTTAAGCACTCCCGCGCAGCGCCAGCCTCACCGGCACACGCGTGCCGTCGCGGGCGTGTTCGTCGTCCTCGAGCGCCATCGCTACCAGCGCCTCGCCCGCGGCGTCGAGGTCGGGCTCGATCGTGGTGAGCGCGGGGTCGGCCAGCGTGCCGGCGCGGATGCCGTCGAAGCCGATCAGCGCGACGTCGTCCGGCACGCTGCGCCCCGCTTCCTTCAGCCCCTGCAGCACGCCCAGGGCGAGCATGTCGGTCGCGGCGAAGACCGCGTCGACGTCGGGATGCGCGGCGAGCAGGTCGCGCACGCCCCGGACGCCCTGCGCATGGCGGTCGGTCGCCGAGACCGCGGGCCAGACGATCGGTTCGATGCCATGGCCGGCGAGCGCGGCGACGAGCCCCTCGCGCCGCTCGTCGAACTGGCGCTGCGCCGAGTCGGCGGGGCCGAGGAAGGCGATGCGGCGGCGTCCCTGCGCGACCAGATGTTCGGCGGCGAGGCGGCCGCCCGCGTCATTGTCGCTGCGCATCCAGTGGAAGGGGTCGCCGGGGCTGCCCCAGCAGACGAAGTCGAGCCCCGAGGCCTGCGCCTCGGCGAAATAGGCCCAGGCCGGGCGGTTGCTGGTGGTGCCGATGACGATCATCGCGTCGGCGAGCCCCGAGGCGACGAAGTCGGCGCGGAAATTGGCGGGGCTTTCCTGAAAGCTGACGAGCAGGTTGAAGCGGCGCGCCGAGGTCGCTTCGGCGATGCTGCCGAGCAGCGCGAAATAGAAGGGGTTGATCGCGCTGCGGTCCTCGCCGGGGCGGCAGATGGTGACGAGTGCGATCGTCTCGCTGCTCTTGAGGCGCAGCGACGAGGCGTGGCGGTCGACGACATAGCCGAGTTCGCGCGCCGCGGCAGACACGCGCGCGCGCGTCTCGGCATTGACCCCGGGGCTGCCGCGCAGCGCACGCGAAACGGTCGATTGCGAGACGCCCGCGCGTTCGGCGACGTCGAACGATGTCGGGCGCAGCATTTTTGCGGTCATTCCGGCCTCTTCCCCTCTTTGGCGTCTGTCGCCGCGAGGGGGGCGCTTGTCAATCGGCGAGCGGCCAGCGCCGCGCGCGGACCCAGTCGACGAGCGCGACGTCGCCGGGCGAGTCGGCGCGGATGCGCGCGCGCAGATCGTCGTCGAGCGCGAGGCGGCGCGCGACCACCTCGCTTTGCGAGGGGTGCGAGGCGGGGAGCTGCGCCGAATCGCCCGCGGCGCGGTGATGCTGCCAGTCGGTGGGTATGCCCATCGCGCCGCAGAGGAAGTCGAGTCCCTCGTTCCAGCGCTCGGTGGTGGTCACGAACCAGCAGCGGGTCAGCAGCTGCTGCGCCATCGCGAAGCGCTGCGCGTCGTCCGTGGGCAGCGCGGTGCCGTAGAGCGCCTCGGCGAAGAAGCGCACCATATAGTCGCGCTGTTCGACGAGATAATGGTCGGCGTACCAGCGCTCGAAATCGTCGGGCGCGTGGCCGCGGCTCCAGCGGAAATTATAGAGCGAGACGCAGCGCTCGGCGGGATCGCGCAGCACGGTGAAATAGCGCGGGTCGCGCACGCCGGGGACGAGGCGGTCTATGCCGTACCAGGTCTGGTGGCCCGAGAGGATCTCGGCACGGGCGCGTTCCTCCGGCGGCCGATCGGCGAAATCAGCGCGGCCGTGCGTCTTGCGATAGCTGCGCCCCCAGTGCGAAAATTCGACCAATTGCTCGTCCATGACGAAATGGCGTTCGAGATGCGCCTTCAGCGTCGTCCCGCCGCATTTGGGGACGTGGAGGAAAATCCACAGCGGGCGCGCGGTTTCGGTCATGGGCCGACCTTGTCGTAGCCGAAACGCGCGAGCAAGGCGCGGTGCGCGTCGAAGACGGCATCGAGGTCGGCGATCTGGTCGGGGGTCAGGCGCGCGATCTGGTCGGCGTTCATGTCGCGCAGCGGCTCGTGGTAGCGGCCCTTGACCGGGCGGGCGCGGGCGAGGTCGAGGTCGGCGAGTTCGGGAACGAGCGCGGCGATGCGCGCGGCCACCGCATCGGGTGCGGCACACATCTCCTCATAAGTGAAGAATGCGGCGCGCGGGCCGAGTGCGGCGCGGTTCGCCTCCTGCGCTTCGAGCGCGGCGACGATGTGGCGCGCGGCGGTGGTGGCCATGCTGCCGCCGGGCGCTACCGGACCCGCCGCCGCGCCGCGCCGGACGATACCCTCGGCGACCGCATAGGGGTTGCGCACCAGACCCAAGAAGGCGGCATCGGGAAACTCGGCGGCGAGCCCGTCTGCGATCAGCAGGAAGGGCGGCGACGCCACGACCAGCGTGTCGGCGCCCGGGCGCTGTGCGCGCGCGTGGAATTCCCAGGCGCGGCGGGAGCGTGTCCAGTCATAGGCGGACGCATCGCGGAAGCGCGCGACCGACACGGGGTCGGCCGCCCAGAGCAGGCGGGTGCCGGTGCCGCGCGAGCTTGGGCCCCGGAACCCCGCGACATGCTGCCCCTCGCGCGGCAGCGACCAGGCGCGCGCGCAACCGGCGAGCGCGGCGGCGAGGAAGGTCGAGCCGCTGTTGTTCGGCGCGAGCAGGAACAGGTGGCGCCGCACTGCGCCCGCCGCGCCGGCGATCATGCGCGGTTCCGCAGCCAGTCGGCGCGCGCCGCAGCCCACAGGCGGAGCGCGTCGGCATAAGCCGGGTCGCGCGCGATGGCGTCGGCGTGGCGGTCGGGGCGCCACGGTTTGGCGGCGCCGTTGAAGTGGAGGACCTGCGCGTCGGCGAGCGGCACCGCCTCGTGCGCGAAGCTGGCGGCGCGGTGGCCGATCATCAGGTTGAAGCCGGTGCCGACGAGTTCGACGCGGTCGCGCAGCAGCAGGTTCCACACCGCCTGGTCGGTGTGCTGGGAGGCGATGCGCGACCAGCCGGCGGGGTCGAGCAAGGGCCAGAGCGCGTCGGCCGTGGCGGGATCAGGGTCGTAGACGAGCAATCCGGCGTTGAAACTGGCCTGCGTGTCGCCCACCGCTGCTACCTCGGCGAGCGTGTCGGCGTCGCGCTGGTTGCCGCGCAGCATCGCCGCGTCGGGCGCGGCGACGAGCGGCGCATCGCTGGCGAGCAGCGCCGAAACATCCCCGCGGAACAGCAGGTCGCTGTCGGCGAAAATGTGTTTGCCCGGCGTGCCCAGGAGCAGGGTCTCGAGGCTGAGGAAACGGTCGCGCCGGCTCGCGAGATGCGGGTGCGCGGCGACGAGGGCATCGATCGCGGCGATCAGGCGCGGGCCGGCGGTGCGGCACGACAGGCGCGGAAAGGCGGCGGCGAGCGCGGCCTGGTCGGCCTCGGACAGGCGGCTGTGGAGGATCAGGATGTCGCCGTCGAACCAGGCATTGGTGGCGAGGAAGCTCGCGAGCATCACCTCGGTGCCGATGCGGAAATCGGGCGAGGAGACGGTGACGAGCGTCGCTACGGTCATGGCGCGGCCGCTGGGTCGTAGCCGAAGAGCGCGAAGTCGCGCGCGTAGCGGGTACGGATCATGTCGGCCAGTTCGGTATCGAGCGCGGCGCCCGGGCGTTCGGGCGAGACATTTACCGGCTCGAGCGGTGCAAGCGGCGCGCCGAGAACGGCCGAGAGGCGTGCCATATCCGCCGCCAGATTTTCGTGGCGGAGGAGGAGGCTGGTGCGGATCGCGCCATGCGCGTCGCAGACGAATTCATGCTGCGGGCGGAGCAGGATATGGCCGCGGTCGCCTTCGATCGCGCGCTTCATCGTGCCGAGCGGGTCGCGCTCCATCGCGTCGCCCTTGCGCCAGGCGAAGCGCGCGAAGGAGAGGAAGCGGTCGAAAGGCGAGCGGACGACCGCGAAGCTGGTCATTCCGTCCCACTGGCCGGGGAGGAGGAAAGGCGCGACGTCGCGGTACCTGAGGTGGCCGTGGCCGATCGCGGCGAGCGGGGCGACGGGGAAATAGCGCTTGTCGAACAATGTGCATTGTTCCCAGTCGTTCGGCGCGAGCAGCGGGCGGAGCGCGGTGCGCAGCGCGTGCCCCGCGGTCTTGGGGATCGCGATGAAGGCGAAGCGGCGGCTGAACGACAGGATCATGGCCGCGGCGCTGCCGGATCGAGGGGGATGTCGAGGAACTGGATCGCAAGGCGCAGCGCCGAATCGCGGCTGGTGCCGGTGCGGCGGGCGTCGGCGAGGCGTTTGTGCACCTCGGCCATGTCGAGGTAGCGCGCGCGTGCCGGCGGCGTCTCGGCGGCGTCGAGGCGGTCGGCGATGCGGATCATCGCCTCGCCGAGTGCCTTTTCCATCCAGGCGACGCGCAGCGGCTCTTTCTTGCTGTTGTTGAGCCGGACCACCTCGGGGAGCAGGCCGGCGCTTGCCTGCTTGATCAGCCAGCGCCGCATCGGGCCGCGGCGGAACATGCGCGGCGGCAGCGTGTAGATGAATTCGAGCAGGCGGCGGTCGAGCAGCGGGAACCGATAGTCGAGGCCGTGCGCGGCGCCGCTGATCGCCCAATCCTCGAGCCGCGCGGTCGTCGAACTGTAGCGCAGCAGATAATGCTGGGTGTGGCGGACGCCGAACTCGCGCAGCCGCGGGACGGGGTAGAGGCGCGCGCGGCGGAGGAAGCCGGGGTCGATCAGGCTATCGCCCGAGCGGTGGCGCCAGCGCATCGGCAGGCGCGGACGATATTCGCGACCGAGGCGGCGGCCGGCCTGATAGATGGTGCGGAGGCCGGCGACGAGACCCGGGCGCTGCGCGTCGCGATAGAGCGTCGCCCAGCGGCCGGTCGCGAAGAGTTTCGGATGATGGCCGCGGCCGTTGAACGAGGCGCCCTCGTCGCCGCCCCAGCCCGACAGGATGACCTGGATATCGCGCGCCGCGGCCTCGCGCTGGGTCGCGCCTTCGTGGAGCAGGTTGCGGATGTCGGGGCCGCGCGTCCAGTCGCGCGCGAACAGCGCGGTCATTTCATCGGCCGAGAGCGTGGGCGCGAAAAGCTCGAGCCCGAGATGGGCGCGGATCGCCTCGCTCCACCCCGGCTCGCTGTCGGGGGTCGCCTGCGGGTCGACGAGGTGCCAGCTATAGCCCGGCGGATCGGCGAGCCCGCGCCGGCGGAGCTCGGGCACCGCGAGCGCGGCGATGAGCGACGAATCGAGCCCGCCGCTGAGGTGGACTGCGACGCGCGTCGCGCCGGCGAGGCGGTCGGTCACCGCCTGTTCGACGAGCGTGCGGTAGCGCGCGAGGGTTTCGCCGTCGCCGGCCGTCTCGTTTACCGCGATCGCCTCGGGCTGCCACCAGCGATCGATATGCACGGAGCCGCCCGATATGTGCAGGCGGTGACCGGGTTCGAGGCGGCGGACGGCGCGCAGGAAGCTGCGGCCGAGCGGCTGGAACTCGCGGTGGAGCAGCGTGGTGGCGACGAAATCCTCGTCGAGATCGTCGGGGATGCCGGGGAGCGCGAGCAGGGTCGCGGAATCGCTGGCGAAGGCGAAGCGGTCGCCCTCCAGCGCATAGAAGAAGGGGCGCGCGCCGACATGATCGCGCGCCGCGAAGCTTTCGCCCGTCGCGGCGTCGTGGAGCGCGAGGGCATAATCGCCGTGGAGATGTTGCGGACAGCCGGTTCCCCAGCGGCGCCAGGCGGCGGCGATGAGCGCGGCGGCGCAGGCATCGGCCGGGGGCGCCAGATCGCCGAGCGCGGCGCGGAGGTCGGCCTGGCCGTCGATGCGCGCATCGGCGACGACGAACAGGCCGTCCGAAAGGATAAGGGCATCGTGCGGTGGGGCGGTGCGCATCGTGGCGACGGCGCCGAAAGCGGCGGCGGCGCGCGTTTCGGTCGTCGCATCGGGGCCGAGCGCGGCGGCGATCGCCGTGGGATCAGCGGGCGCGCCCCGACGGTCGATGGTACCACATAATCGATGCATTGCGCTTGATCGATCCGCCCAGATTGTCCGTCCGGTTCCAGAGGATCCCCGACGACGCAGCCGTGCCCGAGCGGCGGACGGGCGTCAAGCGAGGGCGCCGAAGTGCAGGGCACGGCAACAACGCAACGGCCGCGCGCCGCGCGGCCGTCTAACGGGTCCGAAAAGGAAAGTGACGGGCGCCTTCGGGCGCCCGGTCGCAATCAGGACGCGTCGTAGAAAGTGTCGTCCTGGTCTTCTATGTCGCCGCCGCCGCCGCGGGTGCGTTCGGCCGGGATCACCGAACGCAGTTCGGGCTTCTGCCAATCCTTGCGCGGCGTGCGAGTTTCTATGGTCTTGGTCATGACTTCCCCCTCTTTACGCTGATGCCGGCAGCATAGCCTTCGGCCCTTGCCACCCCAATGACAAATACCTTCTCATAGTGGGACAGAATGACCCTTGCGTCAAGGCAATAGGCCCATGTCCCAAATACTTAGGACTCCTGCAGCGTTACGAGGCCTTTTTCGGCCAGCTCCTCAATGAATCCAATTGTTTCTGTGCGGCAGACATTCGCTTCGACATCATATTCGGCGACCAGCGATTCGCAGATCGTATCGAGCGTCGCGGGGGCTTCGATCAGCGCCCAGATGCGGCCGCCGACCGAATCGATGTCGAAATAATTGCCGCTGTCGATGTCCATCATCATCAGCCCGTCGTCGAAATCGTTGAAGAGTATCGACGGATTGCGCGTGACGAGTGTGCTGCCCGAAATTGCGGCTGTCATGCCTTCCCCCCAAATCTCTACCCCGACGCCGCGATAGCGAGCGGGGACATGGGGCGTCAAGCGATTGAAGCGGGCAGATAATCGAGCGCCGCCATCTGGTCATGATGATCGGTGACGATGCGCACCACCTGCGCTTTGCTGAGCGCGGAGGACCATTCGCCGGCGCGGCCGCTGCGGAAGAAGGTCGGCATGTTGGCGGGCTTTTCGGAAAAACCCTCGGCCGCCTCGCGTGCCTGGAGGCTTTCGAGGCTGCTTGCACGGGCCGCGGCGGCGATGGCTTCGGGGGGGGTGTCGATCCCGGCGGCCGCGGCGACGCGCGCCAGCGCGGCGGCGGGATCGGCGAGCATGTCCTCGTAGCGGATGAGGCAGACGGGGATCGCCTGCTGCCGCGTCCAGCTGGCGACATGATCGCTCCAGCTGCCGAGATGGACGGGCAGGAAATCGCTGATCCGGTCGGGCCAGACGTTGAGCGTCGCGTGCGCGTCGGCCATGCGCGCGATCGTGGCGTCGAGGTCCTGCTGGCTGTGGTGCGCAAAGGAGAGCGCGACGTCGAGCGGGTTGCGCACGATGTAGATCGCGGCGCGGCTGGCGTCCGCCGGAAACAGCGCGGTGCCGTCGGCGCTCAGCGCATATTGGTCGTGCG
This sequence comes from Sphingopyxis sp. GW821-FHT12F08, assembly GCF_058806755.1. Lineage (NCBI taxonomy): Bacteria > Pseudomonadati > Pseudomonadota > Alphaproteobacteria > Sphingomonadales > Sphingopyxidaceae > Sphingopyxis > Sphingopyxis sp. GW821-FHT12F08. The sequence goes on from NZ_JBXAQA010000005.1 coordinate 232,445, forward strand.
TCTTGACGAAGAAGGGCGCCGCCGCCTCGGCCGCCATCTGGCGGTGGAGCAGGGCGCGATAGGGGAGGAGCTCGGCGGGCGTCATCTCGGCCGAGGAGATGGCGCAGGCGTCGTCGAGCGCATGGCGGTCGCCGCCGACGATCCCGCCCGCGAGCGCGTTGACGCTGAAATCCTCGCCCGGCGCGTGGAGCAGATGGGTGAGCATCACGCGCAACCAGGTGTTGCCCGACTTGGGATAGGAGGCGAGCCAGACGAGCGAGCGGGGCACCGCGCGCGTCACGCCGCCGGTTCGAGCGCGGGGTCGATGCCGAAATGATCGATCACCGCCGCCGCCATCGACGCGGGGGTCGCGCCCAGCATCGGGCGGCCGATCGCGACCATGTCGACCGACCGGGCGAGGCGGACGACCGCGTCGAAACCCCAGCGCTGGAGTCCGAGGCCGCGCAGGAAATTCTTGCGATGGACATAGCGCGCGAGCGCCTCGACACGGTTCGCCATCGCGACCGGGCGCGAGGTGATCGCGGGGCCATTATGTCCCTGGAGCAGCACGACCGCGCGCACCGGCATCGGATCGGCGCGAAAGCGGTCGACGCCGACATAATATTTCTCGATATCCTCGCGCACCTGGACCTTGTCGTCCCCGTCCCTGCCGAGCAGCGACAGGCTGTCGGTCCACAGTCGCATCGCCGGAAAGGCGGGGATCGCGGTCGCGCCGCCGGCATCGACGGTCACCCCGGTGACATCGTCGGCGAGCATCGTGCAGCCCGCCGCCATCAGCCCGCCGAGCAGCGTCGACTTGCCCGCGCCCGAGCGCCCGATGACGAGGATCGCGCCGGTGTCGCTGGCGATCGAGCAGGCGTGCATCGGCACGATGCCGCGCTGCATCAGCAGCGCCGACATGCCGGTGCCGAGGATGATCGAGACGAGCGCGGCGTCGGTCGCGCCGGCCTCGCGCTCGACGGTGATCGTGGCGCCATTTGCGATGAGCAGCCGGCAGATGCCAAAGGCATGGAACAGGATTTCGCCAGGCTCGGCGCGCCAGTTGCGAAAATGCAGCGCGTCGCCGAGCCGGTCGGCGGGGATGGGGGCGATGCGGATCTCGGCATCGACCGGCGCGGCGGGATCGCCGGGGAGCAGGTGCGGTAGCGCGAGGTCCGAGCGCAGGTTGAACCCGTAATGCGAATAATAATGGCCCGCCGTCATTTCGCGGGTGCGGTCTCGGCGGCGGCGCTTTCGGTGGCGGCGCGGTCGAAGACTTCGAAGATGAAATGGATGCGGTCGGCGTCGCCCTCGTTCAAGCCGCCGTGCGGGGCGATATTGTTGACCTCCCACGCATGGCCATAGCCGAGATGATGGCGATTGGGGCCGCAGAGGAAATAGGCCCCCGGATTGGTGATCAGCGGGACGTGGATCTTGTGCGTGCGCAGGTTCGACCCCGCGCCGTCGCGGTGGAGGTCGATCTTCTGCCCCGCCTCGAGCCGTGCGAGCATCGCCTTCGGAAAGGCTGGGTCGGCGAAGCCATAGGGGACGATCGCGGCGTCCATCACCGGCTGGAGCAGTCCGCGCCAGACGTACCAGGCGGGATTCTCGTAATGATCTTCGGGGTCGCGGTTGCCTGGCGTGAAGCGGAAGACGATGTGGCGGGTGTGGTGGAAAACCTCGAAATCATTTTCCTTCAGCGCGTCTTCCTGCCCCCAGGTGCGGTCCGAAATCGCGATGACGCGGTCGCGCAGCGCCGACGCGTCGACCGGCCCGAGGTCGCGGACATTGGCGGGTTTGGTGACGATCACGGCCATGGGCGCCTTATTGGCGGGTGCGGGCTGGGGCGGCAAGGGGGAAGTGGGGGAGGACATAGCGATCCTCCCCCAGAGGGGGAGGGGGACCACCCGGAGGGTGGTGGAGGGGCACGTGCAGTCTAACGCAGCGGTGGCCTCCTGTGCCCCTCCACCATGCTTCGCATGGTCCCCCTCCCCGTTCCGGGGAGGATCGGCAACTCACCCCACGCGCATTGAACCGCCGCGCGGCGCTGGCTAAGGAAGGGCGGAGCGGCGTTGCCAGGGGAGACGGGTGTGGCGGAACGGGATCAGGGACGGCCCAGCCGCGAGGCGGGAGCGCCGGCGCTGGCCGAGCTGGTCGCGCCGCTGTCGGCCCCCGATTTCCTGGCGCAATGCTGGAACCGCGACTTTCGCGCCTGGCCGGGGCAGGCGGGGCGCTTTGCCGCGCTGATCGGCTGGGACGAGATCAACCATATATTGACGACGCAGCGGCTGGAGCCGCCGCGGCTGATGCTGGTCAAGGGCGGCAAGAATGTCGCAACCGAGCGCTTTATCCATGTGTCGGGCAACAACCGGCGGATCGACGCGGGCGCGGTGACCGCGCAGCTGGCGCAGGGCGCGACTTTGGTGCTGAGCTTCGTCGACGAGATGGTGCCGCGGATCGGCGTGCTCGCCGACCGGCTGGGCGGCGAACTCGGCGCGCGCTGCAACATCAACCTCTATGCCGGATGGCGCGCCGACAACGGCTTCGACCTGCATTGGGACCGCCACGACGTCTTCATCCTGCAGGTCGCCGGGCGCAAGCATTGGCGTGTCCATCGCCCGACGCGCGACCATGCCGCGCGCGGCGAGGAAGCGCCGCTGCTGCCCAAGGACGATGTGCCGGTGTTCGACGGCATCCTCGAGGAAGGCGCGATCCTCTATATCCCGCGCGGCTGGTGGCACGTCGCGACCCCGGTCGAGGAGCCGAGCCTGCACCTGACGGTCGCGCTCGCGCCGCCGTCGGGGCAGGATTATCTGCGCTGGCTGGTCGGCAAGGCGCTGGCCGACCCCCGCTTCCGCGCCGACTGGCCGGTCGCGGCGGGCGCGGCGGCAACCACCCAATATTGGCACGAGCTGGGCGCGGCGATGCAGGTGCTGCACGCGGCGCATCCGCCCGCGGCCTTCCTGGCCGAGCAGCAGGCCGAGCGCGTCGCGCGGCCGCGCTTCACTTTGCCCGAATTTGCGGCGGGCACGCTGCCGCGGCTAAGCGACGACAGCCGGCTGCGGCTGGCGAGCGCGCGGGCGCTGGCGCCGGTGCACGACCCGGCGAGCGGCGATTTCGGGCTGTGGGTCGGCGAGCGCTTCCTGGCGTGCAGCGACGCGGTGGGCGCGGTGCTCGGCCGGCTGTCGAGCGGCAGCGACACAGACTTTGCGGCGCTTGCGGCGGGGCTGGACGGGGCGGTGCGGCGCGAGCTGGCGGCCTATGTCGTGCGGCTCGCCGCGGCGGGCGCGATCTTCGTCGACCTGGACGCATGACCGGGCGGATCGCCCTCGCGCGGCGCAAGCTCGTCAGCGCGTGGCGGCTCGGCGGGCGGCGGGTGCTGCTCGTCGCCGAGGCGAGCCTGTTGCTGCTCGCGGCGCGGATCGCTGTGGCGATGCTGCCGTTCCGGCACGTCGCGCGCTGGCTGGGGACGCCGGTATCGCCGGCGGCGCTGCCGCCGCCCGCGCCGCGCGAGCGCCCCGACGACGCGGCGACGCTGGTAAGCTGGGCGGTGCGCTTCGCGGTCGGGCGGCTGCCGGTCGAAACGGTGTGCCTGCCGCAGGCGATGGCGGCGCGCACGATGCTGAAGCGGCGCGGGATCGCCGCGACGCTGCACCTTGGCGTGTGGCGCGACCATGCGGCGGCGGTGCAGGCCGATCCCGACACGCCGCCGGCGCATGCCTGGCTCGACGCATCGGGGCAAAGGATCACCGGCTATCCGGTCGACCCGGCGCTGGTCGAGGTCGCGGCCTTTGTCTGACCCCGCGCCCCCGGTCGAGCCCGTAGCGCTGCTGAAGACCATGCTGGCGTCGGCGGACCGCGGGCGGCTCACCGTCGTCCTGCTCCTGATGATCGCGGCGGCGCTGACCGAGGGGGTCGGCATCATGATGCTGGTGCCGATGCTGGCGCTGGTCGATGCCGGGGTCGACGGCGGCGGCGCGGCGGTGCCGGGGCGGCTGGGCGAGATATTGGGCGGGATCGCGGGCGGGGTGACGCTGGGGCAGGTCGTGCTGATCTTCCTCGCACTGCTCGTGATGCGCGCGTGGATCAAGCATGTGCAGACGATGAAGGCGCTTGAGCTGCAACATGCGATGGTCGACCGGATGCGCGAGGCGATCTTCGCCGGGCTGGTGTCGGCCGAATGGCGCTGGCTGGCGAGCCGGCGCGCGTCGGATCATGCGAGCCTGCTGATCACCGACATCGGGCGCATCGGCGGCGCATTCCAGCAATTGCTGACGCTGGCGGCGACCCTGTTCACCGTCGCCGCCTATCTGGCCGCGGCCTATCTGCTGTCGTGGCAGGTCGCGCTGGTCGCGACGCTGGGCGGGGCGCTGATCCTCTTCGGCTTTGCCGGGCACCGCCGCCATGCGGTGCGGCTGGGCCGCGCGCTGAGCGGCGCGAACAAGGCGCTGCAGGCCGAGGTCGCCGAGGGGTTCGACGGGGTGCGGATCACCAAGATGCTCGGCGGCGAGGTGCGGCAGCGCGCGCGCTTCGCGGATGTGCTGCGGTCGCTCAGGACGCGGCAGGTCGACCATGCCGCGAGCGCGAGCCACGGGCGGACGGTGCTGCAGCTCGGCGGGGGGGCGCTGCTCGCGGCGCTGGTCTATGTCGGGCTGGGGGTGCTGGCGCTGCCGCTCGCCGCGCTGCTGCCGATATTGCTGGTCTTCGCGCGGCTGGTGCCGATGCTGGGGGTGGTGCAGCAGAGCTGGCACAGCTGGCTGCATTCGGCCGCGGCGATGGCCGAGAGCGAGGCGCTGCGGCGCGCGACCGAAAGCGTCGCCGAGATGCCGGCGCCCGACGGCGCGGCGCCGATCGGGCTGGCGCGCGCGGTGACGCTGACCGGGGTCGGTTTCACTTATATGGGGCGCGAGGGGGCGGCGCTCCACGATATCGACCTCACGCTGCCGGCGCGGACGACAACCGCGATCGTCGGGCCGTCGGGGGCGGGCAAGAGCAGCCTGGCCGATATATTGATGGGGCTGCTGTCGCCCGATGCGGGCGAGATGCGCGTCGACGATGTCGTGATTGCCGGCGCGGCGCGGCAATTGTGGCGGCGCTCGGTCGCCTATGTCCAGCAGCAACCCTTCCTGCTCGGGGGCAGCATCCGCGACAATCTGCTCTGGGCCGCGCCCGACGCGGGCGAGGCCGAGCTGCGCGCGGCGCTCGAAAAGGCATCGGCCGATTTCGTCTTCGCGCTTCCGCAGGGGCTGGGCACGCCGGTCGGCGACCGCGGGCAGCAATTGTCCGGCGGTGAGAGGCAGCGCATCGCGCTGGCGCGGGCATTGCTGCTGTCGCCCGAGCTCTTGGTACTCGACGAGGCGACGAGCGCGCTCGACCCCGCGAACGAGGCAGCGATCCGCCGCGCGATCGCCGGGCTGCACGGACAGGTGACGCTGGTGATCATCGGGCATCGCCAGACGATGCTCGACCTTGCCGACCAGCAGGTAGCGATCGAGGACGGGCGGATCGTCCGCCATGTCGAGGCGGCCGAATGACGGGGCGGGCGGCGCTCGCGCGGCTGTTGCTCGACATGCTCGCCGACGCGCGCGCCGCCGACCGCGCGGTGCTCGCGGCGCTGTCCGAGGCGGAGTGGGAAACGATAGCCGGCATGGCGAAGCAGTATCGGCTGGCGCCGCTGCTGCACGACCAGCTGCAGCGGCGCGGGGCCGACTGGCCGGTGCCCGCAGCGCTGAGGGCGCGTTGGGCGCGGGGGTGGCGCGCGGCGAGCGAGCGGTCGCTGGCGGTGCAGCAGGCGCTGATCGCGGTAGCGGCGCTCGCCGACCGCGAGGGGCTGGCCTATGCGGCGCTCAAGGGGGCCTGGCTCGCCTGGCATGCCTATCCGAATCCCGCGCTGCGGCCGATGCGCGACGTCGACCTGCTGCTGGGCGAAGCCGATGCGCTGCGGCTCTACGCCGCGATGGAAGCGGCGGGGGCGGTGCCGGGGCCGGTGTCACACACGCCGATCGACTATGCGCTGATCCATCACAAGCATCTGCCGCCGCTGCACTGGGGGCCGCAGAAGATCGCGTTCGAGCTGCACTGGCGGCTGTCGAACCCGGGCGATGGCAAGGATCGGGCGGAGATGGCTGCGGTGACCGAGGGGCTGCTCGCGCGGCGGGTGGGGGCGGCGCTGGGGCCGGCGGAGATCGCCTATCTCGACCCCACCGATTTGCTGCTGCACCTCGTCGTGCACGCGGCATACGGGCGCCAGCCCTTCGACATCGGGCCGCAGGTGCTGACCGACCTCGCGCGCGCGATCGACGCGGCGGCGATCGACTGGCCGCGCTTCTGGGATAAGGCCGAGCGGGCAGGCCGGGCGGGCGGGGCGCGGCTGCTGTTCGCGCTGGTCGCCAAATATATGGGCAAACGCGACACCGGAGACCCGGCGCTGGCGGCAGTGCCCGCGCGGCTGGTCGCGGCGGCCGAGGCGCTGTTGCTGCAGGACGCCGACCGGCGCGCCGAACGCGGCTTTGCGACGCGCATGGCCGAGACCGGGCGCAAGCGCGGCAAGCTGGCGCTGGCGCTGGCGCGGGCTTTTCCGCCGCGCCATATCGTCGCGCATTATGCCGGGGTGCCGGTGGGCAGCTGGCGCGTGTGGCCCGCTTATCCCGCGCGGATGGCGGGCCATGCGTGGCGCTGGGTGCGGCAGCGCGGCGACCCGGCGCTCGACGCCGAGGTCGCCGATGCGCGTGCGATGCGCGCGTGGCTGGGGACGGACGAAGCCTAGAGCCCGTCGAGCGCGAGCAAGGCGAAGCTCGCGAGCCAATGTTCGCCCATATAGTCGCCGGTGACGTGCGGGAGCGCGGCGCCCAAGTGGCGCTGCGCGGCGGCTTCGGCGACCGGCGCGACGGGGTGCGCAGGGCCGAGCGCCGAAGCGATGGCGCGCCAGCACCAGGCGCGGCTGAGGTTCAGGCCGTCGAGATGCGCGATCTTGCCGTCGCTGCGGTCGGAGACGGTGGCGGGGGTGAAGAGGGTCGCAGGCTGTTCCTGCGCGGCGCGGGGGAGGAAGGCGTCGAACCAGGTGGTGAAATCATCGCCGAGGATGGCCGCCATCAAATGCGCTTCGGTGAGCGCCGAGGAGAGGAATTCGTCGCCGCCGGGCTCCCACGCCTGACAGTCGCGGTCGTCGGCGAACCAGTCGCGGGCGCGGGTGTCGATCAGCATGACCAGCGCGGGATCGCGCGCGTCGGCCCAGTGGCGCGCGAGGAGGAGTGCGAAAGCGATGTTGAAATGGGTGCCGACGCGCAAGGGATAGGTGAGCTTGGGCAGGAAGGCGTGGAAGCGTTGCGCAAAGGCGGCGGCGAGCGGTTCGAGCGCCGCGGCCCAAGGGGCGTTGTGGCTTGTCGCCTCGGCGTGGAGCGCGAGCAGCCAGGCCCAGCCATAGGGGCGCTCGAAGGCGGCCGAATAGGGGCGCGAGAGGAAGGCCAGTTCGCCCGTTATCTTTTCGGGGACGAGCATGACGTCGGCGCGGGCGCGGATCTCGGCGGCGACGGGGAGGTCGGGGAAGCGGCGCGCGAGGCGCAGGATCTGCCACCAGCCGTGGACGCAGCTGTGCCAGTCGAAGCTGCCGTGGAAGATCGGATGATGGTCGCGCGGCGGCTTCGCGTCCTCGGCACCGTTCATCACGAGGTCCATCTTGTACGGATATTCGCGGCCGAGGTGCGACAGCGTGGCGGCCGCGAAGCGCGTGGCGCGGTCGGGGGTGAGGGTCATCTGCCTTCCCCTAACCATTCGTGCTGAGCTTGTCGAAGCACCGTCCTTCTCCTTGCGGCGTCAAAAAGAAAGAACGACCCTTCGACAAGCTCAGGGCGAACGGGATCTGGGGAGGGCGCTAAAAGGCGAAGAGCCAGATGAAGACGATATTCACCGCCAGCAGCGGCAGCGCGGTCCCGATCTGCGCCTTGATCACGCCATAGGGATTTTTGAGCTCGAGCAGCGCGGCGGGGACAAGGTTGAAGTTCGCCGCCATCGGGGTCATCAGCGTGCCGCAAAAGCCCGCGAGCATGCCGATCGCCGCGACGACCGCGGGATCGCCGCCGTGCTGCTTGATGAGCAAGGGCATGCCGACCGCGGCCAGCATCACCGGGAAGGCGGCGAAGGCGTTGCCCATCACCATGGTGAAGAGCGCCATGCCGAGCCCGAAGGCGAGCACCGCGCCGAACAGGCTGTTCTGCGGGATGGCGGTACCGATGAGGTCGCCGACGACATTGCCGACGCCGGCGAGCGCAAAGACCGCGCCGAGGCTGGCGAGCATCTGCGGCAGGATCGCGGCCCAGCCGACCGAATCGAGCAGGCGGCGGCCCTGTTGCAGCGGGAGCAGGGGGGGCGGCTTGAACCGCGCCATGCCGACGGCGAGCGCGATCAGCACGCCGATCGCGAGCGAGATGAGCGTCGCCTGCTTGGGGTCGGCGAGGCCGGGAATTTCCTTGAAGAGAAAGGTCCCGATGAGCGCGACCACGGGGATGATGAGTGCGACGAGGAGGAGGAAATTGCCGTATTTCCCGGCGCGTGTCGCCTGCACCTCGGCGGGAACCTCGCCGCCGGGCGCGCGGCCGATCTGGCCGGCGCCGGCAATCGCGACGAGCGCGAGGACGAGCACGCCATTGCCGAAATCGCCGAGATAATCGCCAAGGATCATCGAAGCCGCCAGCAGGCCCCAGAAGGCGGCGTTGCCGAAGCGCTTCGGGTTGCTGCGGTCATAGAGGCCGAGCAGCGCGAAGAGCGCGAACGTAAGGCCCGCCAGGATATAGACATGGCCGAGGGTGATCATGCGCCGCGCTCCCCGGATGCGCGCATCCTTTTGTCGAGGCGCCAGAGGCGGAAAGCGTGGATCAGGAAGGCGGCGATCGCGGTCGGGATCGCCCAGAGCGAGAAATGCAGCGGCTCGATCTGGTAGCCATGGCCTTCCAGCACGCCTTTCATGAGGAGGATCGAGCCGATGGCGAGGAAGATGTCCTCGCCGAAGAAGAGGCCGATATTGTCGGTCGCGGCCGAATAGGCCTTCACTTCCTCGCGCTGGTCGTCGGCGAGCGCCGCGTTCTGGGCCTCGGCGGCGGCTTCGGCCATGGGAGCGACCAGGGGGCGGACGGTCTGGGCATGGCCTGCGACCGAGGTAAGGCCGGCCGCCGACGTCGCCTGGCGGAGGAGCAGATAGCCCGTCAGCAGGCGACCGAGGGTCGCGCCCTTCATACGGCCGATGATATTGCGGGCATGCTGTTGCAGGCCATAGGCCTCGAGCAGGCCGATGACGGGGAGGACGATCCAGATGATCGAGACATAGCGCGTGTCGTTGAACGCCTTGCCGAACGCTGCGACGATCGCGGCGATGTCGAGCCCCGCGGCGAGCCCGGTCGCTAGCGCCGAGGCCATGATCACGAGCAGCGGATTGAAGCGGAGCAGGAAGCCCGCGATGATGATGAGGATGCCGATCAGGACGAGCATCAGCTGCGCGCCTGCGAGGTGGGTGATTTTAAAGGTTCACGCGGAGGCGCGGAGGCGCGGAGAAGGAAGAAAGAGGAAAAAGGAGGATTCGCGCAGAGGCGCAGAGGGAGAAGGGTTTCGCGCAAAGACGCAAAGACACGAAGAAAGCAGCTCGAGCCGCCAGGCCCCCTGTTCTTTTGACCACGCGTTCCGGCGCAACGTCGAAGGAGAAAGCCGCTTCGCAGCTGCCACCGCTTCTTCGTGTCTTTGCGTCTTTGCGCGAACAAAATCTCGGCGAACTGTGCGCCGCTGCGCGAACCAGGTCCTCCGCGTCTCCGCGTCTCCGCGTGAACCATTTTCATTCGCCCGCGCTCCCCGCTTTCCCATAGCCCCCGCCGCCCGGCGTTTCGATCACGAAGGCGTCGCCCGCGGCAAGCTCGGCGCTGCCGGTCGCAGCGAGCATCTCGATCGAGCCGTCGGCACGCTCGACCCAGTTGCGTCCCGGCGCGCCGTCGCCGCCGCCCGCGAGGCCCGCGGGCGCGACCTTGCGGCGGTTCGCGAGGATGTTCGCGGCCATGGCTTCGCGGAAGCGGATGCGGCGGATGGCGCCGTCGCCGCCATGCCAGCGACCGTCGCCGCCCGAACCCTTGCGGATCGAAAATTCCTCGACGATCACCGGGAAGCGGGTTTCCATGACCTCGGGATCGGTCATCCGGCTGTTGGTCATATGCGTCTGGATCACGCTGGTGCCGTCGAAGCCGGGCCCGGCGCCCGAGCCGCCGGCGATCGTCTCATAATATTGGTGCGCGTCGCCCCCGAAGGTGAAATTGTTCATCGTCCCCTGCGCACCCGCCATCGCGCCGAAGGCGATGAACAGCGCGTCGGTGATGACCTGGCTGGTCTCGACATTGCCCGCGACGACCGCGGCGGGATAGCGCGGGCTGAGCATCGAATCGTCGGGCACGATCAGCGTGACGGGGGCGAGGCAGCCTTCGTTCATCGGGATCGGATCGTCGAGCATCGTGCGCAGGACATAGAGCACCGCGGCGCGGACGACCGGCGCTGGGGCGTTGAAATTGTCGGGCAGCGTTGCCGAGGAGCCGGTGAAGTCGATGGTGACGTGGCGGGCTTCGCGATCGACCTTCACCGCCACCGCGACCTTGGCGCCATTGTCCATCGCATAATGGAACCGGCCGTCGTCGAGGCGGGCGATGAGCTGGCGGACCGCGGCTTCGGCCTGGCGCTGGCCGTGCGTCATATAGGCGACGACGGTCTGGACGCCGTGCGCGGCGCTGAGGTCGGCGAGCGCGCTCGCGCCGCGCTGGCAGGCGGCGACCTGGGCTTTCAGGTCGGCGATGTTGAGCGCGGGGTTGCGCGCCGGCCAGTCGCCGGCGGTGAGATGCGCGCGGACGGCATCGTCGAGGAAATTTCCGTCGTCGACGATCAATACATTGTCGAACAGGATGCCTTCGTCGGCGATGCTCTTGCTGTCGGGGGGCATCGACCCGGGGGCGATGCCGCCGAGGTCGGCGTGGTGGCCGCGCGCGGCGACGAAGAAGCTGGGCGTGTCGCCGTTCACGAAGACCGGCATGATCACGGTGATGTCGGGCAAGTGGGTGCCGCCGTCGTACGGCGCGTTGAGCGCATAGGCATCGCCGCGCCGGATGCCGCGGCCGTCGCTGGTCCTTTGGCGAAGGATGGTGCGCACGCTCTCGCCCATCGAGCCGAGATGGACGGGCATGTGGGGGGCGTTGGCGACGAGGCTGCCGCTGCCGTCGAAGAGCGCGCACGAGAAATCGAGCCGCTCGCGGATGTTGATCGACGAGGCGCTGTGCTGGAGCGCGCCGCCCATTTCCTCGGCGATCGCCATGAACAGGCTGTTGAAGATTTCGAGGCGGATGGGGTCGGGTTGCTGGACTTCGCCCTCCCCTTCAGGGGAGGGCAGCGAGACTTGGTCCGGCAAAGCCGGGCCTAGTCGCAGCGGGTGGGGGCCAGCGGCCTTGCGCGAGGTTTCGGGCCCCCACCCCAACCCCTCCCCTGAAGGGGAGGGGCTTTTCTGGAGCCGCAACGTCCCCTCATGCTCGACCCTCGCGTTCCAGCCCGGCTCGATCACCGTGGTCGAGAGCGCGTCGATGATGATCGCGGGGCCGGCGATGCTGCGGCCGGGGGCGAGCGCGCTGCGCTGGTAGAGCGGGACGTCGTGCTGTGCACCGGCGAGCCAGGCGGTGACGGTCTCGGGCGCGGTCTCGGCCGTCGCCGCGGGCGGCGGTAGCGTCGCGGGGGCATCGCCCGTCTCGGTCAGTTCGACGCGGATGCGGTCGACGACGAGATTGTCGTGCGGGGCATAGCCGAAGCGCTGGCGGAAGGCGGCGGCAAAGGCCCGGGCGACCTCTTGCGGCGGCGCGAGCGGGAGTTCGATCGCATTGTCGCTGTCGGCGAGGCGGACGAAGAGCAGGGTTTCGCGGGCGGTCCCGGCGCGCCCGGCGAGGTCGGCGCGCGCCTGGTCCGACAGTTCGGCTTCGGTGGCGGCGAGGACGGCGGCGCAATCGTCGTCCAGTTTGAGCGCCAGCGTGCGCTCGCGGATCGCCGAGGGCTTGGCGAGGCCCATGCCATAGGCCGAGAGCACGCCGGCGAGCGGATGGAGCAGGATTTCGTCGACGCCGAGCGCGTCGGCGACGAGGCAGACATGCTGCCCCGCCGCGCCGCCGAAGCCGACAAGGCTGTAGCCCTGCGTGACGTCGTGGCCGCGCGCGATGGTGATGCGTTTGATCGCGTTCGCCATCTGCTGGACCGCGATGGCGAGCAGGCCTTCGGCGAGCGCTTCGGGCGCGAGGCCGACGTCTTTGACCATCGCGGCGAACTTTTGCACGACGACATCGCGACCCAGCGGCTGGTCGCCTTTCGGGCCGAAGAGCTTGGGAAAATGATCGGGCTGGATCTTGCCGAGCAGGACGTTGCAGTCGGTGACGGTGAGCGGTCCGCCGCGGCCATAGGCGGCGGGGCCGGGGTTCGCGCCCGCGCTTTCGGGGCCGACGAGCAGCCGCGCGCCATCCCAGCGGCAGATCGAGCCGCCCCCCGCCGCCACGGTGTGGATGCGCAGCATCGGGGCGCGGATGCGGGTGCCCGCGACGATGGTTTCGTTATCGCGCTCGAGGCGCCCCGCATAATGGCTGACGTCGGTCGAGGTGCCGCCCATGTCGAAGCCGATCAGCCGGTCCTTGCCGAGCGGTGCGGCGCTGCCGACCATGCCGACGATCCCGCCCGCGGGCCCCGAGAGGATGGCATCGCGGCCGTGGAAGGCGGCGGCGGCGGCGAGGCCGCCCGAGCTTTTCATGAACTGCGGGGCCGCACCCCCACCCGGTCCGGTGCCGAGCTGCGCGACGAACTGGTCGACATAATGATGCAGGACGGGCGAGAGATAGGCGTCGGCGAGCGTCGTGTCGCCGCGACCGACGAGCTTGATCAGCGCGCTGACGTCGTGGCTGGTCGAAATCTGGGTGAAGCCGAGGTCGCGGGCGATTTCGGCGAGGCGCTGCTCGTGCGCCGGGTAGCGATAGCCGTGCATCAGCACGGTCGCGATGCTCGAAAGGCCGTTGTCGCGCGCAGCTTGCAGCGCAGCGCGCGCCTGTTCCTCGTCGAGCGGGGTCAGCACTTCGCCGTCGGGTCCGACGCGCTCGACGATCTCGGCGACTTCGGCGTGCGGCGGGCGCGTGCGGTCGAGTTTGCGCGCGAACAGGTCGGGGCGGTCCTGATAGCCGATCGTCAGCGCGTCGCCGAAACCGCGCGTGATCGCGAGCAAGGTCGGCTGTCCCTTGCGTTCGAGCAGCGCGTTGGTCGCGACGGTGCTGCCCATGCGGATCGCGAGCGGCGGCAGCGCCCCCGCTTTGGCGCCGGTGAGGTCGCGGATCGCATTGACCGCAGCGTCGCCCGGGCGCGCGGGGTCTTCGCTGAGATATTTGGCCGTGACGACGCGGCCGTCGGGGGATCGCGCGACGACATCGGTAAAGGTGCCGCCGCGGTCGATCCAGATCTGCCAGATGGGGTCAGGCCCCGACATCGCGATCGGGCCAGCGGATGGTGATGGTGAGGCCATGATCGGTCGCGGCGCGCAACCAGCTGCCCTTGAGCTGGCGCTCGATCAGCGTGCGGATGAACTGGGTGCCGAAGCTTTCGCCCTCGATGGTGGGCGTTTCGGGCAGGTTGTTCTCGGTCCAGCTCAGCTCGATGTCGTCGCCGACGCGGCGCCAGCCGACCTTGAGGTCGCCCTTGTCCGCGAGCGCGCCATATTTGATGCTGTTGGTGACGAGTTCGTGCACCGCGAGCGAGATCGCCTGCGCAGCTTCGTCGTCGAGGCGGACATCGGGGCCGACGACATCGTTGGAGCTGCGGCCGGTGGTCTCGAGTTCGCGGCGGATGATCCGGCCGAGGTCGAAGATATCGACCGCGCCCGTGACGAGCATCTGCTTGGCGTCGGACAGCGCGCGCATGCGGCCGTCGAATTTGGTTTCGAACTCCGCGAGATCGGCCGACTCGCGGAGGGTGATGCGCGCGAGCGCGCCGATGCGCGCGAAGGCGTTCTTCATCCGGTGCGCCATCTCGCCGATCATCAGCTCGCGGTCTTCGGCGTGGCGCGCCTGTTCGTCGGCGAGCGCCTGCGCCACATCGAGACGGCGATGCTGGAGGCGGTGGATCTGCATCGCGAGCAGCGCGAGCGCGACGCCGAAGAGGAAGATGCCGAGCGGGCGGCCGAGCCGGTCGAGGAAGCGGCCATAGGAGATGCGGATCGTCCATTGGCGGTCGGCGACGCGCAACTTCTGTTCATGCGCGTCCCAGCCGAGCGTGCCGTGGTGGAAGACGAGCGGCGCCGACGGCCCCTCGCCCGCGCGCACCTCGACCCCGTCGATCGAATTCAATTGCTCGCCGAGGATCGCGCGCATCATGTCGTCGGTACGGAACGGCGCGTAGATGAAGGCCTCGACCGGGCGCTGGCCGGGCAGTGTGGCGATGACCGGGGCGTCGCTTTCCGAAGGCGGGCGGCCGGGGGGCAGCATGGGCGCCTCGATCGGGCGCCGCGCATAGACGGGGACATAGATGAGGAAACCCGGCTGCTTGACCGCGGCGGCGCGTTCCTGCGCGAGGTGGACGATGCCGCTCGCGGCGGGGCGTCCGGTCTGCCAGGCGCGGCGCATCGCCTCGCGCCGCGTCCTTTCGCTGTACATGTCGAAGCCGAGCGCGACGTTGCGGCGCGGGGTATAGGGCTCGACGAGGACGACCGCGAAGCCGACCTTCTGGCTGCTCGCCCTCGGCCAGACCCTGATGTCGCGGCCGTAGTTGGCGCGCAATTGCGCCTCTGCCGTCGACGGATCGTCGCGGCGCATCGCGGCGGCGATGCCGACCCCCTCCATGCCCGGGGCATTCTCCTGCGGCCTGAGCGCGGCGAGATAGGAGCGGATGCCGGGGCCGCTCGCGGCGGTATCCGACTGGTACATCGCGCGCACGCCCTCGAGCACCCCGACATGGTCGCGCAGCCGCGTGTTCATCTGCAGCGCGATGCGCGCCGCCTGATCGGCCTCCTGCGACTGGTTGTAGAGGAAGCTGCCCGCCGCCCCGGCGAGCGCGGCGGCGACGATCACGAAGCCGATCACGCGCACCGAGAGCGCCATCAGCCGATCTGCCCAAGCGGAGCCCAACATCATGCTTTCCTGCGGTGCAATTGCCGTGGATGGCGCCCCTCGCCGAGGACTCTCACATGCGGCGGCGGGCATGGCAAGCGCTATATATCAGGCCGTTGGCGCCTTGCGATCCGCCGCCGCCTGTCCCACTATGGCGGCGAAACAAGTCGGGAGCGGGATATGATCGTCTATGGTTCGCTGGTGTCGCCTTTCGTGCGCAAATTGCTCGCCTATCTGGGCGAGAAGGGGCTCGATTTCGAGCTGAAGGGGGTCGGCATCGGCGATCCCGACCCGGGGTTCCGCGCCGCCTCGCCGCTCGGCAAGATGCCGGCGATGAACGACGACGGCTTCATGCTCGCCGATTCGAGCGCGATCATCCAGTATCTGGAGGCCAAATATCCCGCGCCCGCGCTGATCCCCGCCGACCCGCAGGCGCGCGGGCGCGTGATCTGGTGGGAGGAGTTCGGCGACACGGTGTTCGCGGCCTGCAGCGGCAAGATGTTCTTCAACCGCATCGTCGCGCCGAAATTCCTCGGGCGCGAGGGTGACCTCGCCGCGGCGGCGCTCGCCGAGAGCGAGGAACTGCCCAAGCTGCTCGATTATCTCGAAAGTGCGATCCCGGCGTCGGGCTTCCTCGTCGGCGACCGGCTGACGCTCGCTGACCTCGCGGTGGCGTCGCCGCTGATGAACTTTCGCCACTGCGGCGCGTGCGTCGACCCCGCGACGCACCCGAAGGTCGCGGCGTGGAGCGCGGCGATATTGGCGCGGCCGAGCTTTGCGCCGTGGGTCGAAAAGGAAGAGCGGATGATGGCGAAGCTGCTCGCCTGATGCGCCTTCTGCTCCTCGGGCTGGCGGCGGCGCTTTCGGTCGCGATGCCGACGGCGGCGCAGGCCGACAAGGTGACGGTCGCCAAGACGGTCGAGGCCGATGCGACGACGACGATGGTGCATGAGGTGCTGGTCGATGCTCGTCCGGCGGATGTATGGACCGCGATCTCGACCGCCGAGGGCTGGATGACATGGGCGGTGCCGGTCGCGCGGATCGTCGATCGTGACCCCGACCTGATCGAGAGCAGCTACGATCCCGCGGCCAAGCCCGGCGGTCCCGACACGATCCAGCAGCGCTTCGGCGAGCGGGTCGCGGGCAAGCGGCTGGCGTTTCGGACGGTCAAGGCGCCCGCGGGTTTTCCGCACTGGGACGACTATCAGAAGGTGACGAGCGTCTTCGAGATCGAGCCGGCGGGCCAGCAGACACGCGTGCGGCTGACCTCGCGCGGCTATCCCGGCAGCGACGGCGGGCGCGCGCTGGTCGGCTTTTTCGAGGGCGGCAACGCCATGGCGCTCGGCAATCTGCGCCAGCGCTTCGTGGGCGGGCCGATCGACTGGGCGGCGGCGCGGCGCTGAGCCCGTGCGCACGCGGGCGAGCATCTGCGCGCGCAAGCTGCGCTATGCCTCGGTGGAGGAGGCGATCGCGGCGGCGCGGGAAAGCGGGCTGGTGCTGCGGGCGTATCGATGCGACCGCTGCGGGCGGTTTCATTTGACGAGCCGGACCAAAGGGAAACGGGTGCCCAAGGTGGATGGGTGATTTGGGTGGGGTGGCGATTGGTTACGGGCGTTAGAAGACGTTGCAAGCCCCTCCTCTTCAGAGGAGGGGGT
Organism: Sphingopyxis sp. GW821-FHT12F08; assembly: GCF_058806755.1. Taxonomy (NCBI): domain Bacteria; kingdom Pseudomonadati; phylum Pseudomonadota; class Alphaproteobacteria; order Sphingomonadales; family Sphingopyxidaceae; genus Sphingopyxis; species Sphingopyxis sp. GW821-FHT12F08. Next base: position 249,210 of record NZ_JBXAQA010000005.1, read on the forward strand.
ACGAGACTTACGAACTTGTTCGTTAGTCGCAGCGGGGTGGTGCTTCGGGCCGGCGTGCTCCTTCGGCCACCACCCCGTTCGACTAAAGGCCCGGCTACGCCGGACCAAGTCTCACTGCCCCTCCTCTGAAGAGGAGGGGTTGAGCAGCGGCAGCTCCCCGCCCCGAACCATCCTCAACCGGTCAAAGCCACCCGATATGCTTGAAGCGCCAGAACAGGAAACCTGAGCCGCCAAAGATCAACGTCAACGCAAGCGGATAGCCGAAGGTCCAGCCGAGTTCAGGCATGAACTCGAAATTCATGCCGTAAATGCCCGCGATCGCGGTCGGCAACGCGAGGATTGCGGCCCAGGCGGCGAGCTGGCGGGTGATCACGCCCTGGCGCTGCTGTTCGAGCAGCGAATTGGTCTCGACGACCGAGGCGGTGATTTCGCGGAGGCCCGACAGGCGGAATTCGGCGCGCTGCACATGGTCCCAGATGTCGCGGAAATAGGGGCGCACCGCCTCGTCGATCCACGGCAGGTCCTCGGCATGGACGAGCCGCCAGGCGATCTCCTTCATCAGCCCGACGATGCGCTGGAAACGGATGATCTCGTGTCGCTGGCCATAAAGGTGGCGGATTTCCTGCGCGTCGAGCGGGGTGTCCATCACGCTTTCCTCGACGAGCAGCAGCCGGTCCTCGATCGCGTCGATCACCGGGAAATAGCCGTCGACGATGAAATCGAGGATCGCATAGAGGACATAGTCGGGGCCGTGCGACAGCTTTGCGGGCAGGGTTTCGAGCCGCGCGCGGACATCGGTGTGCGCGCGCGCCGAGCCGTGGCGGACGCTGACGATGAAGTGGCGGCCGACGAAGATCGCGGTCTCGCCCGACTGGATCGTGTCGCCCTCGCGGTTGCCCGTCGCGGCGATGACGAACAACTGGTCGCCATAGACCTCGACCTTGGGCAGCTGCTTTGCCTTGAGCGCGTCCTCGACCGCGAGCGGGTGGAGGCCGAAGCGCTTGGCGATGCCAGCGAGCTCGTCGGGGGTCGGCTCATAGAGGCCGAGCCAGTAGAAATCGCCCTCGTCGCAATCCTCGGGAATGATGTCGTCGGGCCCGAGGTCGCGGACGAGCTTGCCATGATTATAATGGCGGGCGGCCATGATCGGCATCGGCGCTCTCCTATTGGCCCGTGGTCGACATCGAATAGGGCCGCGCGCCGGGCCATTTGCCCCAATCGGCGTCGGGCGTCGACTGCATCGTGAAGCGCAGCGTCCCGCCGCGGCGGATTTCTTCGTCGCCAATCCAGCTGCGGCTCAGCACTTTGCCGTTGAGTTCGACCTTGCCGACATAGGGGTTGGCGTCCGAGAGGCCGATTGTTTCGACGACGAAGCGCTTGCCGCCGGGCAGGTTCAGCACCGCGCGGTCGACGAAGGGGCGACCGATGACATATTGGTTCGACGCGGGCGCGACGGGGTAGAAGCCGAGGCCGGTGAAGAGCAGCCACGCCGACATCTGGCCGAGGTCGTCGTTGCCCGACAGCCCGTCGGGGGCGGGCTTGTACTGGCTGCCCATGATCTGCTTCAGCCGCTCCTGCGTACGCCAGGGGGCTCCCGCATAATTATAGAGATAGGCGACATGGTGGCTCGGCTCGTTGCCGTGGATATATTGGCCGATCAACCCCGCGATATCCTCGGCGTGGCTATAGTCGAGCTTCGAGACGTCGTAATCGAACATCGCGTCGAGCTTCGCCACCGCCTTGGCGTCGCCGCCGAGGATGCGGAAGAGCGCCGCCTGATCCTGCGGCACGAACCACGAATATTGCCAGGCATTGCCCTCGGTATAGTCCGAACCATAGTTGATCGCGGTGGGATCGAAGGGGGTGCGGAAGCTGCCGTCGGCCTTGCGCGCCCGCAGCCAGCCGGTCTTCGCATCGAAACTGTTCCGCCAATAGCCGGCGCGTTTATAGAAGCGGTCCGCGATATCCTTGCGGCCCATCTTCTCGGCCATGCGCGCGATGGTCCAGTCGTCATAGGCATATTCGACGGTCTTCGACGCCGCCTCGGGCTCGCGGTCGATCGGCACATAGCCGCGCGTCATATAGTCGCCGAGCCCGCCATAGGGGGCATATTCGGCGCTCGCGACCATCGCGTCCAAAGCTTCGTTCGCATCGAAATCGCCCACGCCCTTCATATAAGCGTCGGCGATCACCGGGACGGCGTGATAGCCGATCATCGTCCACGTCTCGCGCCCGTGGAACTGCCAGACGGGGAGGATGCCGTGCGGGCTGTGGCGGCGGCTGGCGACGAGCGATTTGACGATGTCGCTGTTGACCTGCTCGGGCTGGACGAGGGTGAGCAGCGGGTGCTGCGCGCGGAAAGTGTCCCACAGCGAAAAGGTCGAGCGGAAGGTGAAATCCTTCGCGACATGGACCGCGTCGTCGGGGCCGCGGTAGCGGCCGTCGACGTCGCTCCACACGCTGGGCGCGAGCAGGCTGTGGTAGAGCGCGGTGGTGAGGTTGGTGCGCATCGGCGCGGGCGCCTCGATCTCGAGCGCGCCGAGCGCGGTGCGCCAGGCGTCCTCGGTGCGCGTGCGGACGGCGTCGAAGCTGGCGCCTTCGGCGTCCAGATTGGCGGTCGCGCCCGCCTCGTCGACCCCGGAGAGCGCCACCCGGACCTCAAGCGGCCCGCTCAGCTTGCCGAAATCGAAGCGCGCCTCGAGCGCCTTGCCGAGCTTTTCCGCGAGCGCGTCGCTGCCGCATCCCGGACCCTGGAACCCCTTGTACGCGATCGCCGCGTCGCGATCGAGGAAGGCGTGGCCCGCGAGCGGCGCCGAGAAGCGCATCGCGAAGAAGAGCTTGCGCCCGGCCGCCCAGCCGCGCGTCTCGCGAAAGCCGGTGATCGTGCCGTCGGCGTGGCGGCGGAGCCCCGACCAGAGGATCTTGCCTGGATAGTCGTAGAGCGACGAGCGCAGGTCGAGGAGGAGATGTGCTTCCTGTCCGGCCGGGAAGGTGTAGCGATGGATGCCGACGCGCGTGCCCGCAGTGAGTTCCGCGCGGATGCCGCTGTCCGCAAGCGTGACGGCATAATAGCCGGGGCTGGCGCGCTCGCTGTCGTGGCTGAAGCGCTGGCGGTAACCCGTGCCGGGTCCCTTGGGATCGCCGGGGTCGAGCTGGACGTTAGCAATTGGGCCCACCTGCGGCATGACAAGGACATCGCCGAGGTCCGAATGGCCGGCGCCCGAGAAATGCGTGTGGCTGAACCCCTGGATCGTGCTGTCGTGATAGGAATAGCCCGCGGCATGGTCGTAGCAGTCGCGGATGCGGCACGTCGCGTCGGTGTCGGGCGACAGCTGGACCATGCCGAAGGGCGCGGTCGCGCCGGGGAAGGTATGCCCCTCGGGTCCGGTGCCGATCATCGGGTCGACGTAGGTGAGGACGTCGGGCGCAGGTTCCTCTGCGGCGCTCTGCAACGACAGCGGCGAGAGCAGGAGCGCGGCGGCGGCGAAGGGCAGGCGTTTCATGGCGACGCTTGTGCCGTGAAGTGGCGCGCCCGCCAACCGCGAATTGCCGGATCTTGAAGCGGGTGGCGAGACGCAGGATTCCCGTTCCCTTAACCGCGCGCTGTCATGCTATGACCCCGCCGCTATTCTTCCCCACGTCGATGGATGGAACGACGCCATGGCCGACGAGATCGAATTGAAGCTCGAACTGTCGCACGCCGCCGCCGATGCGTTCGAGGGATCGGGGCTGGTCGCCGGCGAGCCCGAAGTGGCGAAGCTGGGCGCGATCTATTTCGACACCCCGGACCATGAGCTGTCGCAGGCCGGCGTGGTGCTGCGCATTCGCCGATCGGGGCGCAAAAGGGTGCAGACGATCAAGGCGAGTGGGAGCGGCGCGGCGGGGCTGTTCGTGCGACCCGAATGGGAGCGCGTCGTCCGCAGCGATACGCCGGTGATCGAGGGCGAAGGGCCGGCGGCGCTGGTCGGCGACGCGGCCGACCGGCTGGGCCCGGTTTTCACCGTGGCGGTCGAGCGGCGGCGCTGGATCGCCGCGGCGCATGGCGCGTCGATCGAGCTGGTGCTCGACCGCGGCGCGGTGATCGCGGGCGCTCGGCGCGCGCCGGTTTGCGAGATCGAGCTCGAACTCCTGTCGGGCGAGGCATCGGCGCTGTTCGCCTTGGCGCGCGAAATCGATGCGGTCGTCCCGGTGCGGCTGGGCGTCCAGACCAAGGCCGAGCGCGGCTTCGTGCTGATCGGCCCCGCCTCTTCGGCGGTAAAAGCCGACCCGGCCGACTTCGGCCGCGACGCCACGCTGGCGGAGGCGGTGCGGCATATCGTCGGCGGCTGCGTGCGGCAGTTCCGGCTCAACGAGGCGCTGCTGTCGGCGACCCGCGACCCGGCGGCGCTGCACCAGGCGCGCGTCGCGATCCGGCGCCTGCGCTCGGCGCTGTCGATCTTCAGGTCGGTGACGGGCCGCAGCGCCGCGGCGCTGCGCGGCGAATTGCGCTGGCTGGCGGGGTCGCTCGGCGAAGCGCGCGATCTCGACGTGTTGCTCGCGCGCGCCGGCGAGGGCGAACTGCACCGCCGGATCGCCGCGGCGCGCGAGACCGCCTATGCGCGCGTCGAGGCGGCGCGCGCCGCGCCGCGCGCGCGGGCGCTGATGCTCGATATCGCCGAATGGGCCGCGCTCGGTGCGTGGGCGGAGAGTGCCGTCGCCGCTGGCCCCGCGCGCGATTTCGCGGTCCGCGCGCTCGGCCGCCTGCGCCGGCAGATGAAGAAGGCGGGCCGCGGCCTTGCCGAGGCGAGCGACGAGGAGCGGCACGACCTTCGCAAGCGCGCAAAGAAGCTCCGCTACGCCGCGGAGTTCTTTACCCCGCTGTTCGACGGCAAGGTCGAGCGGCGGCGGCACGGGCATTTCGTCAGGGCGCTCGAGGCGTTGCAGGACGCGCTTGGCGCGCTCAACGATCTGGCCGCTGCGCCCGCGATACTGGCCCGCGCGGGCATCGCCGATGTCGAGGGGGTGGAGTCGCTCGTGCGCACGCGCCGCAAACCCAAGCTGATCGCCGCGGCGGACAAGGCCTTCGATGCGCTGGTCGATGCCAAATGTTTCTGGAAATAGCGTGCCGTTCGCGGCGGCGTGTATTATCCGGATAAAACCCCTTGCCAAGCATGCGCTACAAATGTAGCACGCTACAAATGTAGCGCATGAGGTGATTCGGATGCTGACCAGTTTGCCGCCGCGGGAACGCGAGATCGTCGATATCCTGTACGAGCGCGGCGCCTCGACCGTGATCGAGATCGCCGACGCGCTCGCCGACGAACTGTCGGGCTCGGCGATCCGCGCGATGCTGAAGCGGCTCGAGGGCAAGGGCTTCGTCGCCCGCGAAGCATCGGACCGCGGCTTCGTCTACGCGCCGAGCGTCCCCGAAAAGGCGGCGAGCAAGTCGGCGCTGAGCCAGGTCGTGCGCGTCTTCTTCAACGGATCGCCGACGAGCGCCGCCGCGGCGCTGCTCGGCATGCAGGGCGAGATGAGCACCTCCGAACTCGACGAGCTCGAAAAACTGATCGCCGACGCACGCGAAGGGAAAGCGAAATGATGCCGGATATGCCGATCACAGCCGACATGCTGCTGGGCCTCGCCTGGAAATCCGTCGCCATCGCGGGCGTCACCTTGCTGCTGCTGCGGCTGGTGCGCAGCCGCTCGGCGGGCGAGCGGTCGATGATTGCGCATGCCGGGCTGATCGCGCTGCTCGCGCTGCCCGCCGCCAGCCTGATGCTGCCAGCGTGGACCCCGCTGCCCGCGAGCTGGTTCGCCGAGGCCGCGCCTGCGGCAACCGAAATCGCAACAACAGGGGGATCGGCGGCCGATCCTGCTCCCGCCACGGCTTCAGTCCCTGTCGTGGTGGAACAGGCCGGGTCGCCGCCGATCGTTTTTTCGCCGGGCGATATCGCCCCCTTTCTCTATGCGATCCCGCTGGCCTTGCTGTTCGGAGTGATGCTGCTCGCGGTGGTGCGGCTGTTCGCGATGCGCAGCCGCGCCGAAATCCTGGTCGAAAGATCGTGGCTGTCGGCGCTCGCCGAGGCGCAGCGGCGCATGGGGTTCAAGCATGGCACCGCGCTGCTGGTCAGCGAGGAACTGCGCTCGCCGATCAGCTGGGGCGTGCTGCGCCCGACGATCGTACTCAGCCCCAAGGCGGTGAGCGCGACGGGCGAGGCCGAGGCGATCATCGCGCACGAACTGGCCCATGTCGCGCGGCTCGACTGGGCGAAGCTGCTCGGCGCGCGCGTCGCCTGTGCGGTCTTCTGGTTCAATCCTTTGGTGTGGATGCTGGCAAGGGAGAGCCACCAATTGCGCGAGGAAGCCGCCGACGATGCGGTGCTGATGGCCGATATCGACGGCCCCGACTATGCGAGCCTGCTGGTCGGCGCGGCGCGGCACGACAATCAGGGCGCGCTGCTCGCCGCGCACGGCGTCGCGCCGGGCAAGTCGAGCCTCAAGCGCCGCATCACCCGCGTCCTCGACAGCGGGCTGAAGCGCGGCCCGGCGAGCGCGAGCTGGATGCTGATGAGCCTGTTGCTGCTCGCGGGCGTCACCGCGCCGCTGGCGGCCTTTTCGGCAACCGCCGACGAGCGCGCGATCGCCGAAGCCGGCTCCGCCGCGGCCGAAGCCGGCTCCACCGTGGCCGAAGCCGAACGCCGGTCGGCGGTGGCCGCCTCGCATAATGCGGTCGCCACGCGCGCCGTTGCCGAAGCCGACCGCGACGTCGCGGCGGCAGAGGCGAAGGCGCTGACCGCCGAGGAGCTGGTGAGCATGCGCGCGGTCGGCGTCACCCCCGAATATGTCGCCGAGATGCGCGAGCATGGTGGCTCGATCGACGCCGACGACATCATCGCGGCGCGCGCCAGCGGGCTCGACCCCGCCTATATCCGCGAGATGCGCGGGATCGTCCGGGGCGCCGATTTCGGCGACCTGGTCGGCGCGCGGCAATTGGGGGTCACGCCCGTCTTTGCCCGCGACATGAAATCGCATTTCCCCGGCGTCGGGCTCGACGACCTGATCGCGCTCAAATCGATGGGGATCGACTGCGATTTCGTCACCGAGATGCAGAAGTCCGGCGTGCGGATGCGCGACGCCGACGATGCGATCGAGCTGCGCGCCACGGGCATGTTTGTCGCAAGCAAGTCGCCGAAGGGCGGCAAGGGCGGCAAGGGCGACAGGGGACCGAAGTCGGCGACGGTCCGCATGGGTCCGGGCCCCGGTGCCGGGGTGGTCGAGGTGCGCCACGCCGACGGATCGGTGGCGCGCGTCGAAATGCCCGAGGTCCCCGTGCCCCCGGTCCCGCCCGAATATTGAGCTGACGTCCGGACGTTCGTCCGCACCCACAAGTTGCTGATCGAACCTGTTTTGAAAAATGTCGCTGCGGCGGCGAGCGATGGTGCTCGTCTGGCGCACGCGAGGGAGGAGTGTTGCCATGAAGACCCTGATTTTCGCCTCGAGCCTGGCGCTGCTGTCGGTTCTTGCCTGCACGACGCCCAGCCAGCCGGCGACCGCCGCCGCGCAGGAGAGCGGCCCGGAGAATGGTCCCGAGAGCGGCGACATACGCTGGACCGTCGAGGCTGACGCGGGCAAGGGCGGGCAGCCCAAGCTGCGGCTCGAACATCGCAAGTCGAGCAGCGACCTTTCGCTCGACAGCGCGCTGGCCGCGAAGCGCCCCGAGTTCGGCGCGGCGCGGAGCGCGCTCGGCGGCACCGGGCCGGTGCGCTTTTCGGTGCGCCACGAGTCCGGCACGCTCGAATGCAGCGGCACGCTGGCGCGCGCCTATCGCGGCGAGGGGCGGTGCAGCTTCACCCCCGATGCGGGGTTCGAGCGCGAGCTCGCGGCGCGCGGGCTCGCGCCGGACAAGCGCGGCGACATCTTCGCGATGTTCATCGTCGATGCGACGATCGAACTCGCCGACGGGCTGACCGCCGAGGGCGTGAAGCCCGGGGATTCGGACGAGTTGATCGCCGCCGCGGCGCTCGAGGTGACCCCCGCCTTCGTGCGCGGCTTCAAGGGCACGTCGCTGGAGCTCAGCGAGGTCGACGACGCCGTCGCCTTTCGCGCGCTCGGTGTGTCGGGCGACTATGTCCGCGACCTCAATCGGGCGGGCTTCGCCAGGCTCGGCATCGACGACGTCACCGGCATGAAGGCGCTCGGCGTCACCGGCGATTACGTCCGCGAGCTGACCGCGGCGGGGTATAAAAATCTATCGGCAGAGGATGTGATCGGGATGAAGGCGATGGGGGTGACGGGCGACTATGCCCGGCGGATGAACGGCGCGGTGGAGGCCGCCCGGTGAGCCATTGGACCAGCCTCGCCGCGCTCGCGGCAGCTTTGTCTTCGGTGCCCGCCGCGGCGCAGGAAGCCCCGACCGGCGACACCCCGCCGCCCGCGCCGGCCGAGGCGCCGGTCGGCGGCCAGCGCACGCAGGGGCAGGTCTATACCCCCGCCGACTTCGCGCGCTACGCGCCGACGAACGCCTATGACATGCTGATCCAGGTCCCGGGCTTTTCGATCCGCGACAACGAGAACCTCCGCGGGCTGGGCGTTGCGACGGGCAATGTGCTGTTCAACGGCGAGCGGCCCTCGAACAAGGGCGACGATATGTTCACCCAATTGTCGCGCATCCCCGCGGGCAATGTCGAGCGGATCGAGATCGTCGACGGCGCGAGCCTCGACATCCCCGGCCTGTCGGGGCAGGTCGCCAATATCGTCTACCGCGCCGACGGCTTCTCGGGCCAATTCTCGTGGAAGCCGCAGTTTCGCCCGCATTACACCGACCCGCTGTTCACCCGCGGCGACATATCGGTGCGCGGGCGCCAGGGCGACGTCGAATATGAGGCCGCGCTGAGCAACGACGATTCGGCGCGCAGCGGCGCGGGCGGCCCGACCTTGATCTACGACGGAGCCGGCAACATCATCGAGCGCCGGCGCGACATCTGGCACACCCATTATGACTCGCCCAAGCTGTCGGGGCGCATCACCTGGGATCCCGCGGGCGATACGGTCGCGAACCTCGGCGGCCATTATCAGCGCGAATATGACCGCTATTACGAGGATGGCGTGCGTGTCGCGCCGGGGCGTCCCGACCGCCTCCGTACCGTGCGCGACAATGCAGACAGCTGGAACTACGAGCTCAGCGGCGACTATCAGTTCGGGCTTGGCCCCGGAAAGCTCAAGCTGATCGGGCTGCGCCGGTTCAGCCACGAACCCTATTCGTCCGAAGTCATTTCGACCCCCGACGACGGCAGCCCCGCGACGGGCGACCGCTTCGCGCAGGTGGGCGACCTCGGCGAGACGATCGGGCGCGGCGAATATCAGTGGAAGATGTGGGGCGGCGACTGGCAATTGTCGGGCGAGGCCGCGTTCAACACGCTCGACAATGTCGCGTCGATCGGCGTGTTGGGTCCCTCGGGCGAATTCGTCAACCAGCCCTTCCCGGGCGGCACCGGCGGGGTCAGTGAGGATCGCTACGAGGGGCTGCTCAGCTTCGGGCGCAAGATCACCGACAAATTCTCCTTCCAGCTGGTGGCGGGCGCCGAACATTCGACGATCGTCCAGAAGGGCCCCAACGGACTCAGCCGCAGTTTCGCGCGGCCCAAGGGGTCGCTGACGCTGTCGTGGACGCCCTCGGCCGACTTCGACGCCTCGCTCAAGATCCGCCGCCGCGTGCTCCAGCTCTCCTTCTACGACTTCCTCGGCCGCGCCTTCCTCAACGACGGCAACCAGAACGAGACCAATTTCGATCTCCGCCCGCAGCAGGACTGGAGCTACGAGGCCGAGATCAACAAGAAGTTCGGCGCCTGGGGCTCGACCAAGATCATCCTGATCCACCGCGACGTCGAGGACCGCGTCGACATCGTCCCGGTCGGCAATGGCGAGGCGGTGGGCAATATCGCCAAGGCGAAGGCGAGCGCGATCGACTGGACCGCGACGATCAACCTCGACCCCGCGGGGATCAAGGGGATGAAGATCGATACCCGCCTGCTGCTCCAGACCAGCTCGCTGCGCGATCCCTTCACCGGCGAGAAGCGCCAGTGGAGCGGTTTCACCGACACCGTCGCCGAGATCGGCGTGCGCCACGACATCCCGGGCAGCGACATCGCCTGGGGCGCGAATGCCGAATATGGCCACTACCAGCCCAATTATCGCCGCAACCAGACCGACAAGGTCTGGGAAGGGCCCGTCTGGGCGTCGGTCTTCGTCGAGCACAAGGATGTGATGGGGCTGACGATCCGCGCGACGATCAACAATATCGTCAACGCGCGCTCGCGGCGCGACCGCACGGTCTACACCGGCGTGCGCGGCGAGAGCCCGATCGCCTTCATCGAGGACCGCAACCGGCTGATCGGTCCGATCTTCGCATTCTCGGTGCGCGGGAAGTTCTAGCCAGATCCTCCCCTTGGCGCAGCCGTGGGGAGGGGGACCGCCGCGAAGCGGTGGTGGAGGGGTTGAAAGGTTGCACCGACGCCTGACGGCGTCGACCCCTCCGTCAGCCCTGCGGGCTGCCACCTCCCCATCGCTGCGCTTGGGGAGGATCGTTCTCGATCGTTGCGGTCTCCGCTATGCTGCCGGCATGATGACGCGACGGACCAAGATCTATTTCGATGGCGGCGCTCGCCCCAATCCGGGCGCGATGGAGATCGCCGTGGTGGCGGGCGGGGTCGCGCATATCGAGCGCGATATCGGCATCGGGGGCAGCCTCGACGCCGAGTGGCTGGCGCTGATCGCGGCGCTGCGGCTGGCACGCGAGCGCGGGCTGGACGATGTGCTGCTGCTCGGCGATGCGGCGGCGGTGGTCGCGCAGGCGAACGGCGCTGCGCCCGCGCGGGGCGGTGCGGCGCAGCATCTCGCCGCTTTTCGGGCGCTGGCGGCGGGCGGACCGCCCCCGCGCATCCGTCACATCAAGCGCGCCCAGAATCTCGCCGGGATCGCGCTCGCGCGGCTGCACGCGCGATAGGCGCACCATCGGCCGGACCTGAGAAACCACCGGCCTGCCACCCCGCGCGGCGCGGGCGATTGACGCGCCCCGGCGTCCGCCGCAGGCGAAAGGGAGACCAACCGACGGCGCGGGCGCCCCTTGAGCCAGCCCCGCCCACCCCCTCTGAATCCAAAAAAGGCCCGCACCCTCATCATGCAGTTTTTCCGCCGCCTGACCTCCGCCGCACACGACATGGCGATCGACCTCGGGACGGTGAACACCGTCGTCTATGTGCGCGACCGCGGCATCGTGCTCAACGAACCCTCGGTCGTCGCGCTCGAAACGCGCGACGGGGTGCGGCGGGTCAAGGTCGTCGGCAACGAGGCGAAGCTGATGATGGGCAAGACCCCCGACAATATCCAGGCGATCCGGCCCTTACGCGACGGGGTAATCGCCGATATCGGCGTTGCCGAGCAGATGCTGTCGCATTTCATCGAAAAGGCGCTGGGCGGGCCCAGCCGCTTTCGCCGGCGCAGCCACGTCGTGATCTGCGTCCCCTCGGGATCGACGATGGTCGAGCGCCGCGCGATCCGCGACGCCGCCTCCAACGCTGGGGCGGTCTCGGTCCGGCTGATCGAGGAATCGCTGGCGGCGGCGATCGGCGCCGGCCTGCCGGTGACCGCGCCGCAGGGGGCGATGGTCGTCGACATCGGCGGCGGGACGACCGAGGTCGCGGTGCTGTCGCTCGGCGGCATCGCCTACAGCAATTCGGTGCGCGTCGGCGGCGACAAGATGGACGAGATGATCGCCTCCTACATCCGCCGCAAGCATAATCTGATGATCGGCGAAATGACCGCCGAGCGCGTCAAGCTGCTGCTCGGCTGTGCGACCCCGCCCGAGGGCGAGGGGCTGGTGATGGGGGTCAAGGGGCGCGACCTGGTCAACGGCCGGCCGTCGGAGGTGCGGGTGACCGAGGCCGAAGTCGCCGAGGCGCTGGTCGAGCCCGTCGGGCAGATCGTCGGCGCGGTGCGCGCCGCGCTCGAACAGACGCCGCCCGAATTGTCGGCGGACATCATCGACGAGGGCATCGTCCTGACCGGCGGCGGCGCGCTGCTCCGCCGCATGGACGAGGCGATCGCGAGCGCGACGGGGATGCACGTCATGGTCGCCGACGATGCGCTGATGTGCGTTGCGATGGGTGCAGGGCGCGCCGCCGAGGATCCCGCCTATGAGGGTGTGCTGATCTCCGCCTGACGGGGCGCCGGTTCAGCGCGTCACGGGCCCCCAGGCGCGGTAGAAGGTGTCGACTGCGGCATCGACCTCGGCGGCGAGGCGGTGGGTTTCGCGGCCTTCGGGCAGGCCGAGCACGGCATGTTGGTATATCCCCGACTGGCAGAGGCCGGCGAAGTGGCGCACCGCTTGCATCGGGTCGCCCTGCCGCACTTCGCCGCGCGCCATCTTGGCGGCGACCCACAGCGCGGCGCGCGCCTTGCCGCGGCGCGGGCCGCGTTCGTAGAAGGTTTCGGCAAGGTGCGGAAAACGCTCGGCCTCGCCGACGACGAGGCGGAAGAGCGACAACAGTGGCGTCGTCACCAGCGCCGTCATCAATATGTTGCCGAAGCGGGTGAGAACGTCCACGACGGGCTCGTCGACCGGCAGGTCGACGTGCAGCGTGCTGCCATATTGACCGACGATGTCGTCGACGACCGCGGCGAACAATTCCTCCTTCGACGGGAAATAGGTCCAGAGCGTGGTCTTCGATCCGCCGACCTTGCTGGCAATCGACGACATCGTCGTGCCCGCATAGCCGTTCGCGAAGAAGAGCGCGCGCGCGGCGTCGACGAACGCCTTGCGCCGCGCGGCGGCGGCATCGTCGAGCGCGCTTATGCTACTTGGCGTACTGTCTGGTATCATTTCAATTGACAACGCATTCTCCGGGGTTCATTGGGCCACGATACCAGCTAGTATCGTTGGATGCCATGCCCCGCAGATTTTTTCTTACAACCGCAATTTTCGGCCTGCTTGCGGGCTGCGTGAGCACCCCCGACGTCGGGCCGAAGCCGGTTCCGCTCGCCGCCGAGTCGCTCGAGTCGCGCACCTCCTTCGCCGACGCCACGGGCGCATGGCCGGCCGAGGGGTGGTGGCAGGCGCTGGGCGATGCGCAGCTGTCCGCGCTGATCGAAGAGGGGCTGGCGGGCTCGCCCGACGTCGCGATCGCCGCGGCGCGGGTGCGCGCCGCCGACGCGCTGGCGCAGCAGGCGGGCGCGGCGCTCGGGCCGCGGATCGGCGCCGAGGCCAGCGCGGGCGGGGTCCAGCAGAGCAAGAATATGGGCATCCCGCCGCAGTTCGTGCCCGACGGCATTCAGGATACCGGCCATATCGCGGCGACCTTTGCCTTCGACCTCGATCTGTGGGGCCGGAACCGCGCGGCACTGGCGGCGGCGACTTCGGAGGCCGATGCGGCGCGCGTCGATGCGGCGCAGGCGCGGCTGATGCTGAGCACCGGGATCGCGGCGGCCTATGCCGACCTCGCGGGGCAGTTTGCGGCGCTCGATGTCGCGCAGGATGCAGTGCGCGTGCGCGGCGTCAGCGCGGGCCTGTCGGCCGAGCGCGCGAAGGCGGGGATCGAGAATCTGTCGGCGCAGCGCCAGGCCGAGAGCCGCGTCGCGGCGGCGCGCGGCGATGTCGTCGCGCTCGAGGAAGCGATCGCGCTGACCCGCAATCGCATCGCGGCGCTGGTCGGCGCCGGGCCCGATCGCGGGCTGGCGCTGACGCGGCCGACGCTGGCCGTGCCGCCTGCGGCTCTCCCCGCCGATGCCGGGATCGCGCTCGTCGGGCGACGCCCCGATATCGTCGCGGCAAGGCTGCGCGGCGAGGCGGCGGCGAAGCGCATCGACGTCGCGCGCGCCGATTTCTATCCGAACATCAGCCTGTCGGCGCTCGTCGGGCTGCAGTCGCTCGGGCTGTCGAACCTGTTCGACAAGGGCTCCGAATATGGCAATGGCGGGGTTGCGCTGAGCCTGCCGATCTTCGACAGCGGGCGCCTGCAGGGGCGCTATCGCGGCGCGCGCGCCGACTATGACGTCGCGGTCGCGACCTATGACCGCACGCTGGTCGCGGCGCTGCGCGACGTCGCCGATGTCGTGCGCAGCCGCGAGGCCAATGCGCGCCAGCTGACCGAGCGGCGCGCGGCGCTGGCGGCGGCCGAGGAAGCATCGAAGCTCGCGGGCCTCCGCTACCGCGCCGGGCTGTCGAACCAGATCGTAGCGCTCACCGCCGAGGACAGCGCCGTGGCGCTCGCGCGTGCGGTCGCCGACCTCGAGGCGCGTCAGCTCGCGCTCGACATCAGCCTGATCCGCGCGCTCGGCGGCGGTTATCAGACCAAGACCTCAACAGGAGACCTGTGATGGCCGACGAAACGGCTGCGACCCCCGCCGAGACCTCTCCCGCCGCCGAAAGCAATGGCGCCAAGCGCCGGAAGTTCCTGCGCATCCTCGCCCTCGTCGTCGTGACCGCGGCGCTGATCTGGGCCGCCTGGTATTATCTGACGCAGGCGGGGCGCGTGCACACCGACAACGCCTATGTCGGCGCCGATTCGGCCGTGGTGACCGCGCTCGTCGCGGGGCCGGTGCAGGAGGTGCGCGTCGCGGGCACGCAGGCGGTGAAGAAGGGCGATGTGCTCGTCATCCTCGACGACAGCGATGCGAAGCTGGCGGTCGCCGATGCCGAGGCCGCGCTGCGGCTCGCGCGCCAGCGCTATGGCCAGGCGGGTGCCAATGCCGATGCCGCGCGCGCGCGCGTCGTGGCGCGCGGCGCCGATGTGAACCAGTCGCGCGCGCGGTTGCGCGACGCCAATGCCGCGGTCGAGAAGGCGCGCGCCGAACTGGCGCGGCGCGAGAGCATCGCGGGCACCGGGGCGGTGTCGGCCGAGGAAATCACCACCGCGCGCGCCGCGCTCCAGTCGGCGAGTGCGGCGCGCGATCTTGCGGCGGCGGGCATCGCTTCGGCGCAGGCGACGCAGGGTTCGGCGAGCGGCGACCTCGGCGCGGCCGAGGCGCTGGTGCGCGGCACGACGATCGACTCCGCCCCCGACGTTGCGGCGGCGCAGGCGCGGCTCGAAAAGGCCGAGCTCGACCTCGCACGTACGATCATCCGCGCGCCGGTTGACGGCATCGTCACCAACAAGCAGGTGCAGGTCGGCCAGCGCATCGCGGCGGGCGCGCCGATCATGACGATCGTCCCGATTTCGACCGCCTATGTCGACGCCAATTACAAGGAAAGCCAGTTCGAGGACATCCGCATCGGCCAGCCGGTCGAGCTGGTGTCGGACTATTATGGCGACGATGTCGTCTTTCACGGCAAGGTTACCGGCATCGCCGGCGGCACCGGCGCGGCCTTCTCGCTGATCCCCGCGCAAAATGCGACGGGCAATTGGGTGAAGGTCGTCCAGCGCCTGCCGGTGCGCATCGCGCTCGATCCGAAGGAGCTGAAGGCGCATCCGCTGCGCGTCGGCCTGTCGATGGAAGCCACGATCGACACGCGCGGGAAATGAGCTGAGCCATGGCCAGTGCCGCCACCGCGATCGTTCCCGACGAACCCGCGCCGCTCACCGGCGTTCGGCTGATCGCCGCGGCCTTTGCGCTGGCGCTCGCCAATTTCGTCGTCGTGCTCGACACGACGATCGCCAATGTCTCGGTCCCCCACATCGCCGGCGGGCTCGCGGTGTCGCCCACCCAGGGAACGTGGGTGATCACCAGCTATGCGGTCGCCGACGCGATCAGCGTACCGCTCACCGGCTGGCTCGCGATGCGCTTCGGCACGGTGCGCTGGTTCCTCTATTCGATCGTCGGTTTCGGCATCTTCTCCTTCCTCTGCGGGATTTCGCAGACCCTCGACGGGCTGATCGTCTTCCGCATCCTGCAGGGGCTCTCCGGTGGCCCGCTGATGCCGCTGTCGCAGATCCTGTTGCTGCGCATCTTCCCGCGCGAGAAGGCGGGGATCGGGCTCGCGATCTGGGCGATGACGACCACGACCGCGCCGATCCTGGGGCCTATCCTCGGCGGGCTGATCAGCGACAATTGGAGCTGGCCGTGGATCTTCTTCATCAACCTGCCCGTCGTGGCGCTATGCTTCTTCGGCGTCGCGAGCTTGTTGCGGCCGTTCGAGACCAGGAAGGCCAAGGCGCGCATCGACACCATCGGCCTCATCCTGCTCGTGCTCTCGGTCGGCACCTTCCAGCTGATGCTCGACACCGGGCGCGAGCATGACTGGTTCGAATCGACCTGGATCGTCGCCCTCGCGATCGTCGCGGCGATCGCCTTCGCCGCCTTTGTGATCTGGGAGCTGACCGACGAAAATCCGGTCGTCGACCTCCGCGTCTTCCGCTTCCGCGGCTTCAGCTTCGCGACCATCGCGATCTCGCTCGGCTTCGGCGCCTTCTTCGCGCAGATCGTGCTCACCCCGCTCTGGCTGCAGCAGGTGGCGGGTTATACCGCGACCGAGACCGGCTATATCGTCGCGTGGATCGGCGTCTTCGCGGTGCTGATGTCGCCGGTCGCCGCGGGGCTGATCGGCAAGATCGACATCCGCATCTCGATCAGCGCGGGCATCCTCTGGATGGCCTTCATCTCGATCCTGCGCGCGAGCTGGAACGCCGACGTCGATTATTGGACGCTCGCGCTGCCCCACCTGTTGCAGGGCATGGGCATGCCCTTCTTCTTCGTCGGGCTGACCGCGCTCGCGCTGTCGAGCGTGCCCCCCGACAAGCAGACCTCGGCCGCGGGGCTGATGAGTTTCCTGCGGACCTTGTCGGGCGCGATGGGCACCGCGATCGCGACCTCGGCGTGGGACAGCCAGAACCGCGTCGCGCGCTCCGAACTCGTCGGCCATATGAACGGCACCGCCGAGACGATGGACCTGCTCCAGCGCGCGGGGCTGACACTCGAACAGGCGCGCGCGGCGATCGAGCGGCTGGTCGACGTCCAAGCGGCGACGATCGGCGTGCTCCACCTCTTCCTCGCCGCAGGGGTAGTGTTCGTCATCGCCGCGATCGCGGTGTGGTGCGCGCCGTTGCCCAAGCAGGTGTCGATGGGCGCCGCGCATTAGCTTGTATCGACATTCCGCTCATCAATTGTTAGGCGCGCGCCGCTAGCCTGAGGGGGCGTAGCGGAAGGGCGCGGCGTTGAAGCACAGACATCCCCTGCCGATCCATCACAGCTGGGCGCTGTACGAAAGCGCGCGCCATTTCGAGCTCGGGCAATTGCTCGATTATGATTCGCTCGATGCCGAACCGCTGATCGCGGCGGCGTCGCCGCGCCTGCAGAATATCGGCCAATGGTCATGCGACCTTGCCGACAACCGGCTCAGCTGGTCGCGCGAAGTCTATGAGATTTTCGGGCTTCCCGACGGCGCGCAAGTGTCGCGCGGCGAGGCGGTGGCGCTCTATGGCGAGCCGTCGCGCGCGGCGATGGAGAAGCTGCGCGCCTATGCGATCCGCCACCGGCGCGGTTTCACCCTCGACGCCGAGATCCGGCCCGCGACAGGCGCGCCGCGCTGGATGCGGCTGATCGCGGCGCCGGTGTGTATCGGCGACGCGGTGGTGAAATTGCAGGGGCTGAAGCTTCTGCTCCCTGAAGCAGAGTGAGCTATTTCGAAATCCTCCCCACTTGTGGGGAGGTGGCAGCGCGAAGCGCTGACGGAGGGGGGTCGCGTCCTCGCGCGGCGCTGCTTCAGGCCGATAGCCCCCTCCACCGCCTTCGGAGTGCTGGGCCGTCCAGTCCCCCGGACTGGACTTGGATTGCCGGGGGCAATCCAACCCCGCACTCCCCCTCCCCACAAGCGGGGAGGATTTGTGCCTCCGCTCAGGCGTAGGCGTCGATCGCGGCGAGGTGCCGCGCTTTGTCGGCGTCGTCCAGGAACGACCCGGTGAAGCTGTTGCGCGCGAGCGTGACGAGGTCGGCGCGCGAGAGCTCAAGCGCGTCGGCGACCGCCTGGTAATTGGCGCCGACATAGCCGCCGAAATAGCTTGGATCGTCGCTGTTCACCGTGGCCTTGAGCCCCGCGTCGAGCATCGTCTTGAGCGGATGCGCCGCGATCTCGTCCACGACGCAGAGCTTGAGGTTCGACAGCGGGCAGACGGTGAGCGTCACCCCCTCGGCGGCGAGCCGCGCGACGAGCGCGGGGTCCTCGAGGCTGCGGTTGCCATGGTCGATGCGCTCGACCTTGAGGAGGTCGAGCGCCTCATGGACATATTCGGGCGGCCCTTCCTCGCCGGCGTGCGCGACGATCTTCAGCCCCAGCCCGCGGGCGCGTGCGAAGACGCGTTCGAACTTCGATGGCGGGTGGCCGACCTCTGAGGAATCGAGCCCCACGCCGTCGATGCGATCGAGCCAGGGCAGGGCCTCGTCGAGCGTCGCCTCCGCCTCGGCTTCGCTGAGGTGGCGGAGGAAGCACATGATCAGTTTCGAGCTGATCCCATGCTGCGCCTGCGCATCGTCGAGCGCGCGCGCGATGCCGGTGATGACGGTTTCGAACGCGACCCCGCGCTCGGTGTGCCCCTGCGGGTCGAAGAAGATTTCGACGTGGCGGACAGCGTCGGCGCGCGCGCGGGCGAGATAGGCGGCGGTGAGGTCGTAGAAGTCCTGCTCGGTAATCAGGACGCCCATGCCCTGATAATAGATGTCGAGGAAATCCTGGAGGTTCGAGAAGGCATAGGCCGCGCGCACCTCATCGACGCTCGCGAAGGGGATCGCGACATTGTTGCGCTGCGCCAGCTCGAACATCAGCTCGGGTTCGAGCGAGCCCTCGATATGCAAATGCAGCTCGGCCTTGGGCAGGCCGGCGATGAAGGCCGCGCGTTCGTCGCGCGATCCAAAAGCCTTAGGCATCGGGCACCTCCCCCTCGCGCAATATGATCGCCGCCTCGGGCTTGTGGCGACGGATTTCCTCTGGGCTCAGACCGTCGATCTCATGCGGGAAGATCAGCCAGCGGTCGGTTTCGTGGATATAATAATCGGGCTTCAGGTCGGTGCGGTTGCGGCGCGGCTTGTACCACACGGTCGCGATGCGGATGTCGCGCGGCATATTGTGGCGGCAGCGCGCCTTCAGCTCGGCGATGAAGGCGCGGATACTGCGCCCGCTGTCGAACACATCGT
The DNA here is from genome assembly GCF_058806755.1 of Sphingopyxis sp. GW821-FHT12F08. Taxonomy (NCBI): domain Bacteria; kingdom Pseudomonadati; phylum Pseudomonadota; class Alphaproteobacteria; order Sphingomonadales; family Sphingopyxidaceae; genus Sphingopyxis; species Sphingopyxis sp. GW821-FHT12F08. The sequence continues at coordinate 268,305 of NZ_JBXAQA010000005.1, forward strand.
CGATGATCAGCAGCCGGTCCTCGGGATCGAGCGTGTCGATCAGATAGCCCAGCGCGAACACCTTCACCTCGGGGTCCTGCCGGTCGATGCCGTGGTAGGAGGAAGTGCGGATCGCGATATGGTCGCAATGCTGGCCGTGATAGTCGAGCAGTTCCTGCACCGCGATGCCGACCGGCGCGCCGCCGCGCCAGATTCCGACGAGATGCGTCGGTTTGAAGCCGCTGTCGATCACCTGCATGCCCAGCCGCAGCGAGTCGGCGAGCAGGTGATTCGCATCGATGAAGATTTTCTCGTCGCCCATGGCTCGGACCTAATCGCGCCGCCCGCGCCCCGCAAGCGCGCGGACTCGACATTCGTGCGCATCGATATTATGTATGGTATTGTGTATGGTTTATACACGCTATCATGCAGGGTATGGAAATGACCGAGCTCGAAGGGCGCGACAAATGGCGCTGGATCTACCGGACGGGGCTGCACGGCCATTGCCCGCGCTGCGGCGAGGGCAAGATGTTCCGCCGCTGGCTGAAAGTGTCCGATCGCTGCGAGGTCTGCGGGCTCGATTATGAGTTCGCGGCGCCCGACGACGGGCCGGCCTTTTTCTCGCTCTGCTTCGTCGCCTTTCCGCTGCTCTTCCTCGTCGTGTGGTTCGAGGTCGCGGTGAATCCGCCCTGGTGGGTGCATCTCCTGACCTCGGTGCCGCTGATGATCGTGCCGTGCCTTGCGGTGCTCCACCCGATCAAGGGCTGGCTCGTCGCGTCGCAATATGTGAACAAGGCGCAGGAAGCGGGCACCGGCGCGCTGTGGGCCGAGCTCAACGCCCGGGCGAAGGGAGAGGCGTTGGAGACGGATGCCTGAGCCATGGGTTCCCGACCTGGCGCGGACGACGGGCGCCAAATATCTGGCGATCGCAGATGCGATGCAGGCGGCGGTCGAAAGCGGGCGGCTGCGCGCGGGCGATCGGCTGCTGCCGCAGCGCGACCTTGCCGCGCGGCTCGGTGTCGACCTGACCACGGTGACCAAGGCCTATGACCAGGCGCGCGGGCGCGGGCTGATCGGCGCGCGCGGGCGCGCAGGCAGCTTCATCCTGCCGCAGGACGTAATCGCGGCGGGCCCGCCGCCGCGCGATACCGGGATGAACATGCCCCCCGAGGTTGCGGGCGGGTCGCTGCTCGCGACATGGGAGCGCACCGCGAGCGCTTTGCTGCGCGCCGAGGGCGCCGGCGGGCGGTTGCATTATACCCCCGCGGGCGGGCGCGCCGCCGACCGCGAGGCCGGGGCGGCGCTCTTCGCACGGTTGGGGCTGGGCAGCGAGCCCGACCAGCTGATCGTCGCGGCGGGCGCGCAAAATGCGCTGCACGCGATCGTTTCGGCGACGCTGAAGCCCGGCGATATCGTCGCGTGCGGGGCGCACGTCTATTCGGTCTTCCTCGCGCTCGCGCGGCGCTTCGGCCTCCGTCTCGCGCCGCTCGCCCGCGTTGATGCGGGCAGCCTCGACGCGCTGTGCAGCCGGACGAAGGTCGCCGCGCTGTATCTCGTCCCGACCAACGACAATCCGACCACGCGCACGCTCGATCTCGCTGAACGCGCCGCGCTTGGCGAGACGCTGCGCCGCCACGGCGTGCGGCTGATCGAGGACGACGCCTATGGCCAGCTCCCCGACCGCCCGCTCGCGCCGGTGACCAGCTTCGCCCCCGAGCTCGGTTTCTATGTGGCGAGCGTGTCGAAAATCTTGTCGCCCGCGCTGCGTGTTGCGCATGTGCGTGCGCCGACGGTCCGCGACGCGCTGGCGCTTGCGGCCGAGGTGCACGCCTCGACGGTGATGGCGCCGCCGCTCGACAGTGCGCTGGTGACGCGCTGGATCGAGGACGGCAGTTACGCCCGGCTCGCCGCCGAAACGCGTGCCGAGGCCAAGGCGCGGCAGGCGGTCGCGGCGGCGGTGCTGCCGCCGGGCAGCTATGCCGCGCACGAATGCGGCTATCATCTATGGGTCCCGCTTCCCGCCGCGATCAACCGGGGTCAGGTGGCGGCGACGCTACGTGCCGAGGGCCTGACCGCGATCGCGTCGGACATGTTCGCCGCGGGCGACAGCGAGGTGGCGGCGCTGCGCGTGTCGCTCGGCGGCGCGATCGACCACGCGAGGCTCGCGCGCGGGCTCACCATGCTCGAGATGCAGTTGACGGCAGGCGGGCGCGGGGTCGGGGTGATCTAAATCCTCCCCACTTGTGGGGAGGTGGCAGCGCGAAGCGCTGACGGAGGGCGCGCGCGTCCTTACGCAGCGCCGCTTCGAGCCGATGGCCCCCTCCACCACGCCCTTCGGGCGCGGTCCCCCTCCCCGCGAGCGGGGAGGATTCGGAGGCGTGCAGGCAAGGAAGCGACGTGAAACGCGATCGTCAAGACGCGGGATTGACCGACGGTCGCGGAGCGATTAGCCACACCGGCGATGACCAACGACCGATCCACCCGATTCAAGGCGTATTGGCGCTCCTTTACATAGGAGCGGCATGGCATCACCTGTGACCATCGCCGCCGTGTTCGGACAGGCGAATGGTTATCCCATCTTTCCCCCATCCGGTCACGGCGCGCGCATCCTGGAAGACGCGACATGACCGATAGCTTGCTTGCCCTCTCGACCGACCGGTGCCGTATCGCGCCGCTGCACGCCGACGACGCCGTATCGCTCGCGGCGATCACCGACGAATCGGTGACGACCCAGGTGCATTTCCTGCCCGCGCCCTTCACCGAGGCCGACGCGCGTGCGCTCATCGCCGGCTCCGGCGGCGGCGATGTGTTCCACGCGGTGCGGGGCCGCGCCGACGGGCGGCTGCAGGGCGTGATCGGCGTGCACCGGCGCGACGCGCGCGAGGTCGAGGTCGGATACTGGTTCGCGGCATCGGCGCGCGGGCAGGGGCTCGCGACCGAGGCGGTGAACGCGGTGGTGCGCGAGATCGCGGCGTCGCGGCCGGGCGCGGCGATCGTCGCCGAATGCCATCCCGACAACGAACGTTCGCGCGCGCTGCTGCGGCGCATCGGGTTCCTCGCGACGGGGCAGGCGGGGCGGCGGCCCGGACGGACGCTGATGAAATGGCGTCCGGGATCGGGGATCGACGTATGCTGATCAGCCCGGCTGGCTCACCTCTTCCTGCAGCGCCTTGACGATCGCCGCTACGGACGTTGGCGCATAGGCGAAGCCCATATGGCCGCAGTCGACCTCGACCTGGCGGTCGCTTTCGTGCGGGGCGCCGCGCGCGCTGTTGACCGCGACGACGCCGTCATAGGCCGACCAGAGCGCGAAGGTCGGCATTTCGGGGCGCGGCGCGGGGTGGAAGTCGATCGGCGGATTGTCGACCGGGTGGCGCGCGATCAGATGATAGAGGCGCCACGCGCGGTTGGCGCGGCGGCTGCCCGAAAAGGGCGAGCCGAGGGTCACGACGCGCGCGACCTTGTCCGGATGATGTTTGGCATATTCGCGCGCATAGATGCCGCCGAGGCTCCAGCCGACCAGTGCCGGGGCGTGGCCGGTGCGCTCGATGATCCACTGCACGCGGCCGTCGATGCGCTCGATGATGTCGGGGGTCGCGCCGCGGTTGAAGCCGAGGCCCCAGGCGTAGCAGCGAAAGCCCGCGCGGCGCAGGTCGGCGCGCAGCGCCTTGGTCGCCCAGTCGCCCGACAGGAAGCCGGGGAGCACCATCACCGGCGGATGGTCGCTGTCGGGATTGGGCTCGGGCGGCATCGCGCGGATGCGGCCCCACAAAGCGCGCACGAGCCCCGTCACCTCGCGCCACAGGAGTCCGAGCGACGGTGGCGCGTCGGGATCGGGAATGCGCGCGGGCCATTCGGCGCGCCGGGAGAGGAAGCCGCGGATCATGGGGCCATATAGTCATTGCCGATCGCCGGCGAAAGCCGGGCGAACCATCACCGTAGCCCTGAGCCTGTGGAAGGGCGCCTATCCGAGAAGCGCCCTTCGACAGGCTCAGGGCTACGGTTCGGATTTTACCCTTTCGGAACCAGCTTGAGCAGCTTGCCGCCGCTACCGTCGGTGAGCAGCCAGACCGTGCCGTCCTCGCGCACCTCGACCTCGCGGATGCGCTGGCCGAAGTCCCAGCGGTCGGACTTGTGCAGCGTGTCGTCGTCCACGCTCATGCGGATCAGCCCCTCGCCCGACAGCGCGCCCATCAGCAGGCTGTTCTTCCAGCCGGGATAAAGGTCACCATTATACCAGGCGAGGCCGGCGGGCGAGACCGAGGGATTCCACCACAGCTTCGGCGCGGCGAATTCGGGGCGCGCCGGGTGGTCGGGGATGTCCTTGCCGTCATAATGGTCGCCGTTCGACACGGTCGGATAGCCGTAATTGGCTTTCGCCGCGACGAGGTTGACCTCGTCGCCGCCCTTGGGGCCCATTTCCTGGTTCCACAGCTTGCCGGTGCCGTCGAAGGCGAGCCCCAGAATGTTGCGGTGGCCGAGCGACCAGATCTGCGCGGTGACCCCGCCTTGCGCTGCGAACGGATTGTCGGCGGGCACGCTGCCGTCGGGATTGAGGCGCAAGATCTTGCCGAGATTGGCCTTCATGTCCTGTGCGGGATCGAATTTCTGGCGCTCGCCCGATCCGATGAACAGATATTTGCCGTCGGGCGAAAAGGCGAGGCGGTGCGAGAAATGGCCGCGGCCGCTGACCTTGGGCGACTGGGTCCAGATCGTTTTCAGCCCCTCGATCCGCGGCGAGGCGCCCTGCACCAGCTTCGCCGTGCCGACCACCGCGCCGAAGGTGCCGCCCTCGCCGGGCTCGACCCAGCTCAAGTAAATGGTGCCGCTGCTTGCAAAATCTGGGGCGAGGGTCACGTCGCCGAAACCGCCCTGGCCGCCATAGGCCACCGTCGGCGCGCCCGCGATGTTGAGCGTCGAGCCACCCTCCTGCCACAATTTGAGCTTGCCCGATTTCTCGGTGACCAGCGCTTGCTTGCCGCCGGGGAGGAAGGTCATCGCCCAGGGCTCGTTGAAGTTCGCGACTTCCTGGACGGTGAAGGGCGCCTGCGCCAGCGGGGTCGCGGGCTGGGCGCCATTGGCGTCGATCGCGGCGGTGTCGGCGGGGGCGGCTTCGCTCTGCGTCGCGCCCGACGAGCAGGCGCCGACGAGCATCGCCGCGGCGATGGCGAAATTGGGGAGGGTCTTCATGGATTTGACTCGTTTCGCTGGGGGGATCGAAGGCGCAATCTGGCGTCGCTTTGGCGTAATGTCGAGACCGACCCATCGTCCGTTTGCCCTGAGCTTGTCGAAGGGCCGTTCTTTCTGTCCAACGTCGCCAAAGAAAAGGACGGTGCTTCGACAGGCTCAGCACGAACGGGAAAAGATTAAGGTCGGCCTAGCGGCCCTCGGCGCCGTGGCGCGCGGCGATGGTTTCGACGCTGTCCATGATCGCGTCGATCGCTTCGCTCGCGGGCGCGGCGTCGGCGCGCTTCTGGCTGAAATGGCCGCTGTTCATGATGTCCTCGAGCGCGTGCCGCGCGCGCGACACGCGGCTCTTCATCGTGCCGAGCGCGCAGCCGCAGATGCTCGCCGCTTCCTCGTACGACATGCCGCCGGCGCCGACGAGGATCAGCGCCTCGCGCTGGTCCTGCGGCAATTCCATGAGGCCGCGCTGCAGGTCGGCCATCTCGCCCGATTCCTCCTGGCTCGCGGGCGTCGACAGCGTGCGTTCGACCGCACTCTCGTCATAGTCGCCGACGAATTTGTTGCGGCGCATCTGCGACAGGAAGGTGTTGCGCAGGATGACGAAGGTCCACGCCTTGATCGACGTCCCCGCCTCGAAGCGGTCGCGCGAGGCCCAGGCCTTGACCATCGTGTCCTGCGTCAGATCGTCGGCAAGGTCGGGGTTACCCGACAGGCTGCGGCCATAGGCGCGAAGATGGGGGATGACCCCGGCGAGCAGAGTCTTGAACTCCCGGTCGGAAAGCTGCCCGCCTTCCTCCCGTTGCGAAACGGCATTGGCCTGGGTCATTCGTGTCCGGGCGCTTTCTGGTCGATCTTGAACAGCAGGTCGAGCATATCGTCGGGAAGCGGCTCGGCGACGATATTGCCATAGATGATCTTCAGCTTGGTGCTCACCGGCTCGGGCGCCTGACGACCGGTCAGCGCGCGATGCCATTGGTCACCGCCGGTGCCGGGAAAGCTGCCCCGCGGCAAGCGGCCGCCATTGCTCACCGATCGAGGCATCTCGCTGCCTTTCATCCTATGATCGCCGTGGGTTGCCATGCCCGAGGAACGAAAAAAGAGCCGTCCGGTTCCCCGGCCCGTTGTTTTTTGCGACGGGTCGAGGGGCGACATCCCGTTTTCCGGTCGCTAATCCATGTTAAGCCGCGGTTGCGACGGGGTTGCTAGAAATGCCCAAGACCGCCGCGCGTGGCGGCGGGGGAGGGCGCGAACTTGCTGTCGGTCATTTATGTAAGCGTCGCCGACCCCGGTTTGGCGCTGGACGATATCGCTTCGCTGGTCGCCGATGCGCAGGCGCGCAACGCGCGCGACGCGCTGACCGGCGCGCTGATCTATAACGGCCAGAATTTCATGCAGCTGCTCGAAGGGCCGGTCGTGAAGGTCGAGGCGTGCCTCGCGCGCATTCGCGCCGACCGGCGGCACAACGGGATGATCGAGATCCGCCGGCGGCTGGTGACCGAACGCGAGTTCGCCGCCTTTTCGATGCTGTACAGCCCGTTGTTCCGCGAGCATGACAAGGATCTGTCGCGGCTCGCCGCGCATGGCGCGCTCGATCCGCAGGACGAGCGGCTGATCGCCAATTTTCTCGCGCTCGGCCGGCACGGCGGCGCGGGGTGATCGCGCGGGGAACCCATATGGGTTTGCATCGCCGACCGAACGGGCTAAGCTCCGCAAAGATGATAGTTATCCCGATGGCAGTGCCCCAGCGTCCGGAACGACGCCCGACATGACCAGCGACATCGCCCGGCCGCTCGACGACGCGACCTTCAAGCGCGAACTGGCCGCGATGCTGCCGCACCTGCGCGCCTTCGGCCGCAGCCTGTGCGGCAATGCCGACCTGGCCGACGACCTTGTCCAGGAAACCATGCTGAAAGCGTGGAAGGCGCGCGAACAATATATACCCGGCCCGTCGAGCATGAAGAGCTGGGCCTTCGTCATCCTGCGCAACTGTTTCCTGTCGCAGATGCGGCGCAAGAAGTTCACCGCCGATTATGACGAGCTCGCCGCCGAACGCCTGCTCGTCGCGCCTGACGACCAGGACGACAGCCTGCATCTGGCCGACGTCCAGCGCGGACTGATGCTGCTGCCCGTCGACCAGCGCGAGGCGCTGGTGCTGATCGGCGCGGGGCAGCTGAGCTATGAGGAGGCCGCGGCGATCTGCGGCTGCGCGGTCGGAACGATGAAGAGCCGCGTGTCGCGCGCACGCACCGCGCTGCACGCGATCCTCGAGGGCGGCCAGATGCCGCTGCGCAGCGAGGATATATTGCCCGCGAACGAAGCGTTTCGCAGCATCATGGACGATGTCGACGAACTGACGGCGAACGGCCCGAGCGGGGGATGAATACACCATAGCCCTGAGCCTGTCGAAGGGCGCCTCACCGAGAAGCGCCGTTCGACAGGCTCAGGGCTATGGTTTTCTATTTGCGGTCACGCCGCCAGCTGCGGGGTGAAGAGCAGGCTCTGGCTGATCGCGGCGCGCACCGTGTTTTCGCGGAACGGCTTCGAGATCAGGAAGGTCGGCTCGACGCGGTGGCCGGTGAGCAGCCGTTCGGGGAAGGCGGTGATGAAGATCGCCGGTACCGGCGCGATCGCGAGGATGTCCTGCACCGCGTCGATCCCCGACGAGCCGTCGGCGAGCTGGATGTCGGCGAGCACCAGCCCGGCGTCGCTGTTCGCGAAAGCCGCGACCGCATCCGCGTGGTTGGTCGCAACGCCCGCGACTTCGTGTCCCAGATCGCGGACGATCTGTTCGAGGTCCATCGCGATCAGCGGCTCGTCCTCGATGATCAGCACCGAGGTGCGCGCCTCGCGGTCGAGATCGTCGACCGCTTCGGCGAGCAGCGTTTCGACCGTTGGTTCATCGGCCCCAGTGATCAGCGCGGCTTCCTCGGTCGAAAAGCCCTCGAGCGCGGTGAGCAGCAAAATCTGGCGGCCGAGCGGGGTGAGGCGCGACAGGCGGCGGGTGGCGGCGCGGACGAAGGCGTCCTCGTCGTTGCCTTCGCCATCCTCGATGAAGGCGCTTTCCCAGATGCGGTGGAAGGTGCGGTAGAGGTCGATGCGGATGCCGTCGTCGCTGCGGAACTCCTGCGGCGCCGCGACGATCACCTCGAGCATCGTGTGGACGAAATTGTCGCCATGCTGCTGGCTGCCAGTCAGCGCGCGTGCGTAGCGGCGCAGGAAGGGCAAGTGGCCGCGGATTTCTTCACCCAGACTCATCATATCCTCCCTCTTGGTGTCGGTCATACGCGCCCGCGCGCAGAGCGGTTCCCGCCAAGAGTCGGATTTTGCGCAACTTGTCGGTCCGACGTGCGTAGAAACGGATGGGACGCGAACGGGTTGCGACGGGAAAGGCCGGAATTTCGGCCTTGCCGCCGGCTCGCCATTTGTTTTTGAGGACCTTATATCATGGCAAAGCGACCCGGGGGCAGGACGGCGGCGGGATGACGCTGGAGGACAGGGGGCAGGCATTGGCCGACGGTGGGGACCGGGACCGCGCGCATGACGAAGCGCACAGGCTGCGCACATTGCGCGAATATCGCATATTGGACACCGCGCCCGAACCGGCGTTCGACCGGGTCACAAAGCTCGTCGCCGACCTGTTCGACGCGCCGATCGTGCTGGTGTCGCTGATCGACGATTGCCGGCAATGGTTCAAATCGGCGGTCGGCCTCGACGTAGCGGAGACGCCGCGCGACATCAGTTTCTGCCAGTTCGTCGTCGCCGAGGGCAAGCCGCTGGTGGTCCCCGACGCGTCGGCCGATCCGCGCTTTCGCGACAATCCGCTGGTCACCGGCGCGCCCGACATCCGCTTTTATGCAGGCGTGCCGCTCCATGCCTATAATGGCGTCGTCCTCGGCACCTTGTGCGTGATCGACCGCAAGCCGCGCCCGGCGCCGACGCCCAAGGAAATCGAACGGCTCGAGGATTTCGCAGCGATCATCATGGCCGAGGCGGACCTGCGCCGCACCGTGATCGAGCGCGACGAGGCGCGGCACATGCTCGAACGCGCGATGGATTTCTCGCGCATCGCGACCTGGCAGTTCGATCCGCAGACCGACGCACTGCACTGGCGCGGCGCGGTCGCTGAACTGTGGGGCGCCGATTATGAAACCGCGCTGTCGACCGGCGAAGGTTTTTTCGACCGCCTTTATCCGCCCGACCGCGACGCGGTGCGCGTGACGCTCGACGAGGCGGTCGCGAACGGCACGCCTTATGCGACCGAATATCGCATCGTGCATCCCGAAAAGGGGGTGCGCTGGATGGCGGCGCGCGCCGACTGGGACGTGCGCAGCAACGATGCGGTGCTGACCGGCATCAGCATCGACATCACCGAGCAGAAGAGCCGACAGGAAAATGACGCGGTGCTGATGCGCGAGCTGCACCATCGCATGCGCAACCTGTTCGCGACGGTCGGCGCGATCATTTCGCTGACGCGCCACGCCGCGACCGATGTCGACGATTATGTCGAGCGGATCAGCAGCCGCCTCGACGCGCTCAACCGCGCCCAGAATGTGCTGCTCGGCGCCAATTTCCTGACCGGGTCGATGCACGCGCTGATGCGCGAGGTCGAGGCGGCCTTTCCGCGCATCCACTGGTCGGGTCCCGACCTCGAGCTGCCCGAAAATGCGCTGGTGGCGATGGCGCTGCTGTTCAACGAACTCGCGACCAACGCGGTCAAGCATGGCGCGCTGGCCGGCCGCGAGGGGCAAGTCGATGTCGCATGGACGCAGGACAGCGAAGGCGACGACCGCCGCTTCCGCCTGACCTGGACCGAGAGCGGCGGCGACGCAGCGGTCGCGGCGCCCGAGCGCACCAGCTTTGGCACCTTGCTGATGGAGCGCAGCGTGCGTAACAATCTGGGCGGAACGATCGGGCGGCGGTGGGAGCCGGGCGGTCTGGTCTGCACGATCACGCTTCCCGCGAAGTGGCGCGAGGCATGACGGCGAGGGCGGGGACCGGAACATGACATTGGAAGCGCTGGTCGCGCGCCTGTCCTTCTACAGCGAAATCGGCGAAGCGGAGCGGGCGAAGCTGCTCGCGCTCGGCAGCAAGGTGCGCAGCTTTGCCGCGGGGCAGGAAATCGTCAGCGCGGGCGAACCGATGGATGCCGTGCTGGCGATGCGCGAGGGCTGGGCGGCGCGCTTCAAGGCGCTCGAGGACGGGCGGCGCCAGATCCTCAACATCCTGCTCCCCGGCGACATCTTCGACCTGCAGGTGCTCGTCGCGGCGGAGGCCGACCATGGCGTCGTTGCGCTGACCGGGGGATCGGCCTATGCGATCGCGCCGGGCGCGGTGCGGGACCTGCTCGCGGGGTCCGGGTCGCTGACCATGGCCTTCTGGTGGACGCAGGTGCAGGAAGAAGCCTTTCTGCGCGAACAGATCGTCCGCAACGGGCGCCAGAGCGCGCAAGAACGGATCGGCCATCTGCTGCTCGAACTCCACCGCCGCGCGCAGATCGTCAATCTCGCGGGCGAGGACACGCTGCGTCTGCCGATGACGCAGACGCAGATCGCCGACACGCTTGGGCTGACCCCGATCCACACCAACCGCGTGCTGCGGCGGCTGGTGCGCGAGGGTTATATCGAAACGAACCGCCAGTGGATCCGTTTCCTCGACGCGGATGCGCTGGCCGCGATGTGCGATTTCGACCCGAGCTATTTTCACCTCGACGCCTTCCGGATGCGGCTGGGGCGGGGGTGATCTTTGCATTAACCCGTGTTTGTTCATTATTTGTTCCATATGCTATACCGGCCGGCATGAGCAGCAAGACGATTCTCCAGGAACGCGCGCTGGTGCAGCCCGACCTTGCCCGGGCGCGGAAGCTTGCTGCCTGATGGGACGCGCGAAGGCCTGGATCGAGCCGCATCCGGGCGGCATCTATGTGAAACCCGCCGATGTGTGGATCGACCCGTCGCGCCCGGTCGAGCGCGCTGCCGTCACCCACGGCCATGCCGACCATGCACGCAGCGGGCACGGATCGGTGTTCGCGACGCCCGAGACGCTGGCGATCATGGCGCTGCGCTATGGCGTCGATGCCGAGGCGAGCCATAATGCGGCCTTTCCCTATGGCGAGGGGTTTGCGCGCGGTGGGGTGCGCTTCAGCTTCCACCCCGCGGGCCATGTGCTCGGCAGCGCGCAGATCCTGATGGAATATGCGGGCGAGAGGATCGTCGTCACCGGCGATTACAAGCGCCGCGCCGACCCGACCTGCGCGGCGTTCGAGGTGGTGCCGTGCGACATCTTCGTCACCGAGGCGACCTTCGGGCTGCCGGTGTTCCGCCACCCGCCGACGTCGGACGAGATCGTCAAGCTGATCGGCGCGGTGCGTGCCGAGCCCGACCGCTCGGTGCTCGTCGGCGCCTATGCGCTGGGCAAGGCGCAGCGCGTGATCGCCGAACTGCGCGGCGCGGGATGGGACGCGCCGATCTACATCCACGGCGCGCTCGAGAAGATGTGCCAGCTTTATGCGGTGCATGGGGTCGATCTGGGTGAACTGCGGCTGGTTTCGGAGAGCGAGAAAGCCGAGATGGCGGGGCAGATCGTCCTCGCGCCGCCGTCGGCGCTCAATGATCGCTGATCGCGGCGGCTGCCCGATCCGGTGACCGCGATGGCGTCGGGCTGGATGCGCGTGCGCCAGCGCGCGCGGCAGCGGATGGTCGAACTGCCGCTGGTGATTTCGGACCATGCCGACTGGGACGAGCTGACGACGACGATTATCGACGTGAACCCCAAGGAGGCGTGGATCACCCATGGCAGCGAGGACGGCCTGCTGCGCTGGTGCGAATTGCATCAGCGCAAGGCGCGCGCGCTGCATCTGGTGGGCCGCGACCTGGAGGAGGAGGCGTGAAGCGCTTCGCGGCCCTGATCGACCGGCTGATCTACACGCGATCGCGCAATTCGAAGCTGGCGCTGATCGTCGATTATCTGAAGCATACGCCCGATCCCGACCGCGGCTGGGCGATCGCAGCACTGACCGAGAGCCTCGATTTTCCCGCGGTGAAGGCGGGGACGGTGCGCACGTTGCTCGCGACGCGGGTGGATGAGGAATTGTTCCGCCTGTCGCGGCACTTCGTCGGCGATACGGCGGAGACTGCGGCGCTGCTGTGGCCCGATGCGCGGGGGGCGAAGGACGACCTCAGCGTGTCGCAGGCGGTCGACGCGCTCTCGTCCGCGACCCGCAGCGATGCCCCCGCGATCGTCGCCTCGCTGCTCGACCGGCTCGATGCCGACGGGCGTTATGCGCTGCTCAAGCTCGCGCTCGGCGGGATGCGCGTCGGGGTGTCGGCGCGACTGGCGAAACAGGCCTTTGCGCAGGCGTTCGACGTGCCGGTCGACGATGTCGAGGAGCTGTGGCACGCGATCCCGCCGCCCTACGCCTCGCTGTTCGCCTGGGGAGAGGGGCGGGCCGAACGGCCCGACCTCGCCGACGTCGCCTTCTTCCGCCCCTTCATGCTCGCGCATCCGCTGGAGGAAGAAAGCGTCGACCTCGCCGACTATGCGGCGGAGTGGAAATGGGACGGAATCCGCGTCCAGATCGTGCGCGGTGGGAAGGGGGGTGGCGGCGAGACGCGCATCTACAGCCGCGGCGGCGAGGAGATCAGCGGGGCGTTCCCCGAACTGGTGACAGCCTTCGACCAGGATGCGGTGATCGACGGCGAACTGCTGGTGCGCGGCGAGGCGCAGGGCGGCCCGGAAAATCAGGGAGGGGCGGCGAGCTTCAATGCGCTCCAGCAACGCTTGGGGCGGAAGGTCGTCTCGAAGAAGATACTCGCCGATTATCCGGCTTTCGTGCGCGTCTACGACCTGCTCGCGGTCGATGGTGCCGATCTGCGCGCGCTGCCATGGACCGAACGGCGGCGACAACTCGAAGTCTTTGTCCCGCGTCTCGCCGACAGCCATTTCGACCTGTCGCAGGTCATCGACGCGAGCGACTTCGACGACCTAGCCGAACGCCGCGCGGGTGCGCGCGACGCCGCGATCGAGGGGGTGATGCTCAAGCGCCGCGACGCGCCCTATGTCGCGGGTCGCCGCGCCGGGCTGTGGTATAAGTGGAAGCGCGATCCGCTGACCGCCGATTGCGTGATGATGTACGCGCAGCGCGGCAACGGGCGCCGCGCGAGCTTCTATTCGGATTACACCTTCGGCTGCTGGAGTGAGGCGGGCGAGTTGCTGCCGGTCGGCAAGGCCTATTCGGGCTTCACCGACGAGGAGCTGAAATGGCTCGACAAATTCGTCCGCGACAATACCCTCAATCGCTTCGGCCCGGTGCGCGAGGTCGAGAAGTCGCTGGTACTCGAAGTGGCCTTCGATTCGATCCACGCGTCAAAGCGCCACAAGTCGGGGCTCGCGATGCGCTTTCCGCGCATCTCGCGCATCCGCCGCGACAAGCCGGCGGAGGAAGCCGACCGGATCGCGACCCTGCTGGCGATGGCGACCTAATCGGACACCCTCCTCTTCAGAGGAGGGGTTGGCTCGGGCCGGAAAATTTGCCCCTCCAAACCTTGCAACCGCATGGCCCGATACCGAGTTAGGAACCTCAAAACCTCCCCCAATAATATGGAGACTGCCATGACGATCGCTCTCACCGTCCTGCCCTATGCCGAGGACGCGCTCGAACCGCATATCTCGGCCGAAACGCTGCAGACGCACCATGGCAAGCATCACAAGACCTATGTCGACAAGCTCAACGCCGCGATCGAGGGCACCGAGCTCGCCGACAAGCCGCTCGAGGAAATCATCCACCACGCCGAGGGTTCGGGCAACAAGGGCCTGTTCAACAACGCCGCCCAGGCGTGGAACCATGGCTTCTACTGGAACAGCCTGACCCCCGACGCGACCGCGCCTGAGGGCGACCTCGCCGCCGCGATCGACCGCGATTTCGGCTCGCTCGACGAGCTCAAGAAGAAATTGAAGGAAACCGCGATCAACCATTTCGCGTCGGGCTGGGCCTGGCTCGTCTCGCGCGACGGCACGCTGTCGGTCACCGACACCCACGACGCGGGGACCGAGCTGGTCGCGGGCATCAAGCCCTTGCTCGTCGTCGACGTGTGGGAACATGCCTATTATATCGACCGCAAGAATGTGCGACCCGACTATGTCAACGCGGCGGTCGACCATCTGCTGAACTGGGATTTCGCCGCGGAGAATTTTGCGCGCGAGGGCACCTGGACCTATCCCTGACCATCTCTTCGCTTCTCCCCCTCGATGGGGGGGGGCAGCGAGACTTGCCCCGGACTTGTTCCGGGGTTTGGTCGCAGCGGTGGGGTGCGCTCTCGGTCCGAACCGAAGGGTGCAAGGACGCACCCTCACCCTCATCCAACTTCGCCTAGCGCCAAAGGCGCAAGGCTTCGTATCCTTCCCCCATCAAGGGGGAAGGATATTGCCCCCCTTTCCCAAATGACCCCAAAGGGCTAGAGCGCTCGCGCCGGCCAGCTTTCGGGGGACCATGCAGTATCGCAACGACATCGCCGGGCTGCGCGCAATTGCCGTCCTGCCGATCCTGCTCGTTCACGCCGGGCTCACCGCGATCCCCGGCGGCTTCATCGGCGTCGACATCTTCTTCGTCATCTCGGGCTATCTGATCAGCCGGATCATCCTGAAGGAGATGGCGGGCGATCGCTTCACGCTGGCGGGTTTCTATCGCCGCCGCGCGCTGCGCATCCTGCCCGCGCTGCTCGTCATGCTCGTCTTCGTGCTCGCGGTGGGTTGGTGGCGGCTGTTCCCGCAGGACATGCGCGACCTGTCGTGGAGCGCCGCGGCGACCGCTTTGTCGGGGTCGAACATCTGGTTCTGGCGGACGGTCAATTATTTCGGCGATGCCGAGCTCACGCCCCTGCTCCACACCTGGTCGCTGGGGGTCGAGGAGCAATTCTATATCTTCTATCCGCTGCTGCTGATCGCGCTGCACCGCTGGCTGCCGAAGCATATCGTGCCCGCGCTGTGCGTCATCGTCGCGGTGTCGCTCGCCGCGGGTTTCGCGCTGATCGCGGTGAACAAGGCCGCGGCGGCCTTTTACCTGCTGCCTGCGCGCGCGTGGGAGCTGGGGCTGGGGGCGCTCGTCGCGACCGGCGGTTTCCCCAAGCTCGGCGCGCGCGCGAAGCCGGTGGCGGCGTGGGCGGGCCTCGCGCTGGTGATCGCCGGGCTGTTCGTGATCACCGAGGAAAGCGCCTTTCCCGCGCCTTGGGCGCTGTTGCCGTGCGTCGGCACCGCGCTGCTGATCGCTTATGGCGAGAGCGGGGGTACCGCGCGGCTGCTGTCGCTCGCGCCGATGCGCTTTGTCGGCGATATCAGTTACTCGCTCTATCTGTGGCACTGGCCGGTGATGGCCTTCTGGCGCTTCGAGCGCGGGCTGACGCTCGACGCCGGCGAGATGGCCGCGACGATCGCGATTTCCTTCGTGCTGGCGATCCTGAGTTACCGGCTGGTCGAGCGGCCCTTCCTCGAGCGCGGCAAGGCGTTGGCGACCCCGCGCGTGCTGTGGGGCGCGCTCGCCGCGATGGTCGCGGTCGCCGGCGTCGCGGCGGTGCTCGCGCTGCAGGCGGCGAGCGCGCGCATCGGCGACCCGCGGATCGAGCGCATCCTGACCTATCTCGACTATGATTTCTCGCCCGAGGGCGAATTGCAGTTCAAGAGCGGCGTCTGCATGGCCGACAGCATCAACCCGCATTTCGACGCGAACCGCTGCGCGACGTTGCGCCCCGATCGGCCCAATGTGATGGTCCTCGGCGACAGCCACGCCGGGCAGGTCGTGCAGGCGATCGCCGAGCGGCTGGATGGAGCGCATGTGTTGCAGGTCACCGGATCGGGTTGCCGCCCGGTCTGGCCGACGACGGGCGAGAAGCGCTGTACCGAGGTGATGGACATCGGTTTCGGCACGCTGCCGGGCGAGGGCGAACTCGGCCGCGTGATCCTGTCAGGGCGCTGGCACGACGAGGATATCGAGGGGCTGCTGCGCGCGGTGCGCCATTTCCGCGAGCGCGGCGTCGCGGTCACCGTGCTCGGCCCCTCGGTCGAATATGACGAGCCGCTGCCGCGCCTGCTCGCGCGCGCGGTCGCGCGCGGCGACCTGGCAGTGGCGCGGGCGGGGCGCGCGCAGGAGCCGCTCGCGCTCGACCGCCGCATGGCGCCGCGCGTCCGCGCCGCGGGGGCAACCTATGTGTCGATGCAGGATATCGAATGCCCGAAAGGCGTCTGCCCGCTCTTCGCGTCGGACGGTTCGCCTTTCCATTTCGACTATGGCCATTATACGCTGCCCGCGTCGCGGCAGATCGTCGCGAAACTGCCGCTCGAAGCGATTAGCCCCACCCTTTCCGAAGAATACCGGCCATGACCATCAGCCTGTTCGAATTGTTCAAGATCGGCGTTGGCCCGTCGAGTTCGCACACCGTCGGCCCGATGGTCGCGGCGCGGCGCTTCACCGTCTGGCTCGACGAGCAGGGCCTGCTCACGAAGACCGCGCATGTCGAGGCCGATCTCTATGGCTCGCTCGCGCTGACGGGCAAGGGCCATGCCGCTGACACCGCGATCGTTGCGGGGCTTGCCGGCGAAATCCCCGCGAGCACCAGCCTCGCCGCGATCAAGGCGCATTGGGACCGCGCGACGGGCGAGGGCTTTCTCTACCTGCTCGGCCGCCAGCGCGTCCGCTTCCAGCCCGCAATCGACCTGCATTTCCAGATGCGTCAGCGCCAGCCGTTCCACAGCAATGCGCTGAGCTTCACCGCGCGCGATGCGGCGGGCGAAATCCTCGCCAAGCGCATGTATTTCTCGATCGGCGGCGGCTTCGTCGTCGATGAGGAGGAGGCGGGGCGCAACAGCCGCGGCGCCGAGGACGAGGTGAGCCTGCCCTTCGCCTTCACCTCGGGCGCCGATTTGCTGGAGATGGGCGCGGCGTCGGGCAAGAGCTTTGCCGAGATGATGCTCGAAAACGAGCTGGTGCACCGCAGCCTCGACGAAGTGAACGCCGGGCTCGACGCGATCGCGGGCGCGATGGACGCCTCGATCGAATCCGGCTGCTGCAGCACCGGGATTTTGCCGGGCGGGCTCAAGGTCAAGCGCCGCGCGCCGCAGATCGCGACCGACATCCGCAACCGCCACGAGGCGAATCTGACCGATCCGCTCGCGATGATGGACTGGATCAACCTGTGGGCGATGGCGGTGAACGAGGAAAATGCCGCGGGCGGCAAGGTCGTTACTGCGCCGACCAACGGCGCGGCGGGGATCATCCCCGCGGTGATCCGCTTCTACCGGCGCGGTTATCGCGGCGACGATGCGGGGGTCCGCACCTTCCTGCTCGCCGCGGGCGCGGTCGGGGCATTGTATAAACGCAACGCCAGCATCTCGGGTGCCGAGGTCGGCTGTCAGGGCGAGGTCGGGGTCGCCTGCTCGATGGCGGCGGCGGGGCTGACTGCGGCGCTCGGCGGTACCAATGCGCAGGTCGAGAATGCCGCCGAGATCGGCATGGAGCACAACCTCGGCCTCACCTGCGATCCGATCGGCGGGCTCGTGCAGATCCCGTGCATCGAGCGCAACGCGATGGGCGCGATCAAGGCCATTGATGCTAGCCGCATCGCGATGATCGGCGACGGCACGCATGTGGTGAGCCTCGACACGGTGATCGCGACGATGCTGCAAACGGGCCGCGACATGCGCGACAAATATAAGGAAACGTCGAAGGGCGGGCTGGCGGTTAGCGTGGTGGAGTGTTGAGCCTCGGCTAGCGAAGGGTTGTGATGAATCTGGAAAGCGGGTAAAAACTTTTGCCCCTGACACGGTCGGCGTGGGCAGGTTTCGCTGATCGAAGTTTTGTTTGGCGGGTTCGAGTCCAGCTCATGTGGGCCAAGCGTTGCGGGAAGCTCCACCTTCGTCACCCTGAACTTGTTTCGGGGTTCATGGCCCGCCGCGGCCTTCAGTGCTGCGCTTTTTTGTTTCGCACAAAGCCACAAAGCCACGAAGATGTCGCGGCGGCCGCGAAGTCGCTTTTCATTGCGACCGTGCGACCAGCCGCGCCGTTGCCCGGGAAATGGACCGGTCGGTCCCAGCCTTCCTCTTTGTGGCTTTGTGCGAAAAACACATGGCGCCTGCGTCGCGGGTTAGCGCCGACCATGGATGCTGAAACAAGTTCAGCATGACGAATTTCGATGGGTGTGGCGTTGCCTCGGGGCCAAGGCAGGCGCCGCAGAATAGTGCTTTCCTACATTATTTCGCTGTGCCAGCCTTTGTTTCAGCTCTTTGACCCCGTCGATATTGGCGCCTTCGCCTAAGGCGACAAAGGAGACAGCTTCCCGCTGTCTGTGCGTATCTTTTGTCTCCTTAAGGGCCGGCGCCGCGTCGGCTTAAAGCCACAAAGGGCACAAATTCGATGCGCTCATGCGGGGCTTTTGTGGCTTTAAGGCGAAGCGCGGTCCTTAATCCTCCCTGTCGCGCACCGATGGGGAGGGGAACCGCCGCCGCAGGCGGTGGTGGAGGGGCGGCACCGGTTGCGCCAAAGCCCCTCCGTCAGCGCTCCGCGCTGCCACCTCCCCATGGCTTCGCCGCAGGGAGGATTCGAGCATCTTGCATTGCCGCCCCATTTGCCTGATTGGGGCCGCCAAGAAGGAGACCGCCCATGAAGACCCGCGCCGCCGTTGCGTTCGAAGCCAAGAAACCGCTCGAAATCGTCGAACTCGACCTCGAAGGCCCGAAGGCGGGCGAGGTGCTGGTCGAGATCATGGCGACGGGCATCTGCCACACCGACGCCTATACGCTCGACGGGTTGGACAGCGAGGGCATCTTCCCGAGCGTGCTGGGGCATGAGGGCGCGGGCGTGGTGCGCGAGGTCGGCGCGGGCGTGACGTCGGTGAAGCCCGGCGACCATGTGATCCCGCTCTACACCCCCGAATGCCGCCAGTGCAAAAGCTGCCTGTCGGGCAAGACCAACCTCTGCACCGCGATCCGCGCGACGCAAGGAAAGGGGCTGATGCCCGACGGCACGACGCGCTTTTCGTACAAGGGCATGTCCGTCTTCCATTATATGGGCTGCTCGACCTTCGCGAACTTCACCGTGCTGCCGGAGATCGCGGTCGCCAAGATCCGCCAGGACGCGCCGTTTCAGTCGAGCTGCTACATCGGCTGCGGCGTCACCACCGGCGTCGGCGCGGTGATCAACACCGCCAAGGTGCAGGTCGGCGACAATGTCGTCGTCTTCGGCCTCGGCGGCATCGGATTGAACGTCATCCAGGGCGCGCGCCTTGCCGGCGCCGACAGGATCATCGGCGTCGACATCAACCCCGCGCGCGAGGCATGGGGCCGCAAGTTCGGCATGACCGACTTCCTGAACTCGAAAGGCATGAGCCGTGAAGACATAGTCGCCGCGATCGTGCAGCTGACCGACGGCGGCGCCGACTATACGTTCGACGCCACCGGCAACACCGAGGTGATGCGCACCGCGCTCGAAGCCTGCCACCGCGGCTGGGGCACCTCGATCATCATCGGCGTGGCCGAGGCGGGCAAGGAGATCGCGACGCGCCCGTTCCAGCTCGTGACCGGGCGCAACTGGCGCGGCACCGCGTTCGGCGGCGCCAAGGGCCGCACCGATGTGCCCAAGATCGTCGACATGTACATGACCGGCAAGATCGAGATCGACCCGATGATCACCCACGTCATGGGGCTCGACGAGATCAACAAGGGCTTCGACCTGATGCACGCGGGGGAAAGCATCCGCTCGGTGGTGGTGTTCTGAGCGACTCCCGATTTTCCGTTCGCCCTGAGCTTGTCGAAGCACTGTCCTCTTCTTCGGAGCGGGAGGACGGAAGAACGGCCCTTCGACCAGCTCAGGGCGAACGGGTTTGGGGAGTGAAGATTTGACCGGCCCCTATGTCCTGACCTTCAGCTGCGGCGACGCGGTGGGTATCGTCGCGGCGGTGACCGGGCTGCTCGCCGACCACGACGGCTTCATCCTCGACAGCCAGCAATATGCCGACCTCGACACCGGCCGCTTTTTCATGCGCGTCGAATTCCGCGGCGAAGGCCCGCGCTTTCCCGAGGGTCTGGCAGCGGTGCAGGCGGCGTTCGCACCGATCGTCACCCGTTTCGCGATGGACGCGCGGATCAGTGACCGGGCCGCGAAGCCGCGCTTCGTCATCGCGGTGTCGCAGGGCAGCCATTGCCTCAACGACCTGCTCCACCGCTGGTCGACCGGCAATCTCGCGATCGACATCGTCGGCGTGGTGTCGAACCATGAGGCGCAGCGGCGGCTGTCCGAATGGCACGGCGTGCCCTTCCATTACCTGCCCGTCGGCGACGCGAACCGCGCCGAGCAGGAAGCGGCGATTCTCGACGTCATGGCGCGCGGCGGGGCGGAGTATCTGGTCCTCGCGCGCTATATGCAGATCTTGTCGAGCGACCTGTCGGCACGGCTTGCGGGGCGCTGCATCAATATCCACCATAGCTTCCTGCCGGGGTTCAAGGGCGCGCGGCCCTATCACCGCGCGCACGAGCGCGGGGTCAAGCTGATCGGCGCGACCGCGCATTTCGTCACCGGCGACCTCGACGAGGGGCCGATCATCGAACAGGCGGTCGAACGCGTCGACCACCGCGACGGGGTCGAAGACCTGATCCGCATCGGCCGCGACGTCGAGGCGCAGGTGCTCGCGCGCGCGGTGCGCTGGGTCGCCGAGCAGCGCGTGCTGATCGACGGGCGCAAGACGGTGGTCTTCCGCTAGTTCGGCATTTTCGGTGAACCGGGACCATTATCGTGGCTGGTCCTGACCGGGCAGGCAGGGTAGGTATCGAATCGCAACCATAATCAGGAGGAGCCAAGAGCGATGTACAGTCACAATATGGTCGGGTCGAACGACCTCGAAGCGGCGCGAAAATTCTATGACGCGACCTTTCAGGCGATCGGCGGCAAGCCCGCGATCCAGGACGACAAGGGGCGCCTGATCTATATGCACAATGGCGGGCTGTTCCTGGTCACCGCACCGATCGACGGCCAGCCGGCAACGGTCGGCAACGGCTGCACCATCGGCTTCGCGATGGACGGGCCCGAGCAGGCGAAGGCGTGGCACGATGCCGGCGTCGCCAATGGCGGCACTTCGATCGAAGACCCGCCGGGCGTGCGCGAAGGCGGGTTCGGCGCGATGTATCTCGCCTATCTGCGCGATCCGTGCGGCAACAAGCTCTGCGCGCTGCACCGGATGGTCTGAGCATGCGGGGCGAAGCGGGGTTGCTGGCGGATCTGGACGCGCTTTCCATCCCCTTCGCCTCCTATGACCATGTCGCGGTGTTCACCGTCGCCGAGAGCGACGCGGTGAACGCCGCGATACCGGGTGCGCATACCAAGAACCTGTTCCTGAAGGACAATGGCGGCGCCTATTGGCTCGTCACGGTCCCGGGCGAAGCGCGCGTCGACCTCAAGGCGCTCCCCGCGGCGATCGGCAGCAAGCGCGTGAGCTTCGGCAAGGCCGAGGATATGGAACGCCTGCTGGGCATCACGCCGGGCTCGGTGACCCCGCTCGCCGCGATCAATGCCGCGCCGGGCAGCATCGCCGTGGTGATCGGCGAAGGGCTGGCGGCGGCGGAGACAGTCAACGTCCATCCGCTGCGCAACACCAGCACGCTGGGGCTGTCCGGCGCGGCGATCCTCGATCTGCTGCGTCATTGGGGGCACAAGCCGCTCGTGGCGGCGATCCCGGTGCAGGCCTAGCGCGCCGCCATCGCCATCCACATCGCGCCGATCAGCGTGAACGAGCGCGGGTCGCCGGTCAGCCCGCTGTTCATCTTGTTCATCACGTAGCTGAAGGTCGCGCGGGCATCCATGTCGATGATGATCAGCGACCCGCCATAACCGCCCCAATAGATGGTGTTGGGGTTGGGCAGCGGCACCAGCTCGCCGGGCAGGCCGAAACCCATGCCGTAACGGATCGGGATGCCGAGGATCAGGTCGGTGCCCGCGCATTGCAGCTCGAGCGCCTTGCGGCACCCGGCTTCGGAGAGCAGGCGCTTGCCCTTGGCGACCCCGCCATTGGCGAGCAGCGCGTGGATTTCAGCGACGCTGCGCGCGTTGCCGGTGCCGCCCGCCGCCGGGATTTCGGCGCCGCGCCAGGCGCGGGTGCGCGTGGCGGACACGTCGACGCCGGGGTTGGTGAAGGTTTTGCGCTGGATATCGGTGGTGAAGGCGCTCAGCGTTTCGGGCGGCGGAATCAGGTCGGCGACGCGGTGGTCCTCCGACGCGGGCAGGCCGATGTGGAAATCGGCGCCGAGCGGCTCCGCGATCTGCTCGCGAAACACGGTGCCGAGCGACTTGCCGGTGATGCGGCGCACGACCTCGCCGACCAGATAGCCCTGGGTGACCGCATGATAGCCGGGCGCGCTGCCCGGCCGCCACCAGGGCGCTTGCGCCGCGAGCAGCGTGGTTGCTTTCTCCCAGTCGTAGAAATCCTCGGTCGTCATCAGGGCATCCCAGCCCGACAGGCCCGCGCTGTGGCTCATCAGCTGCGCCACCGTGACATCGGCTTTGCCGTTGGCGGCGAATTCGGGCCAGTAGTGCGCGACCGGCGCCGCAAAATCGAGTTCGCCGCGGTCGGCGACGAGCAAGGCGGTGAGCGCGGTCATCGTCTTGGTCGTCGAATAGACGTTGACGATCGTGTCGGCCTGCCACGGCCGCGTCTTCGCTTCGTCGGCATGGCCGCCCCACAGGTCGACCACCGTCTCGCCCGCGATCGTCGCGCAAAAGGAGAGGCCGACGTCCGCCCCGCTCGCGAGGCTCGCTGCCATGCCGAGGCGTACGGCAGCGAAGCGGTCCTGACATGTTCCGTGGATAACAGTATCGAACATGCGGCGCCTTCTCCCTTTTGAATTTGACGCGAGCATGGCGTAGCAGTGTGAAAACACAAGCAGGACGAAGTGATGCCGATCGAAACCCTCTCCACCACCCGCAGCCACGGCGGCACGCAAGGCGTGTACAGGCATGCCAGCACGACGACCGGCACCGACATGACCTTCGCGGTGTTTGTGCCCGACCATGAGAAGGGCGCGCGTCTGCCGGTGCTCTGGTATCTGTCGGGGCTGACCTGCACCCACGCCAATGTGATGGAAAAGGGCGAATATCGCGCCGCCTGCGCCGAGCATGGCGTGATCTTCATCGCTCCCGATACCAGCCCGCGCGGCGAAGGCGTGCCCGACGATCCCGAGGGGGCGTGGGACTTCGGGCTGGGCGCCGGCTTCTATGTCGATGCGACCGAGGAGCCCTGGGCGAAGCACTACCGTATGCGCTCCTATATCGAGGACGAATTGCCGTCGCTGGTGCTGCGCAATTTCGCGAGCGCCGACCTGACGCGGCAGGCGATCACCGGCCATTCGATGGGCGGGCACGGCGCGCTGACCATTGGCCTCCGCAATCAGGATCGCTTCCGCTCGGTCTCGGCCTTCTCGCCGATCGTCGCGCCGCTGCAATGTCCGTGGGGCGAGAAGGCGCTGTCGAATTATCTGGGGGACGAGCGCGAGGTTTGGCACGCCTATGACGCATGCGCGCTGCTCGACCAAGGGCTGCGCGTGCCCGACCTGCTGGTCGATCAGGGCGATGCCGACAATTTCCTTGCCGAGCAGCTCAAGACCGAGCTGCTGGTCGAGGCATGCGAGCGCAATGGGCAGAAGGCCGAGATCCGGATGCAGCCGGGCTATGACCATAGCTATTATTTCATCTCGACCTTTTTGGCCGAGCATGTGGCGTGGCATGCGGAAAGGTTGAAAGCATAAGTCCTTCCCTCCCGCAAGCGGGAGGGGCAGCGAGACTTGCGGACTTGTCCGCTAGTCGCAGCGGGGTGGGCATCGCGACGTTGCACTGCTCGCTACGCTCGCGCCCACCCCCAACCTCTCCCGCCTGCGGGAGGGGAGGTTCTAAGGAATCAGCAACGTCGATCCCATCGTCCGTCCGGCCTGCAAGTCTGCGTGCGCCCGCGCGACATCCTGCAATCCATAACGCTGCCCTATGCTGATCTTCACCGCGCCGCTTTCGATCATCTCGAATACCCGCGCCGCGCCCGCGGCGCGTTCGCCGGGGTGGAGATAATAGTCGAACAGCGTCGGCCGCGTGACGAACTGCGACCCGTTTTGCGCGAGCACGCCGAGGTTGATGCCGTTCACCGGCCCGCCCGCATTGCCGTAGCTGACGATCAGCCCGCGGCGCGCGGTGGCCTTGAGCGAGACCTCCCACGTCGCCATGCCGATGCCGTCGAAGGTGACCGGCACGCCCTGCCCATCGGTCAGGCTGCGGACATGCGCCGCGACATCGTCGCTCTTGTAGAGCAGCACATGATCGGCGCCCGCCTCGCGCGCGGCCTCGGCCTTGGCTTCGGTGCTGACCGTACCGATCACCGTCGCGCCGATCGCTTTCAGCCATTGCACGAGGATCAGCCCGACCCCGCCCGCGGCGGCGTGGACGAGCACCGGCCAGCCCGCCTCGACCTTGGCGCAGCGCTCGACGAGCATTTCGACGGTGCAGGCCTTGAGCAGGGCCGCGGCCGCGGTCTCGTCGTCGATTGCGGCGGGGAGCTTGAACAGCGACGATGCGGGCAGCAGGCGCGCGCTGGCATAGGCGCCCATCGCCGGACCGAAGGTCGCGGCGCGGTCGCCGGGCTGGAAGCCGTGCACGCCTTCGCCGACCGCGAGCACCTCGCCCGCCGATTCGACGCCGAGCCCGGTCGGCAGCGGAATCTTGTAGGTGCCGTCGCGGTGGTAGGTGTCGAGATAGTTGAGGCCGACCGCGGTCTGGCGCAGCAGCACTTCGCCGGGGCCGGGTTCGCCGAGCGTCACCTCGCGCCAGTCGATGACCTCGGGGCCGCCCTGGGTTTCGATAAAGGCCTGGACTGCTTGCATGGCGCTCTCTCCTGCTGTCCGGCCCATCTGGGACGGCAGGGACGGTGGCGCAAGGGTCGTGCGATGAAAGCCCCTCCTCTGAAGAGGAGGGGCTCAGGCTTATTTCCCGGTCTTGCGCGGGCTGCGCTGGCCGTAGGGCTTGGGCTTGTAGCGTTCGGTGTTGCCGCCCGGACCACCAGGGCCCCGCGGCCCGCGCGGGCCGGCACGGTCGCCGCCCGGCGCACGGCCCAGCATCGCGCGCGGTGCCCGGTCGCCCGATCCCTTTTCGCGGCGCGGCGGATAGGTCGGGCCGTCGGGCGCCGGCGTGATCGCCACACCGCTGTCGTCCTCGCCATCCTCGTTGGCGCTGCGCACCACGGCTTCGGCGAAGCGGTCGGCTATGCCGCGCGGTATGTTGAACATCGTCTCGCTCGGCCCGATGCGGATCGCACCGATCTCCTGCTTGGTCACATGCCCGCGGCGGCAGAGCAGGGGCAGGATCCAGCGCGGGTCGGCGTTCTGGCGGCGGCCGATGTTGAGCTTGAACCAGACACTGTCGTCGAAGCCTTCGCGGCGTTCGCCGCGCTCGGGACGCTCGAATCGCTCGCCGCGTTCGGGGCGGCCCGCGGCGTCGCGGCCGCGGGCGCTGTTGTCGATCAGATCCTCGGGCGCGGGCATCAGGGCGCGGTGCGCACGGACGAGCGACGCGGCGATATCCTCGGCGCTGCGCTCGGCCATCAGCCGCTGCGCCAGCTCGATATCCTCGGGCTCATGCTCGACGGGGGCGAGCAATTTCTCGATCAGCCGTTCCTGATCCTTCACGCGGACATCGGCGGCGGTCGGTGCGTCCATCCATTCGGCGTTGATCCGCGCGCCGCGCAGCATGCCGTCGACGCGGCGGCGGCGCGGATAGGGGACGATGATGACCGCGGTGCCCTTCTTGCCCGCGCGCCCGGTGCGGCCCGAGCGGTGCTGGAGCGTTTCGGCATCGCGCGGGATTTCGACATGGATCACGAGCGACAGGCTGGGCAGGTCGATGCCGCGCGCGGCGACGTCGGTCGCAACGCACACCTTGGCGCGGCGGTCGCGCAGCGCCTGCAGCGCCGAATTGCGCTCGTTCTGGCTATGCTCGCCCGACAGCGCGACGGCGGCGAAACCGCGGTCGGTCAGGCTGGCGTGGAGGCGGCGGACATTGTCGCGCGTCGCGCAGAACAGCATCGCGGTCTCGGCATCGTGCAGGCGCAGCAGGTTGATTACCGCGCCTTCGATGTCGGCGGGAGCGACGGTCACCGCCTGATAGCTGATGTCGCCATGGCCGCGATCCTCGCCGACGGTCGAGATGCGCAGCGCGTCGCGCTGGTAACGCTTGGCCATGTTCGCGATCGGCTTGGGGATCGTTGCCGAGAACATCAAAGTGCGGCGCGTCTCGGGGGTCGCGTCGAGGATTTCTTCCAGATCTTCGCGAAAGCCCATGTCGAGCATCTCGTCGGCCTCGTCGAGCACCGCGACGCGCAGCGCGGTGAGGTCGAGCGCGCCGCGTTCGAGATGATCGCGCAGGCGCCCGGGGGTGCCGACGACGATCTGCACGCCCTGGTTCAGCGCGCGGCGCTCCTTGCTGGCGTCCATGCCGCCGACGCAGGTCGCGATGCGCGCGCCGGCCTTGGCGTAGAGCCAGCCGAGTTCGCGGCTGACCTGCATCGCCAGCTCGCGCGTCGGTGCGATGATCAGCGCGAGCGGCGAGGTCGCGAAGGGCAGGCGCCCGTCTTCGATGAGCTGGTCGGCCATCGCGAGGCCGAAGGCGACGGTCTTGCCCGACCCGGTCTGCGCCGAGACGAGCAGGTCGCGCCCGATCGCTTCGGGTTCGACGACATGCGTCTGGACGGGGGTCAGCGCTTCATAGCCGCGCGCGGTAAGGGCGTCCGAAAGGACGGGGGAAAGATTCTCGAAAGACATTTTTATCTCAATAATATAGGCGGCCACCGGTGCGGTGGCGGGCCGACGGAAAAGGGGCTCAATGGGCTTAAATCACCTGTCCGGCAGCGTGTCCGCTGGCCCAGGCCCATTGAAAATTATAGCCGCCTAACCACCCTGTGACATCTACGGCCTCGCCGACCGCATAGAGGTTTGCGACGCTTTTGGCCATCATTGTTTGCGAGGACAGGCCGGCGGTGGCGATTCCGCCGATGGTGACCTCGGCCTTGGCGAAACCTTCGGTGCCGTTGGGACGGAAGGTCCAGCGCGCCAGCTGTGCCTCCGCATCGGCGAGCTTGCGGTCGGTCAAAGCGCCCAGCTCGCCGGGCAGCGCCAGGCGGTCGGCGAGGGTTTCGGCGAGCCGATCCGGAAAATGCGCGGCGAGCGCGGCGCGCAAGCTGGCACGCGGGCGGCTCCGTTTGGCTTCGGTCAGCCAGCCTTGGGCGACATCGGGGAGGAAGTCGATCGTCACCGGCTCGCCGTGGCGCCAGTAACTGCTGACCTGCAGGATTGCGGGACCCGAAAGCCCCTTGTGGGTGAAAAGCGCGGCCTCGCGAAAAGCGGTCTTGCCCGCCCGCGCCTCGACCGGCGCCGCGATGCCGGACAGGTCGCGGAACAGCACATCGTCGCCGCCGAGCGTCAGCGGCACCAGCGCGGGGCGCGGTTCGACGACCTTCAGCCCGAACTGGCGCGCGAGGTCGTAAGCGAAGCCGGTGGCGCCCATCTTGGGGATCGAGGGACCGCCGGTCGCGATGACAAGGGCAGGAGCGGTAAAATCCTGATCGCCGAAGCGAACGGTGAAGCGCCCGTCGGCATGCGACACCGCGCCGACCGGCTGGCCGACGCGCACATCGACTTGGCCCTTGGCGCACTCCTCGAGCAGTAGCGCGACGATCTGCTTTGCCGACCCGTCGCAGAAGAGCTGGCCGAGCGTCTTTTCATGATGCGCGATCCCGTATCGGTCGACGAGCGCGATGAAGTCGGGAGGCGTATAGCGCGCGAGCGCCGATTTGGCGAAATGCGGGTTCGCCGAGATATAGGCTTCGGGGCGCGCATGGATGTTGGTGAAATTGCACCGGCCGCCGCCCGAGATGAAGATCTTCTTGCCCACCTGATCGGCGTGGTCGAGCAGCAGCACGCGCCGGCCGCGCTGCCCCGCGACGGCGGCGCACATCAGCCCGGCCGCGCCGGCGCCCAGCACGATGGCGTCATAATCGGCGGCGGACATGACGGATCAGTGCAGCTTGGCGATCGACAGGCCGTCGGCCTTGGCGCGGGTCTTCACCGATTCCTCGCTGCGCGTCAGCGCCTTGGCGATGACTTTGAGCGCCATGCCCTTCTTGGC
This sequence comes from Sphingopyxis sp. GW821-FHT12F08, assembly GCF_058806755.1. Classification (NCBI taxonomy): domain Bacteria; kingdom Pseudomonadati; phylum Pseudomonadota; class Alphaproteobacteria; order Sphingomonadales; family Sphingopyxidaceae; genus Sphingopyxis; species Sphingopyxis sp. GW821-FHT12F08. The sequence goes on from NZ_JBXAQA010000005.1 coordinate 296,656, forward strand.
CAGCGTGTGCAGCTTGTCGATCTCTGCCGCGGTCCACGGCTGTTTGTGGCGCTCGAACTTGTCCTTCATGCCTGCGTCTCCGGGTCGGTGGCGGCGGCGAGGATTTCTATGGCATCCTCGCGGCCCTGATATTCCAATGCTTCGCCCGCCTCGGCACCCATCATCGCGCGGGCGAGCGGGGCCGAAAAGGCGATCGTCCCCTGCGCGGGGTCGGCCTCGTCGTGGCCGACGATGGTGAGGGTCCGCTCGGCGCCGTTCAGCGTGAAAGTCACCTTGCTCCCGATGCCGACAGTATCGGCGCCGGGCGCGGCCTGCACCTCGGCGGTCGACTGGCGCGTGTGGATATAGCGCTGGCGGCGTTGGAGCTTCTTGCGCGCCTCTTCGTCGGCCGCGTTCGCGATCGCTTCGGCCATCCGCGCACCCTCTTCGCCGAGCAGCCGCAGCCCGCGCGGGGTGACCAGGTTCGGGCCGATCGGGATCGGCCATTCGAACGCGGGTTCCATATGCTCGTCGTCGCTTTCGCGGCGAAAGGCTACGCTCATCGTCTCTGCTTTCGGTGAGGGGGAGGCCGTCTGTGGCGCGTGAAGGTGGCGACAAGATGGCAGGCCGGGGTGGACAGGCGCGCTCGCCGTGTGTTATGCAAACAATACACGAAGGAGATGGGTTATGCGGAAATGGACGATCGCGGCGTTGCCGCTGGCTCTCGCGATGACGCTGACGGCGTGCGACGGCAAAGTCACCGTCGGCGACAAGGATGCCAAGGGCGAGACGCGGTCCGCCGACGCGGGGCCGACGACGACGCAGGATTTCGCGCTGACCGGCTTCACCGCGGTCGAGGTCGCGGGTCCCGACGATGTGACGATCCGGCAGGGCGAGAAATTCTCGATCACCGCCAAGGGCCCGAAGGCCGAGATCGACGACCTCGAGATCGAGCTCGACGGCACGACGCTGTCGATCGGGCGCAAGCGCGAGGGCTTCAGCTTCTCGCGCCGCGACCATGACGATGTCGCGATCGTGATCACGCTGCCCAAGCTGAACGGCGTGCGGCTCACCGGGTCGGGCACGGTCGACGCCGACACCGTCGACGGCGACGCGGTCGAGGCGGTGCTGACCGGGTCGGGCGACCTCAAGGTCGCGAAGATGACGGGCAAGAGCGCGAAGCTGACCGTGTCGGGATCGGGCGACATCGAGATCGCGGGCGGCACCATCGGGTCGGGCGACGTCAGCGTCACCGGCTCGGGTGACGTCGACGCCGGCGGGCTCGCCGCGACGACGCTCGACGTGTCGGTGACCGGGTCGGGCAATGTCGCGGCGCAGGCGACGGGTACGGCCGATATCGGCATCCTGGGATCGGGCGACGTCGACATCACGGGCGGCGGCACCTGTTCGACCAAGACGATGGGATCGGGCACCGCGACCTGCAAATGACGCGCCGCTGGCGCCGCCCGGCCCCGCGGGCTAGGGTGGCACCATGACTTCGCTGATCCGATACGCGGTGCTGGGCGCCGCGATGCTCCTCGCCGCCGCGCCTGCTGCAGCGGCGGAGAAACGCTATGGCCTGACCAGCTTCGAGGCGGTTGAGGTGACCGCGGACGTGATCGTCGAGGTCGTCGCCAAAAGCCCGGTCAGCGCGGTTGCGACCGGTCCTGCCGACGCGCTCGACCGGCTGACCGTCGAGGCGCAGAACGGCAAGCTGGTGATCGGGCAGCGGCAATTCGCGGGCGACGACAAGCGCCGCACCCCGCTCGGCACGGTGACGGTGCGGATCAACGCCGCGAACCTGCGGTCGGCGACGCTGATCGGGGCGGGATCGCTGCAGATCGACCAGCTCAACGGCACGCGCGTTTCGATCGGGCTGCGCGGGCCGGGCAAGCTGGTCGTCGGGGCGGTGACGACCGACCGGCTGGCGGTCGCGATGATCGGCAACGGCACGATGACGCTCGGCGGCCGCGCGAAGGACGCGCAGATGACGCTGTCGGGCGCGGGCGCGGTCGACGCGGGCGCGCTTACGATCGACGCGCTGGTCAGCGACAGCGAGGGCGCGGGCGACCATGTCTTTCGCGCGGTCAAGAGCGCTGCGGTGACGACGCGCGGGCTCGGCAAGGTCGTGGTGCTGGGCAAGCCGGTGTGCACGGTGCGCAATCGCGGCAGCGGTTCGGTGCAGTGCGGGGCGGCGAAATAGGGGGAAGGTTTCGGGCGTTAGCGGACGTTTCCCAGCCCCTCCTCTTCAGAGGAGGGGGTGCGAGACTTACGCGCTTGCGCGTTAGTCGCAGCGGGGTGGTGGTCGAAGGAAAGCGCTAAGCTTCCCGCACCACCCCGTTCGACTAGAGGCCCGGCTGCGCCGGTCCAAGTCTCTCTGCCCCTCCTCTGAAGAGGAGGGGTTTTAGTGTCTTAAACCACCCCAAACCGGCACCCGCAAACCGCCAGCCTGATCAATGCCCGCCGGCCGCTCCCAGCGCGTCGATCTTTTTCGACTGGCGCACGATCAGTCCAGGAAACCAGCGCGCGAGGCGCGACAGGCGCTTGGCCATCTTGCCGACTGTGACGTGCACGCTGGTGCCGTGCACCGCGTTCCACGCCGCTTCGCCGACGCGCTCGACCGGCACGATCTCGAAGCCGCTTGCCGACAGGCGGTTGCGCGCGGGTTCGTTGCTGTCGGCGCTGACCTGGTCGAGCAGCGGGGTGTCGATGAAGCCCGGCATCAGCGAGCGGACCTTGATGCCATGCTTGGCGAATTCGATCTCGAGCGCCTCGGTCAGCCCGCGCACAGCGAATTTGGTCGCCGAATAAACCGCGAGCCCAGCGACGCCGTAGAAGCCCGACGCCGAGCCGGTGTTGAGGATCGTCGATCCCGGGGTCGCCTTGAGCAGCGGCAGCGCCATATAGATGCCGTTGACGACGCCGCCAAAATTTATCGCGATCAGCCGGTCGGCTTCCTCCGGCGCCATGTCCATATATTGCCCGCCCGACCCGATGCCGGCGTTGTTGAACAGCACGTCGAGCCGTCCGCCGCTCGCCTTGGCGAAATCGGCGAGCGCCGCTTTCCACTGGTCGCGGTCGCGCACGTCCATGACATGGCGCGACGAGGCGCCCTCGGGCAGCAGCGCTACGGTCTCGTCGATCCCCTGTGCGTTGACGTCGGCGATGCCGACGAACCAGCCCTGCGCCGCGAAATGGCGCGCGGTCGCGCGGCCGATCCCCGATCCGCCGCCGGTGATGAAAATCGCCTTCCTCGTCATCCGCGCCCTCTCCTTACATTCTTGTCAGTGACAGATGATGCGAAGCGGTCATCGCCGTCAAGCGGCAATCGCGGCTTGGCAAGCCCCGCGGCGGCTGGCTATCAGGGGGTGATGACCCGCCTCGGCCTCATGCTCCTGACCCTGCTGGCCTTTTGCCTCGGCGTCGCTGCGCCGGCGGGGGCGGCGGTGACCGTCAGCTTCTACAGCCATGATTTCGGCGACCGCTTCCCGCACGCCTTCGTCACGCTGCAGGGGACGATCGACGCGACGGGGCAGGCGGTCGACCTCAATTACGGTTTCACCGCGACCGCGGTGAGCCCCGCGATCCTGTGGGGGCCGGTCAAGGGCCATGTCCAGACCAAGGATGCCCCCTATATCGGCAAGAGCGACCGCCAGTTCAGCGTGACGGTCGACGACGCGACCTATGCGCGCGTGCTGGCGAAGGTACAGCAGTGGCAGGACCGCAAGCAGCCGAGCTATAGCCTGGGCAAGGGCAATTGCGTGCATTTCGTCATGGAACTGGCCGAGGTGGTCGGGCTGAAGGTCAATAGGAAGAGCAAATTTTTCAAGAAGCCCAAGAGTTTTCTTTTGGAAGTGAAGGGGTTGAATGCGCAGCTGGGATAGGTAACGGCGGGTAGCGGGCGTGAGTGGACATACCCAGGCCCCTCCTCTGAAGAGGAGGGGCTTGATGGTCTGGAGGCCACCCAGCCCCGCCATCGTGTCGTCCCTCTGGACGACGCGCCGCTTTCACCCTATGTTCAGCATCCAGCGTGCTATAAATGGCATGTTGAACGAAAGAGGGGCATTTTCTTTGCGTTTGCTGCTGACCCTGTTGGCTTTGCTCACCGGACTCGCCGGCGCGGATCGCGCCATGGCGGCGCCGGCGACGCCGGCCGCCATGGGGTCGCTGATCATGCTCGCCGAAACGAGCGGGCAGGCCGAAAGCACCGACGCCGAACGCCGCCCCGTCGCCACGACGCCGACGCGCCGTACCGCCACATCGGGCCGCAAGCCGCGCAAGAGCGCGCCGCCGCACCTGCCCGGCCTGCTCATCGGCAGCGACCGCGCGCTCGAATAGCGCCGCATAGCCGGGCGCATCGCGCCTGACTCCCTGATTTCGCGGCGACGCCCCGTGCGCCGCCGCACGACCGCAAATGCGGTTTCTTCTCTCTTCATATCCCAAGGAAATTCGCCATGTTCGGCAGCATTGCCAAGAGCCTGTTCGGCTCGTCCAACGACCGTTACGTCCAGTCGATCCGCAAGATCGTCGACAAGATCAACGCCTTCGAACCCGCGATGCAGGCGCTGGACGAAGCCGGGCTTCAGGCGCAGACCCCCAAGCTTCGCGCGCGGCTCGAAGCCGGCGAGACGCTCGACGACATATTGCCCGAGGCTTTTGCGACGGTGCGCGAGGCGGCGGTCCGCACGCTCGGCATGCGCCATTTCGACGTCCAGCTGATCGGCGGCGTCGTGCTTCACCGCGGCGAGATCGCCGAAATGGCGACGGGCGAGGGCAAGACGCTGATGGCGACCTTGCCCTGCTATCTCAACGCGCTCGAGGGCAAGGGCGTGCATGTGGTGACCGTCAACGACTATCTCGCGCGCCGCGACGCCGACTGGATGGGCACCATCTATAATTATCTGGGCCTGACCACGGGCGTGATCATCCCGAACCTCAACGAGGCGCAGCGCCGCGACGCCTATAATGCCGACATCACCTATGCGACGAACAACGAGCTCGGTTTCGATTATCTGCGCGACAATATGAAGTTCGACCGCCAGCAGATGGTCCACCGCAGCTTCAACTTCGGCATCGTCGACGAGGTCGATTCGATCCTGATCGACGAGGCGCGCACCCCGCTGATCATCTCGGGCCCGACCGACGACAAGTCCGAACTGTACATCCGCGTCAACGAGGTCGTGCACCAGCTGGTCGAGGATGATTATGAGAAGGACGAAAAGTCCAAGTCGATCAGCCTGACCGAGGATGGCACCGAGCATGTCGAGCGGCTGCTCGAGGCCGCGGGGCTGCTCCAGGGCAGCAACCTCTACGACATCGAGAACACCCAGGTCGTCCATCACGTCAATCAGGCGCTGAAGGCGATCATCATGTTCAAGCTCGACACCGACTATATCGTCAAGGACGGCAAGGTCGTGATCATCGACGAGTTCACTGGGCGCATGATGGACGGACGCCGCTGGTCCGACGGTCTGCACCAGGCGGTCGAGGCCAAGGAAGGCGTCCAGATCGAGCCTGAGAACCAGACGCTCGCGTCGATCACCTTCCAGAATTATTTCCGCATGTACCCGAAGCTCAGCGGCATGACCGGCACCGCGGCGACCGAGGCAGCCGAATTCTTCGACATCTACAAGATGAACTGCGTCACCATCCCGACCAACCGCCCGATCACGAGGCTGGACGACGAGGACGAGTTCTACAAGAATATCACCGACAAGTTCGGCGCGATCGCCAAGACGATCCGCGAGGCGAACGAGCGCGGCCAGCCGGTGCTGGTCGGCACCGTGTCGATCGAGAAGTCGGAACTGCTCTCGTCGTACCTCGAAAAGGAAGGCGTGCCGCACAGCGTCTTGAACGCGCGTTTCCACGAGAGCGAGGCGCATATCGTCGCGCAGGCGGGGCGTACCGGTGCGGTCACCATCGCGACCAACATGGCGGGCCGCGGCACCGACATCAAGCTGGGCGGTAACGAGGAGTTCCGTATCGAGGATGAGCTCAAGGACCTGCCCGAAGGCCCCGAACGCGACGCCGCCGTGCAGCGCGTCCGCGACGAGGTCGCCGCCGAGCGCGAGGCGGTGCTGGCCGCGGGCGGGCTGTTCGTGCTCGCGACCGAGCGCCACGAAAGCCGCCGCATCGACAACCAGCTGCGCGGCCGTTCGGGGCGCCAGGGCGACCCCGGCCTGTCGAAATTCTACCTCTGCCTCGACGACGATCTGCTGCGCATCTTCGGCCCCGACACGCTCTTCTCCAAGATGATGAACAAGAATCTGGAGGATGGCGAGGCGATCGGCTCGAAATGGCTGTCGAAGGCGATCGAGACCGCGCAGAAGAAGGTCGAGGCGCGCAACTACGACATCCGCAAGCAGGTCGTCGAGTACGACAACGTCATGAACGATCAGCGCAAGGTGATCTACGAACAGCGCGGCGAGATCATCGACAGCGAGACCGTCGACGAGGTGATGTACGCGATGCGCGCCGAGACGGTGAATGCGATCGTCGCCGACGCCTGCCCCCCGGGCAGCTATCCCGAGCAGTGGGACGTCGAGGGCATGAAGGCGCGCGTCGCCAATATCCTCGACCTCGACCTGCCGATCGACGACTGGATGCAGGAGGATGCGGTCGACCCCGAAATCTTCGAGGAGCGCATCCAGGAACGCGCCGACGCGCTCGCGACCGAAAAGGCCGCGCTGGTCGATGGCGAGACGTGGAAGAGCATCGAGAAATCGGTGCTGCTCCAGACGCTCGACCATCATTGGAAAGAGCATCTCTCGACGCTCGACGCGCTGCGCCAGGTCGTCTTCCTGCGCGCCTATGCGCAGAAGCAGCCGATCAACGAATATAAGCAGGAGGCGTTCGGCCTGTTCGAGCGCATGCTGTCGACCATCCGCGAGGATGTGACGCGCACCGTCGCGCGGCTCGACCTGCGCTTCGAGGAGCCCGAACCGATGCCGCTCCCCGACCTGCCCGATTTCCTGACGACGCACATCGACCCGTTCAGCGGCGACGACAACAGCGCCGATATCGACGGCGGCTCGCTGGGGGTGATCGCGAACACGCTGCCGCCGATGCAGATCCCGCGGCCGGACCTGCCACAGGGCGAAAACCCCTATGCCGAGCTGGAGATCAGCCGCAACGCGCCGTGCCCGTGCGGGTCGGGCCGCAAATATAAGCATTGCCACGGCGCGCTGTGATGGGCGACGCTGGCCGGGTGCAGCTCAGGCTGCGTATCCGGCGCGGCGACGCGATCGCGATGGGGCCGGGCAAGGCCGCGCTGCTCGAGGCGATCGACGCGCACGGCTCGATCTCGGCCGCGGCGCGGTCGATCGGTATGAGCTACCGCCGCGCGTGGCTGCTGGTCGAGGAAATGAACAGCTGTTTCGCGGTGCCACTGGTCGAGACAAGGCCGGGTGCGGGGGCGGTCCTGAGCGACGCGGCGCGGGCCGTGCTGGCGGCGTATCGCGCGGCTGAGGCTGCCGCGGAGGAAGCCGCGGTCAAGGCGTTGGCGCCGGTGGTGGTGGGGCTGAAGCCGTAGGCTGGGTTGGGGCCGGTATCGGGCGGTTGCGGACGTCCTTAATCCTCCCTGTCGCGAAGCGATGGGGAGGGGGACCGCCGCGAAGCGGTGGTGGAGGGGTGGCGGGCTGAAGCCGACGCCCAAGGCCTCGACCCCTCCACCATGCTTCGCATGGTCCCCCTCCCCACGGCTGCGCCGCAGGGAGGATTATTTTGTCCGCTCCCCACCACCAAAGCAGCCGTCTCGCTCGTTACGGCGCCTTCACCACCAGCAACCTTACCTTGTCCGCCACCGCCTTCGTCAGCGCCAGCCGATACACCCCCGCCGCCAGGTCGAACCACACCACCTTCCGGATGCCCGAACATTCCGGCCCATGACCGTGGTCGACCGAGACGAGGGGCTTGCCGTTCGCGACGACGTCGATCCACACCTTGCCATCGGCGGCGACGCCATATTTGCCCGCTTGCGCGATATTGAGGTCGCGCGAGGCCGCGCCATCGGCCATCGCCAGCGTGACGGGGGTGCCCGCGACCAGCACGGCGGCATCGCCATCGGCGCCGGTCCAGGCCGCATAGGGCGTCGCCGAAAGGTCGGCGGGCGCGGCGCAGGTGGCGGAGTCGGCGGCCGACGCGGGCAGCGCGGCGATCAGCGGCAGGGCGGTGGCGGCGAGGCGGGCCATCATGGCGGTGCGTTTCCTTCGAATTGGCAAATCTATATTCTCCTGTATATGGCTTGGCCGATCGAGCAAGGGGGATGACACGATGGGAAGCATGACGGGGTTGGCGCTGGCTTTCGGATTGACCGCCTTGCTTTATGCCGCGGTCGGGTTCGGCGGCGGGTCGACCTATACCGCGTTGCTGATCCTCGGCGGGGTCGCGGTCGGGCTGGTCCCGGCGATCAGCCTCGCGTGCAACGTCATCGTCGTCACCGGCGGCACGATCCGCTTCGCGCGCTCGGGGGTGATGCCCTGGGCCAAGGCGCTGCCGCTGATCGCCGTGGCGGCGCCGCTCGCCTTCCTCGGCGGGCTCACGCCGGTGAAGCAGGGCGTGCTCGTCATCCTGCTCGGCGTGTCGCTGCTCGCCTCGGCGATCGCATTGCTGGTGCAGCCGCAGACCGCGAAACCGGTCGAGCTGTCGCCGAAGCTGCTGCTGCCGATCGCCGCGGGGCTGGGTTATCTGGCCGGAGTCGTCGGCATCGGTGGCGGCATCTTCCTCGCGCCGATCCTCCACCTCGTCCGCTGGGCCGAGGCGCGCGCGGTCGCGGCGACCGCGAGCCTGTTCATCCTCGTCAACAGCCTGTTCGGGCTCACCGGCCAGCTGATCAAGGGCAAGGGGCTGGAGATGGCGCACGCCGTCGTCGATCACTGGCCGCTGCTGGTCGCGGTGCTGGTCGGCGGCGCGATCGGCACGCAGATCGCGGTCAAGACCGGGCCGGCAGTGCTGATCCGGCGGCTGACGGCGCTGCTGGTGGGGTTCGTCGCGGTGCGGCTGCTGTTCGGCTTTTGAACAGGAGAAATTTCCTCCCCTCCTGTTCAGAGGAGGGGCAGTGAGACTTGGTCCGGCGCAGCCGGGCCTTAGTCGCAGCGGGGTGGTGTTCAGCGGCACACGCCCAGCCGAGACCACCACCCCGCTGCGACTAACGAACAAGTTCGTAAGTCTCGCACCCCCTCCTCTGAAGAGGAGGGGCTTATCAATGCGCTACCCATCTTGCCTTCCCGCGCCGGAGTGCTAGCATCGCTCCCACAAGTCTGACGGCCGCGTAGCCGGCAGGCGCGCAGCAGCTGGAACGATCGGGCGCCGCAGCCTCGCGGCGGTTAAGGCATGTTGCGTGGAAAGGGCCGGCTCCATTCAATTCTTCGACGAGATGCAAGGCCAGGGGGGTGAGACGCGGGCGCCCTATCGCGAGTTTTGCGAGTGGTTCGACGCCGAGGAGCCCGCGCGCATCCATCGCAAGGCGCAGCAGGCCGAAGCTTTTTTTCGCACCACGGGCATCACCTTCGCCGTCTATGGCCAGGACGAGGCCGACGAGCGGCTGATCCCCTTCGACGTCGTGCCGCGGATCATTTCGGCGAGCGAGTGGCGGCGGCTGTCGCGCGGCATCGAGCAGCGCGTGCGTGCACTCAACGCTTTCCTCCACGACATTTATCACCGCCAGGAAATCCTGCGCGCGGGGCGCGTGCCGACCGAGCTGATCGCGCGCAATGAGGCGTTCCTGCCGATGATGATGGGCTTGGACCCGCCCGGCGGCGTCTATACGCATATCAGCGGCATCGACATCGTGCGCACCGGCGCGAGCGAATTCTACGTGCTCGAGGACAATGCGCGCACCCCGTCGGGCGTGTCCTACATGCTCGAGAATCGCGAGACGATGCTCCAGATGTTCCCCGAGCTGTTCGCGAAGGTGCCGGTGCGCGAGGTCGGCGACTATCCGATCAACCTGCTGCGCTCGCTGTCGGCCTGCGCGCCGCCGATGTGCGGCGGCACGCCGACGGTCGCGGTGCTGACCCCGGGCATCCACAACAGCGCTTATTTCGAGCACAGCTTCCTCGCCGACCAGATGGGCGCCGAGCTGGTCGAGGGGCATGATTTGCGCGTCGTGAACGGCCGCGTCGCGATGCGCACGACGCAGGGCTATCGGCCGATCGACGTGCTCTATCGCCGCGTCGACGACGATTTCCTCGACCCGCTCAATTTCCGGCCCGATTCGGTATTGGGCGTGCCGGGGATCTGGGACGTCTATCGCGCCGGCGGGATCACCATCGCCAATGCGCCGGGGACGGGGATCGCCGACGATAAGGCGTTATATTCCTACATGCCCGACATCATCGAATTCTATACCGGCGAAAAGGCGCTGCTGCCCAATGTGCCGACGTGGCGCTGCAGCGAGCCCGAGCATCTGAAGGAGGTGCTCGACCGCCTGCCCGAGCTGGTGGTCAAGGAGGTCCACGGGTCGGGCGGCTATGGCATGCTCGTCGGCCCCGCGGCGAGCAAGAAGGAGATCTCGGCGTTCCGCGCCAAGCTGGAGGCGAACCCGCGCGGCTATATCGCGCAGCCGACGCTGTCGCTGTCGACCGTGCCGATCTTCACGCGCAGCGGCCTCGCCCCGCGGCACGTCGACCTCCGCCCCTTTGTGCTGATGTCGCCCGCGGGGATCACGATCACGCCGGGCGGGTTGACGCGCGTCGCGATGACCAAGGGGTCGCTGGTGGTCAATTCGAGCCAGGGAGGCGGCACCAAGGACACCTGGGTGCTGGAGGATTGATGGTGGGTTCTACCTTGCCTCTTCATTTCTTAAACCCCTCCCCTTCAGGGGAGGGGCAGCGAGACTTGCGAACTTGTTCGCTAGTCGCAGCGGGGTGGGGGCCAGCGGCCTCGCGCTATCTCGCGGGGCCCCACCCCAACCCCTCCCCTGAAGGGGAGGGGCTTTAAGATGCTAGGCAAGACCGCAGGCTCGCTCTACTGGATGGCGCGTTACCTCGAGCGCAGCGAGAATAATGCGCGCCTGATCGAGGCGGGGTTCCGCATCGCGCTGACGCGATCGAACACCGCGCAGGCCGAATGGCGCTCGGTACTGGTGACCGCGGGGTCCGACCGGCGTTTCAAGGAAGCGCATGACGACTACAACTCCTCGCGCGTCGTCGATTTCCTGCTGCGCGATCCGGCCAATCCGTCGAGCATCATCTCGGTGGTCAAGCAGGCGCGCGACAATGCGCGGACGGCGCGCACCTATTTGACCCGCGAGGTTTGGGAAGCGGTCAACACGAGCTGGATGACCTTGGGCGGGCTGCTGCGGCGGCAGGTGCGCGAGGACGACCTGCCCGACGTGCTCGCCGCGATTCGCCAGCAGAGCGCGCAGGTGCGCGGCGCGTGGACCGGCACGATGCTGCGCAACGACGGCTATAATTTCGCGCGGCTCGGAACCTTCCTCGAACGCGCCGACAACACCGCGCGCATCCTCGACGTCAAATATTTCCTGCTGCTGCCCTCGGTCGCGCATATCGGCAGCTCGATCGACAATGTGCAGTGGGAGACGATCCTGCGGTCGGTGTCGGCGCACCGCGCCTATCGCTGGCTCTACGGAACCGAGATCAGCGCGCTCAAGATCGCCGAATTCCTGATCCTCTACAAACAGATGCCGCGCAGCCTGGCCTTTTGCTGCGACAATATGCTCGAAAATCTCGGCTGGCTCCAACACGCGTACGGCGAGGAGACCGAGGCGGGGCGGATGGCGACGGCGATCTGCCGTGACCGGCTGTCGCGCCCGATCCAGTCGATCTTCGACGGCGGGCTGCACGAATATATCAACGCCTTCCTTCGCGCCAACGCCGCGCTCGCGCGGCAGATCGAGCGCGATTACCGTTTTGTAGAATAAGGGTCCGTACTCAGTTCCAGCGCCGTCGAGGTTTGAAGCAAAATGGCCCAGTGCGAGGAGAGAAGGCGAAGACATATGTCGATATTTCGAGACTTCTCGACGAAGCAATGGGCCATTTTGATCAAATCCCTTCGGGACACCCAAATGGCTTCCATCTCGGCCCGAAAGCCGCTTGGAAAGGCAACCAGCCTTCCCGGCGCGTCTTTCGGCCCGACCTGTTCGCCATTTGGGCGCCTCGACGGCGCTGGAACTGAGTACGGACCCTGACATGAAACTGCGTGTCGAACATACCACCCGCTATCATTATGATGCCCCCGTCGCCTATGCGCTTCAGCAATTGAAGCTGACGCCGAAGGAGCGGCCGGGGCAGCAACTGATTCATGACTGGACGATCGATATCGCGGGCGGAGTGCAACAGCTTCATTATACCGACCATCACGGCAATGGCGTCGATCTGGTCGCGGTCGACGGCGGCGCGCAGGACCTGGTGATCCACTGCACCGGCGAGGTCGAGCTGATCAGTTGGGACGGGGTGATCGGTGTCCATCGCGGCGCGATGCCGCTGTGGACCTTCCTTCGTCCGACCGCGCTCACCCGCGCGGGGCGGCACGTCCGCGCGCTGGCGGCCGAGCTGGGCCGCGATTTCGCATCGGACATCGAGCGCGCGCATGCCATGTCGGCGCTGATTCTCCAGAAACTGCCGTACCTTGTCGGGGTGACCCTAGCGGAGACGACCGCCGAACAGGCGCTCGGCGGCACCGGCGGGGTGTGCCAGGACCATGCGCATATTTTCATCGCGGCGATGCGCTACCTGGGGCATCCCGCGCGCTATGTGTCGGGCTATCTGATGATGAACGACCGGACCCAACAGGATGCGACCCACGGTTGGGCCGAGGCGCATTTCGACGCGATCGGCTGGGTCGGGTTCGACGTGTCGAACGGCTATTCGCCCGACCAGCGCTATATCCGCGTCGCGACGGGGCTCGATTATCACGATGCGGCGCCGGTCCGCGGCATGCGTTATGGTGCGGCGCAAGAGAATATGGTTGTCCAGTTGCAGGTCCAGCAATAAGCGCTAAGCGAGACGGGCGACAAGCGGGCAGGGTTGGGGGGCCGGAAGAAGATAATGACCTATTGCGTCGGCATGCGTTTGAACAAGGGACTGGTGTTCATGTCGGACACCCGCACCAATGCGGGGGTCGACGACATCGCGCAGGTCCGCAAGATGCGCAGCTGGCACGTCCCCGGCGAGCGCGTCATCACCCTGATGTCGGCGGGCAACCTCGCGACGACGCAGGCGGTGGTGAGCCTGCTCGACGAGCGGACCAAGGCGCCCGAGGAGCGCCACCCGTCGATCCTGGCGGCCCCGTCGATGTTCGCGATCGCAACGATCGTCGGCGAGACGCTGCGCCAGATCGTGATGCGCCACAGCGCCGAGGGGCCCGCCGCAGCGTCGCCCTTTCGCGCCTCGCTGATCGTCGGCGGCCAGATCAAGGGCGCCGAACCGCGGTTGTTCTTGATCTATCCCGAGGGCAATTTCATCGAGGCGGGCGAGGACAATCCCTTCTTCCAGATCGGTGAGACCAAATATGGCCGGCCGATCATCGTGCGTTCCTACGACCCCGCCATGTCGTTCGAGGATGCGGTGAAGCTGCTCTGCGTCTCGTTCGATTCGACGATCCGCGCCAACGCCGGGGTCGATCTGCCGATCGATCTCAAGATCCACGAGCGCGACGATTATGTGGGCATCCATGAACGCCGCTTCGAACGCGGAGACCCCTATTTCCAGAGCGTCGCCGACGGCTGGGCCGAGGCGCTGGGGATTGCGCTGGCGGAATTGCCGGATTTTCATTTTTAGGGCGTAGCGGGCTGGTTGTCCGGTATCGGGCGGAAGCGGACATCCTAAACCTCCCTGTCGCGAAGCGATGGGGAGGGGGACCATGCGAAGCATGGTGGAGGGGTGGCGGCCTGAGACCGAGGCTCAAGGCCTCGACCCCTCCACCGCCTTCGGCGGTCCCCCTCCCCACGGCTTCGCCGCAGGGAGGATTAAGAATGTCTGCTCCCCACCCCAAAACCGCCGTCGTCTTCAAAAAAGGCTTTCCTACATTATCCGGCTATGCAAGCGTCGATCCGGCTCTTTCGCTCGGTCGACAGAAGTGATTGCCGAGGTCCTGTTGGGAGGTGCACAGGGCTGAACTTTCCTGAACTTTGGACAGGGCAACGGCAGTTCCCCACCCCAATGAGGACATTCGACGCTAGCACGCGGCCTACCGCGCCAGCGGCACCACGCGGAACTTCGGCCGGTCGCCCGTCATCTCGGCGTGCACCATCGCATATTCGGGGACCGGCATCCATGTCGCGCTGTTCGACGACAAGGGCTCCGACGCGACGATGATAGCGCGGGGTTCCTCCTGGCCGCCGACCATCTGCCACTCGCCGTCGTGGAGGCCGTAATCGCGGCCGGTGGTGAACCACATCGACAGGAAATTCATGTTCGCCTCGTGCACCTGCTCGGGCGATCCGGTGCGGTAGTGGCCGAAGTCGAAGCAATGGCGCAGCCCCAGGATCTGGCGACCGGTGGTGAGGAAGAGGTTGCAGCTCGACGAGATGGCGATGCCGTGATGGCGCCGCGCGCGTTCGAGGATGTCGACGGTCGCCTGCACCGCGGCGAGCAATTCCTCGCCCTCGGGCTCGGCGCGCCAGTCGGGCAGCTGCGACAGCAGCAGCGCATAGACCCATTCGCTGTCGGTCGATCCCGAAATCTGCGCGAGCAGTTCGGGCGCGATGTCGGGCATCAGCGTGCCCTTCATCTCGCCGATGCGATAGATGTCGCCATTATGCGCCATCGCGACCGCGGCGCCGGGGAAATGGAAGGGGTGGGTATTCTGCTCGCTGACCTTGACCGTCGTCGAGTAAGCAACGCCGCGAACGTGCGCGATCACGCATTCGGCGCGGGTCTTGGTCGCCAGCGACTTGAGGTTACTGTCGAAGATCGGCAGCGATGGCGAGCGATAGCGGTGCGGCTCATGCGCCTCGTGCGAGGCCGAATCCCACGCCATCATCCCGAACCCCGCGAGGTTCAGCATGTGCAGCATCTTGGGCATATAGGCCTGATTGACCAGGCTGCTATCGGGCTTGAACAAGAGGTCGTCGAGCGTGACGCGCTCGCCCAGATACATCATCGCCCGGCACATCTTCGGTCCCCGTCATGGCCCACGCCGCGAGGCTACACGAGGCGCGGGGCTTAGGCCAGAACCTCCGGATAGAGCGCCTTCTTCGCGCGCGCCGGGTCGAGCCCATAATGATGCGCGACGGCATCGGCGATCACCGCCTCGAGGCTGCGTGTCGGTTTGAGGTCGCGGCCGTCGAGCAGCGCGCCCGCGCCCAGCCCCGGCCAGTCGGCCGAAACCTTTCCGCCCGCGGCCAGCGCGCCGCCGAACAGTAATGCTGCCGAGCCGGTGCCATGGTCGGTGCCGCCGGTGCCGTTGACCAGGGCCGTCCGCCCAAACTCGGTCGCGACGATCACCAGCGTGCTAGCCCACTCGGCGCCTAGCCCCGCCTTGACTGCGCCGACGAGCTGGTCGAGCCCGCGCAGCTGCGCCGCAAGGCGCCCGCGCTGGCCACTGTGCGTGTCCCAGCCGCCGGTTTCGACCATCATCACGCGCGCGCCGTCGGCCGGCGCCATCAGCGAGGCGGCGAGCGCGCCGAGCTCGGCGCCGTTGCGGCCGTTGTTGCCGCCGATATCGCCCGCCAGCTCCTGCGTCCTGATCGCGCTGTCCCACAAGGGATGGAGCAGCTCGTCCTTCGCATAGAGCGCCGACAGCCGCGCGATCAGGTCGGCGTCGGCCTGCGGCAACCGGCTCGGCGCATAGGTGCCGACGGGGAGCGCGCCGCGCAGCGCGAGCGGCACCGCGGGGGCGATGGCGAGCGCGTCGCGTTCGCTGGCGGGGAGCAGGGTGAGCAGCCGGTTGAGCCAGCCGTCGTCGCGGCCATAGGGGCGCGTGCCGCCGCCCTCGAGCATATTCTGCCCGTCGAAGTGCGAGCGGTCCCTGTATGCGGTCGCGACGGCGTGCGCGACATGCGCCTCGCGTGCGGCGAAGAGGGTCGCTGCGCCCGTCAGCGCCGGGTGCAGGGTGAACATGTCGTCGAGCTTCGTGCCGGTCGTCGCTTCGTCGGCGAGCGCGCGGCGCGCCGCGGCGAAGGCGGGGTCGCCGGTCGGCGCGGCGATCGCCAGCCCGTCGGCGGCGCCGCGCTGGATGATGAAGAGCAGGCGGCGACTGGTCGGCGCGGCTCCGAAGGCCATCGCGGGGAAGGCCCCGACGGCGAGGGTGCCGAGGCCGGCGGCGAGGGCGGTGCGGCGGGTGAGGATCATCGTCTATCTCCGCAGGAAGGCCGGGCTGGCGAGCAGCATCGCGAGACCCTGGCCCGGGCTGTCGGCGCGCGCAATCGCCTCGCTCGTGCCGGGATCGAGCGCGTCGGCGAGGAGCAAGGGCGCGAGGCAGCGCGCGTCGGTGCGGTCGCCGATCCGCCCCGCGATGCGGCTCGCGAGCTCGACGCGTTGCATCAGCGCCGCCGACCCCGCCCAGGTCGCGACCTTGTCGTCGTAACCCGCGGGCAATCCAGGCCGCCACACCGGCTGGCCGAGCTGGGTGAAGAGCGCGGGAATATTCTGCCGCTCGCCGAGCGCAGGGAGCTTGAGCCCGCGCATCAGCGACACCGTCCAGTCCCATGGCGACTTGAACATCGCGGGGGCCGCCCGCCACGGCTCGGGCGAGGCGATGAGCGTGTGATAGAGCGACGGGAGATCGCCGCCGGTCTTGAGGAAATCGGCCGACAGCCGCTCGACGAGCGCGGGCGGCGGATCGTCGGCGGTGAAATGGCGCGCAAGCTTGGTGGCGACATGCCGTGCGGTCGCGGGATGGACCGCCAAGTCGCGGAGAACCGCTTCGGCCTGCTTCGCGCCGTTATCGGAGTAGCGCTTGCCGAGGATCATTTGCTCGCCCGGCTGGTGAAGCTGCGCAATGAAGACGGTCTCGCCGGGCTCCGCTCCCGCGGGCATCAGCCGCTGCCCTGCGCCGCGCCCGAGCCCGGCCACGGTGAGGCCGGTCAGTGCCTTGGCGAAGGCGGTGACGTCGGCCTGGGTGTAGCCGGTGCGCACGCCGAGCGTGTGCAGCTCCAATATCTCGCGCGCCAGATTCTCGTTGAGCCCGGGGCCGGGGCGATTCTGCCGCCGCCGGACGCGCGCCGCGACCGGGCTGTCGGGGCCGAAGCTCTGTGCTTGGTCGAGGTAGAGCAGCATCGCGGGGTGGCGCACCGCGGCGATCAGCAGGTCGGCGAATTTGCCCATGATGTTCGGGCGGATCGCCTCGAATTCGTAATTGCCGGCGAAGCCGATGGCGACGAGCTTGTCGGCCGAAACCGCGAAATGATTGGCCCAGAAATAGGTCAGCCGCTCGGCGAAAGGGGTGGACGAGGCAACTGCGGTCGCGAGGCGCGCCGCGGCGCCATCGACATAATGGCGGCGGATTGCCGAGCGCGACAGGCGGCGGAGTTCGGGGTCCATGCCCTTTTCCTCCTCGCTCATCGGCGCGGCTTCGGCGGCCTCGCGGCGCATCGCCTGCCGATCCTCGCGATAGTCGATATAGGCGGCGGCGATCGCCGCGCGACCTTCGAGCGTCGCGATCGGCGCGGGCGCGGGGTCGAATTCGGCAAGCTGGCGTACCAGCCACGCCTCGGGATCATCGATCGCGGGATCGTCCCAGCGGCGCCCGAGGCCGAAGCGGTTGGCGGCAAGATATTGGATCGCCATGGCTATGCCTCTCCCGTCAGAAACGCATTATCGGTCCCTTTTGTCGCAAAACCGTCCCAAGCGCTCCACGTACCGATGAACCCGTCATCCCGGCGGAGGCCGGGATCTCGACGGCGCGTCATGGCGCGGCGGAGAGATTCCGGCCTTCGCCGGAATGACGAAGAAGGGACGCGCCTGGCCTCGGTTCGTCTCAGCCGAGCGGCTTGTCATAGATTTGATAGACGCGGTTGACCCTGGCATCGATCGCCTTGGCGACCGCATTCATCCCCTGATTGTCGTCGAGCACCCAGCCGAGGTCGCCGCGCTTCGTGCCATAATGCGTGACCGCGTCGCGGCGGATGAACTCGATCATCATGAAGGCGAGCTGGCTCGCCATGCGGCTGTTGTGCAGGCTTTTCGCCACTCCCATCAACGGCACGCGCAGCGTCCGGCTCTTGGGTTTCCTGAGCCACCACAGCAGCCGTGCCCAGTTGAAGGGCAGCAGCGAGCCCTCCATGTCGATCAGCAGCTCGTTGATGTTGGGTAGCACGATAATGAAGGCGACGGCTTCGCCGTCGAGTTCGGCGACGCGGACGAAATCCTCGAAAACGAGTGTCTTGAGCTTTTTGCCGACAAAGGCGATCTCGCTGTCGGTGAGCGGAACAAAGCCCCAATTCTCCGACCAGGCTTCGTTGAGCAGTCCCATGATTAGCGCCGCCTCGGCGTCGAATTTCTTCTTGTCGACGCGGCGGACACGGATGCGCTCATTCTTCTCGCCCGCCGCGACGATCCGGTTGATCAGCGGCGGGAAGCCTTCTTCGACGGGCAGGTCGTAGTTGATCAATTTTTTGACCGGGCGATAGTCCGCGGCCTCGATCCACGCCTGATACAGCGGGCTGTTATGCCCCATCATCACCGTCGGCGGATTTTCGAATCCTTCGATCAGGAGGCCCGGTTCGTCCCAGATCGAAATCGACAGCGGTCCGAGCGCGCGGTGCATGCCCTGGCTGCGCAGCCAGTCCTCGGCGGCGACCAGTAGCGCGCGGGTTGCATTGGCATCCTCGGCCTCGAGCAGCCCCCAATTGCCCGTGCCCGGACCCATGCCCTGCTCGACGGGTTGTTCGAGCGCGAGGGTGTCAATATGCGCCGATATGCGCCCGACCGTCCGCCCGTCGCGGCGCGCGGTGAATAGCTGCGCCTTGCCATGTTCGAACCAGGGATTTTTGCCCGGCGTCAGCAGTGCATAGACCTCGCCCTTCAGCGGTGGCACCCACGCCGGATCGCCGCGGTTGAGGCGGTAAGCAAGCTCGACGAATTCGCGCGTGTCGGCCTTGGTCTTGACCGGATGGACGGTGACGGCGCCTTCGTGATGTGCGGCCATGGTGGTTTCCCGAGTGATGATGCCTATATAACTGGCGAGGCATTAGGGCATAGCTGTGGCGCTGGCGACCCGCATTTAGCCATTTTGCTGCCATGAAATCATGGTGAAGACATGGATATGACGACGATCAATCCCCCCGCCGATCGGCTCACGACCCCCTTTGCGCCGGCCGCGGCCAAGGCACCCCCGTCGGCGGACGCCGGCAAGAATGCCCCGTCGGCGGACGCCGGCAAGAATGCAAAGTCGTCCATAGCGGACGACAAGGCGATGCTGCGCGCGGCGTCGGAGCTGACGCGCGACCTCGTCAACCCCAGCGCGCGCATCTACTGGACCGATTTCCTCGCGTCGGCTTTCCTCGGCTATGCCGGCGTCGCCGGGGCGATCCTGGCGCCGTCGCTGCCCCTGATGCTCGCCGCGGCGCTGGTCGCGGTGCTCGCGCTCTATCGCGCGGGCAGCTTCATCCATGAGCTCACGCATATCCGCAAGAACGCGCTGCCGGGCTTCCGCCTCGCGTGGAATGTGCTGATCGGCGTGCCGATGCTGATCCCGTCCTTCATGTACGAGGGCATCCACAGCACCCATCACAACCGCACCAAATATGGCACGGTCGAGGACCCCGAATATCTGCCGCTGGCGCTGATGAAGCCGTGGACGGTGCCGTTGTTCGTGATCGTCGCCGCGTTCGCGCCGCTCGCCCTCATCTTCCGCTTCGCGGTGCTGACCCCGCTGTCGCTGGCGATCCCGTCGCTGCGGGGGCTGGTGGTCGCGCGCTATTCGGGGCTGATCATCAACCCGCTGTACCGCCGCCGCGCGCCCGAGGGCGAGTTTCGCCGTCAATGGGCGTGGCAGGAGGGCGGCGCCTGGGCCTGGTCGACCTTGCTCGTCGCCGCGGGCGTCTTCGGCTGGGTGCCGCTGCGTGCGCTGCTGATCTTCGGCGCCATCGCGTCGGCGAGCGTGGTGCTCAACCAGATCCGCACCCTCGTCGCGCATCTGTGGGAAAATGACGGCGGCGAACTGACGGTCACCGCGCAGTTCCTCGACAGCGTCAACGTGCCGCCGCCGGGGTTGCTGCCCGAGCTATGGGCGCCGGTCGGGCTGCGCTACCATGCGCTGCACCATCTGCTGCCCGGCGTGCCGTACCACGCGCTCGCCGAGGCGCACCGCCGCTTGAAGGACGCGCTGCCCGCGGATTCGCAATATCATGGCGCGAATTACGACGGCCTGCCCGGACTGGTCGCGCGGCTGGTCGCGGGATCGGCGCGCGGCGGGGCCGCGGCCTGATCTGAGCCGCGTTTGCGGATGACAGCCTTGGGGTGGGAACAAGACGATCCTCCCCGCTTGTGGGGAGGTGGCAGCGCGCAGCGCTGACGGAGGGGGCTCTCGCCCTCAAGCGGCGCGTCAGGCCGATAGCCCCCTCCACCACCCGCTTCGCGGGCGGTCCCCCTCCCCGCGAGCGGGGAGGACCTTTATGTCCGCAACCGCCCGAAGTCAGCCCGTCAACGCCAGCGGCGGATCACCATGTCGGGCGAATAATAGGTCAGATATTGCGCGAGTCGCGGCTTGTGCGACCGGTTGGGGCTCGCCGCATGGGGCAGGTCCTGCCGCCAGATGACCAGGTCGCCGGCCTTGCCTGCGACATGCTTGACCTCGGCGGAATGGTCGACCTTTCGCGGGTCGGCACCGTTCAGTCCCGCGAGCCAGCCATCGATCCGGCGATGGAAGCCCGGGACGCAGCGGAACGCCCCCTGATCGGCTTCGGTATCCGACAGATAGAGCACGGCCTGGGTGCCGAAGGGGATCGGCTGGACCAGGCTCGCGTCCCAATGGATGTCCGACCCGCTGAATTTATGCTCTTCGCGTTCGGGCGGGTTGAAGCCCATGCGGTCGATCGTGACCCACAGATTCTCGCTGCCCCACAGCTGTGCGAAGGCCTTGTGCACGCGGGGGCCGCGGCGCGCGGCTTCGAGCGCGGGATGCTGGAAATGCGGCACCATGATGCCGCTGGTCTTGGCGCTGTACCAGCTTTCGGGATCTGCGGGTGAAGCGCCGATCACGTCCCACAATAGCGTCTTCACCGCCGCAATCTCCGCGGGGGGAATCGCGTCGGGCAGGATGACATAGCCCTGCGCGCCCCAATGGGCGAGCGCGTCGGCATCGAGCACGTCGGGCATCGCCGCGATCGCATCGAGCTGCGCTTGCGCCTCCGCGCCCGGCGGTATTTCGTAGAGCCAGGCGTGATAGCGGTCGAGCAGGCGCGGGTCGGGCGGCCCCGCGGTGTCGAGGATCCACCGGACGAAGCCCGCGAAATCGGGCTTCACCAGATAGAGCTGCTCGAACACCTGCTGGTTGCCCAGCCCCAGCGTGTCGAGCAGCAGCTTGCCGACCATCTCGTCGAGCGGCGGGCCGTTCCCCGTATGCGACGCCCAATATTCCTCGAGGCAGGCGACGTCGGGCATTTCGGCCATGGAAGAACTTTCGTCAGTCGAGGTTGGGGCGCAACCAGCGCGTCGCGGTCTCGATATCGACCCCGCGCCGCTCTGCATAGTCGGCAAGCTGGTCGCTGCCGATCCGCGCGACCCCGAAATATTGGCTCTCGGGGTGCCCGAAATAGAAGCCGCTGACCGCCGCGGTGGGCAGCATCGCAAAGCTTTCGGTCAGGATCAGCCCGGCATTGTCGCCGGCCGCGAGCAGCTCGAACAGGATCGGCTTCAGGCTGTGGTCGGGGCACGCCGGATAGCCGGGCGCCGGACGGATGCCGCGATATTCCTCCTTGATCAGCGCCTCGTTGGTCAGCTGCTCGCCGGGGGCATAGCCCCACAGCGTCGTGCGGACATGCTGGTGCAGCCGCTCGGCGAAAGCTTCGGCGAAGCGGTCGGCGAGGGCCTTGAGCAATATGTCCGAATAATCGTCCTTGTCGGCGCGGAAGCGTTCCGAAAAAGGCTCGATGCCGTGGATGCCGACCGCGAAGCCGCCCATCCAGTCGCCCGCCGGATCGATGAAGTCGGCGAGGCACATATTGGCGCGGTCGCGGCTCTTCTTGATCTGCTGGCGCAGGAAGGGGAGCGTCACATGGCGCTCTTCCTCGGCGATATGGATCGTCACGCTGTCGCCGTCGCGCGCGCAGGGCCACAAGGCGCAGACGCCGCGCGCGGTCAGCCATTTTTCCGCGATCAACTGGTCGAGCATCGCGTCGGCATCGGCCTTGAGCGCCTGTGCCGTCTCGCCGACCACCTCATCGTCCATGATCGACGGCCAGGTGCCGTGCAATTCCCAGGCGCGGAAGAAGGGCGTCCAGTCGATGCACTCGCGCAGATCTTCGAGCGACCAGTCATCGAAGCGGTGCAGCCCGGGCTGCAGCGGCGGCGCGGGCTTGTCGCTGAGATAGGCGTCGTAATAATTGGCGCGCGCCTCTTCGAGGCTGTGCAACACGCTCTGCCCCTTGCCCGCGCGCACGTCGCGGACATGGGCATAATCGTCCTTGAAGCCTTGGACATAGGCGTCGCGCCCGGTGTCGCTGACCAGCGCCGTCGCGACGCCGACCGCGCGGCTCGCGTCGAGGACGTGGAGGACCGGCCCGGCATAGGCAGGGTCGATGCGCAGCGCGGTGTGGACCTTCGACGTCGTCGCGCCGCCGATCAAGAGCGGCATCGTCATGCCCGCGCGCTGCATCTCCTCGGCCACGGTCACCATCTCGTCGAGCGAGGGGGTGATGAGGCCCGACAGGCCGATGATGTCGGCGTCATTCTCGTTCGCCGCCTCGAGGATCTTGCTCCACGGCACCATCACGCCGAGGTCGACGATCTCGAAGCCGTTGCACTGGAGCACGACGCCGACGATATTCTTGCCGATGTCGTGGACGTCGCCCTTGACGGTCGCCATCACGACCTTGCCTTTGCCCTTCGCGCCCGGCTCCTTCGACGCCTCGATGAAGGGCAGCAGATGCGCGACCGCCTTCTTCATCACGCGCGCCGATTTCACCACCTGCGGCAGGAACATCTTGCCCGACCCGAACAGGTCGCCGACGACGTTCATGCCGTCCATCAGCGGCCCCTCGATCACCTCGATCGGGCGCGGGAGCAGCAGCCTCATTTCCTCGGTATCGTCGACGACATAGGCGTCGATGCCCTTGACCAGTGCATGTTCGAGCCGCTTGGCGACCTCCCAGCCGCGCCATTCCTCGGCCGCCTTTTCCTGCGCCGGATTGCTGCCCTTGTAGCGTTCGGCGAGCGCGATCAGCCGTTCGGTGGGCGATTCCGCCTCGCCCTCGACCTTGCGGTTGAGCACGACGTCCTCGCACGCCTGCCGCAATTCGGGGTCGATCGTGTCGTACACGTCGAGCTGGCCCGCGTTGACGATCGCCATGTCGAGCCCGGCGGGGATCGCATAATAGAGGAAGACGCTGTGCATCGCGCGGCGCACGACCTCATTGCCGCGGAACCCGAAGCTGAGGTTTGAGAGGCCGCCCGAGAAATGGACGTGCGGGCAGCGAACGCGGATTTCCTTCACCGCCTCGATGAAGTCGACCGCATAATTGTCATGCTCCTCGAGCCCCGTCGCGACCGCGAACACATTGGGATCGAAGATGATGTCCTCGGGCGGGAAGCCGATGGTCATCAGCAGCTTGTAGGCGCGCTCGCAAATCTCGATCTTGCGCTCCCGGGTGTCGGCCTGCCCGACTTCGTCGAAGGCCATGACGACGACCGCGGCGCCATAATCCATGCATTTCTTCGCATGGGCGAGGAAGGGCTCCTCGCCCTCCTTCATGCTGATCGAATTGACGATCGGCTTGCCCGGCACGCATTTGAGGCCGGCCTCGATCACGTCCCATTTCGAGCTGTCGATCATCA
Organism: Sphingopyxis sp. GW821-FHT12F08; assembly: GCF_058806755.1. Classification (NCBI taxonomy): domain Bacteria; kingdom Pseudomonadati; phylum Pseudomonadota; class Alphaproteobacteria; order Sphingomonadales; family Sphingopyxidaceae; genus Sphingopyxis; species Sphingopyxis sp. GW821-FHT12F08. The sequence continues at coordinate 320,532 of NZ_JBXAQA010000005.1, forward strand.
CCGGCACGCGCGCGATATCGGGTTCGGCGGCGATGAGCTTCAGGAAGGTCGTCATCGCATATTCGGCGTCGAGCAGCCCTTCGTCCATGTTGACGTCGATGATCTGCGCGCCATTCTCGACCTGCTGGCGCGCGACCTCGACCGCCGCGGTATAATCGTCGGCGAGGATCAGCTTCTTGAACGCCGCCGAGCCGGTGACGTTGGTGCGCTCGCCGATGTTGACGAAGTTGGTGGCGGAGGAGGCGGTATTCTCGGTCATCTGTTTTCCAAAATCCTCCCCGCTCGTGGGGAGGGGGCTCACCGCAAAGCGGTGGTGGAGGGGGCTCTCGTCAAAAACCTTGGCTGCTGACCGAGAACCCCCTCCGTCAGCGTTGCGCGCTGCCACCTCCCCGCGAGCGGGGAGGATCGTTATGCCGCCATCGTGAAGGGCTCCAGCCCCGCCAGCCTTGTGCGCACCGGCACCGCGGGAATCTGCCGCGCCGGCAGCCCCTCGATCGCCTTCGCCATCGCCGCGATATGCGCGGGGGTCGAGCCGCAGCAACCGCCGAGGATATTGACCTGGCCATGCTCGGCCCATTCGCGCACCAGCTCTGCCGTCGTCTCGGGCAGTTCGTCATATTCGCCGAGTTCGTTGGGGAGGCCCGCGTTCGGATAGACCATCACCAGCGCGTCGGCGATGTCCGACAGCACCTTCACATGCGGGCGGAGCTGCGCCGCGCCGAACGAGCAGTTGAGCCCGATCGTCAGCGGCCGCGCATGGCGCACCGCGTGCCAGAAGGCCTCGACCGTGTGGCCCGACAGATTGCGCCCGCTGAGGTCGGTGAGCGTCATCGAGATCATCAGCGGCAGTTCGCGCCCGACCCTGGTCTCGGCTTCGAGCACCGCGGCGATCCCCGCCTTGGCGTTGAGCGTGTCGAAGATCGTCTCGATCAGGATGAAGTCCGCGCCGCCCTCGGCGAGGGCGACGACCTGGTCGAGATAGACGGCTTTGAGCTCGTCGAAATCGATCTCGCGATAGCCGGGATTGTTGACGTCGGGCGACAGCGACAGCGTCTTGTTCGTCGGCCCGACCGCCCCCGCGACGAAGCGGCGGCGCCCGTCGAGCGCTTCATATTTGACCGCGGTCTCGCGGCCCAGCCGTGCGCTTTCGATGTTGATGTCGGCGACCAGATGTTCGGCGCCATAATCGGCCTGGCTGATGCGGTTGGCGCTGAAGGTGTTGGTCGACACGATATCCGATCCGGCGGCGAGATAGGCTTCGCCGATCGCGGTCACGACGTCGGGGCGCGTCAGCGCGAGGATGTCGTTATTGCCCTTCTGGTCGTGGCCGAGGCCGAGCGCGCCGGCATAGTCGGCCTCGTTCAGCTTGCGTTCCTGGATCTGGGTGCCCCAGCCGCCGTCGGTGAGCAGGATGCGCTTTTTGGCGGCAGCGGCGAGGGCTTCTCTTGCGCTGGTCATGCGGCTTTCTCCGTTGCGGGCGCCGCCGGACGAACCCCCAGCATATGGCAGATCGCATAGCTGAGTTCGGCGCGGTTGAGCGTGTAGAAATGGAAGTCGCGCACCCCGCCCGCGTAAAGGCGGCGGCAGAGTTCGGCGGCGGTGGTCGCGGCGACGAGCTGGCGCGCGGCGGGCAAATCGTCGAGCCCTTCGAACAACTGTGCCAGCCAACGCGGCACGTCGGTGCCGCACATCGCCGACATGCGCAAGATCGCGGCGAAATTGCTGACCGGCATGATCCCGGGCAGGATCGGCGCGGTGATGCCTGCCGCCGCCGCCGCGTCGCGGAAGCGGAAGAAGGTGTCGGGTTCGAAGAAGAATTGCGTCATCGCGCGCGTCGCCCCGGCGTCGAGCTTGCGCTTGAGATTGTCGAGGTCGGCCGCTGCGCTCAGCGCCTCGGGATGTGTCTCGGGATTGGCCGCGACCGAGATTTCGAAGGGCGCGATGTCGAGCAGCCCCGACACGAGATCGGCGGCGCAGCTATAGCCGTCGGGCCGCGCCCGGAAGGTTTCGCCCTTCACCGGCGGGTCGCCGCGCAGCGCGACGATGTGACGGATGCCCGCATCCCAATAGGCCTGCGCGACCTCGGCAATCTCGTCGCGGCTGGCGTCGACGCAGGTCAGGTGCGCGGCGGCGGGGATGCCGGTTTCCCGCACGATGCGCGCGACGGTCGCATGGGTGCGCTCGCGCGTCGAGCCGCCCGCGCCATAGGTCACCGACACGAAGTTCGGGCCCAAGGGTTCGAGCGTGCGGATCGACTCCCACAAGGTCTCGCCCATCTTCTCGGTCTTGGGCGGGAAGAATTCGAAGCTGATGCCGATGTCGCCGGCGAGCCCCGCGAACAGCGGCGAGGCGGCGGCGCGGCGCGCCTCCGACTGCGAGGGAAGGGAAGTGGTCATGCCGCAAGCCTTTTGCGTTGCCCGTCCTCATGGACGGGGGATTGATCTTCGTCGGAGCGGCGGCGGCCGAGCCAGAGCTTGACCGCGAGGTCGCCGCCTTCGAGCGTCTGCGCGGTTTCGAGCACCATGCCCGCCGAGGCGAACCAGCCGCGGATTTGCGCGTCCGAAAAACCGAGGCGTGCGTGCGCCGCGACGGTGCGCATCTCTTCATCTTCGTGCGGCGCGAAATCGACGATCAGCAGGTGGCCGCCGCCGCGCAGCACGCGGCTCGCCTCGGCGACCACCCGGTCGGGTTCGTGCGCGAAGTGCAGTGCCTGGTGGATGACGATGCTGTCGATGCTGGCGTCGGCGAGCGGCAGGTTCAGGAAATCGCCCTGCACCAGGTCGATCGGCACCGGCTGGTCGGCGAGCTTGGCGCGCGCGATGCGCAGCATTTCGGGGCTGCGGTCGAGCGCGGTGATGCGGCGTACCGTCGGCGCGAAAATCTCGGCCATGCGGCCCGTCCCCGTACCGATGTCGAGCAGATGGCCGAGCCGGCGGTTGTGCATCAGCGCCAGCATCGCCGCCTCGACCTCGCTCTCGGCGACGTGGCGCGAGCGGATCGCGTCCCATTCGGCGGCGTGATCGGCGAAATAGCGCTCGGCAACAGCCGCGCGGTCGGCGCGCACCGCGGCGAGCCGCTGCGCGTCGTAACCGATGATCAGCGCCTCGCGCGGCGAGAAGGGCCACAGCTCGGCGCGCGCCAGAATCTTGCCGACCGGCCCGTCTACGGCGATCCGCAGGAACACCCAGCTGCCCTCGCGCCGCCGTTCGATGATCCCGGCGTCGGCGAGGATGCGGACGTGGCGCGACACGCGCGGCTGGCTTTGTTCGAGCACGACCGCGAGCTCGCCGATCGCCAGCTCCATCTCGCGCAGCAAGGCCACGACTCGCAGGCGGGTCGGGTCGGCCAGAGCACGGAAAATGTCGAGCAACTCGGTCATCCAGTCACATATAAAGATTTCTTTATATCTAGTCAACCGAACGGCGAGGCGCTTTTCCCACAGCTTTCGGCCAGATGAACGAGCGCCTCGTCGCAATTGCGGCGGGCCGCGCAAAAACCCCGTTGCGCGGCTTTTTGCGAAACTGTAGCGGTAAGGGCGGTTGGCAAATCGCCGGGTCGGGATCGACCGCATCCGGAATGCTACCGATCAGTTCAATCGAGAGGGGTATTCCCATATGAAAAAGACCATCACTCTGTCGCTCGTCCTCGCCGCCTCGCTGGGCCTCGCTGCTTGCGGCGAAAAGAAGGCTGACGAAGCCGCGACCACCGAAGCGACGGCCGAGCCCGAAGCCGCTGCCGAAGGCGCGATGGACGCCGCTGCCGGCGCCGCCGACGCTGCTGCGACCGCGACCGACGCCGCTGCCGGCGCCGCCGATGCCGCTGCTGCTGGCGACACCGCCGCTGCGACCGACAAGGCCACCGAAGCCGCCGACGCTGCCAAGGCCGCGGCCGGCGAAGCCAAGGCTGCCGTCGAAGAAGCCAAGAAGTAAGCTTCTCCCCGGCTTTCGGCCGGAGGAAAAAGGGGGTCGCCGGTTCCAGCCGGCGGCCCCTTTTCCGTTCTGGAACAGATGTGTGCGGCCCTCCGCCGTTGCACGGTTGCCAAGGGGGCCGCCGAGGGTTAGTCCTTGCCGCAGGGACCGGATGCCGGTCACCTTGGCATTCGAAAGGAATATCTATGCGCAAACTCATCATCGCGTCGGTCGCCGCCGCTGCCTTCAGCCTGACCGCCTGCTCGGAAAAGACCCAGGACGCCGCTTCGGCGACTGCCGATTCGGCCGCTGACGACGCCGCCGCCGCGGGCGATGCCGCCGCCGACGCGACCGCCGAGGCCGCCGATGCGACCGCCGAAGCCGCCAAGGACGCCGGCAACGCCGTCGAAGGCACCGTGAACGCCGCCGGCGACGCCGCCGCTGCCGCGGGCGACAAGGTCAAGGAAGAAACCGCCAAGGCCGCCGCCAACGACGAAAAGAAGTAAGTCGTCGGCGCGCTTCGGCGTGCAGAAAACGGGGCTCCATTCCGCGCGAATGGAGCCCTTTTTCGTCGGGAGATCGCCCATGAACCGGATCCTGTTGCTCCTGGCGAGCGTCGCCATGCTCGCGCTGGCCGCCGCGTGCAGCCGCACCGACAATGAGCCCGGCCCCGGCGGGGTGACCGTCGCCGAGGCCAAGGCGCTCGACGACGCTGCCGAAATGCTCGAGAGCCGCGAGAGCGCGGCGCCCGCCGCGACGGCGACGGACGAAGCCGGCGAATAGCCCTCTTTCGTTTCGCGCGGCGAAAGCGTACACCCGGACCGTCCCGCAACTGGCGCTGACGATGGGAACCCATCAGGGAGCGGGATTTCGCCGACCGGCGAACGAGCCGCGCGCCTGGGCGACCCATCCTGCCGACAGGAGTGCGCCATGACCCACGCCGCCACCCAAATCGTCTTCCTGCTGTTCCCGGGCATCACCCAGCTCGACTTCACCGCCCCCGCGCAGGCGCTGTGCCGCATGCCCGGCGCGTCGCTGGCCGGCGCCGCGAAGAGCCTCGACCCGATCGCTACCGACAGCGGTTTTTCGATCCTGCCGACGCATGATTTCGCGTCCTGCCCGCAGGCCGATATCCTCTGCGTCCCCGGCGGGCACGGCGTCGCCGACGCGCTGGGCGATAGCGCGACGATCGACTTCATCGCGCGGCAGGCCGCGGGTGCGACATGGGCGACCAGCGTGTGCACCGGCGCCTTCCTGCTCGGCCGCGCCGGGCTGCTGACGGGCAAGCGCGCGGCGACGCATTGGGGCTATACCCATCTGCTGCCGCTGGTCGGCGCCGAACCCGTGAACGCGCGCGTCGTCGAGGACGGTCAGATCGTGACCAGCGGTGGGGTGACCTCGGGGCTCGACTTCGCGCTGACGCTGATCGCGCGCATCCAGGGCGAGGCGGTGGCGCAGGCGATCCAGCTGGCAATCGAATATGACCCTGCACCCCCCTTCGCCGGCGGCCATCCCGACCGCGCCCCCGCGGCGGTGACCGCGGGGCTGAAGGCGCGCGTCTATGACGCGGCGGCGGCGCGGATGGAGGCGGCCCTGAAGGGAACAGAGTGAATTTCAGACCGTAGCCCTGAGCCTGTCGAAGGGCGCCTCACTGAGAAGCGCCCTTCGACAGGCTCAGGGTTACGGAACAAAAACTCCTAGCGGCAGTCGGTCAGCGCGATCTCGAACAGTTTCGACCAATATTTGCCGGTGACGAACAGCCGCTTGCCCTTGGCGTCCCAGGCGATGCCGTTGAGCACCGCGTCGCGGTCGTTGCCGCCGGCCTGGTCGCGCAGGCCGTCCAGATCGACGATATATTTGACCGCGCCGCTGTCGGGATCGATCCGCACGATCGCGTCGGTCATCCAGACATTGGCCCAGATTTCGCCGTCGACCGTCTCAAGCTCGTTGAGCATCGGCAGCGGCCCGCCCGACAGGCGCACGATGACCTTCTTCTGCTCGGCCATCGTCGCGGGGTCGAAGAAGCGCAGCTCGGGCGTGCCGTCGCTGAGCACCAGGCTGTCGCCGACCAAGGTGACGCCCCATCCTTCGCCCGTGTAGCGGAAATCGCCGATCGGCTTCAGATCCTTGATCCGCCAGCGATGGCCGATGCCGCCCTGCCAGGTGACCCCGACGATCTGGTTTTTCCAGCGCATGATGCCCTCGCCGAACTGATCGGCGGGCAATCTGGTCTCGGCGAGCGCCTTGCCCGTGGCGAGGTCGAGCCGCGCGACGCGCGAGCGGCCATATTGGCCCGTGCTTTCGTAGAGATGCCCGTCGTGCCAGAAGAGGCCCTGGGTGAAGCTGTCGGTGTCGTGCGGATAGGTCTGGACGATGCGATAGCCGCAGCGTGGCACGGGTGCCGGGCGGGCGGGCTCGGCGGCGGCGAAGGCGATGGCCAAGGCGAGCGCGAAAGTCATAGCACCCTTTGCACCGGCCCCAATGAACCCGCCATGGCGCGCTCGCGGCGCATCGCTTCGAGCCGTGCGTGGGTCGCGAGCAGCGGCGCCGCGGCCTTGCGCAGCGCGTCCGACGCCGCGCGCTGCTTCGCTTCGCTGTCGCCGGTGAAGGCCTGTCCGGGGGCTTTCGAATAGCGCCCGCCCGCGGCGACGATCCGTTCCAGCGCGGCGGGGTCGGGAGCGATCCCGAAATGCGGCAGGATCGCTTGGGTCAGCGCGCCGGGCAGCTCGCTGTAGTTGAGCAGCAGGCACTGCGCATCGACCCCGTCGGCAGCGGCGCGGCAGATGCGGTCGAGGATCCAGGCGGCATAATCGCCCGCCGCCGCGCCCTCGGCCGGATCGATGCCATAGGCATCGAGCGGCAGCACGCCCGGACGGACGTGCATGCCCGCGCGGCGCTGCTGCGACACCAGCACCTCGATCGGGTCGCGGTAGAGGAAGACCCACGGCACGCCGGGCCATAGCTCGCGGAGCAGCGGCAGGACGAAAGCGTGCCAGGCGTCGAGCTTGAGGAAATGGTGGCGCACGCCTTCGCCGCGGTCGCGGGTCAGCGCTCCGGCCATCGCGCGGATCGTGCCCGGCGGCAGCTGCCCGTGCCCCACGAGCTGGATCATGGTATCGAGGACCGGCGGCTCGGAGACGACGACATGCTCGGACACCGCGCCGAGCATCTGTCCGACGAGCGTCGAGCCGCAGCGCGACATATGGAAGACGAGGCCGTCGGGGGGCGGCGCATCGGCGAACGCCTCGATCGCGGCGAGAGGCGTCGCGCAGCGCATCAGCCGGTTGAACGGCAGCACGCGCACCTTGCGCCATGTTTCCTCGAAAAAGGGATCGGTCAGCGGCAGCCCCGCGAAATGCAGCCATTCGACGACGACCGCGCCCTGATAGCCCTTGAGCTCGACGGGCAGCCAGTGGCGCGGCGGTGCATCGGCCAGCCGGAGCGCGGGGAGTTGCTGCTCCATCTGCGGCGTCGCGGCGCGGGCGAGGCCGGCGGCGAGGGTTTCGCGCGTGATCGGCAGGCCCAATCCGTCGGCATAGGCGGTGATCGCGTCGAGGAACGTCCCGACCTCGACAATCGGCGCGAGGCGAAGCTGCGCATCCTCGTCGGCGAGCAGCGCGGCGCGGAGGCGGTCGATCGGCGAAGCGGGCGTCATCGGCCGCTTCATGCCCGCCATTGGGCTGCGGGGAAACAGAAAAAGGGCCGGGAGATCGCTCCCCCGGCCCTCTTGTTCGTTGGCAGGTGCCGAACGGTTTGGACTTAGAAGTCCATGCCGCCCATGCCGCCCATGCCGCCGCCGCCCATGGGCATGGCGGGCTTGTCGTCGGGCGATTCGGCGATGCCGGCTTCGGTGGTGATCAGCAGACCGGCAACCGAGGCCGCATCCTGCAGCGCGATGCGGACAACCTTGGTCGGGTCGATGACACCGGCCTTGACCAGGTCTTCATAGACGTCGGTCGAGGCGTTGAAGCCGAAGTTGCTGTCCTTCTGGTCGAACAGCTTGCCCGCGACGACACCGCCGTCGAAGCCCGCGTTTTCGGCGATCTGGCGGACCGGAGCCTGCAGCGCGCGACGGATGATGTCGATGCCGCGGGTCTGGTCTTCGTTGATGCCCGACAGGCCTTCGAGCGCCTTGGTCGCGTACAGAAGCGCGGTGCCGCCGCCGGGGACGATGCCTTCCTCGACCGCAGCGCGGGTCGCGTGGAGGGCGTCGTCGACGCGATCCTTGCGTTCCTTCACTTCGACTTCCGAAGCGCCGCCGACCTTGATCACGGCAACGCCGCCGGCGAGCTTCGCCAGACGTTCCTGCAGCTTTTCCTTGTCATAGTCGCTGGTCGTGGTTTCGATCTGCGCGCGGATCTGCTCGACGCGGCCCTTGATCGCATCATGGTCACCCGCACCGTCGACGATGGTGGTGTTGTCCTTGTCGATGGTGACGCGCTTGGCCTGGCCGAGCATGGCGAGCGTGACGCTCTCCAGCTTGATGCCCAGGTCTTCGCTGATCATTTCACCCGCGGTGAGGGTCGCGATGTCCTGCAGCATCGCCTTGCGACGATCGCCGAAGCCCGGGGCCTTGACGGCCGCGACCTTCAGGCCGCCGCGCAGGCGGTTGACCACCAGCGTGGCGAGCGCTTCGCCTTCGATGTCTTCGGCGATGATGAGGAGCGGACGGCCCGACTGCACCACGGCTTCGAGGATCGGCAGCATAGCCTGCAGGTTCGAGAGCTTCTTTTCGAAGATCAGGATGTACGGATCGCTGAGCTCGACGAGCATCTTCTCGGGGTTGGTGATGAAGTAGGGGCTCAGATAGCCGCGGTCGAACTGCATGCCTTCGACGACGTCGAGTTCGAAATCGAGGCCCTTGGCTTCCTCGACGGTGATCACGCCTTCCTTGCCGACCTTTTCCATCGCTTCGGCGATCTTCTCGCCGACTTCGGTGTCGCCGTTGGCCGAGATGATGCCGACCTGGGCGATTTCAGCGGTGCCCGAAACGGGCTTCGACTGCGCCTTGATCGTTTCGACGACCTTGGTGACCGCGAGGTCGATGCCGCGCTTCAGGTCCATCGGGTTCATGCCGGCGGCAACCGACTTCATGCCTTCGCGCACGATCGCCTGGGCGAGCACGGTCGCGGTGGTGGTGCCGTCGCCGGCCTTGTCGTTCGCCTTCGATGCGACTTCGCGCAGCATCTGGGCGCCCATATTCTCGAACTTGTCCTTGAGTTCGATTTCCTTGGCGACGGTGACGCCGTCCTTGGTGATGCGGGGGGCGCCGAAGCTCTTGTCGATCACGACGTTGCGGCCCTTGGGACCGAGGGTGACCTTCACTGCGTCGGCGAGGGTGTCGACACCGCGCAGGATGCGTTCGCGCGCGTCGCGCGAGAATTTGACGTCTTTAGCAGCCATGGGCTTGTTCCTTTAAAATCCGCAGAAAACTGCGTAACTTCACACTGAATTCGAAAAAAATCGCTCAGGCGATGACGCCGAGGATGTCCGATTCCTTCATGATCAGCAGCTCTTCGCCGTCGACCTTGACCTCGGTGCCCGACCATTTGCCGAACAGGATGCGGTCGCCCGCCTTGACGTCGAGCGGGGTCACCTTGCCGTCATCGGCGCGGGTGCCGGTGCCGACCGAGACGACTTCGCCTTCCTGCGGCTTTTCCTTGGCGGTGTCGGGGATGATGATGCCGCCGGCCGTCTTTTCTTCGGCTTCGATACGGCGAACAAGCACGCGGTCGTGCAGCGGACGAAATTGCATGGAATATCCCTCCAGAGATGCAAATGATGTCGTGTTTGGCACTCGCGAGGCGAGAGTGCTAACAGACGGGCATATGGGCGGCACCCATAGAGGCGTCAAGGCGGGTTAAGGGAAAATTTTCGGCAACGCGTTACGACGACCAGATGGGGTGCGAGATTCCGATCGGCAAGGGGGCGGATGCGCCCGATTTCATCGCGCTGCGGCACGACGCCCAGTTGCTGCGATGCGATTTCCTCGATGCCTTCGCGCGGCTCGAGTCGGCGGTGATGCAATATATCGGCAAGACCGACGTCAAGGCGAGCACCGGTCAGCCTTTCGGTCAGAAGTTGACCCTGCTGCAAAGGGCCCGCGATCATTTCCGCAATCCCAAGCGCCTCGACATTCGCATTGCAGCCATCCAACAGCTTCTGCCGGTCCGTGCGGACATCGTCCATTCGGTGCTTGAAGTCGCCGTGATATTCGACGGGCGCGCGACGGCCAGCAAGCTGAGCTTTCGTAATTCATCGAACGCCCAACGTCCCGCCATGCTGATCGATCGCGACGAGTTGATCGCGATGACCCGGCGGCTCAATCAGTTGGCGCTCCAGTTCAGCCAGCAGCAACTGAAGGAAGCAGCCCCAGCCGTTCCCGCATCCGCCACCTGAGCAGCAGCAGCCCCGCGACGAGCACCAGCCCGACCGCGAGCCCGATCCACACCCCGACTCCCGCCCAGGGCGTCCAGAAGCCGAGGTAGATCGCGGTGCCGTATCCGCCGATCCAATAGCCGCAGATCGCGATGATCATCGGGGTGCGGGTGTCCTGCAGCCCGCGCAATGCGCCCGCCGCGACCGCCTGTGCGCCGTCGAACAGCTGGAAGGCGGCGGCGACCACGAGGAACTGCATCGCGAAGCCGACGAGCGCGGCGTTCTTCGCGGCGTCGACGTCGACATAGATTGACAGCACGAGCGCGGGGAACAGCCACATCGTCAGCGCGGTGATGCCCATGAACCCGATGCCGAGCACCATCGCCGCGGTGCCGGCGTGGCCGATGCCGCGGTGGTCCCGCGCACCATAGGCGAGCCCGACGCGGATCGTCGCCGCCTGCGCGACGCCGAAGGGAATCTGGAAGGCGAGCGCGGCGACCTGCAGCGCGATCGTATGCCCGGCGAGCTGCGCTTCGCCGATGCGCCCCATCAGGAAGGCGGCGCCGGTGAACAACCCCGCCTCGGCGAGGATGGTGAGCGCGATCGGCGAGCCGATGCGCAGCATCTCGAAAAAGCGGGTCCATTCGCTGCGCCACCAGTTGCCGAACAGGTGATAGCGCCGCAGCCGCCGGTCCGACTGGATGATGACGACATAGGCGAGCAGCATCAGCGTGCTGGTCAGCACGCTCGAGATCGCCGAGCCGTGCAGGCCGAGCGCGGGCATGCCGAGGTTGCCGAACACCAGCGCCCAATTGCCGAGCGCGTTGACCCCGAGCGCGGCGAAGGTGATCGCGGTCGCGATCTTCGGCCGGCCGAGCGCCGAGACGAAGATGCGCAGCACGCTCGCCGCGATCATCGGGAACATGCCCCACAGCAGGATGAGCAGGAAACCCGCGGCGCGCGCCGACATGTCGGCCGCCTGCCCGGTCGCGAGCATGATCGGCCCGCCCGCGGCGCAGACGCCCATGAAGACCAGCGAAACGAGCGCGCTCAGCCACAGCGCCATGCGCACCGTGCGCCGCACCTCGCGGACCGCATGTTTGCGGCGCCCGAGCTCGGCGGCGATCAACGGCGCCGCCGCGCCGACGAGCCCCGAACCGGTCCAGAGCAGGAGCCCGAAGATCGACACCCCGAGCGACGAGGCCGCGAGCGCGGCGTCGCCGAGGCGCGCGACGAAGATGACGTCGATCGCATGGACGAGCATCTGGAGCAGGTTCGCCGCCGCCAGCGGCCAGGCGAGCGCCAGCGTCGCGCGGAATTCGGCGCCGAGACCCTGCGGAACCTCCGCGGTCAGGGGGGTGGTCTTCTGCAACACAGCCGGCCCGGATAGGCGAAGCCGGGGGGCGACCGCAATCTTCCTAACGCCGGTCGGGATGTTTTGCGATCTGCGGTTGCAATTTGGCCACAGTTCCGAAGACGACAGATCGCCAACGCGACAAAGGCCGTAAGGTATCAGATATCACTTCGATATTATTCCGACGCTACTTAATAGATATAGAACGAATGACAATATAACCCAAAAAATAAATAAATTCCAAACAATTGAAGCAGTTTCTTTTAGTTTTGAATTTTGAGAAATATTTGTATTTTTAGATGGATTGTTATCATTTTTTCTGAAGCTTTCATGTTGATTGCCGGAATTTGAAAAATGCAATTTTATGTTTTCGGCGTTGACGCTTCGGATCGTTGGAGATTGTGCACCCGTAACCTGGGGTGGGCGCGCGTCAACCGGCGAGGCGGGCCGACCGGACGGCCCGGGAGGTTTCCAAAGCCCGCTCCCCGCGTCACTGTCGTGCTCGTTGAATGTTTCGAGCGTTTTTGTTGCGGTGCCGAGCAAAGGATCATCGGGGTTCGTTGAAATCCAGCTGCGCCAGAGTGAGGCGTCCGCTGCTTGCTCGCATTGCACATAGCTGCCCAAGCCCGGGCGACCGGCCAGTCGGCCGATACGTTCGACGATCTGTCGCCATCCTGCGCAGGAGCGAAAATCATCCGTGCCGAACAACTCGGCAGCCTGCACGGCCCTGAAGCCCATTGGCGGATCGCAGTTTTCAATCCTTGCCGCGACAAGCTTTCCCGACCGTTTGCCGACGTCAGCCTCGTCACGAATCCAGTCACTTCCGCAGGCAAGCGGCGACCAAAGAACCAGGATGGCTTTCGCATTTTCAGCCTCCCCCTCGATTTCCTTCGCGAACGATATGCCGGGTTCGATATGCGCGTCGAACCACACCGCAAGTTTCAGGTCGACGAGCGCGTTGTAGATCGCGAGGCAGCGCGGGCGCTCCTCGCGCTTGTAGCTGATGAAGACGTCGGTCATCGCATCCAGAGCACCACCATCTCGAACGCGAAGGCGATGAAGGTCAGCGTCAGCCCAACCACGAACAGCCGGTACGCATAAGCGAGGTAGCGATATTTGCGCCGCGCGAGGACCATGCCGTTCTGGTAGGTGTCGCGCAGCATCACCTCATACATATCCTCTTCGGTCCGGAGGCGCGCCTTCACCGCGGCGATATATTCATCCTCGTCCATCTGCGCGAAACGGCCGAAGAAGAGGATGTTGCTATGGTCCTTGCCATCGCGATAGACCACCGGCGGCGCCTTGCCGACGCGCGGCAGCACCGCCGACACCGCGAGCAGCGCCGAGAGGAAGGAGAAGGTCGCGAGGATCGTCAGCGGCATCGCGAGCGCGCCGCCGCCCGAGCGCGCCTGCCCGACCGCGAGGGTGAAGACGACGAAGGTCGCGCCCATCAGGATCGACGCCTTCTGGTCGGCCATTTGCGACAATTGCATCGTGATCTGCTGGGTCGTGCGCACCAGATGGACCGCGTTCGGCGGGAAGCTGATCGGCGGCACCGCCGGTTTTTCGCTGTCCATACAATCCCCTCCCTGCCGCAAGGCTGTGGGTGACCCCATAACCCGAATGACATGAAGTCCCGCGGGCGGCAAGATGCTGCCCGAATCCCGCCGCATTCGCTTGCCAAGCGGGAATGAGCGCGGCATGCCCGCGCGCAACATTCTTTCTTTACGGGACGCAGCCAATGAGCAGCCTCAAGGACCAGATTCACGGCCTGATCGCGCCGTTCAACAAGAAGGGCGTCGAACTGACCGATGCCACGACCTTCGCGGGCGACCTCGAATGGGACAGCCTGACGGTGATGGATTTCGTCGCCGAGGTCGAGGACACGTTCGACATCATCATCAGCATGAACATGCAGGCCGAGATCGAAACCGTCGGCCAGCTGGTCGCCGCGGTCGAAAAGCTGCAGGGCTGAACTCTCTCTTCCCGTTCGTGTCGAGCCCTTCGACTGCCTTGGCAGGCGCTCAGGGTAAACCTAAAGGTCGAGACACTCATCGAGATGGCGCCATGCCGAGGGGCATCTCGACTTCGCTCGATGCGAACGGAATTTGGAAGCATCACATGACCGATCTCTTCTCGAAATTCGATCCGCTGATCCAGCAGCGCGAGGATCTGCTCGCGACCGGCGTCACCGACCCGTTCAGCCTGGTGATGGAGAAGGTGGTCTCGCCCACCGTCGCGATCTGCAACGGGCGCGAGACGATCCTGCTCGGCACCTATAATTATATGGGCATGACCTTCGACGAGGATGTCATCGCCGCGGGCAAGGAGGCGCTCGACAAATTCGGCAGCGGCACCACCGGCAGCCGCGTGCTCAACGGCACCTATCAGGGCCACAAGGAGTGCGAGGACGCGCTCAAGGAATTTTACGCCATGGACCATGCCATGGTGTTTTCAACGGGATACCAGGCGAACCTCGGCATCATTTCGACGATCGCGGGCAAGGGCGACTACGTCATCCTCGACATCGACAGCCATGCGTCGATCTATGACGGCTGCGCGATGGGCAACGCCGAAATCGTCGCTTTCCGCCACAACGACGTCGAGGCGCTCGAAAAAAGACTGAAGCGTCTGCCCGCCGAGGCGGGCAAGCTCGTCGTGCTCGAAGGCGTCTATTCGATGCTCGGCGACATCGCGCCGCTGAAAGAGATGATCCGCGTCTCGAAGGAAAACGGCGCGATGGTGCTGGTCGACGAGGCGCATTCGATGGGCTTCATCGGCGAGCATGGCCGCGGCGTCGCCGAGGCGCAGGGCGTGATCGACGACGTCGACTTCATCATCGGCACCTTTTCGAAGAGCGTCGGTACGGTCGGCGGCTTCTGCGTGTCGAACCATCCGAAGTTCGAGATATTGCGGCTCGTCTGCCGCCCCTATGTGTTCACCGCGTCGCTGCCGCCGAGCGTCGTCGCGACCGCGGCGACGAGCATCCGCAAGCTGATGCACGGGTCGAACAAACGCGCGCATCTGTGGGAAAATTCCAAGGACCTGCACAAGGGGCTGCGCGATCTCGGCTTCACGCTCGGCACCGACGAGCCGCAGTCGGCGATCATCGCGGTGATCATGCCCGACCTCGAGCGCGGTGCGATGATGTGGGAAGCGCTGCTGGAAGAGGGGCTCTACGTCAATCTCGCGCGCCCGCCCGCGACCCCCGCGGGCATGACCTTGCTGCGCTGTTCGCTCTGCGCCGAGCATTCGAGCGAGCAGGTCGGCGAGATTCTGGGCCGCTTCGAACGCGCGGGCAAACGCGTCGGGATTATCGGCTGAACCGAGGCGCGGTGCCGACAACCCGATTCCTTTTCGGGGCGAATTGATCTGGCAGGCACGCTGCGACTCGTTCGCCGCTTTCCCGCGCGCCGCGACTCCGGTACAAAGCCGCGGTGTTCGAGGCGGATTATGACAGCGAAAGCGACAATCGGCGGGAGCGGCTGCGCTTCTGGCTGACGGTCGGCGTCGGCGCGATCCTGACCGGGGTCGTCGCGGCGCTCGTGCTGCTGCTGATGCGCGCCAACGACAATTACGACCGCTCGCTCGGCTGGCAGGCGCACAGCCTGGAGGTCATTTCGCAGACGCGCTCGCTCGACGCATCGCTCGCGCGCGCCGAGGCGGCGCTGGGGCGTTTCGCGGTCGGGCTGCAGAAGGAGGACGGCCGCGTCTATCAGCAGCAATGGGGCGTCGCGCGCCAATATCTGACGCTGCTGACGCGCAACGTGCGCGACAATCCCGAACAGGCCGAACTGGTCGCCAAGCTGACGACCGAGTTCAACCGCCGCGGCGAACAGCTCGGCGACGCCGCGCTCAGCGCCAATTACAGGCAGACCGTCGCGGCGATCTCCAAATATAATGCCGCGGGGCACGACGCCGCGCTGATCCGCATCGACCGCATCCTCAGCGACCTCATCCGCAACGAACGCGCCATCCTGGCCGAACGCAACCGCATTGCCGCGGCGGACCGCGACAGCCTGAACCAGGCGATCCTGCTCTTCTCGCTGCTCGGCGCCTTTGCCGCGCTGATCGCGATCGTCGCGACCTTCTCGCTCGTCCGCGCCGAGGGCGAGCGCCGCCTCGCGCGCCGCGAGCAGCTTGCCGAAAGCGACCGCGCGTCGCTGCTCGAAGCCGCGGTCGCCGAACGCACCGCCGAACTCGCGCGGGCCAACGTTGCGCTGCGCGGCGAGATGGCCGACCGCGCCGCCGCCGAGGCGCAACTGCGCCAGGCGCAGAAGATGGAGGCGGTGGGCCAGCTGACCGGCGGCATCGCGCACGACTTCAACAATATGCTCGCGGTGGTCGTCGGGGGGCTCGAACTCGCGCAGCGCTGGCTGGCCGATGCCCCCGACAAGGCGCAGCGGCACATCCATAACGCGCTCGACGGGGCCAACCGCGCTGCCGACCTGACGCGGCGCCTGCTCGCCTTCGCGCGCTCTGAACCCGCGCGGCCCGAAATGATCGTCGTCGACGACAGCATCGCGGCCTTTGCCGAGCTGATCGAGCGGACGATCGGCGACCGCATCGCGCTGACGCTCGACCTGCAGGCGCCGGGGCTCGCGGCCTGGCTCGACCGCCAGCAGTTCGAAAATGCGCTGCTCAACCTCGCGGTCAATGCGCGCGATGCGATGGACGGCCATGGCGCGCTGACGATCCGCACGCTGCGCGACGAGCAGGAGGAGACGGCAGCGCTCGCGGTGCAGGTGATCGACACCGGCTGCGGCATGACGCCCGAAGTGCTCGAACGCGTCTTCGACCCTTTCTATACCACCAAGCCCGCGGGGCAAGGCACGGGCCTGGGCATGAGCCAGGTCTTCGCCTTTTGCCGCCAGTCGGGAGGCGAGGTGCAGATCAGCTCGACCGAAGGCGAGGGGACCAGCGTGGCGATGCTGATGCCCGTCATCCGGCCGGACGCCGCGATGGAATCCGAACCGGGCGCGGCGCCGGTCGCCGAGCCCGAAAGTGCGGGCGAGGCGCTGCACATCCTGGTCGTCGAGGACGATCTGCGCGTGCTCGCGGCGACGGTCGATGCGGTCGAGGAACTCGGCCACCGCACCGTCGCGTGCAGCGACCCGCGCGCCGCCGCCGCGCTGGTCGAGGCGCAGGAATTCGACCTCATCCTGTCCGACGTGCTGATGCCCGACCTCACCGGGCCCGAGATGGTCGCGGGGCTGAAGCAGCGCTGGCCCGACATTGCGGTATTGTTCGTGACCGGCTTTGCGGGCGATGCGAGCGAGATCGCGAGCTTCGGCGACCATGACGTGCTGCGCAAGCCCTTCACGCTGACGCAGCTGGAGCAGGCGATCCGGCGCAGCACCGAACCGCGGACGGCGGAGAAGATCGCGGCGTTCGGCTGAGGGCGGCTTTGGGGTGGGGAGCGGACCTAAAACCCCTCCTCTGAAGAGGCGATTATATCGATTGCAAATTCTCCTCCGAACGGCGGCTTTGGGGTGTGGGTAGCGGCCATCACCGATCCTCCCCGGCACGGGGAGGGGGACCACCCGAAGGGTGGTGGAGGGGCACAGGAGGTTTGCGTAACCAAACTGACAAGCCGCTCATTCCCAAGCTGCGATCCTGCAGTGCGCTACCTCACCGGCAAGGCAAACCGCCTGTACCCCTCCACCAGCTTCGCTGGTCCCCCTCCCCCCTTGGGGGAGGATCGCTCTTGTCCGCTTCCGCCCGGAACCGGTCATTCATTGTCGTGTTTGCAAAGGACATAATCGCCTCTGAAGAGGAGGGGTTGAGAAAGGTCCGCAACCGCCCGAAACTCGCCCTATTTGATCGCTCCGCTGCGCATCAGCCGCGGGACCAAAGTCAGCGCCGCGACCAGCGGCCACTTCCGCTGCCAGGGCTTGATCTCGATCTTCGTCCCCGCGTGGCGATTGATCTTCCACGCGAGATAATCGATCCCGCCGGCATAAGTCAGGCTGGCCTTGGCGAGGCGGACGATGCTGAGCGCCTTGCCCTCCAGCCGACGGCGCGGCCAGCCGCCGGTGCGCGCATTCGCCGCGATCGCGGCGATCGCGGGCGGGCCGAAGCGGCGGTAGCGGTCGGGATCGGCGTCGACCACCGACTGCGCTCGGCTCGTGCGCTCGGCGCGCAGTTCGGCTGAATAGGTGAGCGAAAAGGCGCGGCGCCACCAGTCGAGCGCCTCTTCGCCTGCGATGCGGCCGGCGGCTGCCAGCAGCGTCGGTGCCGCGCGCGCGACCGCGGCGACGGCGCGGTTGGCGGCGGTGTCGTCGACACTCCACACCAGCCGCGAGGGCTGGGCGAAGCGCGCCCATACCGACACGTTGCGCGTCTCGGGCCCGTTCAGCCGGTCGAAGTCGGCCTCGCTCAGCACCGCATATTTGGCGATCAGCCCTTCGTGCTGGAAGGGGAAGACATTGGGCGGGATCAGCCGGTTCGCCGCCGCCATCCAGCGCCGGTCATAGGCGTCGCCATAATCGGACACGATCAGGTAGAAGTCGAGCATCAGCCCGTCGAGCTCGCTTTCGCGCAGGCAGCTGCCGTAGAAGAGCACGGCGCGCGCCGAGCCCGGATATTGCGCCGCGATCGCCATCGCCATCGCCTTGGCGCGCGGATCGACGGGGGTGGAAAGTTCGGCGCGGACCAGGTTGGCCAGGCTGTCGGACATGGCGGTGCCTTCAGGCGGCAAGGCGCAGGAAGGGCACCGGCTGGGTCGAGGTCAGCACGATCGGCTTGCCCCCGATCGACTCGAAAATCTCGCCATCGAGGATGACGTTCGAGCGCTTGCCCTCGATGCGGATCTCGTCGCCCTGCTCGAAATGCACGCCGTCGAGCTGGCGCTGGCCGAGCGTGCCGCGCCAGGCGCCGCCGAGCATGCGGAACAGCGCCCCGACGCTGGTCTCGGTCGCGAGCAATTTCATATGGCCGTTGGTGCCATGCGCTTCGCTGGTGCGGATGCTGAGCAGCAATTTCTCGAGCGTGGTGACGATCAGGAGCGAGAATTTGCCCTTGAACTCGCCCTGGCGGATCAGCGACACGGTCATCGGTTCGGGCTTGGGCGGCAGGCGGCCGCCGCCGAGCCCGAGCACCATCGCGAAGAGGCCGAGCACCGCCGCGAGGAAATGCGACACGCCGTTGGGCAGGCCGAGCGGATAGATGCGGTTGCGGCAATAGAGCATCACGTCGGCGAGATAGGCGCCGCCGAGGAACATGCCGAGCACCGGCCGCGCTTCGCCGCCGCTGTCGAGCGAGATCAGCTGGCGTTGGATCACATGATCCTCGAGCCGGCCGGTTTCGACCAGTTCGATCACGCGTTCGAGCGCTTTCAGCGGGTCGCCCTCGGCGCCGAGGTCGAGCGCGATCAAATTGGTCTTGCCGTTGGGCAGCACCGCGACCGGCGGCGGCGTGCCATTGAAATGGCCGCCCGAATAAAGCTCGGTCAGCGCCGCCTGGACGGTGCCATCGCCGCCGTTGACGACGACGATGCGCGGGCTGACCATCGCGATGGTGCGGATCGCCTCGCCGATCTGGGCGACGTCCTCGACCTCGTAATGAAAGATATCGGGATGCGCGGCGCAATATTCCCGGACGCGCGGCAACAGGGCACGGTTCCCCGTCGAGCGCGGATTGGAAAGGAGCGCGACGCTGGCCATATATCCTTACATATATTTCATGGTGATCGAGATCGTCTTCGGTGCGTTGCCGACTGCAAAGGCCGTCTTCTTGTAGCTCGGCTTGCCGAGGTTGAAGATGTTGATGCTCGGGTTGTTCGACATGCCGCCGCCGTCCGAAGACAGGTCGGTCTTGCCGTTGCCGTTGACGTCGTGACGCACCGCGATGCCATAGCTGCCGGCTTCGGGCAGCGGCACGCACACGGTCATCGATCCGGCGCGCGCGGGCACCTCGATCCGGTTGATCCAGCGGCCCTTGGTCAGCCATTCGGCCGAGGTGGCGCGATAGGCCTGGACGCGCACCTTGCCCGACCCGGCCTTGAGGCCGCTGATCTGGACCAGCGTGGACGGACCGTTCCGGCATTTCGACAGATCGTTCGACAGGACCTGTCCTTCCGCCAGCGCCGGCCAGGCGGCCGCCAGCAGAATGATGCAGAGAGACGTCGATACAAATTTCGACATGACGCATTAGCTCCCAGTGGCTATAGCCATGCCAGCCACGCTGGCACGGGTCCCTGTCGCCCTTGCATCGGCATATCGGAATCATTTGCGGCCAAATCATGGTAATAGGGCGACGAAAGCTTGAATAGATTGCCCGCCATCGACCGCTACATCTCGCGGCTCATCTTTTTCCCCATGCTCGGCACGCTGGTCCTGTCGGCGATGCTGCTCGTCCTCGAGAAGATGCTGCGGCTGTTCGATTTCGTCGCGACCGAGGGCGGGCCGGTCAGCGTCGTGTGGCGGATGCTCGCCAACCTGATCCCCGAATATCTCTCGCTCGGCATCCCGATCGGGCTGATGCTGGGCATATTGCTTGCCTTCCGCCGCCTCGCGACGTCGAGCGAGCTCGACGTGCTGAAGGGCGTGGGGATGAGCTTCGGGCGGCTGATGCGCGTGCCCTATGCCTATGCGCTCGCGCTCGCCCTGCTCAATCTTGCGATCGTCGGCTTCATCCAGCCCTATGCGCGCTACGCCTATGAAGGGCTGCAGTTCGAACTGCGCTCGGGCGCGCTCGGCGCGTCGATCAAGGTCGGCGAGTTCACCAACCTCGGCGAGCGCATGACGCTGCGCATCGAGGAAAGCTCCAACGAGGGCCGCAGCTTGCGCGGCATTTTCGTGCGCGGCGAGCAGAAGGACGGGCAGGCGGTGTCGGCGACCGCGGCGCAGGGGCAATTCCTCGCCACTGACGACCCCGACACGATCATCCTGCGGCTGACCAGGGGTGTGCTGATCCACGAATCGCCCAAGTTCGCGGTGCCGCGCGTGCTGACTTTCGACAATCACGACCTGCCGATCCCGCTGCCCAAGATCGACGCCTTTCGCACCCGCGGCGGCGCCGACCGCGAAAAGACGATCCCCGAGCTGTTCGTTGCCGGCAAGGACCGGAGCGAACCGCTCAAGACCCGCCTTGAATCGCGCGCCAATTTCCACTTCCGGATCGTCGAGGTCGCCTCGATGTTCCTGATCCCGCTGATCGCGATCGCGCTCGCGATCCCGCCCAAGAGATCGACCTCGTCGCTCGGCATCTTCCTGTCGATCGTGCTGCTGGTCACCCAGCACAAGATCAACGAATATGCCGAGGATATGGGCGCGCGGGGCACCGTCGATCCGCTGATCGCGCTGTGGGTGCCTTTCCTGTTGTTCGCCGCGCTCGCGGTCTGGATGTATTATCAGACCGCGCATGTGCCGGGCGGCCAGCCGATCGGCGCGCTCGAGCGCGTCGCGGCGAACATCGGCAAGCGCATCCGCGGGCTCGCCAAGATGTTCCAGCGCAAGCCGGTGGCCGCCTGATGCACGCACTCGCCTTTTTCCCCTCGCGCACCATGGCGGTCTACGTCGGGCGGCTGTTCCTGATCCGCACCTTCGCGATCCTGTTCGCGCTGGTGCTGATCCTCCAGACGCTCGACCTGCTCGGCGAGAGCGGCAAGATCCTGGCGGTCGCGGGCAATGGCGATGCCGAGGTATGGCGCTATGTGGGGCTGCGCATCCCGCAGATCGTCGAGACCTTCCTGCCCTTTTCGGTGCTGCTCGGCACGATCCTGACCCTCGCGACGCTGAACCAGAACAGCGAGGTCATCGCGATGAAGGGCGCGGGCATGTCGGCGCATCAGGTGCTGGCGCCGTTGTTCCTCGCCGCGTTTCTCGTCGCGGGGATCAGCTTCGCCTTCAACGAGCGGATCGTCGCGCGCGCCACCGCCTCGCTCGCTGCGTGGCAAAAGGTGCAATATGCGCAGGTCCCGCCCGACAACGGCGTGCGCAGCAACATCTGGGTGCGCGCGGGCGATGATCTGATCAACGCGGCGACGGTCGAGACCGGCGGGCCGGTGGTGCGGTTGACCGGGGTCAAGATTTACGAGCGCACCGGCGGAGTGCTGTCGTCGATCCTGTCGGCCGACAGCGCGCGCGCGGTCGACGGCGGCTGGGAACTGACCAATGCCAAGCGCTTCAACCGCCGCTCGGGCACGGTCCAGCCGTTGGGCACGATCGTCGCGGCGAAGGGTGTGCGCCCCGACCAGTTCACGCTGGCGCAGGTCAAGGGCGACCAGCTGCCCTTCGTCCAGTTGAAGACCGCGATCGACGATCTGGAGGCCGCGGGCCGCCCGGTCGACGCGCTGAAGGGCGTGCTGTGGCACAAGATTTCGGGGCCGCTGTCGGCGATCCTGATGCCGCTGCTGGGTGCAGTCGCGGCCTTCGGGCTGGCGCGCTCGGGCAAGCTCTTCGTGCGGGCGATCCTCGGCATGGCCTTGGGCTTCGCTTATTTCGTCGCCGACAATTTCGCGCTCGCGATGGGCGATCTCGGTGCCTATTCGCCGTTCCTGGCGGCGTGGGGGCCGTTCATCCTCTTCGCGCTGATCGGCGAGATGATCCTGATCCGGACCGAGGAATAGGGGCCGGTATCGGGCGGTAGCGACCATACCAAGCCCCTCCTCTTCAGAGGAGGGGCCTGCGAGACTTATGCGCTTGCGCGTTAGTCGCAGCGGGGTGGTGTTCGCCGCTGGGCGTGTGCCTCCGGCCACCACCCCGTTCGACTAAAGGCCCGGCTGCGCCGGACCAAGTCTCACTGCGCCTCCTCTGAAGAGAAGGGGTTTTATGCTTGTCCCCAACCCGACGCCTGCATTAATCCCCGCCACCCCGGGCGTCCGCTTTCGGGACGGCGCGCCTATTAACCAGCCTTGCAAACGACTGGCGCGCCGCGCCGGCCTATAAGCGCGCCATGGTCCGTATCCGCCCCAGCCTCGTCGCCGCGCTGCTCATCGCCGCCGCGGCCGCCTCCGCCCCCGCGCCTGCCCAGACCGGCGGTGCGCCCTACAGCATCGACGGCCGGGGCTTTTCGCGCCTGCAGGACGCGGTCGATGCGATCGGCGAAGGCCAGGGAACGATCCGGATCGCGCCGGGCTATCACCGCGACTGCGCGGTGCAGACCGCGGGGCGCATCGCCTTCGTCGCCGCCGAAGCCGGGCAGGCGATCTTCGACGGCGTGACCTGCGAGGGCAAGGCGGCGCTGGTGCTGCGCGGCGGCGGCGCCAAGGTCGATGGCATCGTCTTCCAGAACATGCGCGTCCCCGACGGCAATGGCGCGGGCATAAGGCTCGAGACGAGCGACCTCGAGGTGGCGAACAGCATGTTTCGCAGCAGCGAGGAGGGGATCCTCACCGCCGACGATCCCGAGGCGACGCTGACCATCGACCGCTCGACCTTCTCGCGCCTCGGGCGCTGCGACCGCGGTCTGAGCTGCGCGCACAGCGTCTATACCGGCATCTATGGCCGCGTGATCGTCACCCGCACGCGCTTCGAAAAGGGCAGCGGCGGTCATTATTTCAAATCGCGCGGCATCGTGGTCGACGTCCGCGACAACAGCTTCGACGACACACAGGGCACGGCGACCAATTATATGATCGACCTGCCGTCGGGGTCGGTCGGCCAGATCGCGGGCAATATGTTCGTACAGGGGCGCGACAAGGAAAATTATTCGGCGCTGATCGCGGTCGCCGCCGAGGAACGCAAGAACCCGTCGCGCGGGTTGTCGATCGTCGGTAATCGCGCGAGCCTGCCCGCGGGGATGGACCGCAAGTCGGTGTTCGTCGCCGACTGGAGCGGCGAAGCGCTGGCGATCGGTGCGAACGAGCTGGGCGCGGGGCTGGCGCGGTTCGAGAAGCGCTCGAACTAAAACGCCCCCCATTCCGTTCGTGTCGAGCGAAGTCGAGACGAATGGGTGCGCGCCCCCACGTGTCTCGACTACGCTCGACACCAACGGCTGAGGGGTAGGGTTTAAGCTTCCCCGCGCGTTTCGATCAGCGAGGCGGCGAGCGCCTCGGCGGGCGACTTGCCGCCCCACAGCACGAACTGGAACACCGGGTAGAAGCGCTCGCATTCGTCGATCGCGCTTTCGATCAGCGTCTCGGTGAGGTCGAGCGGGAGCGAGGCGTCGCTGCCCAGCAGCATGCCGTGGCGGAACAGGATCGTGCCGCTGTTCGACCAGAGCTCGAAATGGCCGAGCCAGAGCTGTTCGTTGATCAGCGCCAGCGCTTCGTGCGCGACGGCGCGCTTGTCCTCGACGACGCGGATGTCGGGGAAGGCGAGCAGCTGGATGACGCCGTCGTCGGCGCGCCACACCGCGCGCAGCTCGTAGGTCGTCCAGCTGCCCTGCGCGGTCGCGACGATCTCGTCCTCGCCGACCATCTCGTGCGGCCAGTCGTGCGCGGCGAAATAGGACGCCAGCATTTCCATCGGCGCGGCGTCCTGGCCGTCTTCGTCGTCGTAGATATCGTCGCTCATGCGCGCGCCTTTAGCGGGAAACGCGCGAGGTGGCGAGTCGCTGCGTCAGGCCTTGGGCTTGCGCAGCGAAGCGGGCTTCGCCGCGGGCTTGCCGGCGGGCGTCTTGACCGTGTCGGCCTTGCTCGCGCCTTCCAGCTTGTCGAGCCGCGCCTTGAGCGCTTCGGCTTCGGCGCGCGCAGTGGCGGCCATCTGCTTCACCGCTTCGAATTCCTCGCGGCTGACGAAATCCATGCGGCCGACGAATTCCTTCGCGCGCTCGCGCATCGCGGCCTCGGCCTCGCGGCCGGCGCCGGCGACGGTTCCGGCGACGCCGTTGATCATCTTGGCCAGATCGTCGAAAAAGCGGTTTTCGCTCTGCATTGTCGTGTTCCTTCGTGGGGGAGAACCCTTGCCGTCACCCTATCTGGGTGCTCGCGGCTGGGACGACAACCCCCTTGTCTTCGGCATCGGGATTGCGCTGATCGATCTGGAAATTGAGGATCGCGGCGAAGCAGAGCCAGGCCATATAGGGCACCAGCAGCCACGCCGCAGCCCTGCGAATCGGCGCGAAGGCGAAGGCGGTGGCGATCGTCATCAGCAGGATGAAGACGATCAGGTAAAAGGCCGTCGTCACCTGATGCGCGCCGAAGAAGAGCGGTGACCAGGCGAAATTGGCGATCAGCTGGACGAAGAAGAGCAACAGTGCGAGTCCGCGCCCCTTCGCGCCGCGCGCATGGAGTATCATCGCGAGCGAGAGGCCGAGCAGGATGTAGAGGATCGGCCACACCGTGCCGAACACCCAGCCCGGCGGCGTGATCGCGGGCAGGTCGAGCGACGCGAACCAGCGGTTGCCGTAGCCGCTGTTGGAGAGGAGGCCCGAGAGGCTGCCGATCAGCACGATCGCGGGGACAGTGACCAGCGCCCAGCGGAGATAAGACATGCGTAGCTGACCCGGCGTGGCGATTTCACTCATCGGATGGCGGCCCCTGTTCGCGATTCTGCGCGGCAAGGTGTCGCGACTGGCGCGATGCTCGTCAAGCGATCAGGCGTAGGTGCCAATCCATAAGACGGCGTCTCAACCCCCGCGCACCGCCGCGATCAGGAATTCGACATTGCCCTCGGGTCCCGTGATCGGGCTTTCGACGAGGTCGGAAACCGCCCAGCCTTCGTTCTCCAGCCAGGTGCGGACTTCGGCGCAGACGCGGTCGTGCACGGCGGGGTCGCGCACGACGCCCTTCTTGCCCACCTCGTGGCGCTCGGCCTCGAACTGCGGCTTGATCAGCGCGACCAGGCGCGCGCCGGGTTTCGCGAAGGACATCGGGAGGGGCAGGACCTTCGCCAGCGCGATGAAGCTCGCGTCGCAGACGATCAGGTCGATCGGCTCGGGGATATGCGTGGGCGTCAGGATGCGCGCGCTCGTCTGTTCGTGGACGATCACGCGCTCGTCCTGCCGCAGCTTCCATGCGAGCTGGTTGGTGCCCGAATCGACGGCGTAGACGCGGCGCACGCCGCGGCTAAGCAGCACGTCAGTGAAGCCGCCGGTCGAGGATCCGACATCGATCGCGACCGCTCCGCCCACGTCCCAGCCGAGGTGCGCGAGCGCATGGTCGAGCTTGATCCCGCCGCGCGAGACCCAGGGATGGTCGCGGCCCTTGACGCTGATGTCGGCGTCGGCGGTGACCTGCTGCCCCGCCTTGTCGATCTTGCGGTCGCCAACGAAGGCGAGCCCCGCGAGGATCAGCGCCTGCGCGCGCGTCCGGCTCTCGGCGAGGCCGCGGTCGACGAGCAGCTGGTCGGCGCGGAGCTTGGCCATCAGCGCTCGGCCAGCTCGGTGAGCATGCCGGGGGTCAGGATCTGCGGCAGGATTTCGGGCTTGTCGGCGCCGGGGGCGTACCAGAGGTAGAGCGGCACGCTGTTGCGGCCGTGCCCGGCCAGCGTGCGCGTGATCGCCGGATCGCCGTTGGTCCAGTCGCCGACCAGCGTGACGACGCCCGCCTTGTCGAACGCTTTCTGCACGGCTTCGCGGTCGATCGCGCCGGCTTCATTGGCCTTGCACGACAGGCACCAGTCGGCGGTGAAATAGACGAAGACGGGTTTGCCCGATGCGCGCGCCTTGGCGAGGGCTTCGGGGGTGAAGCTGCTGCCCGCAGCGGCTGTGGCCGTCCCCGCGGGCATGAAACGCTGCGCCAGATGCTGGGTCCCGATCGCAAAGCCGATCGCGATGACGGCCGCCATCAGCAACCGGCCGGCCCTTGTGCCCTCCTGACGCTGGATCCGTCCAAGCGAGGCGAAAATCCCGAGGGTGATCAGCAGCGCCGCGCCGCCGACGATCCAGCCGCCGACGCCCGACTGGCGCGAGAGCAACCACAGCAGCGCGGCGGCGGTCAGCCCCATCGGCAGCGCCAGCCATTTGCGGAAGCTCGCCATCCACGGGCCGGGTTTGGGCAGGCGCGTACGCAATCCCGGCACGAAAGCGACGATCAGGAAGGGCAGGGCGAGGCCCAGTCCCAGTCCGCCGAAAATCGGCAGCGCTGCCCATGCGGGCAAGGCCAGCGTCGCGCCGAGCGCCGCGCCGAGCAGCGGGCCGCTGCACGGGGTGGCGACGAAGGCCGCGAGCGCACCGGTCCAGAAGCCCCCCGCCGCGCCGTCCCGCGCGGTCAATTGCTGGCCGCCACCGAACGCCGGCAGTTCGAACAGTCCGAGCAGATTTGCCGTAATCGCCGTCGCGAGGACGAGCAGGAGAAGGACGCTCGCCGGATGCTGCAGCTGGAAAGCCCAGCCGACCTCGGTTCCCGCGGCGCGCAGTCCCAGCAACATTGCGCCGAGCGCGAGCGAGACGAGCACTGCCCCCGCGGTATAGGCGAGCGCCTCGACCTTCGCTTCGCGCGCCGCGCCGCCCGAGCGCGCGAGGCTCAGCGCCTTGAGGCTCAATATCGGGAAGACGCAGGGCATCAGGTTGAGGATCAGCCCGCCGAGGATCGCGCCGCCGAGCGCGGTCCAGAAGAGCGTCCTATCGACCGCCTTCGACGGCGCGGTCAGCGGTTCGCCGGCCGCGCGCACGGCGCCCGGCTCGAACCGCACCGCGAGGCCGCGACCGTCGGCCAGTTTGAGCAGCGCCGCCACGGGGCCGGCGGCCTCGCCGTTCGCGCGCGTCTCGACGACGATCCAGTCGCCGTTGCGGCTGATTGCCTGGGGCGCGGCGTAATCGATCAGTTCGGGGGTCTCGAGGAACAGATGCGGCACCGCGATCGCGACGCCGCGGGGCAGGGGGATTTCGAAGCGGACGGTGTCGCCGCGCCGCTCCCATGCGCCCGCGCGGTCGAGCGGCTGCGGCAATCGTGCGCGCCACGCGTCGAATTTCGCACGCGACGCCGGGGCGACCGCGCCGTCGCCGGCGGTCAGCTTGACCGAAATCACTGCCTTTTCGGGGACGCAGACCTTGTCGGTGCAGGCGAGCCAGTTGGCGACCCCCGACAGCGTCAGGTCGGTTCCGGGCGCCACGCTTTTGTCGATGCGGACATCGGCGAGCAGCGCATAGGGATGCTCATAGACATGGTTCATCATGCCGAAGAGGGTGAGCGCCTCGGGCACCGGATAGCGGAAGGGCGCGACCGTCACGCCCTCGGGCGCGTTCCACTCGACCGTCATCCCGAAGCCGGCGTCGCCGCCGTTGAGCCAATAGCCGTGCCAGCCCTTGGCGGGGGTCATGGCGAGAGCCAGCGTCGTCGTCGAGCCCGGCGCGGGCGCCGGCGATTCGGCGATCAACTGCGGCGCGATGTTCACCGGCTGCGCCTTGGCCGGGGCAAGCGCGAGCGCCGCGAGCGCCAGCAAAGCCAGCGCCGCGCGCCAGATGCCTGTCACAAATCCGTCCTTCCGGGCTTTCATAGCCGTCCCGCCGCAATCCATCGTTCAAGGCTTGCCATATAGGCGGCTTTGGTCGAGAGGACAGCCCGCACCGACATCGCTGCATGGGGAGACGCCGATCGTGTCGTTCAAACATCTGGCCACGGCGCTTGCCGCCACGCTCTCGGTCGCCGCGACCGGCGCCGTCCTTGCGCAGGATTCGGCGGCCCCGGCGCAGAAGATGACGGCGTCGACCCCGCCGCCCAGGCTGATCGTGATGATCGCGGTCGACCAGTTTTCGGCCGACCTGTTCGCCGAATATCGCGGCCATTTCACCGGCGGCCTCGCGCGGCTCGCCTCGGGCGTAGTCTTTCCCGCGGGCTATCAGTCGCACGGCGCGACAGAGACCTGCCCCGGCCACTCGACGATCCTGACCGGCAGCCACCCCGCGCGCACGGGCATCGTCGCGAACAATTATTTCGACCTGTCGACGCCGCGCGACGACAAGCGCGTCTATTGCGCCGAGGATGAGAGCGTGGCCGGGACGACATCGGGCAGCGGCAAATATGCGGCGTCGGTGAAGCATCTGCTGGTTCCGACGCTCGGCGACCTGATGAAGGCGCGCGACCCGAACGCGCAGGTCGTCTCGGTCGCGGGCAAGGACCGCGCGGCGATCATGATGGGCGGGCATCAGGCCGACGAACTGATGTGGCTCGTCCCGGCGGGGCTCACCAGCTATCGCGGCACCGCGCTGTCGCCCGTCGCGACGCAGGCGAGCGCCGCGATCGCCGCCGCGCTGGCGCAGCCGCGCCCGGCGCTGACCTTGCCCACCGATTGCGCGGCGAAGGATATCGCGATCCCGATCGACAAAGGGGGCTCCGTCGGCACCGGCCGCCTTGCGCGCGACGGCGGCAATTTCCGCGGCTTCATGGCCTCGCCCGAGGCCGATGGCGCCGTCCTCGCCACCGCCGCGGCGCTGCGCCAGACGCGCAAGATGGGTGAGGGCGACACCACCGACCTGCTCATCGTCGGGCTGTCGGCGACCGACTATGTCGGCCACACCTATGGCACCGAGGGCAGCGAAATGTGCCTGCAGATGGCGGGCCTCGACCGCGAACTCGGCGATTTCTTCGCGCGGCTCGACGCGACCGGCATCGATTATGCCGTCGCGCTGACCGCCGACCATGGTGGCCACGACCTGCCCGAGCGCAACCGCCAGAACGCCTGGCCCGCCGCCGAGCGCGTCGACCGCGGTCTCGACGCCGACCAGCTGGGCAAGGCGGTCGCCGAAAAGCTCGGCCTGCCGCAGCCTTTGCTCTACAGCGACGGCCCGTTCGGCGACATGTATCTGTCGAAGACGCTGACCTCCGCGCAGCGCAAGGCCGCCTCGACCGAACTGCTCGCCCGCTGGCGCGCGCACCCGCAGGTCGAGGCTGTGGTTACGGCCGAGGAACTGGCGAAACACCCGATCTCGAAACGCTCGCCCGACGTCTGGTCGCTGATGGACAAGCTGCGCGCGTCATACAATCCGCAGCGTTCAGGCGATTTCGTCGTCGCGCTCAAGCCGCGCGTGACGCCGATCCCTGAATCGGGCCTTGGTTATGTCGCGACGCACGGGTCGGTGTGGGATTATGACCGGCGCGTGCCGATGCTGTTCTGGCGCAAGGGGCTGGCCGGTTTCGAACAGCCCAATGCAGTGATGACGGTCGACATCATGCCGACGCTCGCGTCGCTGATCGGGCTGCCGGTCGACGCCGCCAAGATCGACGGCCGTTGCCTGGACCTGATCTCGGGTCCCGAGAGCAGCTGCCGCTAGGATGAAACAGGAACGATGACAAAGACTTTGCGGACTTTTTCCGGCCGGCTGTTGCTGGTCGGTTGCGGAAACATGGCGGGGGCGATGCTGGGTCGCTGGCTCGCGGAGGGGCTCGACCCGGCGCAGGTCGCGATCGTCGATCCCTTCGCCGCGCCGCGCGCGGGCATCGCGCAGCACGCATCGCTCGGCGAGTGGCAGGTGGCGGGCGGCAGCGCCGACTGGATCATGCTGGGCATGAAGCCGCAGCAGCTGGGCGAGGTCGCGGGCGAGCTCGGCCCGCAGGTCGCCGACGACGTCCATCTGCTGTCGATCCTCGCGGGCGTGTCGCTCGCCGATCTGGTCGCGCGCTTCCCGAACGCGCGCGCGCAGGTGCGCATCCTCCCCAATCTTGCGGCGCGTATCGGCGCCGGCGTATCGGCGTTCGCCAGCCTGGGCCGCGCCGACGAGAAGGCAATCACGGCCTTGCTGGCGCCGCTCGGCCAGGTCGTGCCGCTGGGCGACGATTCGACGATGGATCTGGTCACCGCCTTCACCGGTAGCGGCCCGGCGTTCGTCTTTCGCCTGATCGAGGCCTATGCCGCCGCGGGCGAGCGGCTCGGCCTGTCGCCCGAGGACGCGCTCAAGCTCGCGACCGCGACCTTCGGCGGGTCGACCGCGCTGCTCGCCGACAGCGACGAAAAGCCGGGCGCGCTGGTCGCGCAGGTCGCGAGCAAGGGCGGCACGACGCAGGCGGGGCTCGACGTCCTCGACGAAGGCGGGCAGCTCGTCGCGTTGATGACCAATGTGCTGCGCGCGGCGCGCGACCGCGGGCGCGAGCTGGCGGATATCGCGCGCGGCGAGGGGTAAGTCGGTCTGAACCCTAGCCCTTGAGCCTGTCGAAGGGCGCTTCTCAGTGAGGCACCCTTCGACAGGCTCAAGGGCTACGGGTTTTGGTTCAGGTGGTATCGCCGCCCAGCTTCGCCATCCGGCCGCGTTCGCGCGGCGGCAGCAGCGCCTCGCTCACCTGCCAGAATCCGGTCACCGCCGCCTGACCCGCCTGCGTATAGGCGCGGCTCATCGCGTCGCGCAGCAGCGCGAAGACCGCCGCCTCGACCGCGCGACCTTCCTCGGTCAGCCGCAATTCCTTCTGGCGCCGGTCGCGGTTGCCCGGGCGCGTCGCCAGCATGTCGCGCGCCTCCAGATCCTTGACCACGCGCCCCAGCGACTGTTTGGTGATGCCGAGCAGCGCGAGCAGGTCCGAAATCGTAAGGCCGGGCTGGCGTGCGATGAAGTAAAGCGCACGGTAATGCGCGCGCCCGAGGTCCATTTCGGCGAGCCGCGCATCGACCGAGCGCCACAGCGATCCATGCGCGAAAAACAGATATTCGATGCCGCGACGCACCTCGGCCTCGCGCAAGAAAAGGGCAGAGGCGCCGGGCACTTGTGAAAGAAAATTATCGTTCGGCATAGTCACTACCGTTGCGCCCGGCGCCCGGCTTTGGCAAGAGGCGCGCGTGATTCACCCTTGACCGAGTAGGTTCCTGCATGTCCGCTTCCGCCTTTACCCATCTGCCGCACCCCAGCAAGGTCGCGGACGAGGTACGCGCGGCGGCGATCGCGGATCCGGTGTTCGGCCGCGTCTTCACCGACCATATGGTCTCGATCCGCTATTCGGAAGACAAGGGCTGGCACGACGCGCAGGTGATGCCGCGCGGCCCGCTGACGCTCGATCCCGCGACCGCAGTGCTCCATTATGCGCAGGAAATCTTCGAAGGATTGAAGGCGTACCGGCTCGACGACGGATCGATGGCGCTGTTCCGCGTCGAGGCCAATGCCGCGCGCTTCAACGCCAGCGCGCGGCGCATGGCGATGGCCGAACTGCCCGAGGAGCTCTTCATCGCGGCGGTGAAGGAAGCGGTCGCCGCCGACGCGCACTGGTTCCCGCCGGTCGACGGCGGCGCGCTGTACCTGCGTCCCTTCATGTATGCGAGCGAGGTGTTCCTGGGTGTCAAGCCGGCGGCCGATTATCATTTCCTCGTCATCGTCTCGCCGGTCGGCAATTATTTCAAATCGGGCGCCCCGGCGATCTCGCTGTGGGTGTCGGAGGATTATACCCGCGCCGCGCCCGGCGGCACCGGCGCCGCCAAATGCGGCGGCAACTATGCCTCCAGCCTGGTCGCGCAGCGCGAGGCGATCGCCAAGGGGCACGACCAGGTCGTCTTCCTCGACGCCGCCGAGCATCGCTGGATCGAGGAGCTGGGGGGCATGAACATGTTCTTCGTCTTCGACGACGGCAGCATCGTTACGCCGCCGCTGACGGGCACGATCCTGCCCGGCATCACGCGCGACGCGATCATCACGCTGGCACGCGATGCGGGGCTGACGGTGCGCGAGGAACCCTATGCGATCGACCAGTGGCAGGCCGATGCGGAGAGCGGCAAGCTGACCGAAAGCTTCGCCTGCGGCACCGCGGCGGTGGTGACGTCGGTCGGCAAGGTGACGCGCGGGGACAGCAGCTTCACGATCGGCGCCGGCGGGCCGGGGCAGGTCACGACGAAGCTCAAGAACAAGCTGGTCGACATCCAGCGCGGCCGCGCCGCCGATCCGCACGGCTGGGTCACGCGGCTTTAGGGTCCGTACTCAATTACCGCGCCGTCGAGGCGCCAACTTGCCATTCACGCGGCGAGCGCTATAGACGCGCTCGCACCGGCCGTTGGGGCGTCGCCAAGCGGTAAGGCAGCGGCTTTTGATGCCGCCATGCGCAGGTTCGAATCCTGCCGCCCCAGCCAGCCGGTGGCCTGCATCTCGTGGTATCCACGAACGCTCCACGCCTTTTGGTGACCGGCATCGTATCGGGTTGCGACCAACTTGCTTGTAATCGACAGGCCGCGTCGCTATGTGCCACCCGCGTTTTCAGATGGAGCAATATGATCGTGGACCAGAAACAAGCAGCGCTCGAAGCGACGGCTATTGCCGGCGCCGCGCTTTATTTTATCGATTCCTGATCTGCCTCTCGATTTCGAGGAGGCGAACGGCCTCCTGTGTCCGATGACCCTGGAAGGCCCGACCCTCCAGGGTTTTTTATTGGGCGCTTTTCGTGCGCCGACGAACAAGGAGCCGGAACCATGACCCGCACGACGTTGACCATCGCTCGCACCGAACTGCGCGCCGCGCCGCGCGCCGATCGCGCTTGGCGATTTGCGAGCTGACGCCCCTGGCACATCCGCCGGGGCCGCCGAAAGGGACCCGGGACACTCTAATAGCACGAGCCCGCCGGTCCCGTCCGGCGGGCTCTTTTGTTTCGGGCCGCCCCCGCGGCCCACACCGAATTGGCGCGCCAATGCCAATGGCCGCCTGGATCGGGATTGGCCATCCCGGTTCAGGCGGCGCCCACAATAGGCAGGAGGTAAAAATGCCTATCAAGACGCATGTGAATGTTGGAACCATCGGTCATGTGGACCATGGCAAGACGACGCTGACCGCCGCGATCACACAGGTCCAGGCGGCCCGGCTCGGCGGCCAGGCCCTGGCGTTCGATCAGATCGACAAGGCCCCCGAAGAAAGGGCCCGCGGGATCACGATCAACACCAGTCATGTGGAATATGAGTCGGAGACCCGGCACTATGCCCACATCGATTGTCCGGGTCACGCCGACTATGTGAAGAATATGATCACCGGCGCGTCGCAGATGGACGGCGCGATCCTGCTCGTCGACGCGACGCAAGGCGCGGCGAAGCAGACGATCGAGCATATCCTGCTCGCGCGTCAGGTGAATGTTCGCCACATCGTCGTGTTCGTGAACAAGATGGACGCGGTTGCGGTCGAAGACCGTGCGGACATGGTCGCGCTGATCGAGCTCGAGACGGGCGAGTTGCTGGCTCGCCAGGGCTATGCCGATACGCCGTTCGTCTTCGGCAGCGCGCTCGGCGCGCTCGAGGCGGTGGCGCGCGGTGACCTTGGCGATCCGGCGGTTCAGGGGATCGTCGATCTGGTCGCGGCGCTCGACGCGCATATTCCAGACCCGGTCCGGGATGTGGACAGCCCATTCCTGATGCCGATCGAGGGCGTCCACACGATCCCGGGCCGCGGCACGGTCGTTTCCGGCCGCGTCGAGCGCGGCATCGTGCGCGTCGGCGACACGGTGGAAATCGTCGGGGTCGACAACGAAGGCGTCGCGCTGGTCGTGACCGGCACGCAGGCCTTCCGGAAGGATGTTCCGGAGGCACGCGCCGGCATGAACGTGGGACTGCTGCTGCGCGGTCTCAAGCGCGACGACGTCGAGCGTGGGCAGGTGCTGAGCGCCGTGGGTGCCATCAAGGCGCACACGCGGGGCAAGGCGCAGGTCTTCGTACTTTCGGCGGAAGAAGGCGGCCGGCACACGCCGTTTGCCAGCGGCTATCGGCCGCAGTTCTTCTTCGGCGTGACCAATGTCACGGGTGTGATCCACACCAATGACGGCGCGGTCGTGGAGCCGGGCTCGCAGGTCGAGGTCGGCTTCGAGCTGAACCGGCCGGTCGGCATCGAGCCGGGCGTGCGCTTTGCCATCCGTGAGGGCGGCAAGACCGTCGGCGCGGGGCTGGTGACCGAGGTCGCCGGATGAGAGCGTGATGTGACGATGCCGGGCTCCCGGCTCTCGGAGGCAGGTCCTTCGGGGGTCGGGAGTTTCCTCCGGATATCTCGCTGCCGGAACCGCGCGCAGGTGGGCGAATTATGAGAACCGAAGCGGTCTGCAGCGCGCATCGGTTCCGCGTGCGATCCAGCTACTTGCCGTTTCCGGACCCCAAATGAAAAAAGGCCCCGGCTATGCCGAGGCCCTTTCCCTATTTCGTTTTCGGATCAGGCCTGACCGCCACCGCTACCGGTGCCGCCGCCGCCCATCCAACGCCAAAACCAACCCATCGGACGTCTCCTAGATGCAACTGCATGACTGCCCATGCAGAGCAGTTAACGGAGCATATACCCTAACAGGCGTGGTAAATCGAGTCTTAACTGATTTTGGTACCATTTTGGTAACGATTAGGCGGTGCGGCTGTGCGGGGTTGTGGTGAGCGACGCGGCGAGTTCGGAAAATAGTTGCGGCTTGCCAAGATGATAACCCTGGCCGACATCGCAGCCGAGTTCCTCGAGCAACGCCATAGTGGGGGCATCCTCGATGCCTTCGGCGACCGCGACGGCGCCCAGACGGTGCGCGAGATCGATGGTGGACTTGACCACTTCGAAGTTCCGCTGCGAATCACGCATGGTCATCACGAATCGCTTGTCGATCTTGATTTCGTCGGCCTCGATCTCGGTCAGATATTCGAGGTTCGACTGGCCGGTGCCATAGTCGTCGATCGACAGGCGGATGCCCGCGCGGCGCAATTGCGCGAGGGTCTGGCGCGCCTGGCGGCTGTTTTCGATCTGCGCGGTTTCGGTGATTTCGATCGTCAGCATCTCGGGCGGCAGGTGGTGCGCGGTCAGCATCACACGGATCGTGCCGACGAGGTCGGCATGATCGAGCAAGGTCGCCGACAGGTTGACCGACATGTGGATCTTGAACCCGCGTTCCTGCAGCTGCGCCGCCGAGCGGATCGCCTGGTCCATCACGAACAAGGTGAGGCGATAGATGTCCTGGCTCTTTTCGGCCTGGACGATGAACTCGTCGGGCGGGATCGGCCCGCGCGTCGGGTGGGTCCAGCGCGCGAGTGCCTCGACCCCGACGAGCGCGCGGGTGCGGATGTCGTACTGCGGCTGGAAGGCGACCCAGATGTCGCCGCCGGTGAGCGCGTCCTCGAGCTGCGAGTGGAAGCTGAGCTGCCAGCCCGCGTCTTCCTTTTGGCGCGGCGAATATTTGGTCCACAGCGCGCGGGTGCGGATCGCGCGTTCGGCGGCGACGAGCGCGGCGGCGAGGCGCTGCGCGTTCGAGCCCTCGAACTCGTCGTTGACCCCGAAGGCGATCGCGACGTCGACGCGCAGTTCGCCGATCGTCAGCGGCGCGTTGAACAAGGCGGCGAGGCCGGCGAGATGCCCCTCGATCTGGCTGTGCTGATAATAGGGGACCAGCCAGGCGAAGGTGCCGTCGAGATCGTGGTGAAGCTGCGTCCCATGGCACGCGAGCGTCAGGCGGCGTGCGACCTGGTCGACCAGCTGCTGGCTGCCCTGGCCGGGGAGGAAGGCCGCGAGATCCTCGAAATTGACGAGTTTGGCGGCGATGACCGTTGCGCTGCCGAACGCGGCCTGCGCGCGCAAGGCCTCGAAATTGGGGAGGCCCGAGACCGGATTCTCGCGCTGCGCCGAGGCGCGGCGGCGTTTGCGCGAGACATTGGCGCTGACCGCGGCGACGAAGAAGAGCGCGGCGCCGATCGAGCTGGTGACGAGCAGGGTGGCGAGCAGCACTTTGCCGACGACCGCGACGCCGACCGCGGCGATCGCGGTCGGTGCGTACCAGCGCTGGAAGCGCGGCAGCAGCGCGGCGAAGAGGGTGAGCGCCATCAGGGCGAGCGCGGGCATCCAGCCGATATCGACCGGATTGCCGCGCTTCAGCGTCTCGCCGCCGATCAGATGGATATAGGCCCCGGGCACGAGGTCGTGGCCGGGGAGATAATGGGCGTCCTGGAAAGTCGAGGCCGTCGGCGCGAAGATGACGTCCTTGCCCTTGAGCTGCGCCGCGCCGATGCGCCCCGCGAGCAGGTCGGCGGCGCCATATTGCGGGATGCTGCCGGTGTCGTAGGAGAAATCGAGGCGGAAAGCCTTCGGTTCGGCCGAGCGCTTGTTCGCGAGCAGCGAGGCGAAGCTGGGGAGCTTGCGGCCGTCGGCGAGATAGGTGATCGGGACGTTCCAGACCTGCCAGAATTCATAGTCCCAGGCGATGCTGGCGAGCTGCGCCTGTTCGCCGAAGGCGGGATTGGGAAAGATCGAGCGGCTGCGGTCGGTGCCGGGCATCGACTTGGTCGCAACCGCGAGCACCGCGCGGTTGCCCATCTTGCGCACCGCTTCGGTCAGTTTCGAGAAATCGGGATCGGATTCGCGGCGGTCGAAATAGAAATCGAGGAACACGCGCTTCGCGCCGGCCTTGTCGATCGCGTTGACGACCTCGCCATATTGGGTCATCGAAAATTCGCCGCCCGGGGTCTGGCCGAGCGTGCGGTCGTCGAGCGCGACGATGACGATATCGCCCGAAACCGGCCGGTCGCCGAGCCGGCTGGTCGCCATCGCGA
Organism: Sphingopyxis sp. GW821-FHT12F08; assembly: GCF_058806755.1. Taxonomy (NCBI): domain Bacteria; kingdom Pseudomonadati; phylum Pseudomonadota; class Alphaproteobacteria; order Sphingomonadales; family Sphingopyxidaceae; genus Sphingopyxis; species Sphingopyxis sp. GW821-FHT12F08. The sequence continues at coordinate 357,443 of NZ_JBXAQA010000005.1, forward strand.
TCATCCGGTCGGGAACCTCGCCCGCGCCCGAAATGCCGACGATGATGCTGAGCAGCAGCGCAAGCCCGAGCGTGCGCCAGCTGACGATCATCCTGTTGACTATCAATGGCACGCGCGCACGTCTCCAGCGGTTAGCGTATGTGCCTAAGCCGCGATGGTTATCATCGCGTTAATGATTAACGGATGGGCGCGGTTTTCCGGGCGTGATGGTGCGTCGGATTTCGGCGTGGGAGCTGACATTTCTCAGCCCCTCCTCTTCAGAGGAGGGGTTTTTGAGTCTGGAAACCACCCCGGACCGGAGACTGGCCGGCGTCAGCCGAAGGCGGGAAGCGCCGCGTCGCCCGCCAGCGCCGACGGCGCGAGGCCGGTGGCGGCGGGGACGATCTGTTGCAGGTAGAAGCGCGTCGATGCCATTTTGGCTTCGAGGAAGGCGGTGTCGCCATTGCCTTCATCGAGTGCGGTTTTCGCCGCCTTATGCTGCAGCGCCATCAGCCAGCCGCATGTCGCGGTCGAGAGCATGGTGAGATAGGGATAGCTGCCCGCAAGCCGGTCGCCGGTCGACGCGTTCACCATCCAGTCGGTGACGGCGCGGCACGCGTCGACGAGCTGCTGCAGTTCGGGGAAATCGCCCGCGCCATGCGCGATGTCGTCGATCAGGCCGCGGACGAGATCGCCGCCCGCCATGCCGAGCTTGCGCCCGACGAGGTCGGCCGCCTGGATGCCGTTGGTGCCTTCGTAGATCGGGGCGATGCGCGCGTCGCGATAATGCTGCGCGGCGCCGGTTTCCTCGATGAAGCCCATGCCGCCATGGACCTGGATGCCGAGGCTGGCGACCTCGCAGCCGATGTCGGTCGCGTGCGCCTTGGCGAGCGGAATCAGGATTTCGGCGCGCATCGCGGCACCCTCGTCGCCCAATTTGCCGAAATCGGTCTGGGCGGAGGCGTAATAGATCAGCGCGCGCGCGGCCTCGGTCTGCGCGCGCATGCGCCACAGCATGCGGCGCACGTCGGGGTGCTGGTCGATCGTCACCGGGGTGCGGTCGGGCGATCCGGCGAGCGACGACTGGATGCGCTCGGCGGCGAAAGCCTGCGCCTGCTGCGTCGCGCGTTCGGCGATCTGGACGCCCTGGCAGCCGACCATCAGCCGCGCGTTGTTCATCATCACGAACATCGCGCGCATGCCGCCCATTTCGGCGCCGACGATCTCGCCGAGGCAATCTTCGTCCTCGCCATAGACCATCACCGCGGTCGGCGAACCGTGGATGCCGAGCTTGTGCTCGATCGAGGCGCAGTGGACGCCGTTGCCGATCGTCGGATTGCCCTCCGCATCGAGGCGATATTTGGGGACGAGGAACAGCGAGATGCCGCGCGTTCCCTCGCTTGCGCCGGGCGTGCGCGCGAGGACGAGGTGGACGATATTGTCGGTGAGGTCGTGCTCGCCGAAGGTGATGAAGATCTTTTGCCCCTTGATCCTGTAGAGGCCTGCGTTCGGGCCTTCGGTGACTTTTTCAGCGGTCGAGCGCAGCGCGCCGACGTCGCTGCCGGCGGCGGGCTCGGTCAGGTTCATCGTACCGTTCCACGCGCCCGACACCAGCTTGGGCAGCCAGGTCTGGCGCTGTTCCCCGGTGCCATAGGCCATCAGCGCGTGGATCGCGCCGGGAGTCAGGATGTTGCACAGGGTGAAGCCCATGTCGGCGGTGCCGAGCGCCTCGATGATCACGGTTGCGAGCGTGAAGGGCAGGCCCTGGCCGCCATATTCGGTCGGGCCGTCGATGCTGCCCCAGCCGGCGTCGACGAACGCCTGATACGCTTCCTTGAAGCCCGGGGGCATGGTGACCTTGCCGTCGTGCCACTTGGGGTTGTTGACGTCGCCGACGCGGTTCAATGGCGCGTACACCTCCGCCGCGAACTCGCCGATGCCGGTGACGATCGCCTCGACCATGTCGGGGGTCGCGTCGGCGAAACGTTCGTGTTGCGCCATCGCGTCGATCCGCGCGATATGGCCCAAGACAAAAAGCTGTTCGGTGGTGGGCGGCGTATAGGTCAAGGTCCGGCTCCCCTTTTAGGGATGATTCCACAGGTGGCGGCGCTATAGCGCGGCATGGCCAAGGGTCAAACAACACCGCTTTACACCACCGATACCCGCGCTTTCTCGGCGGAGGCAATCGCGCGCGCCGGGGGGCTTGTCGGGGAGGGGCAGCCGGTCGCGGTGCCGACCGAGACGGTCTACGGGCTTGCCGCCGATGCGCGCAACGCCGCGGCGGTGGCGCGGATTTATGCGGCGAAGGGGCGGCCCGATTTCAATCCGTTGATCGTTCATGTGCCCGATCTGGCGGCAGCAGAAAAGCTGGGCGTGTTTGGCGCGGTCGAGCGGGTGCTGGCGGTGCGTTTCTGGCCGGGGCCGCTGACCCTGGTGGTGCCGCGTACGGCGGATTGCCCGGTGGCGAGCATCGCGACGGCGGGGCTCGATACGATTGCGCTGCGCGTGCCGGGGCACCGCGCGATGCAGGCCTTGCTCGCTGAAAGCGGCGCGCCGCTGGCGGCACCGAGCGCGAATGCGAGCGGCGGGGTGAGCCCGACCAGGGCGAGCCATGTGCTGGCGACTTTGGATGGGCGGATCGCGCTGGTGATCGACGACGGGCCGACGAGCGCGGGGGTCGAATCGACGATCGCGCGGGTGAAGGACGGCGCGGTCGAGGTGCTGCGGCCGGGGCCGGTGACGGCGGCGATGCTGGCCGAGGCGTCGGGGCTGGCAGTGACGGGGGTCGCGGGATCGGAGATCGTCGCGCCGGGGATGCTCGCAAGCCATTATGCCCCGGGCAAGCCGATGCGACTGGGGGCGGATGGTTTTGCCGACGACGAATATGGGATCGGTTTTGGTGCGCTCGTGGGCGACTATCAGCTGAGCGGGGCGGGCGACCTGACCGAGGCGGCGGCACGGCTGTTCGACGCGCTGCACGCGGGGGCAGCGAGCGCGCAGACGCGGATCGCGGTGGCGGCAATCCCGCGGGATGGGTTGGGAGCAGCGATCAACGACCGGCTTTCGCGCGCAGCGGTGTGAAATTTTGAATCACGCGAAGACGCGAAGAAATATCGTTTTCAAACTCCGTTCGCCCTGAGCTTGTCGAAGGGCCGTTCTTTCTTCCGGCGGCGAAGGGAAGAACGGTGCTTCGACAAGCTCAGCACGAACGGATTTTGGGATTTCTCCGCGCCTTCGCATGAGATTATTCCTAAGCCGCTGCCGGCTCGACCGGATCGCCGTGCGGGACCTTGCGCGCCACGATCAGGCAGGCGGCGACGATCAGCACTGCGCCGGCGATTGTCGGCAGCGTGACGGGCTCGGCGAAGAAGACCCAGCCGAAGAGCATCGCCCACAGGAAACCGGTATATTCGGTGGTCGCGAGGATCTGCGTTTCGGCGCGGGCATAGGCCCAGCTGAGCAGCAGCAGCGACGTCGTCGCGAGGATCGCGGCGCCGAGGATATGCGGGGCGTGGTCGATGCTGGGTACTACCGCAAACCAGGGCGCGCCGAGCGCAAGGATCGCGGCGACGAAGAAATTCTGGAAGAAGGCGATTTCGAGCGGCTCGGCCATCTTCGCTTGCCGCCGCGCGAGGATGAGGTTGTAGGCGTAAAAGACCGCCGAGAGGAACACCGCGCCGACCGCCCATAACGCTTCCGCATTATAATCGCTGCCGCCGATCTTGCCCGCGACGATGACGATTACGCCGCCGAGCCCGAGCAGCGAAGCGGCGACCGAGCGCGGGCCGATCTTCTCGCCGAGGAAGATCGCCGCCATGTAGAGTGCCATCAGCGGCGCGACGAAGGCGAGCGCGATCGCCTCGGCGATCGGCAGCCGCGCGAGCGCCCAGAAGAAGCAGAGCGCCATCGCGGCGACGAACAGCGAGCGCCAGGCGTGGATCTGCATCGTCGCGCGGTCGGGCCAGATCGGGCGCAGCGAGAAATAGATGGCGCCGCTGACCAGCGTGCCGCAGCCGGTGCGCCACAGGACCGCGTTGTATGCGCCGAGGTCGATCGACAGCCCCTTCATCAGCACGTCCATCGCCGAAAAGGTCGCGATTCCCGCGCAGGCGATCAGGAAGGGGATAAGCGGCGAGGGCGAATCGGGGCGCATGGCGGGGGCTGTAGCCGAGAATGACGCGTTGATCGCGCTTTGGTTTTTGGGGCGGCGTGACGGCTGGAGTGGAGGGTTTGGGGTAGGGAGCGAACCCAAGGATCCTCCCCATCGCAAGTCGATGGGGAGGATTTTTGCGTCGTGTTTCGTCCGAAACCGGCGCCTATGGCTAACGGAACGTCGCCATGCCCGCGCCGTCGATCGCGAGCCTCTGGCCCGAGCAATAGGGGTTGGCGTCGCTGACGAACCACAGCACCGCCGCGGCGACGTCGCTCGGTTCGGCGACGCGGCCGAAGGGCATTTTCGACGCGAGGTGGTGGATGTCGTCCTGGCCGGTGATCGCGCGCGACAGGCGTTCGCCCATGTCGCTGACGGTCAGCGCGGGGGCGACGATGTTGACGCGGACGCCGTGCTTGAGCTCCTCCTTGGCGAGCGCCATCGCGAGCGCTTCGCCCGCGACCTTGCCCATCGTGTAGGGCGCGCCGAATGGGGCGTGCTGGGTCGCGGCGATGCTGGAGATGACCACCACGTCGCTGCGTTCATGCTGGCGGAGCTGCGGCAGGCAGAGGCGCGACAGCCGGTGCGGGCCGACCGCGTGGACCGCGAGCAGTTTCTCGACCTCGGCAGCGTCGGTGTCGGCGACGCCGCGGCCGCGGCTGGCGATGCCGGCGTTGTTGACCAGGATCGATAGCGGGCCAAAATCGGTCTCGATGCCCGCGACCATCGCGGCGCAGGCTTCTTCGTCGGTGACCGAGGCCTGATAGGCCTTGGCCCGGCGGCCGAGCGCCTGGATCGCGGCGACGGTTTCGGCGGCGGCGCCTTCGTCGCGGGTATAGTTGACCGCGACGTCGGCGCCCGCTTCGGCCAGCGCGAGCGCGATGCCGCGACCGATGCCGCGCGAGGCGCCGGTGACGAGCGCAGTGCGCCCCGCAAGGTTCATCTCGGCCATGCCTCTCTCCCTATTGCATCAATTCGGTCTGGATTTCGTGCGTGTCGCGTCTCGCGGCGTTGCGCCATTGGGGCGCGGCCTTGCGGTTGAGCACATGGCCGCGCGCGTCGAGGATCGCCACCGTCGGCGTGCCCTTGATCTTCCTGAAGCCGAAGCGCGCCGGGATTTCGGGGTTCCGGCCCTGGCCGACCTGCGGCATGCCGATATCGACGAAGACGATATGGTAGCGCGCGGCGAGCGTGCCCGCGAGGCCGGCGCTGGTCACGGCGTTGGCGAACCAGGCGCTGTCGTGGCAGTCGTTCGACCCCATCACCAGTAGCACGCGCTTGCCCGACCGGCGCGCGGCGGCGATCGCCGCATCGATCGCCGCCATCGCGTCGGAGCCGGGATCGAAGACGTTGGTTTCATAAGGCTTTTCGACGCCGGGGATCGAACGGAGCGGGGCGTCGTCGAAGGCCCGCGCGGGGACGAGCGGGAGGAGGACTATCGCGAAGGCGAGGGCGATTTTGCGCATCATGCGCCGACGATAGGTTTTGCATGACGTTTCCGTCAACGTCAGTTAGCCTCCGTCCCATGAGCTGGAAAAAAGAAGTCGAGGAACTCGCCGCGCGCCGCGCGATGGCCGAGAAGATGGGCGGCGAGGAAAAGGTCGCGCGCCAGCACGGGCGCGGCAAGATGGATGCGCGGGCGCGGCTCGCGGCGATCGTCGATCCGGGCAGCTTTCGCGAGATCGGCAAGATCGCGGGGCGCGGAAAATATGGCCCCGATGGCGAGCTGGAAGATCTGGCCGCGAGCAATTTCATCTTCGGGCGCGCGAATGTCGATGGGCGGCCGGTGGTCGCCTCGGCCGACGATTTCACCGTGCGCGGCGGCGCGGCCGATGCAGCGCTGCACAGGAAGTTCGTGCAGTGCGAGGCGATGGCGCATGAATATCGCCTGCCGCTGATCCGCATGATCGACGGCACCGGCGGCGGCGGGTCGGTCAAGACGCTGGAGGATATGGGCTATACCTATATCCCGCACGTGCCCGGATGGGACGAGATCATCGTTAACCTCGATACCGTGCCGGTCGTGGCGCTGGCCTTGGGGCCGACCGCTGGGCTGGGTGCGGCGCGGGTGGTCGCGAGCCATTACAGCGTGATGGTGCGCGGGCTGTCGCAGCTGTTCGCGGCGGGGCCGGCGGTCGCGGCGGCGATCGGCGATACGCTCGACCGCGAGGAACTGGGCGGGAGCGATGTGCATACGCGCAACGGCGTCGTCGATGACGAGGTCGCGAGCGAGGCCGAGGCATTCGCGGCGGCGCGGCGGTTTTTGTCCTATTTGCCGTCGTCGATTCATGACCGGGCCTTGCGGACCCAATGCAGCGATCCGGTCGACCGGCGCGAGGAAGCCTTGCTGTCGGCCGTCCCGCGCGAGGCGAAGCAGGTTTATGCGATGCGGCGGATCTGCGCGGCGGTGTTTGACCTGGACAGTTTTTTCGAGATGGGCGCGCGCTGGGGGCGGGCGGTGATCACCGCCCTTGCCCGGCTCGACGGTTATCCGGTCGCGGTGCTCGCGAGCGATCCCTCGTACCTTGGCGGGTCGTGGGACGCGAAGACCAGCGAGAAGGCCGAGCGCTTCGTCAAACTGGCCGACCAGTTTCGCCTGCCGATCGTCCACCTGGTCGACAATCCCGGCTTCATGATCGGCGGCGAGGCCGAGCGGACGGGGACGATCCGCTATGGGGTGCAGGCGATGAACGCGATCTATCGCGCAACGGTGCCGCTCGCGTCGGTCGTGGTGCGCCGCGCTTACGGGATCGCGGGCAGCGCGATGAGCAATGCCGAACGTTTCCAGTATCGCTTCGCCTGGCCCTCGGGCGACTGGGGCAGCTTGCCGATCGAGGGCGGGGTCGAGGTCGCGTACAAGAGCGAACTGGAAGCCGCCGCGGATCCGGCGGCGCATCTGGAGGCGATCAGGGAGCGGCTGAACCGCGTGCGCTCGCCGTTCCGCACCGCCGAAAAATATGGAGTCGAAGACATCATCGATCCGCGCGATACGCGGCCCTTGCTGTGCGAGTTTGCGGAACTGGCCTGGCGGGTGTTGAAATAGACCCGTTCGTGCTGAGCTTGTCGAAGCACCGTTATTTTTTCCAACCTCGCCAAAGGGAAGAACGGCCCTTCGACAAGCTCAGGGCGAACGGAGTGGGGGAAGAGTATGACCGGCGCGCGCCATTACGGCATGGACTGGCTCCGCATCGGGGCGTTCGCGCTGCTGATCCTCTATCATATCGGCATGTATTTCGTGCCGTGGGGCTGGCATGTGAAGATCGCCGAGCCGGTCGAATGGGTCGCGCTGCCGATGCTCGCGACGAACAGCTGGCGGCTCGCGCTGCTGTTCCTCGTGTCAGGTTATGCGAGCGCGGCGCTGTTTGCCAAGCTCGGCGGGCCGGGCGGCTTCGCGCGGTCGCGGAGCGCGCGGCTGCTGATCCCCCTGCTGTTCGGCATGGCGGTGATCATTCCGCCGCAGCCGTGGATCGATCTTGCGGGCCAGCACGGTTACCCGCACGGTTTCCTGCATTTCTGGCTGCACGATTATTTCGGCTTCCAGTTCATCGACGGCATCGCGCTGCCGACGTGGCAGCATCTGTGGTTCGTCGTGTACCTCTGGGTCTATACGATGCTCGCGGCGCTGTTGCTGGCAATCGTGCCCGTGGCGGCGCGCGCGCGGATCGCCGACGGCGCGGCGCGGTTGCTCGGCGGCTGGCGGTTGCTGGTGGTGCCGGCGCTGTGGTGGGTCGCGATCTACCTTGCCTTTCCCGATCATGACGAGACGCACGCGCTGTTCGACGACGGCCCGTCGCACCTTCATTATCTGACGGCGTTCGGCGTCGGCTGGCTGCTGCGGGTGCGGCCCGTGCTGTTCGAGGCCGTGGCGCGCTGGTGGAAGGCGGCGCTGCTGCTCGGCCTGCTCGCCTTCCTTCCCGTCGCGTGGATCGAATGGACCTGGCCAGGCGAGACAGTCGCACCCCCCGAGGTGTTCCTCCCCTATCATGTCGCGCGCAACGTCAACGGCTGGTTGATCCTCATCGCGTTGCTGGGGATCGCCGACCGCTGGTGGAACCGCGACCACCCGCGCCGCGCGATGCTCGCCGAGGCGGTCTTCCCCTTCTATATCGTCCACCAGACGATCATCGTCGTCACCGGCTGGTGGTTGCTGCAGGGGCAGGTCGCGGCGCTGCCGTCCTTCCTGATCCTGGTCGCCGCGACGGTGACGGGATGCTGGCTTTTCTATCGGATCGGGCGCAGCATCGGCTGGCTGCGGCCGCTGATCGGACTGCAGCGCCAATAGGGAGACGGACATGGGCGCAGTAAAAGGCCTGATGGCGGTGGTCGGGGTCGCGGCGATCCTGATGGGCGGGCTGTGGATCCTGCAGGGACTCGACATCGTGCGCTGGCCATCGAGCAGCTTCATGCTGGGCGATATCACCTGGACGCGCAACGGCACCGTACTCGCTGTGGTCGGGATCGCGCTGGTCTGGTTTGCGCGCAAAAAGCCGTGAATGCGTATCGACTACAAATGTAGTTGATCTGTATTGATGACATGATACACGTCCGTCCGACCGGGGTTGGATTGGAGACAAAGATGATTCGTCCTCAGCGCCTTTTGCCGCTCCTGCTCGCCGCGGCGGTGCCGCTTGCCGCAATGCCCGTTCACGCCGCCGAGGAAGCGGCCGCGCCCGCAGAAAAGGGCGATGCGATCGCCGAAGCCTATGCCGCGCTGCTGGCGCGCGACTATGTCTATCCCGAAACGGGCAAGCGTTATGCCGAGGCGATCCGCGCGGCGATCAAGGCGGGGCGCTATGCCTCGCTGTCGGGCGAAGCACTGGGCGCGGCGATCGACGCCGATGTCCATGCGGTGTCACCCGACGGCCATTTGCGTATCCGCGTAGCCGAGGGCGCGGCCGGAGCGCTCGTGCCGGGCGGTGCGCCGCCGATGCGCCGCGCGCCGCGCGTGCCCGTCGAGCAGGCGGGCTGGATCGCGCCGGGCATCGCCTTCGTCCGCTTCAACGTCTTTCCGATGGATGCCGCGGTGACCGCCGAGGCGGCGAAATTCATGGCCGATCATGCCGATGCCAAGGCGATCATCTTCGACATTCGCACCCATGGCGGCGGCGGGGTCGAACAGATGGACGTCATCTTCCCGTGGCTGTTCGGCAAGGAGACGCGGCTGGTGTCGATGGCGACGCGTGCGTCGGTCGATGCCGGCGGCGGATCGCCGATCGGCGGCTTGCCGTCGATGCGCAGCGTCGCGGGCGATGCGGGCATGGTGACGCGCGAACATTGGGTGACGCCGAACGCCGATGTACGGCTGCGCGACGCCAAAGTCTATGTGCTGATCTCGGGCGGGACGGCGTCGGCGGCCGAGCATTTCTCGCTGGCGATGAAGCACACCGGACGCGGCACTTTGGTCGGCGCGCCGACCGCGGGCGCCAATCATTTCGGGCGGGGCGAAGAGCTGGGGGGCGGTTATAGCGCGTTCATCCCGGTCGGGCGGACCTATGACCCGCTGACGGGCAAGGATTGGGAAGGCACGGGCGTCCTGCCCGACATCGCGGTGGCGCCGGCCGACGCGCTGATGCGCGTGCTCACCGATCTGGGCGTCGCGGTGGACGAAGCGAAGCGGCTCTCCGATACGCATATGCCGAGCGCGCCGATGGAGCGGCGCAAGCCGCGGACGGCCAAACCCGCCGGCTAGAAGGGTTCGCGCCAGCAGGCCTCGATATTGTTGCCGTCGGGGTCGAACAGGAAGGCGCCATAATAGCCGGCCCGCCTTCGCGTGAGCCCGGGGGCGCGGCCCTTCCGCCAAATAGCTGGGGCGTAAGGTCCCCTCCAGAGATAGGGAATGGGTTCCTCCTTGCTCTTGCCGAAGAGAAAGGATTCGGGTCCGTTGGACGCGGTGGCGAGGCTGAGCGGGGCGGCGATGGCGTCGTAAAAGGCGCGGGCGCGGCAAGGTCGCCGACGACGATTCCGGTGTGGTCGATCATGACCGCGCAACGCGCCGCTGGTGCCTTTCGCCCTGCTGTTCGTCGGTTGGTCGGCGGCATCAGTGTATTGGTAGAATAATACGCATGCGCGCGACAGCTTTGCCTTATCGCTGCATCCAATCGCGCGCTTGCCGGCGTCTAGTCGCTGTCAACTGCCGCCAAAAGGGAGGAATATCATGACGCGTCAGGCACTGCTCCGCAATACCAGCTATCTTTTCGCCGCCTTCGGTCTCGCCGTCGCGGGCACGGCCCTCGTCGTGCCGGTCGAACCCGCGCTGGCGCAGGTCGCGGCGGTCGACCCGGGGCGCCCCGCCGCCGACAAGGCGCAGGACGTCAACCGCAAACCCGGGATGATGGTCAAGTTCGCGCGCATCAAACGCGGCGACACCGTCGTCGAAATCCTGCCCGGCGAAGGCTATTTCACGCGCATCTTTTCGAACGCGGTGGGGCCGAAGGGCAAGGTCGTCGCGGCCGAGCCGAGCAGCAGCGATGCGATCAAGGCGCTCGCGGGCGAGCCGGGGCGCACCAATGTCGAACCCTATGCAGGCTCGTTCGACAATGTGGGTTCGGCGGGGGCGGCCGATGTCGTCTGGACCTCGCGCAACTATCATGACTTCAAGGGCGCCAAGCAGCCCACGGATACGGCCGAGCGCGTGAACAAGGCGGCCTTCGCGGCGCTGAAACCCGGCGGCTATTATGTTGTGCTCGACCATAGCGCCGCAGCGGGATCCGGGACGCGCGACTGCGACACACTGCACCGCATCGATGCCGAGGCGGTGAAAGCCGAGGTGCTCGCGGCGGGCTTCGTGCTCGACGGCGAAAGCCCGCTGCTCGCGAACAAGGCCGATGCGCGGACGGTCGCGGTGTTCGATCCGTCGATCCAGGGCAAGACCGACCAGTTCGTGCTGCGGTTCAGGAAGCCGGGGTGACGAGCAATTCCCCTCCCGCCTGCGGGAGGGGTTTTTGCTATTGGCCCGCCAGCGCGGTCAGCGCGTCGCCGTCGACGCGCATGACGGTCCATTCGTCCATCGGCCGCGCGCCGAGGCTCTTGTAGAAGCCGATCGACGGGGTGTTCCAGTCGAGCACCCACCATTCGAGGCGCGCGCAGTCGCGTTCGACGCAGAGCTTCGCGAGATGCGCGAGCAGCGCCTTGCCCAGCCCCGAGCCGCGCGCTTCGGGGCGGACGAACAGATCTTCGAGATAGATTCCCGGCTTGCCCTCGAAGGTCGAGAAATTGTGGAAGAAGAGCGCGAAGCCCTGCGGCGCGCCGTCGATCTCGCCAATGATCACCTCGGCATAGGCGCGCGCGCCGAACAGGCGGTCGCCGAGAGCGGCCTCGTCGAAGCGGACCTCGTGCGCGAGCTTTTCATATTCGGCGAGGTCGCGGATGAACTGCGCGATCAGCGGCAGGTCGGCGGCGGTGGCGGGGCGGATCGAAAGGGTCACGCAAATATCCTGTGCAGAGGGACGTCGGCCGCTCCCTTTAACGAGGGGAAGGGGCCTAAGCGAGGCCCTGCTTGCGATAGTCGAGATGGTTGCGGCCCCATGCGCGGATTTCGTGCATCAGCGGAAGCACCGATGCGCCGTGCGGCGAAATCTCATATTCGACGTGCGAGGGCGCCAGCGAATGGACGGCGCGGACAATCAGCCGCTCTTCCTCGAGACCGCGCAGCGTTTCGGTCAGCACCTTGTGCGACACCTCGGGGATCAGGCGCCTCAGTTCGTTGAAGCGGCGCGTTCCGCTGTCGAGATAATAGAGGCAGATCAGGCTCCACTTGCCGCCGATCGCGTTCAGCGCCGCGGTCATCGGGCAATTGGTGAGCGGGGTCGGCATGTTCGCTTCGGGGTCCGAAGGGGTCGATGTGGCCATGGCATGCTCCCGGTTACCAGAAAGTGCGTCCTTGTCGCCGCCTCCGGCAGCGGACAGGATGACGCGATGATCGTCGAGATGCGGACCTATCAGACCAAGCCGGGAATGCGGACCCGCTTTATCGAGATTTTCGAGAGCAAGACGCGTCCCGAGCATGACCGGCTGGGTATGCGGATCGCGGGGCCGTTCCCGAGCGTCGAGGACGCGGACGCCTTCTTTTTCATGCGCGGGTTTCCCGACATGGAAAGCCGCGAGACGATGAAGGCGGCTTTTTACGAAGGGCGGCTGTGGAAAGAGGAGTTGGAGGCGATGCTGATGCCGATGCTCGAACGTTATGACGTGGTGGTCGTCGACGACCCCGAGGGTCGGATCGCATGGTGAGCGTGCGATGGCTGGCGCCGGTGTTGCTGATCGCGGGGCTGGACGCTCCCGCGATGGCGCATATTGCGCCGGGCGAGCCCCCGGCCGCCCTTGCGCGCGACGGCCAGCATGATTTCGATTTCGAGATCGGGATCTGGGCGACCGACGTGCGTGTGCTGCGCAATCCGCTATCGGGCAAACCGCCGGTCTGGGCGGAGTATCGCGGCACCAGCATTGTTCGGGGGCTGATGGATGGGCGGGCGAACAGCGTCGAGCTGTCGGTCGCAGGACCGGCGGGCAAGGTCGAGGGCATTTCGCTCCGGCTCTACGATCCCGGCGCGCGCCGATGGAGCCTCAACTTCGCCAGCCTCCGCGACGGCGCGATGACCCCGCCGGTGACCGGCGGGTTCGGCGCCGACGGGCGCGGCGTCTTCACTGGTGACGACAAGCTGGGCGGGCGTCCGATCCGCGTACGGTTCGTCATCACGCCGATATCGGCCGACGAGGTGCATTTCGAGCAGGCTTTTTCGGCCGACGGCGGCGCGACATGGGAAGTGAACTGGGTCGCGGTCGACCGGCGGTTGAAAGCCGTCGCGAGCCTGCCCACCGATCTCGCGCAGGCGGTCGAGGCGCACAACCGCGCGACGGTGGCGAAGGATATCGCGGCGCTGGGCGCTGTGGTGACCGACGATTATCTGCTCGTGAACTCCGACGCGACGACGCAGGACAAGCGCTCCTATCTCGCCGATTTCGAGAAGCCCGATTTCCGCATCGAACCCTTCGCGATCGAGCAAGCCGTCGCGCGCGTCGATGGCGACATGGCGGTGACGGGCGGGGTGATGACGCTGCGCTGGACGCAAGATGAGCGGCAGCAGAGCCGCCGGCTGCGTATCGCGCATGTCTGGAGCAGGCAGGATGGCCGCTGGCGTATCGCCTATACCCAGCTCACGCGTGTTCCGGATTAGCGCGCGCCGCGCGCATTGCGACGCGCATAGACGATTCCGAGCGCCGCGATGACGAGCGCGGGCTGGCCGATCACTCCCGGCGCGTCGGCCCAGAAGGTCGCGGGGCCGCAGATGCCGGCCATGACCTCATAGATGTGGAGCAGGCCGTGGAGCGCCAGCCACAGCCCGCCGACGAGCGCGGCGCGCCAGCGGCGGGCCGGAGCGAACGTCGCATAGAGCAGGACCGCGCCGCTGCCGAGATAGGCGAGGCCGATGTCGCGGATGAAATGCGCGTTCGGCGGGCCGGTGGTGACGACGGTGGGGACAAAGACATACCAGTCGAGCGGCCTCGCCAGCATGAAGGCGCCGTTGGCGATGGTGGTGACCGCCGCGACCAGCAGGAGCAGCTGGACCAGCCGGTCGAGCGCGTCATATTTTACCGCTGTCATCTCCCTTCCCCCATTTTGTCGTTCCGACGCTCTTATAGAAGCGATCATAGGCGACGGACAGCGCCGCGCCCACTGATGAGGCCATGAGGCCGACGACAAGGCTGTCGAAGATCATCAGCGCCCAGACGACGGCGTCGGGCGCGCCCATCGCCCATTTGTGGTTCATGCCGTGCAACCACGACAGCGGCGCGAAGACGAGCGGGAGCAGCAGCGCGAGGAGCAACAGCCATGGCCAGCTTTTCAGGACCAGCCCCTTGAGCGGTGTCGCGCGGTCGCCGAACAGCCCCGCGATCATCACGAACAGGAAGGGGAGCGAGAGCAGGCTGAAGACGATCGAGGCGGCAACCGGCGGTTCGCGGTGCGCGAGCAGCGGGAAAAGTTCGCCGACCGATCCGATCGCGAAGAACAGCACAAAGCCGAGCAGCAGCCGAGCCCAGCCGAGCTTACGGATATCATACCAGCGCCCGCCATGCGCGGCGCACCACCAGAAGCGCGCCGAGGCGAAAAAGGTCAGCGCGAGCCCGGTGAGCTTCGCATAGCCAAAAGCCCAGCGCAGCGGATCATTGGCGAGGCTGCGCCCGATCGCGAGGCTGTCGAACATGCCAAGGTGGATTTCCGCGACATGCTGCGCGAATTCGGGGACGACGACGAGCGCCACAACGGCGGGACCGATCCAGAACAGGCTGACCGTGCGGGTCAGATAGTCGCCGATGGCGGAGGCGATGGTGCGGAAGAAGGCGGCGATGCGCATGGTGGCGGTCCTGTCAGCGGATCAGTCGGATGTCGATGTCGAGCAGGGATTTTGCCTCGGCCATCCGGCGGTCGGCGGTCAGGATCGGCAACTCGTTGAACATCGACTGCGCGATGCACGCGCGGTCGCCGAGCGACAGGCCGAGCGGTTTGGTCATCGGGCGCAATTGCGCAACCTTGCATGCATGCACATCGCGAAAGGTGCGGACGCGAAAGGGCAGCGGATTGATAATGGCCTCGGCCTCGTCGAATGTCATGCCACCGTCGAGCAGCGCCGCATAAATTTCGCTGAGGTTCACGACCGAGATTTGGGATGCGTTGAGCCGAGCGTAGACGTAATCGCCGCCCGGCTCGTCGAGCAGCATTGCGAGGATAGCAGAAGCATCAAGGGTGAAGCTCATTCGTCGATCGCTTCGACCCATTTTTCCTGTAAATAGGCTTCGACGCTGAGCGGGCGCTTCAGACCGGCTTTCACTTTCGCCCGGATGTCCTTGAGCATCGCGGCCTGACTACGCACGATAAGTGCGTCGCCATCGCGTTCTACAACCAGCATATCGCCTTCATCGAAGCCGAGCGCACGGCGAAGGTCGGCCGGAATGACGATCTTTCCACCTTTGATAAGCTTGGCGTGGTGGGTCATGGTGAACTCCTCAGGTCCTATTTTATAGCGTAGGACCCAAGGGAGCACAAGGAACGGAAGCTGATCTAGGTCCCGTCGCGACCGATTTGGACTATTTTTCCCGACCTTCAGCTCGTCGATGCGCAGCTTGCGGATGCGTGCCTTGCCGATGCGAAGGCGGCCGATGGCGAAGGCGCCGATCGCAAGCGCCGCGACCTGGCCCGCGCCGAGCGCCGCGGCACCGGCCGCCGATGGCGGTTGCCTCGCGGAGGGCGGGTGGTTCGACGACGATGTCGGCCTTGGTCTTCACGCCGCCTTGCCGTGCAGCGTGTCCATGCTCACCGCGCTGCCGGCCTCGATCTCGGCGGCCTTGGCTTCGACCAGCTTGACGACGTGCGCGATCATGTCGGCGTCGGCGACATGGTGGTCGGTGACGCCCGAGAGATAGACCATATGCTTGCCGTTGCCGCCGCCGGTGATGCCGATGTCCGTCTCGCGTGCTTCGCCGGGGCCGTTGACGACGCAGCCGAGGACCGAGAGCGACATCGGGGTCTTGATGTGGCTGAGCGCATCCTCGAGCGCCTGGACCGTGCGGATGACGTCGAAGCCCTGGCGTGCGCAGCTGGGGCAGGAGACGACGCGGACGCCGCGGGTGCGCAGGCCCAGCGATTTCAGGATCTCGTAGCCGACGCGAACTTCCTCCTCGGGCTCGGCCGAGAGGCTGACGCGGATCGTGTCGCCGATGCCGGCCCAAAGAAGATTGCCGATGCCGAGCGCCGACTTGACCGTGCCGCCGATCAGCCCGCCCGCCTCGGTGATGCCGAGGTGGAGCGGGCAGTCTACCGCGTCGGCGAGCTGCATATAGGAGGCGACCGCGAGGAAGACGTCGCTCGCCTTCACCGCGACCTTATAGTCGTGAAAGTCATGGTCCTGCAGCAGCTTGATATGGTCGAGCGCGCTTTCGGTCAGCGCCTCGGGGCAGGGTTCGCCATATTTTTCGAGCAGATCCTTTTCGAGGCTGCCTGCGTTGACGCCGATGCGGATCGCGCAGCCGTTGGCCTTGGCGGCACGGACGACCTCGCCGACGCGCTCCGACGAGCCGATATTGCCGGGGTTGATGCGCAGGCATGCGGCGCCGGCGTCGGCGGCTTCGAGCGCGCGCTTATAGTGGAAATGGATGTCGGCGATGATCGGGATGCGCGCGGCGCGGACGATCTTGCCGAGCGCCGTGGTGCTGTCGGTGTCGGGGCAGGAGACGCGGATCAGGTCGGCGCCGGCCTCCTCGCAGCGGCGAATCTGGTCGATCGTCGCCACGGGATCGCTGGTCAGCGTGTTGGTCATCGTCTGGACGCTGATCGGCGCGCCGCCGCCGACGGGGACGTTGCCGACCATGATCCGGCGGGATTCGCGCCGCGCGATATCGCGCCAGGGGCGCAGGCCGGGATTGTGATCGCTCATTCTTCGGGTCCTCGGGAGGGTTGGTTGCCCTTTAGAGCAGGATTGGCGCGGGATGAAGTGTTTTGGATGACGACCTCGAGGGTTGCGCGGGCGGGACCGTAAGGCCAAGATCGCGCTCCCCCGACCCCCAAGGATTTTTCATGCTTCGTTCGCTTGCCGTACCCGCGCTCCTGATCGCCGTCCCCGCCACTGCGCAAGACGTCACCGATCCACCTGCCGGGTCGCTGTCGGTGTCGGGCGGGGTCGACCTGGTATCCGACTATCGCTTCCGCGGGATTTCGCGGTCGGGCGACGATATCGCGGTACAGCCGACGATCATAGTCAGCCACGACAGTGGCTTCTACCTCGGCGCCTGGGGATCGAATGTCGACGGCGGGCCGGCCTATGGCGATGTCGAGACGCAGTTTTATGGTGGCTATGAGACCGAGATCGCGTCGGGCACGCGGCTCGACCTCGGGCTCACTTACTATTGGTATCCCGACGGCGAAAAAGCGTTCGGTCCGAGCGATTATGGCGAGGGCACCGCGCGATTGTCGTACATGCTGGGGCCGGTCGAGGCGACGGGGACGTTGGCCTATGCCTGGGACCATGCCGCACTGGGGTCCGACGACAGCCTGTATCTGGGCCTCGGCCTGTCGTCGGGGATTCCCAACACGCCGGTCACCCTGACTGCGGGGGTCGGCTATACCGACGGTTCGCTCGCGCCGGCGGGCGGCGGTGACTATCTCGACTGGTCGCTCGGTGCGCGTGCGACTTTCGACCGTTTCACGCTGGGGCTGAAATATGTCGACACCGACATCCGCAAGACCAGGGTGAAGGCGGTCGACCGGCTCACTGACCCGACGATCGTCGCATCGGTGGGTTTCGCCTTCTGATCGCGCAATATTGTTTCGAGTGAAACCGGTCTCGCGTAAGGTAATTGTTGCATAATTATCACAGTGCCCATTTTTTGGGCACGTAACGCAATTTTTCCGTTGTGCGTCGCAGCAACTTCGCCAAAAGGGGGCTTCGCATGAGAGGACTGGCCCGAAACAGAGGCCGGCCATCACGCAGCAGGCAGGGACGATCCATTTTCCGATCTAGGGGATCAGTCCATGAAGAAATTCTCCCGCGCGTGCCTCGGCATGCTCCTCGCCGCCGTTGCGGTTCCCTCGACCGCCCATGCCGAGGAAGAAGAAGACACCGACGGCATCACCATCACCGGTGGCGCGACCGTCGTCAGCGACTATCGTTTCCGCGGCTTCAGCCAGTCGAACGAAGAAGCCGCGATCCAGGGCACCTTCACCATCGCGCACGACAGCGGCCTCTACGTCGGTACCTGGGGGTCGAGCATCGGCTTCAACAACGGCACCGAAATTGACGTCTATGCCGGCTATGCGACCGAGCTCACGTCGGGCCTGACCGGCGACATCGGCGCGACGCTCTATCTCTATCCCGGCGTCAACAACACGACGGTGATCGAACCCTATGCGGCGCTGACCGGAACCGTCGGTCCGGCCACGATCAAGGGCGGCGTCGCCTGGGCGCCCGGCGGCCAGGATTCGCTGGGCGGTGCGAGCGCCATCTATCTGTACAGCGACGTCGGCGTCGCGATCCCCGACACCCCGGTGAAGCTGAAGGGCCACGTCGGCTATTCCAAGAGCGACAGCTTTTTGGGCGGGCTCGACGGCGAAGTCCTCGACTATTCGGTCGGCGTCGATTTCACCTGGAAGGTGCTGACGCTCGGGATCTCCTACGTCAACACCGACGCGCCCAAGATCCTCGGCTACAAGGAAGCCGTGGGGGCCGACGGTGCGGTGCTCTTCTCGCTCGGCGCAGCGTTCTGACGCCGGGCCCGGAGGCGGCCTCTGGGGGGAGGCCGCCTCCCTCTATCTTTCTCTCGAGGGAAGGGGCCGGTCGCGACCGGCCTTTTTCTGTTTTGGGACGGGCGCGAGCGGACATGATGATCCTCCCCACGCGCAGCGATGGGGAGGTGGCAGCCCGACGGGCTGACGGAGGGGGCGACGCCGCAGGCGTCGGTGCTACCTTTCAACCCCTCCACCACCGCTTCGCGGCGGTCCCCCTCCCCAACGCTGCGCGATGGGGAGGATCTTTAGGTCCGCTCCCCACTCCAAAGGTGCCGTGCGCCCTTTTTACGGCTTCTTCGCCCTTAGCGCGTCGCGGGCGCCGCGCAGGCCGAGGAACTGTTCGGCGAGCATCCAGTCCTGGCGCGCAAGCTTGGGGTCCGAGAGGCTGACCGCCTTCGCCTGGTCGAGCAGGCCGGCTGCCTTGGCCGCGGCTTCGCCGGTCAGCAGCGGATAGGCCTTGCCGAGGGCGTAGACTTCCCAGCCCAGGGGGACGTGGCGATAGGTGTCGACATAGGTGTCGCCGCCGGCGCGGATGACGTTGACGTCGTTCGAGATATTCTGGTCGACGGGCGACAGCTTGTCGATGCCCGCCACATACACGGCGGCGATCTCCTTCGCCTCGGCCGCGCCGACCTCGGGCAGCAGCGCGAGCGTCGCCATCGCCGACACCGACGGCGCCTCGGTGCGCAGGCCGTTGTCGGGATAGTCGGCCCAATTGACCCCCGGCTTCGGGCGGCGTTTCTTGAGCCATTCGACCGCGCGGCCGCGCGCGGCCCTGGCCTTGGCCAGCAGCGCCGGGTCGCCCTTCAGCGCCGGGTCGATGTCGCGCAGCGCGATGACCGCGAGCGCGGTGATGTAGGTCGCGGCATTGTCGGGGCGGTCGGCGGCGTCCATCGTGCTCGACCACCAGCCCTCGCGGTTCTGCGCGGCGAGCAGCGCGTCGACCACCGGCGCCGGGGGCGGACGGTTCATCCCGCCATAGGCGGTGAGCGTCCAGGTCGAGACGATGGTGAAGGGTGCGCCCTCGACCATCACGCAGTGGCAATCGCCGCCGAGGAATTTGGTCACCGCCGCTTCGAAGCGCTGGAGCTCCTCGGCGCTCGGCGATTTTTCGACCGCGATCAGTTGCGCGAGCGCCCAGAAGACCTTGCCGTTGCTGGTGGTCTCGACGTCGTTCAGGGCGCTGACGAGCGCATTCGCCATCACCGGTTCGGTGGTCTTGACCGTCTTGTCGAAGCTCGCCGCGGTGGCGGCCTGGTCGAAGGCGGGGCCGCCGCCCGCATAATACCAGCCGCCGCCGGCCGCGGCGATCGCCAGCGCCCCGGCAGCGCCGAGCGCGAGCGGCGAGAAGCGGCGCTTCTTCGGGCCCGCGGGGCGGATGTCGTCGGCCGCCGGCGCGGCGGTCGTTTTCTTCAGCCGCCGGTCGATCGCGACGAGCACGCGCTGCCACGCCGGATGGGCTTCGCTGCCGTCGAAGCCCGACATGTCGAGCACGTTGACGTTGTAGAATTCGGCCGGAAGCGCCTCGGGATCCATTTTCTCGAGCGCGATCGCGACGAGCGAGCCGCGGTCGAGCCCGATGCGGCTTTCGATGCGCACCCAGCGGCGCTGGATCGCCGCGGAGGTCCAGCAGCCGAGCACGACCTTCGCGCCCTTGACCGCGCGGTCGATGACGTCGGGGAATTCGGCGCCGGCGTCGATCCCCTCGGCATCGAAGAAGACATGATGGCCGCGCGCGAGCAGCAGGTCGCGCAGCTGCATCGCCTTTTCCGCGTCGGCGCGGCTGTAGCTGACGAAGATGTCATAGGGACGCTCGGCCGATGCGTCCCCCGCATGCGCAGTCATGGTCGTCGCAACCTTCCATACCCCCAATGTGTCGCGATACCCTGCCCAAGCGATAGCAGCCCCGCGACACATCGCAAGCGGCTTGACGCCGTCGACGAACCGTTTAGTTCTGTCGACGAGTTGAGCGAGAGGAGTTTCCCCCAATGCCGCAATCGCCGCCGCCCGCTTCCCCGACCGTGCCGCCGGTTCCGCCCTCGCCCTGGGGCGAGGCCGAGAAGCGCGAGCGCAGCCCGGGGGTGAAACTGGTCATCGCCGTGCTGATCGCGGTCGCGCTGATGGTTCCGCTGCTGATGGTCTATGGACTGCTCTGGGATCGCCAGCAGCAGGCGGAGACCGCGCAGCAATCGATCGGACAGGGCTGGGGCGGGCAGCAGACGATCGCCGGGCCGGTGATCGTCATTCCCTATCGCGCGACCGAAGAGCAGACGGTGACCGAGAACGGCCGCGACGTGACGCGGACGGTCAACACGATCCGGAGCCTCTATCTGTCGCCAGAGGCGAACAAGGCCGATGTCGTCATCAAGCCCGAGAAGCGCAAGAAGGCGATCTACGAGACCGTCGTCTATGAAAGCCAGATATCGGGCAGCGCCGATTTCGTCCTGCCCGCCGACATCGCGCGTTACGGCGTGGCGCGCGAGGCGCTGCTGCTCGACCGCGCCGAGGTGCGGCTGGGGATCAGCGATGCGCGCGGCCTGGTCGATGGCAACAGCCTGGCGGTGAATGGCGCGCCGGTGCCGCTGAAACCAGGCAAAGGCCTGCTGTCGACCGGCAATTCGGGAGCCTTCGCCTTCGTCGACTGGACCGGCAGCGCGCCGATGAAGGTCGATTACAAGATCGGGGTGCGCGGGCTCGGCGATTTCCGGCTGGTGCCGCGCGGGGTCGATACGCGCTGGACGGTCAAGTCGAGCTGGCCGAACCCGAGCTTCGGCGGCGATTTCCTGCCGACGAAGCGGACGGTCGGGGGCGACGGTTTCACCGCGACCTATGCGATCTCCAACCTGGCTCTGGGGCAGGCGCAGCTGCTGACGGGCGATCTGGCGGCGCCGCAGGTCAGCTATGGCGGGGGGGGCGGCGAGCCGCGCTATGCCGATGTCGCGATCGAAACCGCGGTGGCCGAGGCGTCGCCCTCCGAAGCTTCGGGGGGTACCGCGAAGGCGATCGCGATCAGCCTGATCGAACCCGTCGACCTCTACAGCCAGGTCGACCGCAGCATCAAATATGGCTTCCTGTTCATCGGCTTCACCTTCGTCGCCTTCCTGATGTTCGACGTGATCGCGGGCGCGCGGGTCGCGGCGGCGGAATATCTGCTGACCGGGGTGGCGCTGGTGCTGTTCTTCGTGCTGCTGCTGGCGTTCGCCGAGGTAATCGGCTTCACCCCCGCCTATCTGCTCGCGTCGGGCGCGATCATCGGGCTGCTCGCTTTTTACAGCGCTGCGGTGCTCAAGAGCTGGAAACGCGCGCGCTTCCTGGCGGCGATGCTGGTCGGGCTTTATGCGCTGCTCTATGTGCTGCTGAACCTCGAGGCTTACTCGTTGCTGATCGGGTCGGTGCTGATGTTCTTCGCGCTCGCGGGCGTGATGTACATGACGCGGAACATCGATTGGGGCGGGGTCGGGAAGAAGGCCGAGGTGGCGGGCTGATGTCTGATGATCCTCCCCTTGGCGCAGCCATTGGGAGGTGGCAGCCCGCAGGGCTGACGGAGGGTCATGGCGCTAACGTTGCTGACCCTCCACCACCGCTTCGCGGCGGTCCCCCTCCCCAACGCTGCGCGATGGGGAGGATCTTTTTCTAGAAGACCGTCCGGCCCGCGACCGTGCCCTTGGTCGCGAAGCTGAAGCGCGGCTCGATCGGCAGATTTTCGTCGAGGATATGCGCGGTGACGCGCTTGCCGACCGCGGGGCCGTTCTTGAAGCCGTGGCCCGATCCGCCGCCGACGAGCCAGACATGCGGCTGGCCGGGGAAGCGGTCGATCAGATAGTCGCCGTTCGAGCTATTCTCATATTGGCAGACGCGGCCGCCGATCAGCGGCGCGGTCGCGAGGCCGGGGAAGCGGCGCGCGACATAGGCGCGGGCCTCGGCGATGCCCGCCGGCGATAGCGCGCGGTCCTGCGTGTCGGGGTCGACCACGGGGCCATGGACGTCGATCGCGATCTTGAACCCCGCGCCTTCGAGGTCGGGGATGCCATAGACGATGCGGCCGTTGTTGAAATCGGCCCACACCGGCAGGCTGGGCGGCGCGAAGCGGGTGTCGCCCTGCGCCGCGCCGAAATGATAAACCTCCTGCCGCGTCGCGACGATCTTGTTCATCAGCTGCTGCGGGAAGAGTTCGGCGAGCCAGGGCCCGCAGGCATAGACGAGATGGTCGGCGGTGCCGCCGTCGGGCAGCGTGTGGCGCTGGATTTTCTTCGATAGCAAAGGCGCGGGCATGACCACGGGTTCGACCTTGATCTGCGCGTCGGCGATCACCTCCTGCACCCCGCGGCCCGCGATCAGCGCGCCGGTTTCGGTTTCGAGGATGCCGGTTTCGCCCCGGTAGAACTGGATCTGGCGGTACTTGTTCTGCAGCCAGCTGACGTCGCCATGTTCGTGGCCGACGCGGTTCGCCTGCAGCCAGGCGAGCGACTGCTGGGTATAGGCATCGCCCTGCGGCGCGAACCAGAGGACGCCGGTGTTGTGGAAGATCGGGGCGCTGGCGGTGTCGGAGAGGTCCTTCCAGAGCCCCAGCGATTCGCGTGCCATCTCCGAATAGATGGTGTCGGCGCCATAGCCCATGCGGATGACGCGGCTTTCGCCGCCCGAGGAGGAGCGGACATGCCCGGCGCCATAGGCGTCGAAGAGGCGCACCGACTTGCCCGCGCGCAGCAGGTGCCAGGCGGTCCAGGCGCCGAAGACGCCCGCGCCGATCACCGCGACGTCGACATGCTGGACGGTCGGCTTGGCCGCTTTGCGCTTCTTCGATTTGCGCTCCTTGCGCTCGGCTGCCGCGGCCGCCGCAGCGACGGGAAGGGCGGCGAGACCGGTGATCAGCGCGCGGCGGGTCGTCATGCCGTGGCCCAGGCGATCAGCGCGCGGCCGCTGCCGCCGAGCGCGGCGAGGCCGGCCGCGTCGCCCAGGAGCCAGCATTCGCCGGGCTGCCAGGCCTGGCCGTCGATCCAGCCTTGGCCGTCGACGGGGATGAACCAGACGGGGCCATGGGCGCCGAGATCGGGGAGCGCGGCGAAGTCTTCGCTATGCGCGTCGACCAGCGCGAATTTGGGGCCGTCCACCAAGCGATCGATGCCGACCGCGATCGGCGTGCGCAGGTTAGCGGTCAGATAGGGGCCGGCCTCGGCGCAGGCCATCGCTTCGTCCAAGTGAAGTTCGCGCGGGCGGCCATAATCGTAGAGGCGATAGGTGATGTCGGCATATTGCTGGACCTCGATCAGCGACAGGCCGCCGCCGATCGCGTGGATCGTGCCGGGGGTGACGTGGAAATGATCGCCGGGGGCGATCGGTTTCCAGTCGATGAGGTCTTCGATGCTGCCGTCGAGCGCGGCGGCGCGGAGCTGGTCGGGCGACACGCGCTGCTCGAGGCCGAGGCCGATCACTGCGTCATCCTCGGCATCGAGGATCACCCAGGCTTCCTCCTTGCCCTGCCGCGCGCCGACGGCGCGGGCCTGCGCGTCGTCGGGGTGGACCTGCACCGACAGCGCTTCGGAGGTGAAGAGATATTTGACGAGCAATGCGGGCTCGGGGGCGCCCGCGGGCAGTTCGAACCAGATTTCGCCGATCCGCTCGCCGCCCGCGTCGAAAAGGGGACCGATGTCGGTGCGGCCCCAGGGCTTGGCGACACGGCGCGGGATCAGGCGAATGGCGGACATAAAGTCATTCCTTCCGCTTGTAATACCGATAACCCCCGATCCAGGTTTCAAGCGGCACCATCCGGCGAATTTCGTCGGGGCCGGCGAGCATGGGGTCGTTTTCGACGATCAGGAAGTCGGCGCGCATGCCGGGCATCAATGTGCCGACGCGATCCTCGGCGAAACCGGCGAAGGCGGCGGTGCGGGTGAAGCCGTCGAGCGCGGTCTCGCGGTTCACCGTTTCCTCGGGGCGCCAGCCGCCGAAGGGCTGGCCGCTCGCGTCGGTGCGCGAGATGGCGGCGGCGATGCCGGCGAAAGGGTTGGCGCTTTCGACCGGCACGTCGGAGCCGAAGGCCAGGCGCGCGCCGGCCGCCGACAGGCTGCGCCAGGCATAGGCGCCCTTCAGCCGGTCGGGGCCGAGACGCGCCTCGGCCATCAGGCGGTCGCTGGTCTGGTGGACGGGCTGCATCGAGGCGATGACCTTGAGCTGGCCGAAGCGGGCGATGTCGGCGGGATCGATCACCTGCGCATGCTCGATGCGCCAGCGGCGCTCGCCGGGCAGGTCGCGGCCGAGATCTTCGATCGCCGACAGCGCTTCGGCATTGGCGGCGTCGCCGATCGCGTGGATCGCGACCTGGAATTTGTCCATCGACGCGCGCACCATCTTGTTGCGGAGCTGCGCGGGGGTGAGCAGGGGGAGGCCCTTCTGGCCCGGCGCATCGCTATAGGGCGCCTTCAGCCAGGCGCCGCGCGAGCCCAAGGCGCCGTCGAGATAGAGCTTCACCCCGACCATGCGCAGGCGGTCGTCGTAGAGCCAGGGCGTCGGTTCGGAGCCCGCGATCAGCGCCATATTGTCGATGTCGCCGCCGTAGCTCAGGATCCGCATCGCGAGCTGTTTCTTGTCGCCGGCGCGGCGATAGGCCTGCCATTCGGCGATCGTCGTGCCCATGTCGGCGATGGTGGTGATGCCCTGTTCGATCAGCTTCTGCTGGGCGAGCAGGAAGGCGCGGTCGAGGTCGCGCGCGAGCGGCTTGGGCTTGGCGCCGTCGATCAGGCTCATCGCGGCGTCGACGAAGACGCCCGAGGGCTTGCCGGCGGCCATTTCGATGCGCCCGCCCTCGGGCGATTTGCTCGTTGCGGTGACTTTGGCGGCCGTCATCGCGGCGGTGTTCGCCCAGCCGGCGTGGCCGTCGACGCGTTCGAGCCACACCGCGCGATCGGGGACGACCGCGTCGAGGTCGGCACTGGTGGGGAAGCGGCCGAGGCCCCATTTCTCCTGATTCCAGCCGCGCCCGATGATCCACGGCATCTCGGGATTTTCGGCGGCATAGCGGCGGATCGCGGCCTGTGCCTCCTCGAGCGATTTCGTCTCGCTGAGGTCGAGCAGCATCAGCGAAAAGCCGAGCCCCATGACATGGCCGTGCGCGTCGATCAGCCCGGGGATCAGCGTGCGGCCCTTGCCGTCTTCCTTGAAATCGGGGCGCTCGGGGCGCTTGTCCTTGCGACCCAGCAGCTGCTTGACTTTGCCTTGGGGGTCGATGACGAGTCCGGTGAAGCGGACGAGCTTGCCGTCCTCGTCGAGCGTGATGCCGTTGACATTGTCGACGAGCGTGTCGGCGTGCGCGGGGGCGGCGAAGGCCAGCGCCAGTGATGCCAGCGTGGCGGACATAAGGCCCCTCCCCTTCAGGGGAGGGGTTGGGGTGGGGGCCATCGGCCTTGCGCAAGGCCGATGGCCCCCACCCGCTGCGACTAGGGAACAAGTTCCCAAGTCTCGCTGCCCTCCCCTGAAAGGGAGGGTGTGATTCTGTTTTTGCTTCACTTCGGCAGCCTCGTCACCAGCGAGCTGGTGTCGCGGCGGCCGCCCCCGAGTTTCTGCACATCGGCATAGAATTGGTCGACGATCGCCGCGACCGGGAGCGTCGCGCCGTTCGAGCGCGCTTCCTCGAGTGCCAGCCCCAGATCCTTGCGCATCCAGTCGACCGCGAAGCCGAAGTCGAACTCGTCCTTGGCCATGGTGTTCCAGCGGTTGAGCATCTGCCAGCTCGCCGCGGCGCCGCCCGACACCGCCTCGAACACCTTGTCGGTGTCGAGCCGCGAGGCCTGCGCGAACCGCAGCGCTTCGGACAGGCCCTGGATCACCCCGGCGATCGCGATCTGGTTGACCATCTTGGTCGTCTGCCCCGCGCCAGGGCCGCCGATATGGACCATGCGCGCGGCATAGGCCTGCATGATCGGGGCCGCGGCCTCGAACGCGGCTTTCCTGCCGCCGCACATGATCGACAGCGTGCCGTTCTGCGCGCCGGCCTCGCCGCCCGAGACGGGGGCGTCGACGACGAGCAGGCCCGGTTCCTCGGCCTCGACCGACAGCTGGCGGGCGATGCGGGCCGAGACGGTGGTGTGGTCGATGAACAGCGCGCCGCGGCGCATCGCGCGAAAGGCGCCGTCGCGGCCGAGCGTGACCTGCGCGAGATCGTCGTCATTGCCGACGCAGGTGATCACGACGTCGGCGCCTTCGGCCGCCTCGGCGGGGGTTGCCGCCGCGGCGCCGCCGTAGAGCGCGACCCAGGCGTCGGCCTTGGCGCGGGTGCGGTTATAGACGGTGAGGGCGTGGCCGGCTTTCGCCAGATGGCCCGCCATCGGCCCGCCCATGACGCCGGTGCCGATGAAGCTGATCCGCAATTTTTCTGTCCTCATGGCGAGGGGTCATAACGGCGGTTTGCGCGGCGCGCCAGATAGGCTAGGGCCAGCCGCGTTATGACCGATCAACTCACCCTGACCTCCGCCGCCGATCTTCCGGCGATCACATTGGACGATGTGCGCGCGGCGGCGGGGCGAATTAATGGCGCGGTCGTGCGCACGCCGACGCTCCATTCGCAGACGCTGTCCGAGCTGGTCGGCGCCGAGGTGTGGCTGAAGTTCGAGAATCTGCAGTTCACCGCGGCGTATAAGGAGCGCGGCGCGCTCAACGCGCTGCTGCTGCTCGACGATGCGGCGAAGGCGCGCGGCGCGATCGCGGCGTCGGCGGGCAATCATGCGCAGGGGCTCGCCTATCACGGCAAGCGCCTCGGCGTGCCCGTCACCATCGTGATGCCGAAGACGACGCCGCAGGTGAAGGTGTCGCAGACCGCCAGCCATGGCGCGACGATCGTCCTGCATGGCGAGACCTTCGATGATGCCTATGCGCATGCGCGCGTGCTCGAAAAGGAACGCGGGCTGACCTTCGTCCATCCCTTCGACCATCCGCATGTCGCAGCGGGGCAGGGGACGGTGGCGCTCGAAATGCTCGAGGATGTGCCCGAACTCGATACGCTGATCGTGCCGATCGGCGGCGGCGGGCTGCTCGCGGGCATGGGCACCGCGGCGCGCGGGATCAAGAACGACATGCGCCTGGTCGGCGTGCAGGCCGAGCTTTATCCGTCGATGTATGCCGAACTGAACGGCGTCGACATGGCGTGCGAGGGCGATACGCTGGCCGAGGGTATCGCGGTGAAGGAGCCGGGGTCGTATACGCGCAAGCTGGTCGCCGAACTCAACGACGATATCGTGCTGGTCGCCGAGCGCCACCTCGAACGCGCGGTGAGCCTGCTCCTCCAGATCGAAAAGACCGTGGTCGAGGGCGCGGGCGCCGCGGGGCTCGCGGCGATGCTCGCGCATCCCGAGGAGTTCAAGGGGCGCAAGGTCGGGCTGGTGCTCACCGGCGGCAATATCGACACACGGCTGCTGGCGAATGTGCTGCTGCGCGACCTCGCGCGCTCGGGGCGCATCGCGCGGCTGCGCATCCGGCTGCAGGACCGGCCGGGCGCGTTGTTCAAGGTGATGAAGCTGTTCGACGAGAAGCAGGTCAACATCATCGAAATCTATCACCAGCGGATTTTCACGACGCTGCCCGCGAAGGGCCTGATCACCGACATCGAGTGCGAGGCGCGCGACCGCGAGCATCTCGACAGCCTTGTCGCGGCGCTCCGCGAGGCGGGGTATATGGTGACGACGGTCGAGCTGGCCTAAGCTTCTACGCCCTATCCTTCAGGGGAGGGCAGCGAGACTTGGGAACTTGTTCCCTAGTCGCAGCGGGTGGGGGCCATCGGCCTTGCGCAAGGTTTCGAGCCCCCACCCCAACCCCTCCCCTAAAGGGGAGGGGCTTGCTATGCTCTACTCATGAAATCCTTCACCCTCTCCCTCACCGCCACGCCCGAGAGCATCGACGAGCTCGGGCATGTCAACAATGCCGTCTGGGTCCAGTGGATCCAGCAGGTCGCGACGGGGCATTGGGACGCTGCGGCGCCGCCAGCGCATAAGGATGCCTATATCTGGGTCGTGGTGCGGCACGAGATCGATTATCTGCGCGCGCTCGGCCCCGGCGAGACGGTGACTGCGCGGACCTGGGTCGCCGACAAGCCGCAGGGCGCGAAGTTCGACCGCTATATGGAGTTCACCGGTGCCGACGGGCGTGTGCATGTGCGGGCGCGGACGGTGTGGGCGCTGCTCGACAAGGCGAGCGGGCGGCCGCTGCGCGTGACGGCCGAGGTGGTGGCGCCCTTCGTCGGATCGGACTAGGATCGCAGGATCCTTTTCCGGGAGAAGGGCGATGACGCAATTCCTGGCCGCCGAGCCGCAACTCTTCGTCGCCGACATCGACCGGGCGCTGCGTTTCTATGTCGAGCTTCTGGGTTTCGAAATCGGCTTCTCCTATGGCGAGCCGCCCTTTTACGCGCAGGTCGTGCGCGGTGGGGCGCGGCTCAATCTGCGCCGGGTCGAGGGGGCCGTGTTCGACGCAGCGCTGGGGTCGCGCGCGAGCGACATATTGTCGGCGACGGTGACGCTCGATGCCGCGGGGCCGCTGTTCGAGGCATATCGCGACGCGGGGTTGGCTTTTCACCAGCCGCTGCGGACCCAGGCGTGGGGCGCCGAGACCTTCATCGTCGCCGATCCCGACGGCAATCTGATTGCCTTTGCGGGCGCGGCATGAGCGGCGACTGGCGCGCGATGCGCGCGGACGACCTGCCTTCGGTCGTTGCGATTTCGGATGCGGTGCACGGGGTCTTTACCGAGCCGCTTGCGGTCTATGCCGAGCGGCTGGCGCTCTATCCCGACGGTTGCCGGGTGTTCGAGGTCGATGGTGTGGTCGCCGGGCTGCTGGTCACGCATCCCTGGCACGACGGCGCGGTGCCGAAGATCGGGGCGTTGATTGGCGCGCTGCCCGCGGCCGCCGACATCTATTATTTCCATGACATCGCTTTGCTGCCGGCGGCGCGCGGGACGGGAGCGGGTGCGGCGGCGACGGCCCTTGTGCTGGCGCAGGCGAGGGCGGCGGGGTGCCGGGAGATCCGGCTGGTCGCGGTGAACGGCGCCGACAGCTATTGGGCGGCGCAGGGATTCGACTATGCCGCGCCGGATGCCGAGGGGCCCTATGGGCCGGGTTCGTTTCTGATGCGGCGCGGGGTGGCGGTATGAGCCTGGTCATCCGGCCAGCGGACGCGGGCGATCGCGCCGCTATCTGGGCGATCATCGGGCCGGTGATCGGTGCGGGCGAGACCTATACGCTCGATCGCGGCATGGGCGAGGCGGAAGCGCTGGCTTATTGGTTCGGGGCGGACAAGGCGGTGTTCGTCGCCGAGGAGGACAGGGTCGTCCTCGGCACCTATTATCTGCGCGCCAACCAGGGCGGCGGCGGTGCGCATGTCGCGAACTGCGGCTATATGACCGGCGCTGCGGCGACGGGGCGCGGGGTGGCGCGGGCGATGGCGCTGCATAGTTTCGCTGCGGCGAAGGCGCGCGGGTTCCGGGCGATGCAGTTCAACTTCGTCGTGGTGAGCAATGAACGCGCCGTGGGGCTGTGGCAGTCGCTGGGGTTCGAAATCGTCGGGCGGCTGCCGGGGGCGTTCGCGCATCCCGTGCTGGGGTTCGTCGATGCGCTGGTGATGTTTCGGGCGTTGTAGGGTCAGTCGGCGGCGCGCGCGCGGAGCGAGCGATCTTCGAGCGCCTGCAGCGTTTTCAGCACGACGGCATGGGTATTGCCGGTCTCTTCGAAGAGGCGTTCGTAAACGCTGGAAATGCCTGCCGTATAGGTATCCAGCTTCGCCATTTGCGCGGCGCCCTTTTCGGTGAGGCGGAATAATTTGCGCCGCGCGTCGACGGGGTCGGCGTGCTGGGTGATGAGCCCGAGGCGCAGCAGCGCGGGGCATTTCTGGACCACCAGCTGGTGCGACTGGCCGAGCGTGCGCGCGAGCTCGGCGGCGGAGGCTTCGCCGGCCTGGCGCAGGGCGGTGAGCAGCGAGCAGGAGCGGACCGGGATCACGATGCCTGCGTCGGCGAACAGGTCGCGCGTCTGCTCCTCGATGCGCGTGCTCAGCGCCTCGGCGAGGCGGCCGAGGAAGCTTATATCGTCGAGTTCAGTCGAGGCGGGCATAGTCGATTGTCGTTCCGTCGCGGTTGATACGGGTGAGTGCGACGATCTTGCCGCCTTTGCGCGCGATGCGGAAGCGGAAGTCGCGCACGCCTTCGATGGCGAGCAGGTCGCCGCCGAGCGGTTCGAGCGTCAGGCGCAGGCGTTCGCGCCAAGTGTAAAGCAATTTGCCCTCGACGAGATCGATGCGGCGGCCTTCGTAGCGGCCGGCGATGGCCTTGAGCGCGGCGGCGGTTAGCAACGTGCGCGGGGCGAGCATGGGGGCGAACCAGTCGGCGTCGGCCTGTTTTTCGGGGTTGGCCTTGGCGAGGTCGGCGAGCGCGAGGCGGTGCGCGGCCGCGAGCGCGTCGGCGGAGGCGACTGCATGGTCGGGGGTCACCCCCTGCCCCTCGAAATCGCCGCGGTCGACGGGGTCGCGGATCTGGCCGATCGGGACCTGGAGGAAGAAGGCGGTGCCGACGGGCTTGCGGTCGACCGGGTGCGCGCCGCCTGCGGTGCGTTCGCCGATCAATGTCGCGCGGCCGAGCTTCTGCAGCGTATAGGCGAACCATTCGGCGGCCGAGAAGCTGGTCGAGCCGGTGAGGACATAGGCGGGCTTGCCGGTCAGCCGCTTGGCGGGCAGCGCGGGGAGCACCCATTGGCCGCGTTCGACGCGGCGACCGTCGAGGGTGTAGTCGTAATCGAACAGCTCCTGGTCCTTGTCGCCGGGGAAGAGCTGGCTCGCGAGCAGCTGCGCCATTTCGAGATGGCCGCCATTGTTGTAGCGCAGGTCGTAGATCACCGCATCGCCGTTCTCGACGAAGCGCATCGCGGCGGCCGCCGCGTCGTAACCGAGTTCGGGGTCGGCGAAATAGGACAGGTCAACATAGGCGATATTGCCGTCGAGGTAGCGCAGCCCCGCGAAGCCGAAATTGCTGCGCGCCTCGCCCCGCCGCTCCTCCTCGCGCAGCGCGGCGGCGCGGGCGGGGTCGCGTTTCGCGGCATAGCCCGCGACCCATTCGGGATCGACCCCGACCGAAAAATGCAGGTCGTTGCTGGCGGCGATGAGGTCGTCGGTGAGTTCGCTCGCGAGCGCGCGGCGGTCGGGCACGGCGTCATAGTCGCCGGCGTCGAGGTGGCGGCGCAGCGTCGCGGCGATGGTCTTCGCCTTGTCGGGAAAGACATAATTGGCCTCGATCACCTGCCCGAGCTGCTCGACGACGGCGCGTCTGTCGGCGGCGGTGAGCGGCGCCTCGCTCGCGGCGGCGGGGGGCGCCAGCCACGCGGTGGTGGCGGTCAGCAAGAGGGTCCAACGCTTCATGGGGGAGCTCCGATTCGATCTATGCAATATATTGCGCAATATATTGTATATTGAAGCAAGGCAAGAGAGCGGATGGCGGCGCGGAACGATTTTCGGCGGGTGCGGGTTTTCGAAACTGCGGCAGGCGGGCGTAAAAGAGGAGCGAGATCGATGGAAACGCAATTGCTGCATCGCGGCCGGCTGATCGACCATATCCAGCTGGTGGTCACCGATTTGAAGGCGAGCCGCGCCTTTTACGGGACGGTCTTCGACGTGCTCGGCGTGCCGATCGGCGGCGAGGCCGCGGATTATTTCTGGGTCGACGAACTGTTCGTCTCGTCGAAGGACAGCGAGGCCGCGACGGGCAAGCTGACCGGGCGGCACCATCTGGCGTTTCAGGCGGCAGACCGCGCGATGGTCGATGCCTTTTACAAGGCGGGGCTGGCCGCGGGCGGCACCGACCATGGCGCGCCGGGCGAGCGGCCCTATCATCCCGGCTATTACGCCGCCTTCCTGCTCGACCCCGACGGCAACAATATCGAGGCGGTCTATCATGGCGCGCACGAGCGAGGCGCGCCGTCGGTCGAGATCAGATTTTAGGCGCCGCCGCTTAGTCGGCGGAGGGGCGCGTCCAGCCTTTCTTGTACTTCTCGAACCAGGCGAGGATCGCCGAGGCCTTCGCCGCGCTCTGCGAGGGGCGGGCGGCGATTCCGCCGTGGCTGGCGCCGGGGACCTTGATCAGCGCGGTCGGCACGCCGCGGAGGCGGAGTGCGGTATAATATTGCTCGGACTCGCTGACCGGGGTGCGATAATCTTCCGCTCCCACGATCACCATCGTCGGGGTCTCGACATGGCCGGCGAGCGACAGCGGCGAGCGGGCCCAGAACAGCTCGGGCTTTTCCCACGGCATCGCGCCGAGCCAGTAGCGGCCGAAGAAGGCGGGGCCGTCGGCGGTGAGCGCCTGCGTCGTCCAGTTGATCACGGGTTTCTGGGTGACGGCGGCTTTGAAGCGGTTGGTCTTGCCGACGATCCAGCTCGTCAGCACGCCGCCGCCCGAGCCGCCGGTGACGAACAGCGCGTCGGGGTCGGCGATGCCGAGCGCGATTGCGTGGTCGACGATGCTGATCAGGTCGACATAATCATTGCCCGGATAGGCCTTGTCGATCTCGTTCGCGAAGGCGGCGCCGTAGCTGGTCGAGCCGCGCGGGTTGGCCGAGAGCACGGCATAGCCCGCGGCGGCGTAGAGCTGGTTATCGGTCGAGAAATGCGGGCCATAAGCGGCGAAGGGACCGCCGTGGATTTCGAGGATGAGCGGCACTTTCGTGCCCTCGACATAGCCCGGCGGCAGGGTGAGCCAGCCCTCGATCTGCTTGCCGTCGTGGCTGGACCCGACACTGATCTTGCGGACCTCGCCGAACGCCTTCACTTCGCGGAGGGAGCGATTAAGGTCGGTGAGCATGCGCGTCTTGCCGCCGTTCGCCAGCTGGACCTCGGCGGGGCGCGTCGCACTGCCGCCGGTGAAGGCGATCGCGCCGGCGTTCGAGACGGTGAAGCTGCCGCCGGTATAGGGGCGGTCGAGCCCGCCGCCCGAGAGGCCGGTCGCGACGGTGCGGATCGAGCCGTCGAGGCCGATGCGCGCCACTTTCGTTTCCCCGTGATCGTCGTACTGCGCATAGAGCGCGCGGCCGCCCTCGGCCCAGTCGATCGCGTCGATGCCATAGTCCCAGTTGGCTGTCAGGCTGCGGCGGCCTGAACCATCGGGGTTCATGACGTAGAGCTGGGTGTTCTCGTAGGCGCGGAGCTTGTCGTCGAAGCCGAGATACGCGACCAGCCGGCCGTCGGGCGCGACGATCGGATTGGCGTCGGGGCCGTTGCGCTCGGTGAGCGCGGTCACCCGCCCGCTGGCGACGTCGAGCGCGTGGATCTCGCTCTCGACCGGGTCATTCTCCCAGTCGGGTTTGCGGTTGGCGCCGAAATAGAGCGTGCGGCCGTCGCGCGACCAGCTGAGCGGCCCGCCGTCGTGATAGGGGCCGAAGGTCAGCTGGCGCGGCGAGCCACCGGTCGCGGGGACGATGAAGATCTTCTCGAAGCCCGGTTCGATGATGCCCTCGCCGTCGCCGCGCCAGGCGAGCAGGTCGTGGACCTCGAGCGGCTCGGCCCATTTGGCGCCCTCGGGCTTGTTCGCGGGCGCCTTGCCGAACTTCGGCCCCTCGTCCTTGACGAGCATGGTATAGGCGATCGACTTGCCGTCGGGCGACCAGGCGAGGCTCGACGGGCTGGTCGGCAACCCGGTCAGCCGCACCGCCTCGCCGCCGGCGAGCCAGTGGACCCAGAGCTGCGCGCTGCCGCCCTCGGCCGAGGCGAAGGCAAGGCGCTTGCCATCGGGCGACCAGCGCGGCGAAAAGGCGCCGCCGCTGCGGCCCGCGAGCGGGGTTTCTTCGCCCGTTGCGGTGTCGATCAGCCAGATCGCGCTGACCGCGCGGTCGGTCATGATGTCGTTCGAGCGGCGGACATAGGCGATGTGGCGGCCGTCGGGGCTGATTTGCGGATCGGCGGCGATCGACAGGTCGAACAGGTCGGCGCCGGTGAAGCGGCGCTCGGGCGCGGTGCGCGCGCTGCCGACCGCCGAGGCTGAGGTGGGCGCGGCAGCGGACGCGGGTGCAGCGGCCGGAGCGGGGGCGGGCGGCGCGTCCTGCGCGGCGGCGTGCGGCGCGGCGAAGGCGAGCAGGCTCGCGCCGAAGAATGCCAGTTTGTGCATGAAATCCTTGCCCCTTTTTGCTGGAGGCGAGCGGTTTGGAACTTTCGCGGGCGGCGGTCAATGGGGTGGGGTTGTCGCGGTCAAGGGTGGGAACGGCCATCGCCGGTCCTCCCCGGAACGGGGAGGGGGACCAGCGAAGCTGGTGGAGGGGGTACAGGCGGGTTGCCTAGCCGGTAAGGCGGCGCACTACGGTTACGTTGCCGGAAATGAGGGGCTTCGCGGTCCAGCGCTGCGCGAACCTCCTGTGCCCCTCCACCACCCTTCGGGTGGTCCCCCTCCCCGTTCCGGGGAGGATCCTCATGTCCGCTCCCGTTCGGAAGTGGGCTTGCTCACGGGGATTTGGGCGCAAGAAACGGGGCGCGGAGCGGCCGTCCCTGCGGCAGGATCAGCGCATGATCCAGGCCATCGACACCATCGCCCCCTCCGATTCCGCCGACCTCGAAGCGCGCATCGCCGCGCTCGACTGGGGCGCCGCCGCCGCGGCGCTCGATGCCGGGGGCTGGGCGGTGTTGCCGGGGCTGCTCGATGCGGGCGAATGCGAGGCGGTCGCGGCGCGCTACGATGCGGAGGCGGGGTTTCGCAGCCGGGTGGTGATGGCGCGGCACGGCTTCGGGCGCGGGGAGTATCGCTATTTCGCCTATCCGTTGCCGGAACCGGTCGCGGTGCTGCGGACCGGGCTTTATCCACGGCTCGCGCCGCTTGCCAATCGCTGGCACCAGCGGATGGGGATGGCGGTGCGCTTCCCCGATGAGCATGCCGAATTCCTCGCGCGCTGCCATGCGGCGGGGCAGGGGCGGCCGACGCCGCTGCTGCTGCATTACGGGCCGGGCGACTATAATTGCCTGCACCAGGACCTGTATGGCGAGCATGTCTTTCCGCTGCAGGCCGCGGTGCTGCTGTCGGCGCCGGGAACGGATTTTACGGGCGGCGAGTTCGTGCTGACCGAGCAGCGTCCGCGCATGCAGTCGCGCGCGGCGGTGCTGCCGCTGGCCAAGGGCGATGCGGTGCTGTTCGCGGTCAATGCGCGGCCGGTGCGCGGATCGCGCGGCGATTACCGCGTGACGATGCGCCACGGGGTGAGCGAAGTGCGCTCGGGGCAAAGGCGCGTCCTGGGGGTGATCTTTCACGATGCGGGGTGATTCATCGCTTTGCGCTGGCGGTAAGGGCGGAGGCGTTGCACAAAGTCCGTGGGCGACGGCGGCACCGTTCGTCGCGAAAAGGAACAGGGATGGGCACCGACAGGGACGACAAAGCGCGCGCGGACAAGACCACGAAGGACGAAAAAAAGCGGAGCGGCAAGCCGGCGGCGAAGCGCAAGCCGGCGAGGAAGGCGCCGGTGCCGGAGGTCGAAGACAATCGCGGCGTCGGCCTGTCGGGCGGTTAGGGGGCACGGGGAGGAATATATGGCACTATTGATCGGAGGCGTGGTCGGCGGCATTTTGGCGATGCTGCTGCTGTCGATCATCGTCAGCGCATTCGCGTTCAAATCGCTCGAGCCGCACAAGCGGGCGATCGCCACGGTGCTGACCGCCTGGGTGATCGGAACGGGGCTCTACGGCTATAATTCAGGCAATTTCGGCTGGGCGGCGTTCATCTACGCGATCGGCGCCGCGGCCGCCTTCTGGGAGCGGCTTCGCCATTACAACAGACACTGGCGGTCGGACACCGAGCTGATCGACACGTTCCGCTGACTGAGATAATAACCAAATAGGTAAAACGTCTTGACATCGTAACGCTGATCTGGCACATAGATGGCGATTATGTACTTTACAAACCCACGCTGACAGGCTAGAGAATGCTCATCAACGGAGCATATCACCATGTCGGTTCTCTCTTCCCCCTACTTCCACGACGAAGCTAAGGCTTTCGAGCATCTGGAGAGCATTGTCTGGGCGGATGGAGTTGTGTGCCCGCACTGTGGTGTCATCGGTGGCCGCGTCTATGACCTGTCGGGCGTTCGCGGCAAGCCGACCCTGAAAAGCCCCGAGGGCGCGGTGCGCTACGGCCTCAAGAAGTGCGGCGAGTGCCGCAAACAGTTCACCGTCAAGGTCGGCACCGTGTTCGAGCATGCCCGCATGCCGCTCCACAAGATGCTACAGGCGGTGCACCTGATCGCGTCGAGCAAGAAGGGCATTTCGGCCCACCATCTTGGCCGTATCGTTGAGGTCCAATACAAGACCGCTTGGTTCCTGGCCCACCGTATCCGCGAAGCCATGCGCTCGGGCGATCTGGCTACCCCGTTCGGTTCGGGCGGCGGCGCCGTCGAGGTTGATGAGACCTATTTCGGCGTCAAGGAAGGCCGTCGCGGCGCGAAGGCTGGCACGGCCCACAAGTTCGGTGTGTTGGCGCTGGTTGACCGCGAGAGCGGCACCATGCGCTCGTTCACGTTCGACAAGTTCCGCGCCGACGAGGTGCATCCGATCGTCCTCGGCAACATCGCCCGCGAAGCCCGTTTGATGACGGACGAAGCGAAGATGTACAAGAAGATCGGCCGCGAGTTCGCTGAGCATGGCACGACGCTCCACGGCGCCCGCCAGTACGTCGATTACAAGGATCGCACCATCCACACGAACACCGTGGAAGGCGCGTTCTCCATCTTCAAGCGTGGCATGCGCGGTGTCTATCAGCACTGTGGCGAGCAGCACTTGCACCGCTATCTCGCCGAGTTCGAGTTCCGCTATAACACCCGTCAGGCCAACGGCATTGATGACCGCGGTCGCGCCGTTGCAGCCGCCCGCGGGATCGTCGGGAAACGCCTCACCTATCGGCGGATTGACTCGCACGCCTAAGCGACGCGGGGGCGTTTAAACTTACTAAAGTGCAAGTTTTTATCACTATAATTCAGACGCTTAATCGGATTAAGCACATTAAGGTTGTGGAAAATTCTTATTATGCAACAACGAACCTATGCAGAACATTTCCATATCTGATGTCAGCGAACGGCTGCAGCGGGACAACCCTTGGTGGACCGTGCCCGGCGCTGCTGGGTTTTCGGAAGCGAACCTCCCAAAGCGAGTGTATTTTGACGCGTTTAAACGTCTGGCGCTAAACTTTAACGTTCGGCGTGCCGCAATCTTGCTGGGACCCAGGCGGGTCGGGAAAACGGTGATGATTAAGCAGGTGATCCAGACTGCTATCGAAGACGGATTGCCACCAGAAAATGTTCTATATGCGAGCATCGACACGCCATTGTATTCTGCGTTGTCGCTCGAATCATTTTTACAGCTTCTGCCAGCCGCAAAAACCGGAGGGCAATGTCTGGTTGCGTTTGATGAGGTCCAATATCTGAAGGATTGGCAGACCCATCTAAAGGATTTGGTTGATAGCTACCCGAACGTGAAGTTCATCGCATCTGGATCGGCCGCAGCGGCCCTATCTCTACAAAGCAGAGAGTCAGGGGCGGGCCGTTTTTCAGATTTCATGCTGCCACCTTTGACATTTTCCGAGTTCGTCGATTTCTTGGGTCATCAAAGCTTGGTCAAGATGGATGAAAATCGTATAGCGACATGTGATAATATTGAGAAACTGAATGATCTTTTTATTAATTACCTAAATTTTGGTGGATACCCAGAAGCGGTATTTAATGCAGACATAAGGGACAATCCAGAGCAGTTCATCAGAATTGATATCATAGAGAAGGTTCTTTTAAAGGATTTACCAAGCCTATACGGCATCGATGATATTCAAGAGATGAATAAGCTTTTCATGTTCTTGGCTTATAACTCGGGG
Source organism: Sphingopyxis sp. GW821-FHT12F08 (assembly GCF_058806755.1). Taxonomy (NCBI): domain Bacteria; kingdom Pseudomonadati; phylum Pseudomonadota; class Alphaproteobacteria; order Sphingomonadales; family Sphingopyxidaceae; genus Sphingopyxis; species Sphingopyxis sp. GW821-FHT12F08. Next base: position 395,700 of record NZ_JBXAQA010000005.1, read on the forward strand.
AATGAAGCCAGCTATGAGAAAATTTCACAAAGTTCGGGGATAACAAAAGCAACAATCAAAAAATATATCGAGTATCTTGAAAGCGCTTTTCTGATCATCAAGGTGTCGACGACAAATGACTCCTGCAAAACTATGCAGAGGGAGCGAAATTTCAAAATTTACTTAAGCAACCCCTCAATGCGCGCGGCGCTATTTAGCCCGGTCAAGCCAGAGGACACGGAGCGCATCGGGCATCTTGCTGAGTCGGCGGTGTTCTCTCAGTGGCAACATTCTCACGGGGCAAGCAATCTGCGCTACGCTCGCTGGCGGACTGGGGAAGTCGATGTTGTGTGCTTAGACATGGGCATAAATAAGCCCGTATGGGTTGGCGAAGTAAAATGGTCGGATCAATACAAAGGTAGGCCATTTAAGCATCTGTCGAATTTAGAATATTTAATAAGGAGGCACCCATCCATTGAGGCCGGGTTCTTTACTACCAAGACGATACGGGAGCTAAAGGAAATTGACGGGAGGTCGATAAGTGTTTGGCCGACTGCCCTCTACTGTTACATGGTGGGTCGCAACGCGACTAACGCAAACGCAATGTCCCTTAAGCTAGCCCTTGCTCCGGGCGCAGATATAGATTTCGCCTCTGAGGAAGAGAGGTTCGCCGAGTTCGATTACATAGATGATGAGACCGTAGATGACAGCATCCCAACAGAATAATCAGCTCGACAAGTTCAAGGAAGCTGCGCGCGAGCTAGGCACCGACGACGACCCCAAGCGCTTCGACGAGCGCCTCGGGAAGTTGGTGAAGCACAAGCCGGTCGAGAAAAAGCGTGAAGCGGGAGATTGATTGGGACAGTCCATCGGGGCTGTTTGCGTTCATCCTCTACGCGCCGTTTTTGGTAATCGGCTGGTTCTTGATGACCGTGTTCGTGCATATCCCCGCGATCATTCTGGCTACCATTTTCGGGCGAAAATAGCGCTTTCCTAAAAAACATCGGGCGTTCACCGTCTCGGTATGAGTCGCGAACCAGATTGGAGAGAACGCGGTAAGGCCGTGGAATACTGGCTGCTTACCGCCTTTGTTGCCGGATCATTCGTTGCGGGGCTGATTGCCGCCGTTCGTTCCCTCACCGGCTAAGGCATGGGTTTGTAAACTACATAAACGCCGCTTGGATGCGGCCATTCTTCATCATCATGAAACGAAAGGACGGCCGATCATGCCGAGCCTGTTTTTTGCCGACCTGGTGCGCGAGCGGTGCACCGGGACGGGGAGCGGCGCGCTGGCGCTGGATGGTGCCTTGCCGGGGCATCGGGGCTTTGCGGCCGTGGTGCCCGAGGGGGCGAGTTTTCATTATTCGGTCGCCGGCGTGACGCACGCTGGCGAGTGGGAGACCGGGACCGGGCATCTCGACGCCGAGGGGCGACTGGTGCGCGATATCGTCGCGGCCTCGTCGAACGGCGGCGCGGCGGTCGGCTTTGCGGCGGGGATCAAGACCGTCGCGCTGACCGCGGGGGCGGGGTGGTTCTCCGCCGCCGATACGGCGCTGGCGGGCGCGGCCGCCGGGGTTGCTGCCAATGCGGCGGGGCTGTCGGCGCTCGGCACGACGGTGACCGCGCAGGGCATCGCCATCGCGGCGGCGCAGGCGGCGATCGCCGCGCATGACGACGCGATCGCGGGCAAGCAGCCGGTCTCGACCGGCCATTCGGCGGCGAGCGCGGTCGAGGTGGCGGATAGCGTGACGGTGCGGCGCGGCAGCGGATGGGTGAATGTGCCGGCGAGCGCGCTGGTGCATCAGCGGAGCGGCGGCGGGTTCGTGTGCGCGGGCAATCTGGGCGTCGGCGAGGAGGCGCCGGCGCAGCGGCTGGTGGTCAAGGGCAGCTCGGCGGTCGACGGCAGTGCGCCGGTGGTCGTCGAGATCGCCGATACGCAGGCGGGGACGGCGGGGTGGACGGCGAATGCACCCTTTGCCGCGCTCAACTTTCGCTGCGCCGACGCGTCGGTGAGCGGCGCGGGGGTGCGCGCGCAGATCGCGGCGACGATGCCGGCAGGGCACGGCGGGCAGACCGACCTGAAATTCAGCGTATCGAACGCGGGCCTGCTCGACAAGGCGGCGGTGCTCGACAGCGCGGGGCGCTTTCGCCCCGGTGCCGACAACGCCCAGACGCTGGGGCTGAGCGGTTTTCGCTGGTCGACGGTCTATGCCGCGACGGGGGCGATCAACACGTCGGATGCGCGCGAGAAGAGGTGGCAGGGCGGCGCGAGCGAGGCCGAGCTGCGCGCGGCGCAGCGGATCGTGAGCGAGCTGGGCTTTTTCCGGTGGGAGGATGCGATCGCGGCGAAGGGCGTCGATGCCGCACGGCGGCATTTCGGGGTGCGCGCGCAGGCGGTGTGGGCGGTGATGGCCGACGAGGGGCTGGTCGACCCGATCGGCGCCGGCGGCGCGCCGGGGCACACGCCCTATGCCTTCCTCTGTTTCGACCGCTGGCAGGACGCGGGCGGCGACTGGCACGACCGGTTCGGGGTGCGCAGCGACCAGCTGGCGCTGTTCCTGCTCGCCGGGCTGGCGGCGGGGGTGGGGGCATGATGGGCGGCAGAGCGCTGTCGGGCGCGGCGATCGGCGATGCCGGGGTGCGCGATCTGGCGGGCGAGTGGACCGGGCCGCGATTGCGCGCGGCGCGCGGAGAAGGTCGCGGGGGCGGTGCGGGGATGCAGGCGCATGAGCGGCGGGTGGTGGTGCGGAAGGTGTGAACAAGCCCCTCCCCTTCAGGGGAGGGGTTGGGGTGGGGGACAGCGGCCTTGCGCAAGGCCGATGGACCCCACCCGCTGCGACTAGGGAACAAGTTCCCAAGTCTCGCTGCCCTCCCCTGAAGGGGAGGGCGTAACTCGGGCGGGAGAAAGAAGATGTTGCTGATCAAGGATCCGGGGGCGCGGATCGATTATGCGTTTGACTGGGGCGACGCCTATCTGGACGGGCAGACGATCGAGGCGGCGAGCTGGGCGGTCGAGCCCGCGGTCGCGGGCGGGGTGGCGGTGGCAGGCGAGAGCCACGACCTGCTGCGCTGCGCGGCGACGATCGCGGGCGGCGCCGCGGGCGGTATCTATCGCGTCACCAACCGGGTGGTGCTGAGCGACGGGCAGATCGACGAGCGTTCGATCATGCTGCGGGTGGAGGAACGCTGATGATCACCGGGATCGAGATGGGTGCGGCGCCGGTGGGGGTCGCCGAAGCGAAGGCATGGCTGCGGCTGGGCGCGGGGCACGACGATGCGGTGGTCGCGGGGCTGATCCGCAGCGCCGCCGATCTGTGCGAGGCCTTTACCGGGCAGATGCTGATTGTGCGGGCGGTGACCGAGGAGATGCCCGTCGCGGCGGGCTGGATAAGGCTGGTCAAAAGGCCGGTGGTCGCGGTCGAGGCGGTGGCGGGGCTGGCTGGCGGCGATGCGACGCTGCTGGCGGCCGACGCCTGGCGGCACGAGATCGATCGCGACGGCGCGGCGCGGCTGCAGGTCGAAGCGGCGGGTGAGGCGACGCACATTCGCGTGACCTATCGCGCCGGGCTGGCGAGCGAGGCCAATGGCGTGCCCGAGGCGATCCGCCAGGGGCTGGCGCGGATGATCCAGCATTTGCACGAGGGACGCAGCGAAGCGCGTAACGAATTTGGGCGCGCGCCGCCGGCGATCGTCGCGGCGCTGTGGCAGCCGTGGCGGCGCATGGGGCTGGGGCGATGAGCGGCGCCGAGGCGGTGGTGCGCGCGCGGGCGCTGGCGGTCCTCGCGGGTGATGCGGCGCTGGCAGAGCTGGTGCACGGGGTGTTCGACGGCGTGCCGGCGCGGGCGAGCGCGCCCTATGCCAGTATCGGCGGCACCGAGGGCAGCGACTGGGGAACGAAAGACGCGCCCGGGCGCGAGGTGCGGGTGATGCTGGCGCTGGCCGGGGTCGGCGAAGCGGCGGGCGACGAAGCGGCGGGCCGGATCGCGGCGCTGGTGCCGGGGCTGCGGGGCGACGCGGGCGGGTGGCGGATCGTGGGCGCGCGGGTGGTGCGGACGCGCTTTGCGTTCGGCAAGGATGGCGGGTGGCGGCACGAGATTGTGGTGCGGTGCCGGTGTTTGCGCCTTTAAGCCCCTCCTCTTCAGAGGAGGGGCCTGCGAGACTTACGAACTTGTTCGTTAGTCGCAGCGGGGTGGTGTTCGCGGCTGGGCGTAAGCCTTCGGCCACCACCCCGTTCGACTAAAGGCCCGGCTGCGCCGGACCAAGTCTCTCTGCCCCTCCTCTGAAGAGGAGGGGTGAAGTGGGTTTTTGCTGCACCTTTTGCTGCAGCCTTAGCGCAGCAAAATCACTCGCCCGGCAGGGTGTTGGTCGCGCTGTAATCCTTGAACTTGTCGGTGAAGTTCGCGTGATAATCCTCGATCTGCATGTCGGCGTCCTGGGCGGCGTTCTTTTCGCTGTCGCCGGCGGCGCGGCCGAAGGCGATGACCGCGGCGCGGAAGGCGTCGCGTTCCTCCGAGCAGTTCGATTTCAGCGCCATTTCATATTCGGCCTCGCCCATCTTCGCCTCGAGCGACTTCTTCATGTCGGTGCGCAGGCATTTGGTGAAGGCGGCGCGCGTCGTGTCGACATTCGCGGTCGAAGCGGGCGCCATGACGGCCAAGAGTATCGATGTAATCAGCATCCTGCGACTCCCCGTTTGCGGATGTTCTTGTGAGGCAAGGAGAATAGACGATGGCAATCGAAAATGGGAGCGCTTTTCTGCTCAAGATCGGCGACGGCGCGGTGCCGCCGGCCTATGCCACGGTGGCGGGTCTGCGCACGACGCAGCTGTCGGTGAACGGCGAGGCGGTGAACGTCACGACCAAGGATTCGGGCGGCTGGCGCGAGCTGTTGTCGGGCGCGGGGGTGCGATCGGTAGCGGTGAGCGCGGCGGGGATTTTCACCGGTTCCGATGCCGAGGCGCGGCTGCGCGGCCATGCCCTGTCGGGGGCGATCGACGCCTATGAGCTGAGTTTCGAGAGCGGCGAGCGGATGCAGGGGCGGTTCCTGGTCACGCGACTCGACTATGCCGGCGATTATAACGGCGAGCGGCAATATACGCTGAACCTCGAGAGCAGCGGCGCGGTGGTGAGCCTGTGAGCGCGCCCACCGATTCTGGTGCGAATTTGCTGCGCGGCGAGGCCGAGCTGCGCGTCGCGGGCGAGACGTTCGTGCTGCGGCCGAGCTTTGCAGCATTGGTCGCGGCGGAGGGCGAGCTGGGGCCGCTGTTCGCGCTGGTCGAGCGCGCTGCCGACGGGCGGCTGGGGCTGGGCGAGCTGGCGGCCTTGTTCTGGCATTGCGTGCGGGACCGGCCCGAGGGGCTGACGCGCGAGGCGGTGGGCGACGCGGTGGTCGCGGCGGGGCTGGCGGCGGTGACGCCGGCGCTGCGCGTGCTGCTCGGGCAGATATTGCAGGGACGATGAGCGGCGCGTTCGGGCCGGGCGCGGTACGGCTGGCGGGGCTGATGGCGCGGCTGGCGGGATGGCGGCCCGCCGAATTCTGGGCGGCGACGCCCGCCGAAGCCGCGGCAGTGCTGGCGGGCTGGGCGGACGACGCGGCGGCCGCCGGGGTGGACCGCGGGGCGCTGGCGGCGATGATGGAGGCTTTTCCCGATGGGCGATGAAATCGACGAGATGCTGGTGACGGTGCGCGCCGACACCGGTGCGTTCCGGCGCGACGTCGCGATGCTGCGCGCCGAGCTGGAGGGGCCGCTGGCCGCCGGCGCCGACGCGGCGGGGCGGCGGATCGAGCATGCGCTGACGCGCGCGATCGTGACGGGCAAGCTGGGGTTCGAGGATCTGAAGCGGCTGGCGCTGTCGGTGATGGCCGATATCGCGCGCGCCGCGATTTCGAACGGGATCGGTGCCGCGCTCGGCGGCGGTGGACAGTCGGGCGGCGGCGGCGGATTGCTGCAGCTGGCGGCCACGATCGCGGGAGCCTTTGCCGGCGCGCCGGGGCGGGCGACGGGCGGGCCGGTGAGCGCGGGGCGGGCGTACCGGGTCGGCGAGCGCGGACCCGAGCTGTTCGTGCCGACCGCGAGCGGGCGCGTCGAGGCGGTGGCCGGGGGCGGGGTGCGCAATATTGCGATCACGGTGAATGTGCGAGGGGAGGCGGGGAGCGAGCCGGCGCGGCTGGCGCAGACCGGGCGGCAGCTGGCGCGTGCGGTGCGGCGCGCGGTGGAGGCCGACTGATGGGCTGGGCGCTCGTCGCGGCCGAACCGCATCAGAGGAAGGGCTGGATCAAGCGCTTCGACCCGCGCTTCTGGACGGTCGATTTTGCGCGGCCGATGATGGCGGGCGTGGTGACGACCGGGCCGCGGGCGCTGCGCGTCGAGACAGTCTTCTATCAAAGGCACGACCTGGCGGGGCTGATCTGGGCCGCGGAGGATCGTTGGGATCATCCTTTGCTCGCTTATGAGACGAAGCGCGATTTCCGGCATTGCCAATTGTCGTTTCGCTGGCGGTCGGGCGGGGTGAAGCCGCTCGACGCGCTGCACGGGCCGACGCTGACGATCGAGGGGCGAGATGCCGAAGGAGAAGCGCACGCCTGGTATGTGCGGCTATGGAACTATGCCGCGGGGACGCCCGAAGATGCGGTGATCGCGCTCGATTTCGATGCGCTGGACGGGGGCTATCTGCTGCCCGGCGAGGCCGACCGGGTGTGGGCAGGCGATATCGACCGGATGTTCGTGTCGCTGGTGCCGCTGGCCTATGACGGCAGCGAGGGGGTGCTGGGCGCGGCGGTCGAAGGCTGGGCCGAGATGAGCGAGATCGCCTGTTCGGGGTCGGGATCGGTGCTGGCGATCGGCGATGCGATGCTGCCCGAGCACGGCCTGGGGATGACGAATGGCTATGACGATTGTTACCATCTGACCCCGGCGCGGGTGGTGCGGCAGATCGCGGCGCTCGGCTATCGCGGCGATGTCGTCCATTATGTCGGGATGAGCCATTATATGCGGCTCGAGGCGTCGGGCGGAGGCTTTTACGCGAGCCTTGCCGGCGGGACGATCAATGTGCCGTGCGCGGCGTGGCATGCGGCGCTGGCGGGCGAGATCGCGGCGGCGGGGCTGGGGCTGATGTGGTCCTTGTCGTACGAATATTTCGACGACTATTGCTGGGGCGACTGGAAGCAGCGCGATGCCGAGGGCGCGCCGGCGCTGACCGGGTGGGTGCCGCCGTCGACCTTGCTGTCGCCCGCGAATGCGAGCGCGATGGGCTATCTGCAGCTCGTCGCGCGGGCGTTCGTCGGGATTGCGGTGGCCGCGGAGCTGCCGGTGAAATTCCAGGTCGGCGAGCCGTGGTGGTGGATCAATCCGAGCGGGCGGATCTGCGGCTATGATGTCGCGACGACGGCGGCGCTCGGCGGGGCGAGCGTCGCGATCCCCGACGTGCGCGCGGCGCTCGACGGCGGACAGCGGGCGATGCTGGATGCGCTGGGCGCGTTGCTCGCGACCTCGACCGGGGCGCTGGTCGCGGCGGCGCGCGACGAAGCCGGGGCCGGAGGGCTGATCAGCCATTTGCTTGTCTTCCTGCCGACGGTGCTCGACCCCGCGGCGCCCGAGCTGCGGCGCGCGAATGTGCCGGTCGGCTGGGCGGCGCCGGCGTTCGATGTGCTGCAGCTCGAGGATTATGACTGGGTGACCGGCGGGCGCGGCGCCGAGACCGGGCCGGCGCGTGCGGCGATGGTGACGCGGCTGGGTTATCCGATTGAGAAACAGCATTATTTTTCGGGCTTCGTGCTGCTGGCGGAGGATCGCGGCCGTTGGGCGGCGATCGCCGATGCGGCCGCGGCGAGCGTGCGCGCGGGGGTGGCGCGCACGTTCGTCTGGGCGCTGCCGCAGGTCGCGCGCGACGGGTTTATCTGGTTCGACGGGGAGGATGAGGTGCAGGCTTATGATGCGGTGGATTTCCCGCTGGCGATCGGGCGCGAGGCGCTGAGCATCACCGAATTTTCGACGCAGATCGTGAGCTCGCCCTCGGGGCACGAGCAGCGCGCGAGTGAATGGGCCGACGCGCGAATGCGCTACGACGCGGGGCCGGGGGTGCGGTCGGAGGCCGATGTGCGCGCGCTGGGCGATTTCTTTCGGGCGCGGCGCGGCGCGGCGCGGGGGTTCCGCTTTCGCGATCCGTTCGACCATGGGTCGGCGGCGGACGGCGGGCTGCCGGCGGCGGACGACCAGATGCTGGGGGTCGGCGACGGGAGCCGGCGGCAGTTCGCTTTGGTGAAGCGCTACGGCGCCGGCGATGCGGTGCAGGAGCGGGCGATCCGTCTGCCGGTAGAGGGCAGCGTCCGCGTGTCGGTCGACGGGGTCGAGACGGCGGCGTTCGTGGTGACCGACGAGGGAGAAGTGCTGCTCGACGTGGCACCCGCGGCCGGGATCGCGGTACGCGCAGGATTTCTGTTCGACGTGCCGGTGCGTTTTGCGGAGGACCGGTTGGAGGTCAGCCGTGCGACCTTTTTGGCGGGCGAGATGGCGTCTGTGCCGCTGGTCGAGGTGCGGGCGCCCCAAGGGGCTTCGACATGATGCTGAGCGAAGCGCCCGGCTGGCTGCGCGAAGAGCTGGCGACGCTCGCCTGGTGCTGGCGGCTGGCGCGGCGCGACGGGGTGGTCGTCGGGTTGACCTCGCACGACCGCGACCTGCTGATCGGCGGCACGCCCTATCGCGCGGCGCCGGGGATGAAGCCATCGGCGCTCGAGACGAGCGACAGTCTGGAGGTCGAGACGATGGACCTGGAGGGCGCGGTGTCGAGCGCGGCGATCGCGGCGGACGACCTCGATGCCGGGCGCTGGGACGGCGCCGAGCTGGTGCTGATGGTGACCGACTGGAGCGCGCCTGAGACAGCACCGCTGGTCGTCGCGCGCGGCGAGCTGGGGGCGGTCGAGCGGCGCGGGGCGGCTTTCGCGGTCGAATTGCAGGGGGTGTTGCGGCGGCTCGATGCGCCGTCGTGCCCCGCGACCTCGCCGTCGTGCCGCGCGGTGCTGGGCGACCGCGCGTGCCGGATCGACCTGGCGCCCTTGACGCATCGGCGGCGCGTGGTCGCGGTCGACGGGCGGGCGGTGACGCTCGATGCGCCGGTGACGGCGGGGAGCATGGCGTTCGGCGAATTGCTGTGGACCGAGGGCGCGGCGTGCGGGCTGGCGTCGCCGGTGATCGCCGACGACGGGACGGTGCTGCAGCTCGCCGAGGTGCCGGTGCTGCCCGCACTGCCGGCGCGGGTGCGGCTGACCGAGGGGTGCGACAAGCAGCTCGCGACGTGCCGGGCGCGCTTTGCCAATGCGGCGAATTTTCGCGGCGAGGCGCATCTGCCGGGCAATGATCTGCTGACGCGCTATCCGGGTGGGTGAGTCCGAAGCCGATCTTGGCGCGCGGGCTTTTGCCGCGGCGCGGGCGATGGTCGGGACGCGGTTCCGGTTGCAGGGGAGCGATCCGGCGACGGGACTCGACTGCGTGGGGCTGGTGTGGGCGGCCTATGCGGCGGCGGGGGCGCGGCTGGTGCGGCCGTTGGACTATCCTCTTCGCGGGTGGGCGCGCGCGCGGGTCGAGGCCGGGCTGGCGGCGGCGGGGTTCGTGCCGGCCCGGGATGCGCGGGTGGGCGATGTCGCGTTGATCGCCTTTGCGGCGGGGCAATTTCATCTGGGGCTGATCGGGTCGGCGAGCCTGGTGCATGCGCATGCGGGGTTGCGGCGGGTGGTGGAGGCGCCGCTGGATGAGGATGTGCACGCGACGTGGAGGTTAAACCAGATCCTCCCCATTGCGAAGCATTGGGGAGGTGGCAGCGCGAAGCGCTGACGGAGGGGTAATAGCGCCGACGTTGCTGACCCCTCCACCACCGCTTCGCGGCGGTCCCCCTCCCCAACGCTGCGCGATGGGGAGGATCTTTGAGTTTCAGGAGCATATCTGATGGCGACCTTGGTGCTGACGGTGGTCGGCGGGATGATCGGCGGGCCGGTGGGGGCGGCGATCGGGGCCTATGCGGGGCAGCAGATCGACGCGCAGATCTTCAAGCCCAAGGGGCGCGAGGGGCCGCGGCTGGCCGACCTGAAGGTGCAGGCGTCGACCTATGGCCAGCAGATTCCCAAGCTGTTCGGGACGATGCGCGTCGCGGGGAGCGTGATCTGGGCGACCGACCTGATCGAGCGGCGCGAAAAGCACGGCGGCGGCAAGGGACGGCCGTCGACGACCGAATATAGCTATGCGGTGTCGCTGGCGGTCGCGCTGTCGTCGCGGCCGATCGGGGCGATCCGGCGCATCTGGGCCGACGGCAACCTGCTGCGCGGAACGAGCGGGACATTCCAGGAGCGCTGTACGTTCCGCTGGTACGCGGGCGGCGAGGACCAGCCGGTCGACCCGCTGATCGCGTCGGCGGTGGGGATGGGCGACGCGAGCGCCTTTCGCGGGCTCGCCTATGCGGTGTTCGAAGAGCTCGAACTCGCGAGTTTCGGCAATCGCATCCCGTCGCTGACCTTCGAGGTCGAGGCCGATGGCGTCGCGGTCGACGCCGGGATGATCGGCGAGGCGCTGATCGGCGAGGCGGGGCGCTGCGTGGGGCAGACCGGATTTTCGGGCTATTCGGCGTCAGGCGACCGGGTGCGCGACGCGCTGGCGCCGCTGTTCGATGTCGACGGGGTGCGGCTGGTGAGCGCGCCCGGCGACTGGCGGCTGGCGCCGGCCGAAGCGGCGGGCGAGCCGCTGGCGCTGGCGCATTTTAGCGAAGCGCGGCGAGTGGAGTCGCCGACCGATCTGGCCGAGACGCGCCGCGCGCCGCTGTCGGCGCTGCCGGGCACGATCCGGCTGCGCCACTATGAGCCCGAGCGCGATTATCAGCTGGGCCAGCAGACGAGCGCTGTCGCGGGCGGCGGGCGGCGCGAGGAGCGCATCGACCTGCCTGCGGTGCTGCCTGCGGGGGACGCGCGGGCGCTGGCGCGGCGGATCGCGGCGGCAGCGGCCGACGGGCGCGAGACGCGGATCTGGCAGGGCGACCTGGCGGCGCTGGCGCTGCCCGTCGGCGGCGTCGTGACGCTGGCCGACGGGAGCGCCTGGCGCGTCGCATCTCGGACGGTGAAGGACGACGCGGTGCGGGTCGAGCTTCGGCGGCACCAGCCGGTCGCGATGGAGGATGTCGCGGCCGATCCGGGGGTGCCGGTGCTCGCACCCGACTGGCCCGACAGCGTGGGGCTGGTACGGCTGTTCGACCTGCCGAGCCTCGGCGGGTCGGCGGCGACCGCGCCGCGCATCCTGGTCGCGGCGGCGGGGGGCAACGACGGGTGGCGCGGTGCCGACGGCTGGCTGGTCCCGGCGCCCGGCGCGGAACCCGTTCCGGTCGGCGCGATCCGTCCGGCGGCGGCGCTCGGCACGCTGGCGGAGCCGCTGGCGGGCGGCGATCCCACCCTGTTCGACGACGCGAACAAGATTCTCGTTTCGCTGGAGAATCCGGCGATGACTTTGGTGGCGGTCGACGACATCCAGCTGCTCGGCGGGGCGAATCGGGCGATGGTCGGCGGCGAGCTGGTCCAGTTCGGCCGGGCCGAGGCGCTGGGTAGCGGGCTGTGGCGGCTGTCGCATCTGCTCCGCGGGCGCGCGGGGAGCGAAACCGCGGCCGCGCATGCGGCGGGAACGCCCTTTGTGTGGCTCGACGATGCGGCGTTGCTGACGCTGCCCGATGCGCTCGCCGGTTGGGCCGAGGGCGGCGCGGCGGTGCTGCAATGGGCCGCGCGGAGCGGCAGCGACACGACCGACGTGCCGGTGCCGTCCGGCGCGGCGGCGCTGCATCCGCTGGCGCCGGTGCATGGGCGGGCAGGGCCCGACGGGGCAGGCGGGCTGCACCTCGGCTGGATACGCCGCAGCCGGGTCGATCCCGGCTGGCGCGACGGGGTCGACCTGCCGCTGGGCGAGGGGCGCGAAGCCTGGCGCGTGGCGGCGGTGCCCGCGACCCCGGGGCTCGGCCCGTGGGAATGTACCGCGCCGGCCCTGCATCTGGCGGCCGCCGAGGTCGCCGCGCTGCCGCCGGGGGCCAGCCTCGAGATCCGCCAGGTTGGCGATTTTGCGCTGTCGCCGCCGCTTGTTCTTCCTCTGGATTGAAAGGATTAGCCGATGACCGACCTGCCGAGCACCCCGCGCCTGGCGCTGCCCTTGCTGGCGATGGCGCAGGCGCAGAAGGAGGTGACGCACAACGAAGCGCTGGCCCTGCTCGACCTGCTGGTGCAGCCCGCGGTCGAGGCGGGGCCGCTGGCCGGTCCGCCCGCGACGCCCGTGGCCGGGCAGGGATGGGTGGTCGGCGCGGGCGCGACGGGCGCCTGGGCGGGAGAGGACGGGGCGATCGCGCTGTGGACCGCCGGCGGCTGGCGCTTCGTGGCGCCGCGTCCGGGGATGCGTGTCGCGCGGCTAAGCGACGGAGCTTGGCTGCGATTCGACGGCGCGGACTGGGTCGAACCGGCCGCGATCGCGAGTCCGGCGGCTGGCGCGACGGTCGACTCCGAAGCGCGCGCCGCGATCGATGCGCTGATTCTCGCTCTTGTGGGCCATGGTCTTCTGATTTAGGGCGAAATTTACCTATTATCGCCCGGCAAGTGCGGCATTTTGGCAACAGATTGGCAATTTGTTCGCTTGCGCGGAACCAAAGGCGAGGGTAGGACGTCTGCGAGACGTAAATCTCAATTGAAAGGGGAATCTATTATGAGGAAGCTTGCCGCCGCCGTGGCGTTGGCCTCCACCGCCCTTGCGACGCCGGCCCTGGCGCGCGACGACTCCTGGTACGTGGGAGTTGGGGGTGGTGTCATGATCGTCGAAGACCTGGATCTCGACATCGGCACCTTCAACAATGCAGCTACGCTCGACCACAAGACCGGCTACGACTTCGAAGGCGTCGTCGGTTATGATTTCGGCGGTTTCCGCGCTGAAGTCGAAGTCGGCTATCGCGAGGCCGACATCAAGGCCGGCCGCATCAACACCCCCGGCATTCCGGGCTCGGCCAATGGCTCGGGCAACCTGATCACCGGCAACTTCCCGATGAACGGCGATTCGAACGCGCTGAGCTTCATGGTCAACGCGATGCTCGACTTCGGCGACGATGACGGCCTTCAGGGCTTCGTCGGCGGCGGTGCCGGTGTGGCGCGCGTCGATGTCGCTCCGGTCTTCGCCGGTCCGTGGCTCGACGATTCGGACACGGGCTTCGCCTGGCAGGCGATCGCCGGCGTTCGCGCGCCGCTGACCCGCAACTGGGACGTCGGCCTGAAGTATCGCTTCTTCAACGCGAGCAACCTCGACCTGGTCGACCAGCGCGGCCGCGACGTTTCGACGCGCTTCCGTTCGCACTCGATCCTCGGCACGCTGACGTACAACTTCGGTGGTGCGGAACCGGTGGCACCCCCGCCGCCGCCTCCCCCGCCTCCGCCGCCTCCGCCGCCTCCCCCGCCGCCTCCGCCGCCTCCGCCGCCGGTCGTGTGCGCACCTGGCCCGTACATCGTCTACTTCGACTGGGATCAGTCGAACATCACGCCCGAAGCGGCGTCGACGCTGGACAACGCCATCAGCGCCTACAACCGTGGCTGCACCGGCACGCAGGTCTGGCTCGCCGGTCACGCTGACCGCTCGGGTTCGGCGACGTACAACGTCGGCCTGTCGAACCGTCGCAACGACGCCGTTCGCAGCTATCTTACCGCTCGCGGTATCTCGGATGGCTCGATCAGCGCCGAAGGCTTCGGCGAAAGCCGTCCGGCCGTTGCTACCGCCGATGGCGTCCGCAACGACCAGAACCGCCGCGTGGAAATCAAGTACGGCCCGGGTTCGGGCAACTAAGATTTCCCGTCCGGTTCGGACTGAGAAAAAAGGGGCGGTACCGAAAGGTGCCGCCCTTTCTTTTTGCGCGCGGGATGCGGGATAATCCGCGCCGGCGCGCTTTTTATTTGCACTACCGGAATTATGTTATACCATAACAATTGGATCGGCGACTGCTTGCGAGCGGCGCGAGGGGGCCGGTCCGCGGTGCGGGGCCGGCGCCTGCGATCGACAGCGATGCCGGCGCTGCATCCCGCGAGAGGGAGAGAGACGATGCGCCGACGCAGCCATTTCCACCGCAGCATTTTCCGCGCCGACCCGGGCGGCGATCCCGACATCAACACCACGCCGCTGATCGACGTGATGCTTGTAATGCTGGTGATGTTCATCATCACCATCCCGCCGCCGACGCACAGTGTGGATATCACGCTGCCCGGCATAGACGGCGGTCCCCCGGTGGCTGATCAGAACCGCGTCACGATCGGGACCGATGACGTCATTCGCTGGAACGCCGAGGCCATCGACCTGGCGCAGCTGGGGGTGCTGGTCAAAGAGGCGTCGGAGCGGCCCGAGCCCGCGACGATCCTGTTCGAGCCCGATGCGCGGGCGCGCTATCTGCGCGTCGATCAGGCGATCGGTGCGATCCGCCGCAACGGCGGGACGAGCCTCGCCTTTCCGGGCATCCATCAATATGGCGGGCTGATCTAGGGCGTCGGCTTTGGGGTGGGGAGCTGCCGTTGCAATTGTTCACTTCGTCATCCCGGACCTGATCCGGGATCCGCCTTTTTCTTCAAGACAAGGCAGACCCCGGGTCAAGCCCGGGGTGACGGAAGTTGTATGGGTGAGGCTTCGCCTTTCGCCCGAAGCCGACCGAACTGCATCCGGTGAAATTGATGCGCGCAGAGGCGCAGAGACCGCAGAGAGGACGGTCTTTCCTCTCTGCGGTCTCTGCGCCTCTGCGCGAATATGAAAATGGCCTGCGCCAGCAATCGCCCGATATTGGCAGTTGGCGCGTTACAGCCTGTGCGATAACGCTCGGCGTCAGGCCGTAGGCGCCGTTCCCGGGCGCAGATATTGCATCATGTAGCTGACATAGTCGGCCTTGCCGAGCGGGACGCCCATGTGGCGGAGCACGCCGTACGCCGCGACGAGGTGGAAGTAGAATTGCGGCTGGGCCCAGTCGCGCACGTAAGTGGCGGCGGTCATGTCGAAGGCCATGCCGTTGGGGAGGTCGAAGCCGACGGCGCGGCCGGGGTCGGCATCGATCGTCATCGCATCGACCGTATCGAGCCAGGCGAGCGTTTCCGCGATCTGCGCCTGCAGGCCCGCGAAGTCGGCGGCATCCTCGGCGAAGGTCGGAGCGCCCGCCGCGCCGAGGCGGGTCGGCGCCTGGATCGCCTGAAGGCACGAAAAGCGGACCTGCGAGGCGAGCGGGAACATGTCGGGGGCGAGGCGTGCGGCGATAAACTGCAATTCGCCGACGCCATTGTCGGCGCCCCAGGCGAGCGCCTTGTCGAGCTGGGCCGACAGCGACCGGAGGCCGTTGGCATAGGCAGGCACGGTGAATTGGTAGAGCATCGTCACATCCTTCATAGGGTAGGGAGGGGATGAGCGCCGGTCAGGCGGCGGCGAGATTGTCCTGGAACTGGAGCCGCGCGAGGCGCGCGTAAAGGCCGTCGGCGGCGACGAGCGCGTCGTGCTTGCCCTCTTCGACGATGCGGCCCTCGTCCATCACGATGATGCGGTCGGCGGCGCGGACGGTCGCGAGGCGATGCGCGATGACGATCGTGGTGCGGTCGTGCATCAGCGTGTCGAGCGCGTCCTGCACCAGCTTCTCGGATTCGGCGTCGAGCGCCGAGGTGGCTTCGTCGAGCAGCAGCAGTGGTGCGCGGCGGAGCAGCGCGCGCGCGATGGCGACGCGCTGACGCTGGCCGCCCGACAGGCGCGCGCCGCCCTCGCCCATGAAGGTGTCGAGGCCGTCGGGCAGCTTGGCGAGAAAATCCTCGGCATTGGCGGCGCGCGCGGCTTCCCAGAGTTCCTCGTCACTCGCGGCCCAATTGCCGTAGCGCAAATTGTCGCGCGCCGAGGCGGCGAAGATCACCGTTTCCTGCGGCACCATCGCGATGCGCGCACGGATGTCGGCGGGGTCGGCGTCGACCAGCGGCACGCCGTCGAGCAGGATCGAACCGCCCTGCGGATCGTAGAAGCGCTCGGCGAGCTGGAACAGGGTCGACTTGCCGGCGCCCGAGGGGCCGACGATCGCGACGGTCTCGCGCGGAGCGATGGCGAGGCTGAAATCGTGGAGCGCCGGGGCGTCGGGGCGCGTCGGATAGCGGAACTCGACGCCCCGGAACTCGAGCGTGCCCTGCGGCGGATCGGGGAAGCGGCGCGCGTTGGCGGGCGGCGCGATGCTGGGTTCGGCATGGAGCAGTTCGGACAGGCGCTCGGCGGCACCCGCGGCGCGGAGCAGGTCGCCATAGACTTCGGTGAGCGCGCCGAAGGCGCCCGCGACGAGCCCGCCGGTGAGCACGAAGGCGGCGATGGTGCCGCCGGTGATCGTGCCCGCGGCGACACCCGCGGCGCCATACCACAGCAAGGTCGTGATCGCGCCGAACAGCAGCCCGATGACGATCGCGGTCATGATCGCGCGGAGGCGAATGCGGCGCTTCGCGGTCGCGAAATTATTCTCGACCGCCAGCGTGAAGCGCTCGGCCTCGCGGCGTTCCTGCCCGAAGGCCTGGACGATCTTCATCGCACCCAATTGCTCGGACGTGGTGGCGCCGATGTCGGCGACGCGGTCCTGGCTCGAGCGCGAGACATTCTGGAGGCGCCGGCCGAGCAGCACAATCGGCAGGATGATCACTGGGATGCCGAGCAGGATGCCGCCGGTGAGTTTGGGCGAGAGCGAGAAGAGATAGACGATCCCGCCGATCCCCATCACCGTGTTGCGCAGCGCGACCGAGACGGTGGTGCCGACCACCTGTTCGATCACCGTCGTGTCCGACGTCATGCGCGACGCGATTTCGGAGGGTCGGTTTTCTTCGAAGAAACCGGGGGCGAGGCGCAGCAGATTCTGCTGCACCGCCTGGCGAATGTCGGCAACGGTGCGCTCGCCGAGCCAGCTGACGAAATAGAAACGCAGCGCGGTGGCGAGCGCCAGCGCGATGACGATCAGGTAAAAGAGGCGGAAATGCGGGGCGACGTCGCCGCCGCCGGCGACGAAGCCGCTGTCGATCATTTCCTTGAACTGCCAGGGGATCGCCAGCGTCGCGAGCGCCGCGACGCCCAGCGCGACCGCGGCAATCAGCAGTTGCAGCGGATAGCGGCTGGCGTAGCGCCAGATCATTCGCAGGCTGCCGAGCTTGCGGGGACGTTTGTCCTGCTGGTCGGGGGAAGCGGTGGCCGTCTGGTCTGATCTTGTCGCCATGCCCCGGCCCTAGCAGCGGCGAAGGCGGCGCTCAACGATGGAGAGTGGTGCGTTGGCTTCATGTGGTGTGAAGTGGGGGTGGATTATGGAGCGGCTTTCGGGCGGGAACGGACATTCTCCAGCCCCTCCTCTTCAGAGGAGGGGCCTGCGAGACTTACGAACTTGTTCGTTAGTCGCAGCGGGGTGGTGTTCGCGGTTAGGCGTAAGCCTTCGGCTACCACCCCGTTCGACTAAAGGCCCGGCTGCGCCGGACCAAGTCTCTCTGCCCCTCCTCTGAAGAGGAGGGGCTTTTATGTCTCGTTCCCACCCCAAAGTCGTCAACCCGCCGGTCTCCTCACCGATTGTCGAGCTGCGCCCGCACCGCGCGCAGGCCCGCCTGGGTGATGCGGTACGGCGCGCCGCCGAGCGAGCCGATGAAGCCGCGACGGCGGAGGCGCTGGAAGAGCGGCAGGCTCATGTTCGCCAGGACGAAACCCTCGCGGGTGAAGCAGAGAGCCTCGACGATGCGGCCTTCGTCGTCGCGCCGGTGGCGAATCGCACCGCCCTGCGCCAGCGCGTGGAGCACGCGCTGTTCGGTTTTTGAGATATTCATGAGAAAAGTCCGGAAAAATGGCATAGCAACAGGCGCGCCGGCCAAGGGGCCAGCGGCGTTCAGGACATCACACCTTGCGGGGATGTCAGCGGTTGCCCGCAATCTCCGGCATATTCACTCCATCGGCGACACGATCCGCCACGCTGGCAGATTATTCGCATTCAAAGCGTCTCGCAACGACTTTGATGCATTGCACAATGAGACTGAGCGCCTAGACTGCCCCCAACGCAAGCGCGCCGCAGAGCGCCGCCGGGGCAACGCAAGGAACATTGGAATATGCTGTATCACGCCTTTGAAATGCAGAAGAGCTGGCTCGCGGGGGCCAGCGCGCTCGCGACTGCGGGGGCGCAGGTGATCCAGCATCCCGCCAATCCGCTCGGCTATTTCGGCGGCAGCCCGATGTTCGCCTCGGCGCTCGAGGTGTTCGCGCACGCCGCGGCGCCGCGCGGCAAGCCGGGGTTCGAACTCTATGAAACGATCGTCGATGGCGAAACGGTGCGGGTGAGCGAGAAGGTCGAGGCGCGCAAGCCGTTCGGCCAGCTCAAGCATTTCAAGCACAAGGGCAGCGAAGGCGCGCCCAAGCTGTTGATCGTCGCGCCGATGTCGGGCCATTATGCGACGCTGCTGCGCGGCACGGTCGAGCGCATGCTGCCCGGGCATGACGTGTGGATCACCGACTGGCGCGATGCGCGCAATGCGCCGCTGTCGGCGGGCAAGTTCGACCTCGACGATTATGTCGACTATCTGATCTCGTGGCTCGAGCATATCGGGCCCGGCGCGCATATGCTGGCGGTGTGCCAGCCGTCGGTGCCGAGCCTCGCCGCCGCGGCGATTATGGCGGCGAACAAGCATAAATGCCGGCCCAAGACGCTGACGATGATGGGCGGGCCGATCGACACGCGCAAGGCGCCGACCGCGGTCAACGAACATGCGATGACGCGCCCGCACGCGTGGTTCCAGGAAAATGTCATCGTCACCGTGCCGGCCTGGTATCCGGGTGCCGGGCGCCGCGTCTATCCGGGCTTCCTGCAGCTCGCGGGCTTCATGTCGATGAACCTCGGCAATCATATGATGAGCCATTGGACGATGTTCAAACATCTGGTCGACGGCGACGGCGAGAGCGCCGACAAGACCAAGGAATTTTACGACGAATATCGCGCGGTGTGCGACATGACCGCCGAATTCTACCTCCAGACGGTCGACGTCGTGTTCCAGCGCCATCTGCTGCCCAGGGGCGAGATGCTGCACCGCGGACAGATGGTCGACCTGAATGCGATCGAGGATATCGCGATCCTGGCGATCGAGGGCGAGCGCGACGATATTTCGGGGATCGGCCAGACCAAGGCGGCGCTGACGCTGACCAGGAATCTGCCGGCCGAGAAGAAGAAATATCTGATGGCCAAGACCGTCGGCCATTACGGCATCTTCAACGGCCGCAAATGGCGCGAGAATATCGCGCCGGTGGTCGAGGGGTGGATCCGCAGCAACGGCGGGTGAGCGTGTCATGCAAATCGCAGTTTTAACCTTCGACGGCTTCAACGAGCTTGATTCGTTCGTCGCGGCGGCGATCCTCAATCGGATGAAGCCCAAGGGCTGGACGGCGTATATCACCTCGCCGACGCCCAGCGTCACATCGATGAACGGTGTAACCGTCGAGCGACAGAAGCCGATCGAGTTTGCGGCCGACGCCGACGCGGTGCTGATCGGCAGCGGCGTGAAAACACGCGAGATTGCGGAGGACGCCGCACTTCTGTCGCGGATTGTCCTCGACGACAGCCGGCAACTGATCGGCGCGCAATGTTCGGGTACCTTGTTGCTTGCGAAGCTCGGCTTCATCGGCGACCTGCCGGCCTGCACCGATCTGACGACGAAGCCGTGGGTGATCGAGGCCGGGGTGGAGGTCATCGACGCGCCCTTCGTCGCGCACGGCAATGTCGCGACCGCGGGCGGGTGCCTGGCATCGCAATATCTGGCGGCCTGGACGATCGCGCGGCTCGGCACCCTCGCCGATGCCGAGGCGGCGATGCATTATGTCGCGCCGGTGGGGCAGAAGGACGAATATGTCGCGCGGGCGATGGCGGCGGTCATGCCCTTCCTGCCGGTGACCGCCGCCGTCGCTTGACGCTCGATGTCGGGTGCTGTTCGCTTGCCTGTCGAGCTGCGCGTTCATCGGGATATGATGGTCGCGCTCGCCGGTCAGGCCGACCATCACATAGGGGCTGGCGTCGAGCGCCTTCCAGAAGGTCTTCCTGATATCCTCGCTCCTGGGGAAACTCCTGATTTCCCCCTCGATATTGCGACAACGCGGCAGACGCCCGGGCGTTGCCCGGTTCAGCGCGGGCGCGGCTCGGCATAGCTGACGACTTCATATTCGATGCCGTCGGGATCGAGGAAATAGAAGCGGCGGCCGGGGTCGTAATCGTCGTGGCTGAAGGGGATGAGTCCGACTGCCTTGACGCGCATCTCGATCGTGTCGAGGTCGTCGACCTGGACGCCGAGATGGTTGAGCGGCTCGCCCTTGGGATAGGCGATGCCGGCATGCTGGCCGTCGGGGCCGGTGTAGAGCGCGACATAGGCGGCGTCGCTGCCGAGGTGGATCGTGCGCCCGCCGTCGCGGGCGGGGCCGCGCCAGCGCTCGTGCCAGCCAAAGATCGCCGACAGGATGCCGGCGGTGCGGTCGGGGTCGCTGACGGTCAGGTTCACATGTTCGATGAAGGGGTGCGTCATGGTTCGGCTTTCTGATTCGGGTTGACGCAGCGGCTTATGAAAGCTCAAGTGAGGTTTAGATCAAGCGTTTTTCGAAAGGCCTCGTCATGCACCGGACCGACCTCATCGCGATCGGCGACCTTGCGGCGCGCACCGGCGTCGCGGTGTCGGCGATCCGTTTCTACGAAGCGAAGGGGCTGGTCGCGGCGCTGCGGACGCGCGGCGGGCAGCGGCGCTTCCTGCGCGCCGACATAAGGCGCGTGTCGTTCATCCTGATCGCGCAGCAATTGGGGCTGAGCCTCGAGGAGATCGCGGGCGAACTCGCGCGGCTGCCCGCCGAGCGCACGCCCAACGCCGCCGATTGGGCGCGGATCAGCACCGGACTGCAGGCGCGCATCGCGGCGCAGATCGCGGCGCTCGAGCGGACGCAGGAGTTGCTCGGCGCGTGCATCGGCTGCGGCTGCCTGTCGTTGAAGAAATGCGGGCTCTACAACCGCGAGGACAAGGCGGCGCAGCGCGGGGCGGGGCCGCGCTACCTGATGGGCGACCGGTCGGGGGAGATTGCGGAGCGCGGATAGCGCACCTTGAGCGGCGTGCGTTAAATCTGATTCCCTTTCCCGCTCGTGGCGAGCGGAATTGGAGTGATCCAGATTAGGGTCAGGACCCATTGATTGCACGATCGAGGCGTCGAAATGGCGAAGATATTGGGTTCGGGTGGCCGCCGCGGGT